>NZ_JBIVNO010000004.1:0-148071 GCF_044753645.1 Streptomyces sp. NPDC093261
ACCGCAGCCGACTGGCCGCTGTCACCGCCCAGACTGCAATCTGAAACGAACGACGCCTCACGTGGCGAAACGTGAACTCAAGACCAGATCACTAGCCGGAGCACACCACCACCGCCACGCCCGTCCGACTCCCGGTACACGGCACAGCCACCCGCACAAACGGGTACACCGAAGCCATGACCCACGCGGGCAGCGAACTCGCCGACCGGATCCTCGGGGGCTGGCTGGGCCGGATCTCGGGCAACATGCTCGGCAAGCCGGTCGAGCGGGGCGACCTGTGGACACGCGAGCGCATCGACCAGTATCTGCGGCAGGCCTCCGCCCTGCCGCTCACCGACTACCTCCCCGAGCCCGCCACCGAGACCGACCGTCTGGAGCTGCGCCCCGAGTGGCGCCAGTGCGTACGCGGCCGTGTCCACGGCAGTTGCCGTGACGACGACGTCGACTACGCGATCCTCGGCCTCGACCTGCTGGAGACGCACGGCTTCGGCTTCAGCACCGAGCAGGTGGGCGACCTGTGGCTGCTGCGGTTGCCGTATCTCCAGACGTTCACCGCCGAGCGGGCCGCGTACCGCAATCTCGCGAACGGTCTCAAGCCCCCGCTCACGGCCACGTACGACAACCCCTACCAGGAGTGGATCGGCGCGCTGATCCGCGCCGACATCCACGGCTGGACCAGCCCGGGCGCCCCACGCCGGGCCGCCGAGCTGGCTCGCCGGGACGCGGTCCTGTCACACAGCGGCAACGGGGTCTACGGCGCGATGTTCGCGGCCGGACTCATCTCGGCGGCGTTCACCGCGCCCACGGTCCGGCACGCCCTGGACACGGCGCTGGCGCTGATCCCCGCGAGCAGCCGCCTCGCCCGCTCCGTGCGCCGGGTGATCTCCCTGCACGAGACCCGGCTGAGTTGGGAGGAGACGCTCGACACGGCGGTCGCGGAGACGGCCGGGCTCGGCTGGATCCACACCGTCCCCAACGCGGCGGTCCTCACCGCCGGAATCCTCTACGGAGACGGAGACTTCACCCGGACCATCGCGCTGACCGTCCGCGGCGGCCTGGACACCGACTCCAACGGCGCCACGGCGGGGTCGTTCGCGGGCGTCCTCACCGGAGCGCGGGCGATCCCGGAGCAGTGGAAGAACCCCTTGGAGGACACCGTCCGCAGCGCCGTCTTCGGCTTCGACGGCGTGCGTATCAGCGAACTCGCGGACCGGACGCTACGGCTCGCGCAGGGCGGGTCCCACTGAGTGAGCCGTAGCGCTGCCCGCTCTCCGGCGGCCGCGGGAAAAGCACCTGCGGCTGGTTACTCTTCCTGAATGACCACTCCAGACTTCGCCACGTACATCGCGGGCCTGCCCCGCGTTCTCGCCGGGGCCGCCGTTCTGTTCCGCGACGCCGCGGGGCGGGTCCTGCTCGTCGAGCCCAACTACCGCGAGGGCTGGGCGCTTCCGGGCGGCACGATCGAGTCGGACGACGGCGAGACCCCGCGCCAGGGCGCTCGCCGCGAGACGCTGGAGGAGATCGGCCTCGACGTGGAGCCGGGCCGGCTGCTCGCCGTGGACTGGGTACACGGGACGGGACGGCCGCCGCTGGTGGCGTACCTCTACGACGGCGGGGTCCTCGGCGAGGACGACCTGAAGGCGATCCGCCTCCAGGAGGAGGAGCTGCTCTCCTGGCGCCTCGTCCCGCGCGAGGAGATCACCGGCCATCTGCCCGGAGCCCTGGGCCGCCGCGTCCTGACCGGCCTCGACGTCCTCGCCGAGGGCTCGGGCACGGCGGAACTGGAGAACGGCCACCGCGTCGGCTGACCGGGCTCGGGGCCCTCTTCGGCCGCCCTTTCCGGCCCCGAACGCGTTCGAATACCCGTTGGCCGCGGCGCGACCACCCGCCCTACCCTCGATGACATGACCAAGCCCCTGGTGGTCCGGTCTGGAACCGGCTCACGCCTATCTATCGGGACGAGGACTGAGAATCACTAGGCCGCCATCAGTCGAGCGCCTGCGGTCCCGCTCCGTCCAGGCAACCGGCCCGTCGGCGTTGGCCTCACTTGCCCTGCCACCGATCGAGATCACCCGAGGCAAGTGATCACCGCCGAGGAATCCCCCGTTCGTCAGAAGGTCTCACTACCGTCCACTCGGATGCTGTTGCGATATGTGTGATCGGGCCGATCTATGAGCCACCGGGCGTCGATGATCTGTGCGGTGGTCACACAGTCAGGGCAATCCTCAGGGAGCCCACCCCACATGCCGAACGGGGAGCCGGACATGTCCGGCTTCTCGATGCCGCATAGCGTCCGCCGCTGGTAGCCGTAAGCGTGGCGGGCCGGGTCCGGCATCATCTCGGTTGAGGCGGTCTCCCATCGAAGGTCAGGCGGCATGTAGCCCGGTCGACACACCTTGAACGCCGCATCGTCGAAGCTGGTGACGGCGTAGCACCACGGACATGACTGGTATTCCGGGGCTCCGTCCGGACCATCAGGCCATCGGACCATCGCGCGAGCGCAAACCTCGCAGTGCACGCCCGAGTCCTGCCACAGCTCGGCCTTGCGCCATCCTCGCTAAGGCCCCATGGCACCGGCGCATGACGCCTGGCACTGTCCGATCTAGTACTCCAGTGCGGTTTCCTAATCCCCCAGCGCGTTGTGGCCGAGCACAGCAATTAGCGGAGTATCCGGGGAAGACAGGCGGTCTCGGAGCTGGCGCGATCAGCTGGCGGCAGGGAGCTGGCGGGCGAAGCGGCGGACGGCATCAGTGAAGGCGTCTGGGTCGTCGAAGTTCGCGAGATGTCTTGCTCTCGGGATCAGCTCGACCCGAGCGTGGGGATGTGCGCGGGCGAAGTCCGCCTCGCCGGCCCGGAAGACGGTGTCCTTTTCACCGTTGAGGATCAGTACCGGAGCCTCCACAAAACGCATCGCGCCCGCGTCGAAGCGTCCCAGTACCTCGTCCCAGGCTGCGGGCAGGGTATGGAAGGCGTAGCCGGAATGGATGGTCGCCTCCACCACTTCCGGCAGATAGAGCCGCCGCAGCAGCCAGTCGTTCCACTGGGCCAGCCGATCTGCCGGAATACGAGGGACCAGCTTGGCGACCCATCGGTATGGCGCTGCCCAGAGGCCGCGGGTGGATGCGCTGGCTCCCGCGAGGATCAGCCCGCGCAGTCTTTCTGGATGACGTCGCGCGAACTCCAGCGAGGCGTATCCGCCGAGCGAGTGCCCGACGACCAGAGCCGGCCCACGGTCGAGCGAGTCCACCGCGGAAGCGATGATCTCGGTCGCGCTGTTCAGACTCCAGGGTTGAGCCGAGCGCTTCCCATGGCCGGGCAGGTCGACGGCGGCTACCGGGAATTCGTCCCGGAGTGCAGCAAGCTGCACGCTCCACTGTCCCGCGCTGAAGCGCGTCCCGTGAACGAAGACGATGCCCACTGCATCCGCTGACGTCATCAGTTCCCCCAGGTTCTGCCGTCCAGCCGACTCTACCGGCGCGGTCTCGACCACGATCAAGGGAGATGCCGGAAGGTGCTCTAGCGGCCAACAGGGGTGCTCAGTCAGGTGAGTTCATCGGCAGATCGTCGTCGGTAGTGGCTGCGCCGGGCTGTTGCCTGGTGGTGTCTGCGCCAGATCGACCAGTGCAGCAGCCTGGTCGTGGACGCGACCGGTGAGTTGACGGCGACCGGGACTTGGTGGCGGATCTCTGGGACGGTCAGTGTGATCGGGTCGCTGCTGCGGGTGGGGTGGTGCGGATCGGTAGGTCGGTCGGGGGCTGCGCTGGCGGCGACAGCGGTCAGGAAGGCCAGGGCGAGCGTGATGTGCCGGTGCCATGAGATCCAGAGCTGGTAGTGGTCGAGGCCGGCCTGGCCCTTGGCGGCCTGGGAGCATTCCTCCACGCTCCAGCGGACACGGCCACGCGGACCAGCTCCGCCGGCGCCACCTTGGTGGGCGACCAGCACAGGTAGCCTCGACCACGTGTTCCCGGACGGCCTCGGGGGTGTGAGAGAACGGGCTGTTGACCAGTTCCAGTTCTCGCGTCCGCAGCGCGTCGTGAAGTGCCACCTGCACCAGCGCCCGGTGCCATTCCAGGTCCACGGCCGCCTGCCGCGAAGCCGAGGCGAGCTTACGATTCGTCTCGTACTCGCGCTGGTTGACGATATCGGCGGCAAGAGCATTGACACTCGTCCTCGCCACATCTAGCCCAGTTCTGATGGCGGCGGTCTTGACGGCCTTCGAGGACGCCAGCCTGACCAGTTCCACGGTGCGTGAGTGCTGCCGCTCACGAAGGTATCCGTTGAGCGAGCCCATCCGCACCTCATGGTCTTGCTGCTGCCGGGCCTGTTTGCCTTCCTGGTGTCCCTTGAGCAGGCCGAAGGCGCCTTCAGCCGCCGTATTGCCCCACTCGATGAGCTTGTCGGCCTGCTCGGCGAGTCCCACCAGACTCACCAGGCGCGACAATAAGCCCTTCGGCGCCGCCACCCTGCCGCTCGCCGACTTCTTCGCGGTTGGCGGCCGCCGACCGCCCGCGCCGGCGGAACCGGCCCCGCAGCCGCCGTGGCGTCCGGGCCTGGACGGACGGCTGGCCCGGGAAGCTCCCCTGCGGCAAAGGCAGCACCTGCCAGCCGGCCACAGCGGACGGCCGGCGATGTAGAGGTCCGTTATGCGGTCTCGCGCACGATCAATTCGGGATCGAAGACGACGCAGGTTGGTTCGAGGCGCTCCCCTGTGATGTGTTCGTCGAGGATGCGGACCATCTCGGCGGCCATCTGTTCGACCGGCTGGCGGATCGTGGTCAGTGGGGGGCGGCAGGACAGGGCGATGGCGGAGTCGTCGAAACCGATAACCGCGACGTCGTCGGGCACTCGCCTGCCCCGCTCGCGGAGTATCTGGCAGGCACCTTGGGCCATGAGGTCGTTGGCCGCGAACACGCCGTCTACGTCCGGGTGTTCGTCGAGCAGCTGCCCCATGGCCGCGACGCCGCTGTCGAGGGTGAAGCCGCCTTCGGCGACGGGCAGGTACGGATGGCCGTTGCGGGCCATGGTGTCGCGGAACCCGGCAAGTCGCTCCTGGCTCGCGGTCACGGCCAGCGGGCCGGCCACGCTGGCCGGTCTGCGGCAGCCGCGCGCCAGGAGATGCTCCGCAGCGAGCCGTCCGCCGTCGCGATGGTCCAGGTCCACATAGCTCAGAGGCGTGGGGCGTGCCGGCCTGGCAAACAGCACGGCCGGCAGGTTCGCTTCGGCCAGCAGCGCGGGCAGCGGGTCGTCGGCGTGGGTGGAGACGACGAGCGCGCCGTCGGCCCGGCCCTGCCGCAGGTAGGTCAGCACCTCGTGCCGGTCCTCGGCCGACTCGGCGAACATCAGCACCGGATGCATGGAGCGCGGGCGCAGGAATCCGATGACTCCCGAGACCACCCGTCCGAAGAAGGGATCGGCGAAGGCCCTGGCGGCGAAGGCTTCGTGGGTGTCCTGTGGGGGGTCGCCTGCTCCGCAGACCACGAGCGCGATGGTCTCGGCGCGCCGGGTCACCAGAGCGCGGGCGGCCCGGTTGGGTGCGTAGCGGGTCCGTTCGATGGCCTGGCGCACCAGTTGCTGGATCGCCGGGTCCACGTTGCGAATGCCGTTGACGACGCGGGAGACGGTCGCCCGGGACACGCCTGCCTCCCGGGCGACGTCTTCCAGGGTCGGGGCCTGTTTGCTCATGACGGCACCCTAGTGGCGGGCCAGCGACACCGCATAGAGCGCTCTCCGTCTCCCGGGCCGCGCGCGGTTGGCGAGCAGGACCGTGCCGGCGGCGGCCGCCCGGCATACCAGTGCCCGTACCGCGCCCGAGGGCAGGGCAGGGGGCTGCTCGGGGAGGGGCCGGCCCAGCACGCCGAGCCAGTCGGCCTGCCTCGGCAGACGCCGCACCTTGTCGTCTACGACGTGCTGCGCGAGGTGTCCCTCCTCCACGGCGCGCACCAGCGCCTGCTCCCACGGCCCGTCCGGTCCGGGCATCACCGGGTCCAGCCCGGCGCGCGCGGTGTCCAGGGTGGTCCGTGCCGCTCCCCAGTCAGAGGCGACGACGCCGTCGAACCCAAACTCGCTCCGCAGCGGATCGGACAGCAGGGGGTTGGCGGTCATGGTCGCGCCGTCGACCGCGTTGTAGCCGGCCATGACGAACCGGACGTCGGCCGCCACGGCCGCTTCGAACGGCGCGAGGTACACCTCGCGCAGCGCCCGCGCGCCCACCCGCACGTTCACGGTCAGCCGGTCGGTCTTGGAGTCGTTGGCCACGTAGTGCTTGGCCGTGGCCTCCACACCGTGCGCCTGGATGCCCCGCACCAGCACCGCTCCGATCCTGCCGGTCAGCTCGGGATCCTCCGGGAAGCACTCGAAGTGCCGGCCGCCGAGCGGGCTGCGGTGCAGGTTGAGGTTGGCCGCGAGGACCACGTGCACGCCCTTGCGCCGTGCCTCCAGGGCGAGAAGGGAGCCGAGTCGCTCGACCAGCGGGTCGTCCCAGGTGGCGGCGAGCGCGGTGGCCGAGGGCAGCAGAACAGCGGTGCTCCGCTCGTCCCACGACGGCCCGCGCACGCCGGCCGGTCCGTCCGACATACCCACGGCCGCAGGTCGATGGCCCGCTCCCCCGCCGTGCGCCAGGTGTCGGCCCCGGTGAGCAGTCTGGCCGTCGCCTGAAGCGTGAGCTTGCCGATCAGCCGATCGAACTGCTCTGCGCCGTGCATCCCCGCCCCCTCGTAGTGCATTCCCACCCCAGGATCGCGCCGTGTCTTCAGTTGTAGACGCCGAACTCGTACAGCGAGTAGCCGTAACCGGTGCCGCGCGCTGTGCCGTTGACGCGGACGTAGCGGCCCGTTGCGCTGACGTCGAAGTCGTCGACGCCGCCGTTGCCGTCGGTCACCGTCTGCACGGTCTTCCAGTTCTGGCCGTCGTCGGAGGTCTGGATGGTGTAGGCCTTGGCGTAGGAAGATTCCCACACCAGTTGTACGTGCTTGAATGAGGTGCGCGCGCCCAGGTCGACCTGGAGCCACTGCGGGTCGCTCCAGTCGCTGGCCCAGCGGGTGCTGAGGTTGCCGTCCACCGCGTTCGCCGCGGTGCACGGGCAGTCGCCGTAGCCGCCTTGGAAGGACGAGGCCGTGGCGGGCTTGCCGAGCGCAATGTTCGTGCCGTTGACCGCGGGCGGCACCACCTTGATCGAGCGGGTCTCCACGCCGACGTTGCCGTGGCCCTCGGTCGCCTTGACGTAGACCTTCCACACGCCGGGCCGGTCGGGCGCTGTGATCTTCAGCCGGCCGCCGCCCAGGTTGGTGGAGGGCAGGGATGCGAGTTGCTTGCTTCCGTCGATGTAGTTGCTGTTGTCGAGGACCTCGTAGCTGATGGGGTCGCCGTCGGGGTCGGTGGCCTGCACGTCCAGGATCAGGTCGCGGCCGGCCTGCACGTTGCCGGCGCCGCCCTCGACGCTCAGGTCGGAGATGACGGGCGAGGTGTTGTCGTGCGAGGTGTCCCCTCCGTAGGCGCGCTTGACCGCGTAGTAGGAGAGCCGCTTCTGACCGGCCGGCAGCAGGTTGAACCAGATGCCGCCGAAGTCGTACTCGGTGCCGTAGTGGAACATCGTCGCACCCAGTGCCACGCCCTTGTGCCCGGTGATGCAGCCCCACGCGCGGGTGTAGGCGTCGGCCTTGGCCTGGTCCGTGGGCTCCTGGGGTACGCCGTTGGCGTCGTGGGGCACCTCCCACTCTCCCGCAGGGCCGGTCTCGGTGACGATGTACGGCTTGGTGTACCCGCCCTGCTGCCAGGCGGACCTGACGTCGCAGACGGCGTTGTAGGAGTTGACGGCGTACAGGTCGAGGTCGGGCGCGTTCTTCTTGAAGTACGGCCAGGCGCCGACCCATGCGTCGGTGGAGGTCACCGGGTGGTTCGGGTCGATGCTGTGGATCCTCTTGGTGATGTCGTCGACGAGGGTGGTGTAGGCGTTGCGTTGTCTTTCCAGCTCGTCGCCGCTGTAGCAATTCTGCAGGCCGAGTACGGACTCGTTGCCAACGTCCCACATGAGAACGCCCGGGTTGTCCTTGTAGGCCTGTACCCACTTGGGGAACTCGTCGAGCACCTGGTTCTTGTACGTCGTGTCGGCAATGTAGTTGACGCATCCGCCGGCGCCGGGGCCGCCGCCGGGCTGGAGCCAGAATCCGGCGATGACCTTGATGCCGTGGGCCGTGGCGGAGTCGAACAGCGGCTTGCTGGAGGCGTCAGTGCCCCAGGTGCGGATGGTGTTGACGCCCATGGACCGCAGGTCGGGCATGTACTTGTCCGCGTCGGAGACGGCCGGGCCCCACGTCAGGCCCTTGATCTGGTAGGGCTGTCCGTCCACGGTCAGCTGCCAGTTGCCCTGGGTGCCGGTCACCTTCACGACGCTTCCGGCGGCGTGGGCCGCGGGCGCGGGGAGGGCGGCAAGAGCGCCGACGGTCAGGACGCCGGAGGTCAGGGGAGCCAGGAGCCGGCGCGTGCGGATGCGGGTGCGGGATCGGGACATGGTGTCCTCTTCTGGTGTGGGGTAGGGAGGTGGGCGGTCCGGCCGCAGCGGGGCAGGCGAGAGACCGAACCGCCCGGATACGGGGAGAGAGGGGTGCGGCCCGTTCAGGGCAGCTGGTAGTTGGCGTCGAGCGCCGCGCCCGCCTCGGGGTGTGTCTGGTCGTAGCCGCGTGCGTCGCACTGCAGGCCGCCGACGATGCAGTGGTCCACCAGTGCCTTGAGCGTGGCGTCGTCCCAGGCGTTGAAGAAGTCGTAGTGGAAGGAGTAGCTAGGCCCGCTGGCCAGTCTCAATCGGGAGAGGTCCCCGTTGACAGGGAAGGCCATCTTGAACTCGATCATGGGCACGGCCACTGGGTGGTCGGCGGGGCAGACGTTGTCGTTGGTGCCGGGTTTGACCACGGGGTAGGCCATGTGACTCCTGTGGTCGGGGGTGTCGAGGTACTTGCCGTCCCAGCAGCTGGGGGCCTGGAAGCGGATGTTGAGCTGGACGTCGGCCCGGTTTGGGCAGTCGGTGGGGAAGTTGACGTTGAAGTAGCTGTCGCCGCACTCCCAGCCCTCTACGAAGCCGGGGTGGTGGCGGAACTCGTCGGCACTCTGCATCGGGCTGCCCACGACGAACCTCAGCCCCTTGGGGAAGGACCGCACGCTGGTGTAGTCGGTCACGCCGGCCTTGTAGTAGATCGTCTGGGGGCCGACGGGAAGCACCTTCTGGTCGCCGTTGAACAGGGTGGGCATCCAGTAACCCGATTTGTCCCCGGGCGCCTTACACGTGGTGGCTCCCGCGTCCAAGGAGGCTGTGGTGCTGTCTGCGTTCGTCGACGTGTTGCCCATGAACGTGTGGTCGTGGGACTTGCCTGGCTGCCGCGGGTAGACGATCGGGTCGTCCGTGGCGGTGTGCGACACCGAGCAGTTGGCCTGGAACTCGTGGAAGTAGCGGTGCGGCGGATCCTGCGTGGACGGGGTCACCCCGGTGACCGGCGGGTTCGCCGGAATGTAACCGTCACCGTGCGGGTCCTCTGGCGATGACACAGTCGACACCGCCATGGTGTGACCTTCGTGGACGGCCGCGGACGAGACGACGGCTTCGTTCTCGGACGTGGACGCTCCGGCGCTTGCGGCGGCGCCACCCAGGTCGACAGAGGTCAGCAGCAGCGCACCTGCGATCAGCGCGCCTGACAGAATCTTCGATCTCCGCGGCATGGAGACCTCCTGAAGAGAGGGGAAGGGGAGGTCGTGCGGTCATGGAGCAGGGAGAGCGCTCTCCCATCCTGGAGTGTCAACGCGGTTACGCCTGAGCGTCAAGCGACGTGCGCACCGGAGGGGAATCCCTTACGCCTACCGCCCTCACGGCAACGGCTCGGATCACAAGGGGAGTTGAGCGATCAACTCTAAAACGCGGACACACCGGCGACACCTGAAATTCCTCGGATTACTGCCGCAGGCCTTGACTCTGGGTTCACTGGGATGAAGCATCCCCCGGTGAGAGAGCGCTCCCCCACCCGTATACGTTCACCTCTTGAACCAGGAGAGTCGCCCCCATGCCCCTGCATCCTCCGGGCCCAGAGTCACGCGCCGCACCCTGCTCGGTGCAGCCGCCGCAGCCGCGGTGTCGGCTCCTTGCCTGACGAGCCTGGCGACGCCGGCTTCCGCCTCCCCATCCACCGTCCGGCGGCCCGCCCTGCCTGGCGGGGCGACCTCGGCCCCAACGTCCTCGTCTTCGACCCTTCCACGCCCAACATCCAGGCGAAACCGGATCAAATCATCCAGCAGCAGGAATCGGTCCAGTTCGGCACCGGCCGATACGCCCTGCTGTTCAAACCGGGCACCTACAGCGGCCTCAACGCCCAGATCGGTTTCTGCACCTCCATCGCCGGCCTCGGTCTCTCCCCCGACGACACCACCATCAACGGCGACATCACGGCCGACGCAGGCTGGGCCAACGGCAACGCCACCCAGAACTTCTGGCGCTCCGCGGAAAACCTGGCCCTCGTACCCGCCAGCCACTGTGCGCGGGACATGGACCGCAGCCATTCAGCGCAGCCGACGCGCGAGGGGCACGCCCCGATATACGCTCGCCCCGAGTAGGCGAGCGTTCTACTCTCAGCCCATGAACAGGCCACTTGTCGCCATCCTCAGTGGCGCGGGGATCTCCACCGACTCGGGCATCCCTGATTATCGCGGTCCGAACGGGCTGTGGCGGCGGGATCCCGAGGCCGAGAAGCTCGTCACGTACGAGTACTACATGGGCGATCCGGAGATCCGGCGGCGCTCCTGGCAGATGCGGCGCGGCAACCGGACGCTGAAGGCCGAGCCGAACGCCGCGCACCGGGCCGTGGCCGAGCTGGAGCGGTCCGGGGTGCCCGTGCGGGTGATCACACAGAACGTGGACGGGCTGCACCAGCTCGCCGGCATGCCCGCCCGCAAGGTGCTGGAACTGCACGGCACCGCCCGCAGCGTCGTCTGCACCAAGTGCCACGCCCGCGGCCCGATGGAGAAGGCCCTCGCCCGGGTCGAGGCCGGCGAGGAGGATCCACCGTGCCTGGAGTGCGGCGGCATCCTGAAGTCGGCGACCGTGATGTTCGGTGAGCGCCTGGACCCGGCCGTCCTGGGCGAGGCGGTCGCCATCTCCAAGGCCTGCCAGGTCTTCATCGCCGTCGGCACCAGCCTCCAGGTGCAGCCCGCCGCCGCCCTCGCGGGCCTGGCCGCCGATCACGGGGCCCGACTCGTCATCGTCAACGCCGACCCGACCCCGTACGACCACCGCGCCGACGAGATCATCCGCGAACCCATCGGCACGGCACTGCCGAGGCTGCTCGGCACGCTGGCCGCGTAGACACCGGCGGTGGTGGCGCAAGCGCCAGGGTTAGAAGCAAGGCCGTGAAGTTTGCGGCTTGGTTGTGTCGTCAAGGGCTGGCGACCGCGAGGATTTCAATGCTGGTAGTGGCTTTGTAGCTGGTCCTGTCGATGCGGCTTCACGGCCTTGGGGCTAGAAGAGGGCCGTGCCGCTTTCGAAGTCCAGCAGGCGCTTCTTGCGGTCGAGGCCGCCGCCGTAGCCCGTCAGGCTGCCATTCGCGCCGACGACGCGATGACAGGGCACGATGATGCCGATGGGGTTCCTGCCGTTGGCGAGTCCCACCGCGCGTGAGGCGCCCGACTTGCCGAGGGCATCGGCCAGTTCACCGTAGGAGCGGGTCTCGCCGTAGGGGATGCGGCGCAGTTGCTCCCAGACGCTGCGCTGGAACGGAGTTCCGTCCAGGCGCAGTTCGAGGGTGAACTCCTTCAGCTCCCCGGCGAAGTAGGCCGCCAGCTGGTCGGCCGCCGCGGCGAAGGGCGCCTCGTCCCGGTCGCCGAAGGTCTCCTCCGGTGGGCGGTGGCGTTGGTCGACCATGTACAGGCCGCACAGAACGCCGTCGTCGGCGACGAGGGTGAGCAGGCCGTAGGGACTGTCGACAAGGGTGTGCTGCTTCATGGAACGTCCTTACACCGGGAGGAAGTTGATCGGGTGGCTGTCGGTCGCCCACAGATACTGGACCGCGTACGCCCGCCACGGCCGCCAGGCCGCCGCGCGGGCCGTGAGCGCCGCCGGGGTGGACGGCAGGCCCAGCTCCTGTGCGGCACGCCGGATGCCGAGATCGGTCGGCAGGAAGGCATCGGGGTCGCCGAGGGCTCGCATGGCGATCACATCGACCGTCCAGGGGCCGAAGCCGGGCAGTGAGAGCAGCCGGGATCGGCTCTCCTCCCAGTCGCTCTCGACGCCCAAGTGGAGCACCCCTTCGGCCAGTTGGCGCACGAGCGTGGTGAACGTGGTGCGGCGGGTGCGCGGCATCGCGAGCGACCCGGGATCGAGCGCGGCCAGCGCCTCGGGCGCCGGGAAGAGATGGGTGAGGCCGCCCTCGGGGTCCTCGACCGGTTCGCCGTGCGCGGTGACCAGGCGGGCGGCGTGGGTGCGGGCCGCGGCCGTCGAGACCTGCTGGCCCAGCACGGCCCGTACGGCGAATTCGGCCTCGTCGACGGTGCGCGGCACCCGGCGGCCGGGCGCCTTGTCGACCAGCGGCGCGAGCAGGGGATCCGTGCGCAGCAGGGCGTCGATCGCGACCGGGTCGGCGTCCAGGTCGAGCATCCGGCGGCAGCGGCTGATGGCGACGGGCAGGTCACGCAGATCGCTGAGGGTGAGGCGGCATGCGATGTGGTCGGGCCGGGGGGTCAGCGCCACGATTCCGTGCCCGTACGGCAGCCGGAGCGTGCGGCGGTAGGCGCCGTCGCGCCACTCCTCCACGCCGGGGACGGCGGTCGCGGCGAGGTGGCCGAAGAGGTTGTCGGGGTTGAGTGGTGCCCGGAAGGGCAGGCGCAGGCTCAGGACACCGGGGGCGATCACCGCGTTCCTGGGGAGACGGCCGCGCAGCTCGCTCGGGGAGAGAGCGAAGACCTCGCGGACGGTGTCGTTGAAGGTGCGAATGGAGGAGAAGCCGGCCGCGAACGCGATCTCCGCCATCGGCAGGGCGGTCGTCTCGATGAGCAGCCGGGCGGTCTGGGCGCGCTGGGCCCGGGCGAGCGCGAGGGGGCCCGCGCCCAGTTCGGCGAGGAGCTGGCGCTCGATCTGGCGGGTGCTGTAGCCGAGGCGGCGGGCAAGTCCGGGGACCCCCTCCCGGTCGACGACGCCGTCGGCGATCAGCCGCATGGCGCGGGCGACCAGGTCGGCGCGCTCGTTCCAGGCGGGCGAGCCCGGGCTCGTGTCGGGGCGGCAGCGCTTGCACGCCCGGAATCCGGCCTGCTGGCAGGCGGCCGCGCTCGGGTAGAACGTCATGTTCTCCGGCTTGGGCGGCACGACCGGGCAGCTCGGACGGCAGTAGATCCGTGTGGTCAGGACAGCGGTGAAGAACCAGCCGTCGAAGCGCGCGTCCTTGGACCGGACGGCGCGCACGCAGCGCTCTCTGTCGGTGTGCATCCCGTTCCGCATGTTCTCCAGCATCGTCCATCCGCGGGGGCCGGGCTGGCGGAAATCCGACATGAAGATGGGCCGACCTGCCATTCCCGCGATTGCCGGCCAGGGGAACCGCCCCCAGGAAAAGTCCGTCAAGGACCGCCACGGGCGGGGCGGATATGCGCGACCCCCGCTTCGCCGGTCGGGACGAAGTCCTCACCCTCCGCCGCGGCCGCTTCGGCGCCACGCCGCGGCCGCTTCGGCGCCATGCCAGCAGCCCGGCGGAGACCGAAGTAGCGATAACGCAGAGTAATGCGCCAATAGGCGGATTGTCACTATCTGCCATAGAGTCCCTTTTGTGCAGGCCGGCGTGTCGACCCCGTGGCCCTGCGTCATTCGTCTCTCACACCCTGCGGACGGATCGGGCAGGGGCGTCTCAGGACTCGGCTCGTCAGGACTCGGATCGTCAGGACTCGGATCGAGAGGATCTTGCAATGCACATCCGTCACGTTGTTCCCGCCATAGCGGTCCTCGCTGTGATCGGGGCCGCCGCCCCGGCGACGCCGGCCGCCTCCTCCCCCACACCGGCCGCGCCCTCAGACAGCCGGCAATTCATGATCCACGCCGCCGAGACCGAGTCGGCGGCCTTCCTCCAGTACGCCGGCTACGCCGACGGTGCGCTGCGGAGCGGCCGCCGGGACCTGGCCGATGTCTGGCAGACGGTGGGTCAAGTCGAGCACCAGGACCACTGGATGCATGAAGTGACGCAGGCGGGGCTGTACAGCGCTACCGACAACGCCGCCAACGTTCGGACCGCGATTGAGCAGGCCGGGCACGCCGCGAAAGCGTACGCCCGCTGGGCGACGCAGGCCCCCGAGAACTCCGCTGCGGCCGCCGAACTGCGCGCCGCCGCCGCGCGGGAGACCGCCGCTGCCCACCTGCTCACCCAGGCGCTCACAGCCCTGCGGAGCGGGGGCAAGATCCCTGATCCTCCCTCCGTCCGCACGGTCCCCGTCCAGGTCAGCAACGCCCCCCTGCACACCGGGAGTTTCTACAACGTTCTGACCGGTGACTCGAACTCCGCGCTGTCCACAGCCGCACGGAACTGGGCGGAGTACCAGTCCCATGCCCAGACCGCGGTGAACACCGGGCAGGCGAGGCTGGCCGCGCTGTTCTCCGCCCTGGCGGCGCAAGAGCGCTACCAGAACTGGGCCGGACTGTCCAACGCCGCCGGTTACGTCAATTCCGAAGCCACCAACCTGAAGACGTCGATCGCCTCGGAACAGGAAGCGATCAACATGTACACGCGGTACGCAGACGAGGCCCAGAAAGCAGGCGACACGACCGCAGCGGACTTCTTCCGCGAGGCCGGTGGCGACGAGGTGGGCCACCAGCGGTCCTTCCGGCAGCTCACCGGCTCGAGCTGACTCACTCAGAGCAGGCGGAGGATCCACGTGGCCGGACCGGCAAGACCGACAGCCGCGGTCCGGGTCGCGCAGGATCAGCCCCGGCGGAAGGGCCGAATGTGCCGGCGTCTCCCGCTCGGACCCGGCACATTCGGCGCGACTGGACAGGGGACTCGGACGAGACGGGTGCCGGCCACGACCGTCGTCACCGGATCCGCCGGGCGAACACCTCGTAGGCCGCCTCGTCGAACAGCACGAACCTGACCTCCTCGACCGCCGTCTCCGCCGCCCGTACCGTCTCCACCGCGATACGGGCGGCGTCCTCCATCGGCCAGCGGTAGACGCCGGTGGAGACGGCGGGGAACGCGACGGTGCGGGCGCCGAGTTCGTCGGCGACCCGCAGCGCCTCCCGGTAGCAGGACGCCAGCAGGTGTGCGCGGTCCTCGGTGGCGGACCAGACCGGGCCGACCGTATGGATCACCCAGCTCGCCTCCAGCTCCCCCGCCGTGGTGGCGACCGCCTGGCCGGTGGGCAGGCCCTTGCCGTAGTGGGAGGCGCGGAGGTCGCGGCACTCCGCGAGGATCGCGGGGCCGCCGCGGCGGTGGATCGCGCCGTCCACGCCTCCGCCGCCGAGCAGGGAGGAGTTGGCCGCGTTGACGATCGCGTCGGCGCTCTGCCGGGTGATGTCCCCCTGGACCAGCGTGATGGTGGTCATCTCTGTCTCAGCCTTCGCCAGACGGCCTTCGCCGCGTTGTGGCCGGACATGCCGTGTACACCGGGTCCGGGCGGAGTGGCCGACGAGCAGATGAAGACGGCCGGGTGCGGGGTGCTGTACGGGAACAGGGACAGCTTGGGGCGCAGCAGGAGCTGGAGTCCGGACGTCGCGCCGCAGGCGATGTCGCCGCCGACGTAGTTGGCGTTGCGGGCGGCCAGTTCGGGCGGGCCCGCGGTGGCGCGGGCGAGGACGCGGTCGCGGAAGCCCGGCGCATAACGCTCCAGTTGACGTTCCATCGCGTCGGTGAGGTCTCCCCGCCAGCCGTTGGGTACATGGCCGTACGCCCAGAAGACCTGCTTGCCCTCCGGTGCCCGGGTGGGGTCCGCGACGCTGGGCTGCACGGTGATGAGGAACGGGGGGTCGGGTGCCCGGCCCTCCCGGGACGCCGCGCGCAGGGCGGTGCCGATCTCCCGGCTGTCGGCCCCGATCTGTACGGTGCCGGCGACGCGCGGTTCCTTCGCGGTCCACGGCACGGGGCCGTCCAGCGCGTAGTCGATCTTGAAGACGCCCGGGCCGTACCGGAATGTGTCGCAGTACCGCCCGAGGCCCGCGATCCGGGCCAGGGCCGTGGGCGACGTGTCGAAGACGTAGGCGCGCGCCGGGGGCAGGTCGTCGAGACGCTTGACCTCGTAGTCGGTGTGGACGGTGCCGCCTAGGTCCTTGAGGTATGCGGCGAGCGCGTCAGAGATGGACTGGGAGCCGCCGCGGGCCACCGGCCAGCCGCGGGCGTGCGCGGCCAGCGCGAAGACCAGGCCGATCGCGCCGGTGGCGAAGCCGTCGAGCGGGGCGATCACATGGGCGACGAGCCCGGCGAACAGGCTCTTGGCCCGCTCGTCGTGGAAGCGGCGCATCAGCCAGGTGGACGGGGGCAGGCCGACGAGGCCGAAGCGGGCCAGCGTGATGGGGTCCCGTGGGAGGGCGGTGAGCGGCAGGGACATGAAGTCCCGGGCCAGCGTGTCCCAGTGACGGAGGAAGGGCACGACCAGCCTGCGGTACGTCCCCGCGTCACGCGGCCCGAACGAGGCGGCCGTCTCGGCCACGGACCGGGACAGCACTGCGGCGGTGCCGTCGGGGAAGGGGTGCGCCATCGGCAGGTCCGCGTGCAGCCACTCGAGGCCGTACCGCTCCAGGGGCAGGGCTCTGAAGGCGGGTGAGTTGATGCCGAGGGGGTGTGCGGCGGAGCACGGGTCGTGCCGGAAGCCGGGCAGCGTCAGCTCCTCGGTGCGGGCGCCGCCGCCGATGGTGTCGCGGGCCTCGAAGACGGCCACGGAGAAGCCACGGCGGGCCAGCTCCACGGCAGCCGTCAGTCCGTTGGGCCCGGCCCCCACCACGACCGCATCGAGCATCGACGGCACCTTCGGACTCCTTTGTCAGCCGACGGCCACTGGCCCTCAGGATATGCCGGGGGGCCGACACCGCGGCGGCGCGGGGCCGGTCATCGAAGGAGGCCAAAGTTCCGTTTCGGGCGCCCGGGACGGTGCTCGCGTCCGGCGGTCCTGCAGTTCCGGCGGTCCGGCGGTCCGGCGGTCCGGCGGTGCGGCGGTCCGGCGGTCCGGCGGTCCGGCGGTCCGGCAAGGGAATCGCTCTCGGGCAGGACGCCCGCGCCATCGGCGCGGTTGGTCTCAGGTGCCGCCGGCGCTGGTGGTCTCAGGCCCCGCCGGTCAGCAGCTCCACCACCCTGCGGGCCGTGGCCTCGTCCCGGGCCGCGGTGAACGGCAGGGTGTTGCCCCCGGTGATGCGGAACGGTTCGCCCGCCACCGTGCGGTGGGCGCCGCCCGCCTCCTCGACCAGCAGCAGGCCCGCGGCGTGGTCCCAGGCCGCTTCCCAGCAGAACGCCGTGGCGTCCAGCAGGCCCTGGGCGATGTCCAGGTACTCCAGGCCGGCCGAGCCGCATGAGCGCGGGCGGACACCCTGCGTCTGGAGTCCGACAAGCGCGCGCTTCTGCTCGTCCGTCGTGTAGAGCGGGTGGGACGTGGCCACCTCCAGGTCGCGGCCCGGCGCGGGTGAGCCGGAGTGCAGGGGCCTGCCGTCGAGGAACGCGCCCCCGCCCCGTATCGCCGTGGCGAGCCGGCCCTGGGCCGGGGCGTAGGTCCAGGAGGCGCGCACGACACCGCACTGGGCGAGCGCGACCAGGGTGCAGAACCCGGGGTCGCCGTGCACGAACTGGCGGGTGCCGTCGACGGGGTCGACGATCCACACGGGCGCCTCGCCGCGCAGCGCGTCATAGACCGCGGGGTCGGCGTGGACCGCCTCCTCGCCGACCACGACCGAGCCGGGCAGCAGCTTGGGCAGCACCTCGGTCAGATACGCCTCGGCCTTGCGGTCGGCGTCCGTGACCAGGTCGTGGGGGCCGCTCTTCTCGTCGATCTCGTGCGCGGCGAGGCGGCGGAAACGCGGCATGACCTCGGTGGCGGCCGCCGTACGGACGGCCTCCTCCACGTCGGACGTGCGGTGGGCGAGAAACTCGTCGATGGTTTCGATGTCTCCGATCAGCATGCGTCCATGAGAGCACGCGGCACTGACAATCCCCACCGGTTTAGTGCACATACGGTGGAATCAGCGTGAACACCAGGTACCGGACCCCGCCGGACCGGGCGCCGACCGTCACCCGGGGCTCAGCGCCCGACCGTCACCCGGGGGCCAGCGTCCCACCGTCACCCGGGGGTCAGCGCCCGACCGCATATCCCTGCATCCCGCGCGGGTTGGCCGCCGCCGACAGCACCCCGGTCCCCGGATCGCGGGCGACCGCGCACAGCCGCCCTTCGGACCAGGCGTCGCCGACCGTGACGTCATGGCCGCGCAGGCGCAGCTCCTCGACCACCGCGGGGTCCATACGGGACTCGACGGTGACGCTGCCGGGCCGCATGCCGCGCGGATAGAAGGAGCCGGGAAAGCTGTCGTTGTGCCAGTTCGGGGCGTCGATGGCGCCCTGGAGGTCGAGGCCCCCGCGCACCGGCGGGCGCAGGGCGGCCGCCAGGAAGAAGTGCAGCTGCCACTGGTCCTGCTGGTCGCCGCCGGGCGTGCCGAACGCCAGCACGGGCACGCCGTCGCGCAGCGCGATCGAGGGGGTGAGGGTGGTGCGGGGGCGACGCCCGGGCGTCAGGGAGTTGGGCAGACCCTCGTCCAGCCAGGTCATCTGGAGCCGGGTGCCGAGCGGGAAGCCCAGTTCGGGCACCACCGGGTTCGACTGGAGCCAGCCGCCGCTGGGGGTGGCCGCGACCATGTTGCCCCAGCGGTCGACGACATCGAGATGACAGGTGTCGCCGCCGGTCGCCCCGTCGGCGCTGACATCCGGCTCGCCGGGCACCGGGGAGGTGGGACGCTTGGCGACCGTCGGCTCGCCGACCCCCGTCGGGTCGAAGCCGGGCTCGTCGGCCACCACGCGCGCGTACCGGCTCAGCCTTGGGACGCGGCCGGCGGGGGCCCCGGGGCGCAGCTCGTACGACGCCTTCTGGCCGATCAGGGCGCGCCGCCCGGCGTTGTAGGCATCGGACAGCAGCTCGTCCAGGGGCACCTCGGCGGCGTCGCCGTACCAGGCCTCGCGGTCCGCCATGGCGAGTTTGCAGCCCTCGATCAGCAGATGGACGTACTCGGCGCTCCCGTAGCGGGGCGGCTCGGGCGGGAGCAGGGCGAGCTGCTGGAGGAAGGCCGGTCCCTGGCTCCAGGGGCCGGCCTTGCACACCGTCCAGCCGTTCCAGTCGTAGGTCGCCGGCGCCTCGTAGGTCGCAGACCAGGCGGCGAGGTCGTCGGCCGTGAGGGTGCCGGTGTGGCGCTCGCCGGTCACGTCCATGGTGGGCCGCAGCGCCTGCCGCACCAGGGCCTCGGCGATGAATCCGGACCGCCACACCTCACGGGCGGCCTCGATCTGCGCCACCCGGTCCCCGGCCCCGGACACCTCGGCAAGCAGCCGTTTCCAGGTGGCGGCCAGCGCGGGATTGCGCAGCAGCGCCCCGGGCCGCGGCGCCCTCCCGCCGGGCAGATAGACCTCCGCCGACGACGTCCACTCGTTCCGGAACAGTTCCCGCACGCTCTCGACGGTCTCGCCGACGCGCTCCACGGGCGCGTGCCCGTGTTCGGCGTAGCCGATGGCGTACGCGAGGACGTCGGCGAGGGACTTCGTGCCATGGTCGCGCAACAGCAGCATCCAGGCGTCGAACGCACCCGGGACTGCCGCGGCGAGCGGGCCCGTGCCGGGGACGAGGGGGAGGCCCAGGGCACGGTAGTGGGCGATGGTGGCTGCGGCCGGTGCCACGCCCTGCCCGCACAGCACCCGCACCTCGCCGCCCGCCGGAGCGAGGAGAATCGGGACCTCCCCGGCGGGCCCGTTCAGATGCGGCTCCACGACATGCAGGACGAACGCGCCGGCGACCGCCGCGTCGAACGCCGTGCCGCCGTCCTCCAGCACGGCCATCGCCGACTGCGAGGCCAGCCAGTGAGTGGAGGACACCATGCCGAAGGTGCCCTGGAGGGTGGGGCGGGTCGTGAACACGGCGGACTCCTCACCACGGGGCCTGCCGTGATCGTACGCACTCGGCCACCGCCCGGGATGCCCCCAGCGAAACCGTCCCTTTTGCTCGATAATGTTCACATAAGGGGTGCGTGCGGGGGTACTCACCTCCGCAGGAACCACATCGACCGCGAGTGAGGGAGACGACATGCGGGACAGGGAGTACGGCGGCCCGGACCCCGAGTCGGCGCGGAACCCTCGCGTCGAGCCGGGCGGGGTTCCACCGGGTGAGACTCCGCCGGGCGAGGGCAGCACCTCGGGTGCCGCCCCGAACGTGGTCTACGACCGGACACGCGGCTGGGCCAAGGGGCCGCTGATCGCGATCATGTTGCTGACCCTGCTGGTGGCCGGCTTCTTCCTGGCGTACGCGCTCGCACTGATACTCCGGTAGGCCGCCACGCACATCCGGTGCGCGGGGCGGCGGGTCCGGCCCGTCCGCGGCCGGGACCCGCCGCCCCTCGTTGGCACGGCACGAGCGCGGCAAGGAAAGAGCCCCGCCCGGAGAGCACCTCGCCTCACACGGAGAGCGCCACGCCTCACACGGAGAGCGCCACGCCTCGCCCGGACAGCGCCACGCCTCGCCCGGACAGCGCCTTGCCTTGCGCGGACATAACGGGCACACCGTGGCGAGCGCAGCGAAACTCACGGACCGTCAGCGCCGGGCCTGTGACCGCCCGGCCACGGAGCGAGTTCGCACTTTCGCCTCACAGGGAGTCATGTGAGACTGGCGTCCCGTTCGCAGTGCGGGCTCCCTCCGCACCGTCCCCCACGAGAAGTGCGCCGTGCTTCCTCTGCCGCTCGCTCTGACCGCGCGTCTGCTGCCGGTCGCCGTGCTCGCCTCGGCCGGCTGGGCCATGTCGTCCGGGCCGCTCGCCGCGGCCCCGGCCACCGGCCAGAAGCAGGGGCAGGGGACGGGCCAGAACACCCAGGACACGGCGAGCGACTCTCCCGGGTCCGCGTCGTCCGCGGCGCCGCAGGCGACGGCCAAGGCCTACGCCAGCGCGCCCGCGCCGTGCGCCGCCCTGGCCGAGAACACGATCACGTCGCTCGTGCCGGGCGCCAAGACGGCCGGCAAGGAGATCCCGTCCACGGACGCCTCCATCCGCCGCACCTGCTCCTGGAACGCGCTCAAGGGCTTCGACTACCGCTGGCTGGACGTGACCTTCGAGATCATGGACTCGGAGGCCACGGCGCAGAAGACCTACACGCAGCGCACCACGGAGAAGAGCGGCGGAGGCGCGGTCCCCGGTCTCGGTGACGCCGGCTACTCGGTGGTGAACCTGACCACGGAGGACAAGCAGCAGACCCGCGAGGGTGTGGTGCTCATCCGCTCGTCCAACGCGCTGGTGTCCGTCACCTACAACGGCAGCGACTTCGAGACGAAGAAGGCGCCCGGCACCGACGAGATCAACAAGGGTGCCATCAAGGCCGCCCGGGACGCGGTGACCGCGCTGGAGAACGGCCGGAAGCAGAGCTGACCGTTCTCCGCGCGCGGCAGGGCCCTCAGGCCGCGGTCTCCTCGCGGCGCCGCAGCAGCATCAGCGCCAGGTACACCACCAGGGAGGTGCCGAGGCCCACCGCCCAGCCGTAGTCCGCAAGGGACTTGAGGGCCGGGATGGGACGGCCGTCGATCAGCGGGTGGAAGTCGGCGCCCCCGATCGCCAGCACACCGCCGATGACGAAGGCGAGGACGGCCCGCCAATTCCAGCCGCCCCCGTACCAGTACCGGCCCGCGCCCGAGCGGTAGAGGTCGGCGAGGTCGAGGCGGGCGCGGCGCAGGATCCAGTAGTCGGCGATGAGGATGCCGGCCGCCGTGCCGAGCAGACCGCCGACGAGACCGAGCCAGGTGAAGATATAGCCCTGCGGGTCGGAGTAGAGCTTCCACGGGAAGATCACCACACCGAGCACACAGGTGATGAGGGCGCCGGTGCGGAAACCGATCTTCCGGGGCGCGATGTTGGAAAAGTCGAACGCCGGCGAGACCAGGTTGGCCGCGATGTTCACGGACAGGGTCGCCACCAGCACCGTCACCAGCGCGTAGAGCAGTCCGACCACGCTGTCCGTCTTGGCGGCCAGTTGGACCGGGTCCCAGACCGGTTTGCCGTAGACCGCCTGCGAGCCCGAGGTGACCAGCACCGACAGGAACGCGAACAGGGTCATCGTGGTCGGCAGCCCCAGCGCCTGGCCCCAGGTCTGGGCCCTCTGGCTCCTGCCGTACCGGGTGAAGTCCGGAATGTTCAGCGACAGCGTGGACCAGAAGCCGATCATGCCCATGAGGGAGGGCCAGAACAGCTTCCAGAAGGAGCCGCCCCAACCGAGCCTGGAGGGCTGGCCGAAGAGCGGTCCGAGGCCACCGGCCTTGCTGCTCATCCACCACAGCATCACGAACGCGCCGACGAGGACGAAGGGCGCCGCCCAGTTCTCGAAACGGCGGATGGTCTCCATACCCCGGTGGATGATGGCGACCTGGATCGCCCAGAAGATCGCGAAGGACAGCCACATCGTCCAGGCGTAGCCGCCGACCGTGGACGCGTTCGCCCAGCTGTCGCCGATGAGCTTCCCGGCGAGGAAGTAGATCGCCTCGCCGCCGATCCAGGTCTGGATGCCGAACCAGCCGCAGGCCACCAACGCCCTGACGACGGCGGGCAGATTGGCGCCGCGCACACCGAAGGAGGACCGGGCGAAGACCGGGAAGGGAATCCCGTACTTGGGTCCCGCGTGTCCGGTGAGCAGCATCGGGACCAGCACGATCACATTGGCCAGGGCGATGGTGAACACCGCCTGCTTCCAGTCCATGCCCACGGCGATCAGACCGGAGGCAAGCGTCCAGGAGGCCGTGTTGTGGGCCATGCCCACCCACAGCGCGGAGAAGTTGTACGTGGTCCAGGTGCGCCTGTCGACGGGGACCGGGAGCAGGTCCTTGTTGGCGTACGGGCCGCTCGGCGGCGGGGAGCCCGGGGCGAACTCCACGCGGCCGTCGGGACGGGTGACTTGGGCGGCCATCGGTATGGCCGAGGGAACGGTGTCGGTCATGAGCAGGCCCATCGTGAGGTGAGGTGGGAAACGCCGTGCGGGTGGCGCCGATGGGGGGTGCGCCCCGGAGGTACGGCAGGGAGCGCCCTTGGTCCCCTTCCCGGGGGAGCGGGAAGGGGACGAGCGGGGAGGGGGGATCCCGAGGATCCTCCGTGGACTAGCCGTTGACCGCCGGGATGACCTGAGACCCGTAGGCGTCGATGACGGCCTCCTGCGCGTCGTGCATGTCGTAGAGGGCGAACTGGTCGACGCCGAGCTCACGCAGCGCGAGGAGTTTCTCGATGTGCTTCTCGACCGGGCCGATCACACAGAACCGGTCCACGATCTCGTCGGGCACGAACCGGGTGTCGGGGTTGCCGCTGCGCCCGTGGTGCGCGTAGTCGTAGCCCTCCCGGGCCTTGATGTAGTCGGTGAGCGCGTCGGGTACGGCGGCGGAGTGCGCCCCGTACTTCGAGACGAGGTCGGCGACGTGGTTGCCGACCATGCCGCCGAACCAGCGGCACTGCTCCCGCGCGTGGGCAAGCGCCTCGGGCGAGTCGTCCTCGGTGACATACGCGGGGGCGGCCACGCAGATCGTGACGTCGGAGGGGTCACGGCCGGCCGCCACCGCCGCGTCCTTCACTGCCTTGACCATGTACTCGGTCAGATAGAGGTCCGCGAGCTGGAGAATGAAGCCGTCGGCCTCCTCGCCGGTCATCTTCAGCGCCTTCGGGCCGTACGCGGCCATCCACACCGGCAGTCGGGCGCCGGGCTTGATCCACGGGAACTTGACGACCGTGCCGCCGCCGAGGTCGGCCTCCTCGCCGCGGCCCAGCGCCCGGATGACCTTCATGGCCTCGCTGATCCGGGCCAGGGTGTTGGGTTTGCGGCCGGCCACGCGCATGGCGGAGTCGCCGCGGCCGATGCCGCAGACCGTGCGGTTGCCGAACATGTCGTTGAGGGTGGCGAAGGTGGAGGCCGTGACCTCCCAGGTGCGGGTGCCCGGGTTGGTCACCATGGGGCCGACCGTCAGCTTCCGGGTGTTCGCCAGAATCTGGCTGTAGATCACGAACGGTTCCTGCCACAGCACGGCCGAGTCGAAGGTCCAGCCGTAGCCGAAGCCGTTGCGTTCGGCTCTCTTCATCAGGCTGACGACCCGCGAGGCGGGCGGGTCGGTCTGGAGGACGAGTCCGAAGTCCATGAGCGCCACTCCTAGTTGAGGTACTGACAGGTGGAGCGGGGGGTGTAGACGCCGTGCCCGGCGTGTCCGGTGAACTCCCGCTCCGTGATGACGGGTTCGCCACGCGAGAGAACGGTCTCGACCCGGCCGGTGGTGTGCCTGCCCTCGTACGCCGAGTAGTCGACGTTCATGTGGTGCGTCTTCGCCGACATCACCTGCTCGGCGTGCGGGTCGTAGATGACGATGTCCGCGTCCGCGCCCGGGGCGATGGTGCCCTTCTTCGGGTACAGGCCGAACATCCGGGCCGGGGTGGCGCAGGCGATCTCGATCCAGCGTCGGCGGGAGATATGCCCGTCGACGACGGCCTGGTGCAGCAGGTCCATACGGTTCTCGACGCCCGGCAGACCGTTGGGGATCCTGGAGAAGTCGCCCCGGCCCAGCTCCTTCTGTCCCACGAAGCAGAAGGGGCAGTGGTCGGTGGAGACCACCTGGAGGTCGTTGGTGCGCAGGCCACGCCACAGGGCCGCCTGGTGCTCCTTGGGCCGCAGGGGTGTCGAGCACACATACTTGGCGCCCTCGAAGTCGGGCTCGGCGAGGTTGTCGGTGGACAGGAACAGATACTGGGGGCAGGTCTCGCCGAAGACGTTGAGCCCCTCGTCGCGCGCCCGGGTCAGTTCGGCGACTGCCTCCTGCGCCGAGACGTGCACCACGTAGAGGGGCGCCCCGGCGACCTGGGCGAGCTTGATGGCGCGGTGGGTGGCCTCGGCCTCAAGCAGGGCCTTGCGGACCTCACCGTGGTAGCGCGGGTCGGTCTCGCCGCGGGCCAGCGCCTGCTCGACCAGCACGTCGATCGCGATGCCGTTCTCGGCGTGCATCATGATCAGTCCGCCGTTCTCGGCGGAGCGCTGCATCGCCCGAAGGATCTGCCCGTCGTCGCTGTAGAAGACGCCCGGATACGCCATGAACTGCTTGAAGGAGGTGACGCCCTCCTCGACCAGCAGATCCATCTCCTTCAACGTCTCCGGGTTGACGTCGGAGACGATCATGTGAAAGCCGTAGTCGATGGCGCAGTTGCCCTCGGCCTTGGCGTGCCAGGCGTCCAGGCCCTCGCGCAGGGTACGGCCGACGCTCTGCACCGCGAAGTCGACGATGGTGGTCGTGCCGCCCCAGGCGGCGGCCCGGGTGCCGGTCTCGAAGGTGTCGGAGGCGAAGGTGCCGCCGAACGGCAGCTCCATATGAGTGTGGGCGTCGACGCCGCCCGGGATCACATACCTGCCGGTGGCGTCGATGGTCCGCTCGGCCGTGAAGGCCGCGGCGGCCGGGGTGCCGGACGCGGCGAGGGCGGCGATACGGCCGTCCTCGATCAGGACGTCGGCATGGATCTCGTCGGACGCGGTGACGACGAGGCCACCGCGGATGACGGTACGGCTGCTCATGCTGCCTCTGCTCCCTTACCTGGCGTGGTCAACACTGCTGTCGTGGCTGCCGTGCGGGACGGCCGTGGCCGCCGGCCCGCCCGGCGCCCGGCCGGACCGGCGGACCCGATGCCGGTCAGGGAGCGGTCAGCGGCCCGTAGGCGCCCGGTGCCCGGTCCCGGTAGAACTGCCAGCGGTCGCGCACCTCCCGCAGCTTCGCCAGGTCCAGGTCGCGCACGACCAGCTCGGTCTCCTTGTCGCTCGCCACCTCGCCGACGAACTGCGCCTCCGGGTCCACGAAGTACGAGGTCCCGTAGAAGTCGTTGTCGCCCAGCTCCTCGACACCCACCCGGTTGATGGCGCCCACGAAGTACTCGTTGGCGACGGCCGCGGCCGGCTGCTCCAGCTGCCACAGATAGCCGGACAGGCCGCGGGAGGTGGCCGACGGGTTGAACACGATCTCCGCGCCCGCGAGCCCGAGGGCCCGCCAGCCCTCCGGGAAGTGGCGGTCGTAGCAGATGTAGACGCCGATGCGGCCGGCCCTGGTGTCGAAGACGGGCCAGCCGGAGTTGCCCGGGCGGAAGTAGAACTTCTCCCAGAAGCCCTTCACCTGCGGGATGTGGGTCTTGCGGTACTTGCCGAGGTAGGAGCCGTCCGCGTCGATCACCGCGGCGGTGTTGTAGAGCACGCCGGGCTGCTCCTCCTCGTACATGGGAAGCACGAGGACGATGCCCAGTTCCTTCGCCAGCGCCTGGAAGCGCTTGACGACGGGGCCGTCCGGGATCCGCTCGGCGTACTCGTAGAACGCCGGGTCCTGGACCTGGCAGAAGTAGGGCCCGTAGAACAGCTCCTGGAAGCACAGGACCTGAGCACCCTGCGCGGCCGCGTCGCGGGCCGCCTGCTCGTGGACCTGGATCATCGATTCCTTGTCGCCCGTCCAGGCGGTCTGGAAGACGGCGGCACGGATCACTCTGCTCATCGGGACCTCCGGTCGCTCGGTGTGCGGCGAGCCTAGGAAGGCGGGAGGTCCGGGTTGAGTTGCACCGTGTCACGTCTGGCGGCGCACCGCGTTCCACGGTGTCACCCCGGCCCGTGCGCGTTGGTTTCCGGTGTGTTCCCATGGTGTCTCACCCGTGTTGGGCGTCGTGCGCGAGCAACGCGATGTGCACGGAGGCGGCCTGTTCGAAGTCGTCGAGGTCGACCCCGAGACGGGCCTGTATGGCCTCCAGACGGCGGTAGAGGGCGGGCCTGCTGACGTGGTGCAGCTGGGCGGTGCGGGACTTGTTGCGGCCGGTGGCCAGATAGGTTCGCAGCACGGGCAGCAGCTCCTGCTCGGCGTCGCATCCGCCGAGCAGCCCGTCCAGCTCCCGTTCGGCGAAGGACTGCACCTGCGGGTCGTCCCGCAACAGCCGGATCAGGCCGCGCAGATGGACATCCTTCAGCCGTACGACGGCCGGCAGGTCCTGGGCGGCGGAGTGACCGGTGACGGCGTCGGCCACGTGCCGGGCCTCGCGCAGGCCCGCGGGCACGTCCTCCCAGGCGGTACGCGCGTCGGCCGCCGCGACGACCGTCCCGAGGGCGTCGGACTCGGTCCGCAGCCGGGCGGCGAGGTGCGCGGTCAGCGCCTCGGCGTCCTGGTCCCGGGCGAGGCTGAGCAGGACGGCGGTGGCCCCGTCGGCGAGTTCCGCGACGAGTCCGGACAGCCCCAGCAGCCGCAGGACGCGGACGAGTCCGGCCGGTTCACCACCGCGCACGACGAGGGGGACGAAGGCACGGCGGTTGACGGGGAGTCCGGCCGCCCTGGCCCGCGGCAGCAGCTGGCGGGCCGGGACGACCCCGGAGACGAGATCGGTCAGCAGGCTCTGCGCGGACTGCTCCTCCCAGGAGTGCGCCGCGCCGCCGAGCATGCGGTGCAGCACCAGGGCCTCGGCCGCGCGCTCGGCGAGCAGGCGCCCGATGGGGCTGTCGCCGCGGTAGCCGCACAGCACGATCCTGCCCCAGCGCTCGCCGCGCCCGCCCAGCTCGGCGCGGACCCAGCCGTCGCCCTCGCTGCCGCCCGCCTGCCGGGCGATGCGCTCCCAGTCGCGCAGCACATCGTCGACGGCGGGCCGCTCCCCCGCGGTGGCGAGCACCCGGTGGGCCAGGTTGGTGAGGATCACGGGACAGCCGGCGTGCACGGCGATCTCGTCGAGCAGCCGCTGGAGCGGAACGCCCGCGGTGATGAGTCCCGTCAGGGCCGTACGGACGGCCTCCGACAGGCTCACGGCCGCGAACTTGCGCCGCACCAGCCGGGACTGGACCTCCTCGGTGAGTTCGGCGAAGGGGAAGGGCCGGTGCAGGACCACCAGGGGCAGTCCGCAGCGCTCGGCGGCCCGGCGCATCACGTCCGGGGGCGTGGGGAAGGCGCGGCCGAGTCCGAGGACGACGGCCGCGGCCTCCGCGCGGTGCAGGGACCGGATGTACTCGGCCTGCTTCTCGGTGTCACCGGCGAGCAGCACTCCGGTGGTGAGCACCATCTCGCCGCCGCTGAGCATCACTCCGACATCGGGTGCCTCGGCGACGTGCACCCAGCGCACCGGCCGGTCGAGGTGCCCGGCGGCGGCGACCACCTCGGGCTCTCCGGCGAGCACCCGGTCCAGGGTGAGGACCTGGCGGACCGACAGGGCGGGTTCCAGGGCGCTGGTCATGGCGAGGTTCCCTTGCTCGGGTTATCGACGAAGACACCTCATGACGACGCTGTCGTGGTGGCGGGGGGTCGCCGGGTGGTCACCGGACGCTTCTCAGGGCCCGTTCGAGGATCGCCGCGCCCTCCTCGGCCTCCACGACGGTGAGGGTGAGCGGCGGGGCGATGCGCAGGGCGCTGGTGTTGTGCCCGCCGCCCTTGCCGATCAGGAGGCCGCCCGCGCGGGCGGCCTCGAGCACGGCGGCCGCCGCGTCCGGGTCGGCCTCGTCGGTGCCGGGCCTGACCAACTCGACACCGATCATCAGGCCGCGCCCGCGCACCTCCCGGACGACCGGGAGCTGTGCGGCGACGGCCCGCAGCCGCTCGATGAGCAGCCCCCCGACCCGCCGGGCGTTGCCCTGGAGATCGTGCTCCAGCAGATAGGTGAGGTTCGCGAGCCCCGCGGCCATGGTGATCTGGGTGCCGCCGAACGTCGAGATGGAGTTGGCGTCCAGGCAGTTCATGATCTCGGCCCGGGCGACGACCCCGCCGATGGACATGCCGTTGCCGATCCCCTTGGCGAAGGTGAGGAGGTCCGGAGGCCCGCTCTGCCCGTGCGCCTGCCAGCCCCAGAAGTGGTCGCCGGTGCGGCCCCAGCCGGTCTGCACCTCGTCGGCGATCCACAGGATGCCGTGCTCCCGGAGCACGTCCCGGAAGGCCGCGTACAAGCCGTCGGGCGGGGAGGTGAAGCCGCCGACGCCCTGGATGGGCTCGGCGATCAGCGCGGCGGGCGGCCGGCCCTGCCCGAGCAGGTCCTTCAGGTCCTCGACGCAGGCCGCGATGAAGTCCGCATCGCTCAGGTGGGCGAAGGGTCCGCGGGTGCGGACGCCCCCGTGGACGTACAGGGTCCCGAGCGGTGACAGCGAGGTGGGGGACCAGCCACGGTTGCCGGTGATGCCGACCGAGCTGAACGAGCGGCCGTGGTAGCTGTTGCGCATCGCGATGATCTGGTTGCTGCGCCGGTAGGTGGTCGCGAGCAGCAGCGCGGTGTCGTTGGCCTCGGTGCCGGACGTGGTGAAGAAGACTCGGGCGTCCGGGATGCCGCTCAGCTGGGCGATCCGCTCGGCCAGTTCGACCATGGGGCGGTTGAGGTAGAGGGTGGAGGTGTGGATGATCCGCCCGGTCTGCTCGCTCACCGCCTTGGTGACCTCGGGCAGCGCGTGCGCGGTCATGGTGGTGAGGATCCCGCCGAAGAAGTCCAGGTACTTCCTGCCGTCGGCGTCCCAGACATGGCGGCCCTCGCCGTGGGTGATCTCCAGGGGGTCCTCGTAGTAGAGCGCGAGCCACTCGGGCAGGACGGCCCGGTGGCGGGCGTACAGGTCGCTCACGGCTTCACCAGTCCTTCGTACGCGTCGGGGCGGCGGTCCCGGTAGAACGCCCACTGCTGCCGCACTTCCTCGATGAGGTCGAAGTCGAGGTCCCGGACGACCAGTTCCTCCTCCTTGTCGTCGGCGACGTCCCCCACGAACTGCCCTCGGGGGTCGACGAAGTAGCTCGTGCCGTAGAAGTCGTTGTCGCCGTACTCCTCGCGGCCCACGCGGTTGATCGCGGCGATGAAGTACTCGTTGGCGACGGCGGCCGCGGGCTGTTCCAACTGCCAGAGGTAGGCCGACAGACCCCGCGAGGTGGCGGAGGGGTTGTAGACCAACTGCGCTCCATTGAGGCCCAGTTGGCGCCAGCCCTCCGGAAAGTGGCGGTCGTAGCAGATGTACACGCCGACCTTGCCGACCGCGGTGTCGAAGACGGGCCAGCCGAGGTTGCCCGGCTTGAAGTAGTACTTCTCCCAGAAGCCGTTGACCTGGGGGATGTGGTGCTTGCGGTACTTGCCCAGGTAGCCGCCGTCGGCATCGATCACGGCGGCGGTGTTGAAGTAGAGGCCGGACTGCTCGATCTCGAAGACGGGGACGACGATCACCATGCCGGTCTCGCGGGCCAGTTCCCGCATCCGGGTGATGGTGGGCCCGTCGGGCACCGGCTCGGCCCAGCGATAGTGCTCGGGCTCCTGGACCTGGCAGAAGTAGGGGGCGTTGAAGACTTCCTGGAAGCCGATGACCTGCGCGCCCTGCCGGGCCGCCTCCCGGGCGTGCGCCACATGCTTGTCGATCATGGATTCGGTGTCGCCGGTCCAGGTCGCCTGGACCAGTGCGGCGCGTACGACGTGGGCCATGATGCCGCTCCTTTGCCTCAAGTCCCGGTGAGGACGTCAGCGGGCCTCTACGCCCGTAGAACAGGAGGTAGAGGCTCGAACGTAAGCCTCCGGGACGGCCTTGCCAAGACCATCGTCGTCAACCCGCGAAGTCGATCACGTTTCGCACCCCTGCGGGTGAAACGGTCGGATTGTCGGCGGGCCGCTCAGGCACTGAATCCGGCGACTCTCAAGGCGTGGACGAGGTCCCAGTGCCGCTCGTCGGAGACGCCCCGGGCCGCCTGGAGGAGCAGCGGCAGAAGCTGTCCGGGATCCGCCGCGACACTGCGGGCCGCCTCCTCGGGTGTCCGCATGCGGACATAGGCGTCGAGGAGGGCGCGGACCTCGCGGTGCCGGCCGTCCGCGCTCAGTCCGAGCACGGCCTCGCCGATCTCGCTCGCCGGGCGGAGGACGCCCTGGCGCAGCATCTGCTCCCCGTCCGCGGTGCGGCCCGCGGCGGTGAGCGCGTCGGCGGCGGCCACGAGGCGGTCGGCGGGCAGGGAGGCGGCCTCCCACAGCAGGGTGGTCCAGTCGGCGCCGAGTCCCGCGCGGTGCAGTTCGGCGGCGAGCAGGGGGTAGCGGCCGGCGGGCCAGTGGGCGGCCTCGACGAGCAGGGCGTGGGCCTCGCCGCTACGGCCCTGGGCGCGCAGCCGGGTGAGCGCGGCGACGGTGTCCGCGGTGATCCGCCGGTCCGCCCGGTCGAGGGGCTCCGCCGCGCGCTCCTCGGCCGGCGGCGTCACGGTCCCGGTGTCCGCGGCTCCGGCGAACCGGGCGCCGCGCGGGCCTCCGCGTCCGGGCGCGAGCGCGGCGGCGGGGGCGGCGCCCGTGGGCGCCTCCTGGACGTCCATCACCCCGGCGAACCGGGCACTGCCCCGGGGGCGGCGCCTCGGGCGCTGCCTGGCGGAGGGGGCGGGGTCCGCGGCGGCGGGCTCCTGAGGGGCGGCTGGGGGGTGGGGCCCGGCGTGCTCGGCGGACGGGTGGGGGCCGGACGGTGCCGCCGTGCCCGGGTCGGCCGTGTCGCCGGGGCGCGCCTCGTCCCGGAGGGCCGCACCGGGCGTCCCCGAGGCCCGGGCGCCTCGCGCGGGCGGGCGCCGGGACCGGTGGTCCAGGGCCGCCATACGGCGGCGGAGTTCCGCGGAGCGGGCCGTGGCACGGGCGTGGTCGTCCCGGGCCCAGGCCAGGTCGACGCGGAGCGACTCGGCCTCCTGCGGGGTCGCCGCCGACTCCAGGCGGCGGCCGAGTTCCGCCTGCCGCTCGGCCGCGTAGCGCTGTTCCCGGAGCATCACATCGAGTCGGTCGCCGAGGGCGTCCCAGCCGCCCGGCCGGGCGTCGTACGCGGCCACCGAGGCGCGGTGCAGCGCCCGCGCCCGCTCGGACTCCCCGGCGGCGCTCACGGACCCGTAGGTCGCGGCGACGTCCTGAAGCAGCGCCTCCACGACGTCCCAGGGAGGCACCTCCAGGCCGTCGAGGCAGGCCCGCATGCCATCGGGATCGCGCTGCCAGAATATCCCGCACCAGCCGTCGTTCCGGTCGAGCCGCGCCAGCAGCCCGTTCAGGTAGTCCGCGAACTCCCTGACCTGCACCGGGAGTTGTTCCACAGCCATCGCCCAGCTCCCGCCCGACTGGAGTACTCCGGTCCGGTAGACAACACCAGTTGTGTTACGCGACGGCTACGAGGAGTTTTCAGACGGGCCGCAGAGCGCGCCGCCGTAGCGCATACGACGCGTGCGCGCTCCCCTCACCGGGCGCGCACCACCAAATGCGCGCCCCCTTCACGGGCCCCCGTAGATCCCCTAGGACGGTCCCTTGGATCCCGTAGAGCGGTCCCGTGGATCCCGTAGAGCGGTCCCGTGGATCCCGTAGCAAGGGCCGAGGCCCGGAAAGCCGAGGCCCGCGACAAGGCGCGCACACGCGCGCCGCACACCACGCCTCGCGCCGTTCCTGGACATGCCGCGGGAGTGCGTTCGTGCCATCGTGGTCTACGAGCGCCGCGCGCGCCCCACAGGTGTAACCGGGCCCCGTCCGGGCACCCGGCACCGGCACGTCGATCAACGAGCGTGTCCCGGGCCCCGCCGGGACGCCGGAACGGATGGCCATGACCAGCGGCTACAACGGTCCGCAGGGCTACGGCTCGGACCCCTTCCAAGAGTTCTTCCGACGCATCTTCGGCGGTGGGCCGCGCCCGGGTCCGCGCCAGATCGACCTGGGCCGGCTGCTGAGCGAGCCCGCCCGCCAACTGGTCGCCGGCGCCGCGCGGTACGCCGTCGAGCACGGTGCCCGCGACCTCGACACCCAGCATCTGCTGCGCGCCGCGCTCGCCACGGAACCGACCCGGAGCCTGCTGAGCCGGGCCGGCGCGGACCCGGACTCGCTGGCGTCGGAGATCGACCAGCGCTCCGGACCGGTCCAGCACCCCGAGGACGCCCCGCCCCCCACGTCGCTCTCGCTGACCCCCGCCGTCAAGCGGGCACTGCTGGACGCACACGACCTGGCCCGGTCGAGCGGCGCCGGTTACATCGGGCCCGAGCATGTGCTCACCGCCCTGGCCGCGAACCCCGACTCCGCCGCCGGGCACATCCTGCACTCGGCGCACTTCGCGCCGCCCTCCCTGCCGCCCGAGACGGCCGACACCACCCAGGCGCGCCCGGAGCGGCCGCGCCCCGCCTCGACGCCGACCCTGGACAAGTACGGCCGCGATCTGACCGACCTCGCGCGCCAGGGCCGTATCGACCCGGTGATCGGGCGGGACGAGGAGATCGAGCAGACCATCGAGGTGCTCTCCCGGCGCGGCAAGAACAACCCGGTGCTCATCGGTGACGCGGGGGTCGGCAAGACCGCCATCGTCGAGGGGCTCGCCCAGCGCATCGCCGACGGGGACGTGCCGGACGTCCTGCTCGGCCGCCGGGTGGTCGCCCTGGACCTGCCCGGTGTGGTCGCCGGCACCCGCTACCGCGGCGACTTCGAGGAGCGGCTCACCACCATCGTGGGCGAGATCCGCGCGCACTCCGACGAGCTGATCATCTTCATCGACGAGCTGCACACGGTCGTCGGCGCGGGCGGCGGCGGCACGGAGGGCGGGTCGATGGACGCGGGCAACATCCTCAAGCCCGCCCTGGCCCGCGGCGAACTGCACATCGTGGGCGCCACCACGCTGGAGGAGTACCGCCGGATCGAGAAGGACGCGGCGCTGGCCCGCCGCTTCCAGCCGATCCTGGTCCCCGAGCCGTCCGTCCCGGACGCCATCGAGATCCTGCGCGGGCTGCGCGACCGCTACGAGGCCCACCACCAGGTCCGCTACACCGACGAGGCGCTGGTGGCCGCCGTGGAGCTGTCCGACCGCTATCTCACCGACCGCCATCTGCCGGACAAGGCCATCGACCTCATCGACCAGGCCGGCGCCCGGGTGCGGCTGCGCGCCCGGACCAAGGGCACGGACGTACGGGCCATGGAGCGCGAGGTCGAGCAGCTCACCCGGGACAAGGACCAGGCGGTGGCCGACGAGCAGTACGAGCAGGCCACCCAGCTGCGCGACCGCATCGCCAAGCTGAAGGACCGGATCGGGGAGGCCTCCGGCGAGACCGAGGCGGACGAGGGCCAGCACCTGGAGGTCACCACCGAGGCCGTCGCGGAGGTGGTCTCCCGGCTGACCGGCATCCCGGTGAGCCGGCTGACCGAGGAGGAGAAGCAACGACTGCTCGGTCTGGAGGAGCATCTGCACGAGCGGGTCATCGGGCAGAACGAGGCGGTCAGCGTGGTCGCCGACGCGGTGATGCGCTCGCGCGCCGGGCTGGCCAGTCCCGACCGGCCGATCGGCAGCTTCCTCTTCCTCGGCCCGACGGGCGTCGGCAAAACGGAACTGGCCCGCGCCCTCGCGGAGGTGCTGTTCGGCAGCGAGGAGCGCATGGTCCGCCTGGACATGAGCGAGTACCAGGAGCGCCACACCGTCAGCCGCCTGGTGGGCGCACCGCCCGGGTACGTGGGCCACGAGGAGGCCGGCCAGCTCACCGAGGTGGTGCGGCGGCATCCGTACTCGCTGCTGCTGCTCGACGAGATCGAGAAGGCGCATCCGGACGTCTTCAACATCCTGCTTCAGGTCCTCGACGACGGCCGGCTCACCGATGCCCAGGGCCGCACGGTGGACTTCACCAACACCGTCATCGTGATGACGAGCAATCTCGGCTCCGAGTTGATCACCCGGCGCGGCGCCGGCATCGGGTTCGGGGCGGGCGGCGCCGAGGCGGACGAGGAGGCGCGCCGCGAGCAGATCCTGCGTCCGCTGCGCCAGCACTTCCGGCCCGAGTTCCTGAACCGCATCGACGAGATCGTGATCTTCCGCCAGCTGACGTCCGAGCAACTGAGGCAGATCACCGACCTGATGCTCGACAAGACGCGGCGCCGGCTCCAGGCCCAGGACATCGAGGTCGCCTTCACCGAGCGGGCCGTCGACTGGCTGGCACGGCACGGCTTCCAGCCGGAGTACGGGGCGCGCCCGCTGCGCCGGACCATCCAACGGGAGGTCGACAACCAGCTGTCCCGGCTGCTGCTGGAAGGCCGGATCGAACGGGGCGGCCGGGTCGAGGTGGACGCGGAGGACGGACAACTGCTCTTCCGGCCGGAGCCGCCCGTCCGCGGGGAGCAGGCCGGGGCCGCGCAGCCGGGTGCGGGCGGCTCCGGCCGGTCCTCGGGTGAGGGCGGCCCGCCTCCCGCGGTGCAGGGCGGCGAGACGGCCCGTCCCGAGGGGAACGGGGCCGCCCGCCCCGAGTGAGCCGCCCGCCGGCCGTTACGGCGCCGGGTTCACCACCATCGCGGATCCGCCACCGCGCCGTACCTTCTCGGCGGCGGCCAGCCACTTGCCGCCGGGCAGCCGCTGCACTCCGGTGGCGGCGCCGATCTCCGGGTTCAGCGTGAACGAGTGCCCGATCGCCTCGAGTCGGGTCCGCAGGTCGCTGTTGTAGAGGGCGGGTTCGAGTTCCGTCCTCGCCGCGTTGCGCTGGCTGGCACGCGGTGCGGCGATGGCGTCGACGAGCGGCAGATGCCGGTCGAGGAACTCGGTCAGGGTCTGCAGCACGGTGGTGATGATGGTCGCGCCGCCGGGCGAGCCGAGGGCGACGACCGGCCGGCTCTGCTTGTCGAGCACGATCGTCGGCGAGATCGAGGAGCGGGGGCGCTTGCCCGGACCGGGCAGGTTGGGGTCGTGGACGGCCGGGTTGGCGGGGGTGAAGGAGAAGTCCGTCAGCTCGTTGTTGAGGAGGAAGCCGCGGTGCGGGACCGTCATGCCGCTGCCGCCGGTCTGCTCGATGGTGAGCGTGTAGGAGACGACGTTGCCCCACTTGTCGGCGACGGTGAGATGGGTGGTGTTCTCGCCCTCGTACGTCGTCGGGGCCGCCGTTCCGCCGGCGCCGCAGGCCGCGGGGTGGCGCGGGTCGCCGGGCGCGAGCGGACTGGTGAGCACCGCGTCGTCCTTGATCAGGCAGGCGCGGGAGTCGGCGTACCTCTGGGAGAGCAGTCCCTCGGTGGGCACGTCCTCGAAGGCGGGGTCGCCGACCCAGCGGCCGCGGTCGGCGAAGGCGATGCGGCTCGCCTCGATGAAGTGGTGCAGGTACTGCACCTCGCTCGCCTTGGAGAGGTCGGTCTTCTCCAGGATGTTGAGCGCCTCGCCGACCGTGGTGCCGCCGGAGGAGGACGGTGCGATGGAGTAGACGTCGAGGCCGCGGTACGAGGTCTTGGTGGGCGCCTGGAGCTTGGCCCGGTAGGCCGCGAGATCCTTGTCGGACAGCTTGCCGGGGCGGGCGTTCCAGCCCGAGGACGGGTCCACCGGGGGCTTTTCCACGGTGGCGACGATGTCGTCGCCCAGATCACCGTGGTAGATGGCGCCGATGCCCTTCCTGCCCAGCTCCGCGTAGGTGCGGGCGAGGTCCGGGTTCTTGAACCGGGAGCCGACGGCGGGGAGCGCGCCGCCCGGCAGGAACAGCCTGGCGGTGTCCGGGAAGTAGCGGAAGCGGGTCTCGTTGGCCGCGGTCTGGGAGCGGAAGGTGTCATCGACGGTGAACCCGTCGCGCGCTATGCGTTCGGCCGGCTTCAGGACCGTGCCGAGCCGCCGGGTGCCCCACTCGTCGAGCGCCTTCTGCCAGGTGGCCGCGGTGCCCGGGGTGCCGACGCTCAGGCCGCTGCTGACCGCGTCGGTGAAGGAGAGCGGCTTGCCGTTCTCCGTGAAGAGGCCGGAGTCCGCGGTGAACGGGGCCGTCTCACGGCCGTCGATCGTGTGCACCGTGCGGGACTTGGCGTCGTAGTAGACGAAGTAGCCGCCTCCGCCGATGCCCGCGGAGTAGGGCTCGGTGACGCCGAGCGCGGCGGCCGTGGCGACGGCAGCGTCCACCGCGTTGCCGCCCTTTCTCAGAACCTCGATCCCGGCGGCGGAGGCGTCCGCGTCGACGCTCGCCACGGCCCCGCCGTAGCCGACGGCCACCGGGACCTTGTCCGGTGCGGAGGCGGGCGACGGCGGTGCCGCCGCTCCCACCGACACCACGGCGGCCGAGACCGCCCACACCGCCATTTTCCGTCCGACAGGGCGACCCATTCGTACCTCCAGTCGACGTCCGTCCACGCAGCGTAACCGCATTGCCATGGTCCCGTCAGTCCCATCGAACACCGGTCCGCAGCGGCCCGCTACCATGCCCGGCCATGAACGACGACGTGCGCAACATCGTCCTCGGGGTGATCGCCGCCGGCATCAGCGCCGCGATCGGCTGGCTCGCCCGGACATACCTCTGGAAGCGGAAACTCCGCCGCAAGCAGGCGTTCTTCGGGTTGCCCGACAACTCCGAGTCGTTGCTGGTGGTCAACCGGGAGGCGGGCGGACCGGAGTTGACGGTGACGCGCCATGATGTGTTCGCGCTGCTGGAGCTGTCCGCGCTCATCAAGGACTGCGGCGCCCATGCCCAGGTCGTCGCGCACGACGCCGCCCAGCAGGGTTTCGGCGAGCGCACGGAGTTCTGCGTGGGCGGCCCGGCGTCGAATCGCCGGATGGCCGCCCACCTCCAGTCGCTCCTGCCGGGCATACGGATCAACACCGAGGCGGAACCGGGTCCGGAGCGCGGCGCGTTCGAGATCGGGGGTGAGCGCCATCTGCTGGAGTCCGGCCGGGCGGAGTACGTGATCCTGGCCCGGCTCACGGCGGAACTTGGGCGCGGCGCACGTCCCGTCTTCCTCTTCTGCGGTCAGCGCGCGATCACCAACCAGGCCGCGACCCGCTATCTCGCCCGTCACCACGAGCGGCTGGCCCGCAAGTACGGGTCCGGCTCCTTCGTCCTGCTGCTGAAGGTGGTCAACTCCCAGGCGTACGGGCCGGATGTGGTGGAACTGGTCGCCGACGTCACCCGGGCCGCGCAGGCTCCCGTACCGGAGGAGGCGCCCGGCAACCAGCCGCGGGTCCCTTAGGTTTGCTGAGGCGTCAACAACCTTTACTCCCACGTAACTTACCGACGGGTTACCTCTGGTATGGACAAGAGGTTACCGTCTGGTCACTTTGCACTGACACATGAGGAGTGACCCGTGGGAAACCACCGCAAGGCCCTGCGCACGACCACCGTGGGTGCCGTCTCGGCGACGCTGATCGCCGGCAGCGCCCTCGGGTTCGCCCCGACCGCCCAGGCGGCATCGAACGACATCCGCTTCGTCGACATCACGGGGGACGGCGGGACCGTCCTCAAGGGGAACGTGGTGACGCCCTCGGACGCCGACGGCACACGCCGCTATCCGCTGATCGTGCTCCCGACGAGCTGGGGCCTGCCGCAGGTCGAGTATCTCGCCCAGGCCCGAAAACTCGCGGACTCCGGCTATGTCGTGGTCACTTACAACGTGCGGGGGTTCTGGCAGTCCGGCGGCGAGATAGAAGTGGCGGGGCCCCCGGACATAGCCGACGCCTCCCGGGTCATCGACTGGGCGCTCGCCAACACCCCCTCCGACGCCCGGCACATCGGGATGGCGGGGGTCTCCTACGGCGCCGGCATCAGCCTGCTCGCGGCCGCGCACGACAAGCGCATCAAGGCAGTCGCCTCGCTGAGCGGCTGGGCGGACCTGATCGACTCGATCTACTCCGGCCGCACCCAGCACGTCCAGGCGGGCGCCCTGCTGGACGGCGCCGGCACCGTCACCGGCCGGCCGAGCCCCGAACTCCGGCAGGTGTTCCAGGACTTCTTCGCCTCCAACCTGGCGAAGGAGCCTGATCTGATCGCCTGGGGAAGGAAACGTTCCGCCGATACCTATATCGACGAGTTCAACAAGAACGGCACGGCGCTCCTGCTCGCCGGCGCCTGGGGCGACACCATCTTCCCGCCCAACCAGTATGTCGACTTCTACGAGAAGCTGAAGGGCCCGAAGAGACTGGAGCTGCGTCCGGGCGACCACGTCACGGCCGAGCTGACCGGGCTGTTCGGGCTTCCCAACGATGTGTGGACCGACACCGAGCGCTGGTTCGACCACTATCTGAAGGGCGAGGACAACGGCATCGACCGCGAGCAGCCGGTGCAGCTCAAGCCCCGCTCCTCGGGCGGCTACGAGAGCTACCCCGACTGGAAGTCGGTGGGCGAGACGAAGCGGAAGATCGACCTCGCGGGAACGACCACGATCCACGCCAATGTCGACTCGGGCGCGGACGGCGGGGTCATCTTCCTCTCCAGCATCCTCGACCAGTTGGTCCACCTGCCGCCGATCGCCTCCATCCCGCTGCTGCCGCGCCGGTACGCGGCCGTGTGGCAGTCGCCGAAGTACGCCACCGCCCAGCACATACGGGGCACGGCCAAGCTGCACACCACCGTGACCGGCACCAAGGAGAGCGGCACCCTCATCGCGTACCTCTACGACGTGGGCCCGCTCGGCCTCGGCAAACTGATCAGCAACGCGCCGTACACCTGGCACGGGCTGACACCCGGCAAGCCGTTCGGCCTCGACCTGGAGCTGTTCTCCACGGCCTACGACGTCCCGGCCGGACACCGGCTCGCGCTGGTCGTCGACACGGTCGACCCGCTCTACATCGAGCACAACCCGTCCGGCGCGCAGCTGACCTTCTCCTCACCCGCGGAGGACCCGTCCTACGTGTCCGTCCCGCTGCGCGAGCAGTGATCTTCGACTGCCACCGGCCGGGCACACCCCGATGAGCTGGTGCTGCCTCCCCCTGCGGTCTCGGTGGCCGTGGGGGGATGCCCCACGGCAACCGGGACCGCGAGGACGAACGGCCCATCCTAGTCGAGGTTCCGGCCGGCGGGCCGCCGGGCTAGAACTCCGCCACCTCGGCATAGATCTGCGTCAGTTCGGGAGCGCCGGTGTCCGCCCACGTGTGACCGGCATCGACCACATCCATCTCGCGCCCCGAGGCCAGCCGTACCACGGGGTGGCCGTTCGGCCGGACCACCCAGATAGCGCCCCGCACCGTACGCACGATCACCGTGCCCAGATACAGGCCCGCGTCGTTTCCGAGCCAGGGCACGATCTCCTCGTCGTCGCGCCAGCGCGGCACGATCTGGTCGAGTGCCTCCAACGACTCCGCCGAGTCGTCCAGTTCGACGCCTGCCTGCTCGGCCTGGGAACGCAGCAGCTCGCACTCGGAGAGGAGTTGAGCGACGTTGCCCGGGTCGGGGTCACCGGTGGAGAACACCGAGACCCCCCGGGAGAGGCCGCGTTTCTTGCGCCGGTTGCCCAAGAAAGGGATGTTCATAAGCCCAGCGTGACACCGGCGCCACGGCTCGCACTACAGGGCGCGCGGACTCCGGCCGTCGCGCCCCTCGCGCAAGGCCGCTACAGCATCAGGTCGACCACCACCGGCGCGTGATCCGACGCGCCCTTGCCCTTGCGCTCCTCTCGGTCCACGTACGCGTCCTTGACGGCCTCCGCGAACGGCTTGTTGCCGTACACCAGGTCGATGCGCATGCCGCGGTTCTTGGGGAAGCAGAGCTGACGGTAGTCCCAGTAGGTGAAGGGGTGGTCGTACTTCAGCGGACGCGGGACCACATCCGTGAGGCCGGCCTCGCGCAGCGAGGCCAGGGCGGCACGCTCGGCGGGGGTGACATGGGTCGCACCCTCGAAGGCGGCGATGTCGAAGACGTCGTCGTCCGTCGGCGCGACGTTGTAGTCGCCCAGCACCGCGAACGGGCGGCCGCCCCCGGCGTCGCCCGCCACGGCCGCCTTCAGGGCCTCGAACCACTGGAGCTTGTACGCGTAGTGCGGGTGGTCCACCTCACGGCCGTTCGGCACGTACACGGACCAGACACGGACCGGGCCGCAGGTGGCGGAGACGGCGCGGGGCTCCTGGACGCCGTCGTAGCCCGGATCGCCCGGCAGGCCCTTGACCACGTCCTCCAGGCCGAGACGGGAGAGCACCGCCACGCCGTTCCACCGGCCGGTGGCGTGGACCGCCGCCTCGTATCCCAGTTCACGCAGTTGCCCGTAGGGGAACTGGGTCTCGGCGACCTTGGCCTCCTGAAGGCACAGCACATCCGTGCCGCTGCTCTCCAGCCAGGCCAGCAGCCGCGGGAGACGGGCGGTGATCGAGTTCACGTTCCAGGTGGCGATGCGCATGCCTCACAACCTACCGGGCGGGTACGACAACCGGGTGGGGGTGGGCGGCCGGGCCCCCCACCGGGGCGCGGCGGCCGTCAGACGTCCGCGGACCCGCCCGGCGCCAGCCGCAGGTGCTCGGCGCCGCCCAGCGCGCCGATCTGGTTGTCGTAGATCGGGCGCGCGAGATCCGTCAGCAGGGCGTCGTGGATGTCGTAGGCCCGCCGCGGCTTGACCTCGCGGACGTAGTCGATCACCTCGGAGATCTTGTTCCAGGGGGCCATCACCGGAAGCATCAGCGTCTCCACCGGCTGGTCGGGGACCGTGAGCGCGTCGCCCGGGTGGAAGACCTTGCCGCCGTCGATCAGAAAGCCGACATTCGTGATGCGCGGAATGTCCGGGTGGATCACCGCGTGCAGCTCGCCGTGCACCTGGATGTCGAAGCCCGCCGCGGTGAAGGCGTCGCCGTGGCCGACGGTGTGCACCCGGCCCGGGAAGGCCGCCGAGATCTGCTCCGCCACGGAGGCGAGGGTCCAGATCTCCGCGCCCGGGTTGGCCTCCAGACCGGCGCGCAGCCGGTCCTCGTTGAAGTGGTCGAGATGCTCGTGCGTGACCAGGATGGCGTCCGCGCCGACGGCGGCGTCCTCCTCGCTGAAAGTGCCGGGGTCGATGACGAGCGTGCGTCCGTCCTTCTCGAGCCGGACGCAGGCGTGCGACTTCTTCGTGAGCTTCATGAGCACCATCCTGCCCCCCGCCCGGGGGTCCGGGGGCCCCTCGACGTGGTGCTTCCGCTACCCGGCTGACGATCACTCCTGCGGGGTCGTCTCCTCGCGGATGACCTGCTGCGCCACCTTGAACGCGCTGTTCGCGGCGGGTACGCCGCAGTAGACCGCCGCCTGGAGCAGGACCTCCTTGATCTCGGCCGGGGTCAGTCCGTTGCGCAGGGCCGCCCGGGTGTGGAAGGCGAGTTCCTCCAGATGGCCGCCCGCGACCAGCGCGGTGAGCGTGACACAGCTTCGGACGCGGCGGTCCAGGCCCGGCCGGTCCCAGATCTCGCCCCACGCATAGCGGGTGACGAACTCCTGGAAGTCCCCGGAGAAGTCGTCCGCCGTGGCCAGGGCCTGGTCGACGTGGGCGTCACCGAGCACCTCACGGCGGATCTTGAGGCCCACCTCGTACCGGTCGGCACGGCCCGCGGGCTCGGCCGCCACGACGGCCGGGGCGATCTCGGCCACGGGCGCCACCGGCGCGGGCGCCGCGAGCACCGGCTTGACCGGGGGTGCCGTGATCGCCGCGAGCTGGCCGGTCGTGGCGTCGAACGCGGGCTGCCAGGCCGTCGAGAAGTGGTGACCGAGGAGATCGGTGACCGCCGCGGGCTGCTCCACGGGGACCAGATGGGAGGCGCCGGGGACGACCGCGAGCCGGGCGTCCGGGATCCCGGCGACCAGGGTGCGGGCCTCGGCGGGGCCGGTGACCTGGTCCTCCGAGCCGACGAGGACCAGGGTCGGCACGCCGATGCGGCCCAGTTCGGCCCGTACGTCGAAGGCGGCGAGGGCCTCGCAGGCCGCGATGTAGCAGCCGGGGTCGGTGGTGCGCACCATCTGCACGGCCCACCCGGTGATCGCGGGCTGGGCGGCCGCGAAGCCCGAGGTGAACCAGCGCTCGGGGGAGGTCCGGGCGATGGGGTCGAGTCCGTTGGTCCGGACGATCACACCGCGCTGACGGAACTCGTCGGCCGTGCCGAAGCGGGGCGACGCGGCGATCAGGGCGAGCGAGGACAGGCGCTCGGGGTGGCGCAGGGCCAGCTCGATGCCGACGGCGCCGCCCAGGGCACAGCCCGCGTAGCCGAAGCGCTGCACTCCGAGCCCGTCCAGCGTGGCCAGCAGCCGGCTGGTGAGGTCGGCGACGGAACCCACCGGGTGTGCGGGGGCGCCGCCGTGGCCCGGCAGGTCGTACCGGAAGACCCGCCACTGCTTGGCTAGCTCCGGAATCTGCCGGTCCCACATGTGCCATGTGGTACCCAGTGAGGGACCCAGGATCAGGACGGGAGCCTCTTCCGGCCCGTCAAAGCGGTATTGCAGGGTGTTCGACGGTGTCTCACTCACGCCTCAGACCCTCTCACGTCTCACGGACGCGCCTATAACGGGGGAACGCCGGGTACCGTTCCGACCAGGTTGAAGACCTCGCGGGCGGCATATCGCTTGAGGCATCGGATGATCTCACGCCGGGTCTTGCCCTCCTGAGTGCGGCGTTCGTAGTACGCCTGGGTGCGCGGGTCGTGGCGCAGCCGGGTGAACACGATGCGGTGCAGGGCCGCGTTCGCCGGGCGGTCGCCGCCGCAGTTGAGCCGGCGCGTGCTCCGCCGGCCCGACGAATACTCGACGGGGCTGACTCCGCAAAGGGCGGCAAAGGATGCCTCGGTGTTCAGCCGCTCGGGGTTGTCTCCCATGGTGATCAGCAGCGTGACAGCGCTGTCCGGGCCGATGCCCACCGGTACGAGCAGCCGTGGGGCCCGGTGTTCGACGAGCTGGGTCAGGCGTTGGTTCAGCTCATCGATCTGCCCGGTGAGCTGTTCGATGCGCTCGGCGAGCATTCTCAGGGTCATGTGGGTGGCCTGGGCCACCGCGCCCTCGCCGTCGCCTGGGCCGAGGCGTGCGCAGGTGCGGAACAGTTCGCGGTTGCCCAGGCTGGACAGTCGTTCCCGCAGTGCGGGATCGGCGATGACCAGGACGGCTTTGAGCTGGTTGATCGCCTGGGTACGGGCCTTGACCGCGGAGTCCTTGGCGAGTTCGAACATCCGGGCGCTGTGCACCGGACCGTCGCCGGACTTGGCCCGGGCCCGGGCTCGGCCACTGAGCACGGCCCGCGCGACGGCCTGCGCATCGAGCGGGTCCGACTTGCCGAGTAACGTCCTGGCCAAGTGGTTGCGGATGCCGAAACCAAGCTGGTCAGGTCCCCAAAGCAACCGGCGCCGCGATCAAGCCATCCTCGGCGGGTCACTTTGCAGCCGTCGGTCCGCTTGCACCTCTCGAACGTGCCCCTTCCTTCCCCGTCTGTTCGCGACTACGATTCCGGCGCCCCGATCGCGCATCAGTCGAGTTCGATGTTGAAGTCCCAGACGGCGATGGTCTTGCCGTCGTGTCGCCAGGTGAGTTCGGCGGCACCGGCCTTGTAGGTCCCAGCCAGGGTCAGCATCACTGTCCGTCCGGGGCTGGCCGTGACAGTGGCGGGTCCGTGGGCGGTCAGTGGGATTGCCTTGCCGTTCTCGTCGCGAGAGGTGAAGTCGGCGGCGTGGAGGGTGAGCGGGCCGGTGGCATCGCGGACGGTCATGGTGATCGTGCCGGTTGCGTGGTCGGGAACGCCGTTGGGCTTGGCGATCGGGTTCTCTGTCGGGCCGCCGGCGGTCACCACCGCGTTCGCACCGGGAAGTTGGGCGTGTACGGAGTAGCCCATGGCCAGCAGTTGCAGGTGCTTTTCACTGGCGGTGGGGGTGGCCTGTGCGGTCGGTGGGCTGGGGATGGGGACGGCGCCCAGTCTCTTGACGGTGTTGGCCGCATCGTCGGTCGCCTTGGGCGTGGGGTGCCCGCCGCATCCGGTCAGGGCCAGAGCGAGGGCCGTGCAGGCGAGCGTGGCCAGGGCGGTCTTTGTGTGGGTGCGCCACGCGCCGGGCCGACGGATGCCGGCCCGGCGTGGTGCCGCGGTGCGCGCAGCGGTCATCAGTGGCAGGTCTTTCCCTTCCGGTCAGCTGCCCGGGTCAGGGCGTCTTGATGACGGGGTGCTCGGGGTCGTCGATGCGGGCCACGGCCGGGTAGACGATGCTGCCCGAGGGCGCCGGGGCCAGGGCCTTGCCCGAGGGGTTGTTGTAGACGTCCGCGCCGAACGGGCGCAGGCCGTCGGCGGCCGCGTAGCCGAGGTGGCCGTGGCCGTCGGTGCCGCCGTGGCGGACGCCGAACAGGTCCTCCATGCTGCGCAGCCACGAGTAGTGGTTGTAGGGCTGCTCGCTGACGGAGCCCGGCTTGATGTAGCGGGAGAGGAACACGGCGCCGGTGATGCCGCCGCCCGGGGTGGTGTCCTGGCCGAACGCCTGGAAGCCGGGCTGGGTGGTGTTCGGGCCGGGCAGCTCGTTGCAGCACGCGACGACCGACTGCGCGGTGTCGGTGGGGGTGTTCAGCGTCTTGTCCGTGTTGCCGGTGTAGTCGGCGATGGAGTTGCCGTACATCTTGTAGGGCGGGAACGCCTCGTCGAAGATGATCTGGATCATGCCGTCGTGCTGGTACGCCGGGGAGGCCATGATCTGGGGGACGACCTTCTCCAGGAACCTGTCCGAGGCGTACAGGCCGCCCTGGTGATTGTTCGGGTCACCGGAGAGGTTGTCGCCCTTGCAGGTGGCGTCGTGCGCGTCGGAGCAGTTGTTCGGGCTGATCCAGTTGAAGCGCGGCGTGGTCTTCTCGCTCTTGAGGTCCTGCGCCAGGCCGGACACGGCCGGGTGCCCCGCGGTGGCGGCGAGCCCGTCGAGGGGGGCGACCTTGGCGCAGTCGTTCGGGTTGTCGATCAGCGAGCGGAACCAGGGCACCGGGTTGTGCTTGGGCACGTACTGGTCCTCCGCGGTCGCGCCGCCCGGGTCCGGCACGCCGTTGCCCGAGGGGTCGCCGGGGATGCCGCACTGGTAGGCGTTCTCGCGGGTGGGGGTGTTGCCCATGTCCTGGGCGTACACCTTCCACGGGACCTTCTTCGCATCGAGCTGGTTGAAGAGCGTCTTCACCGAGGACGGGTAGACACAGCCCGTGGTGGCGTTGACCTGGCCGTCGGCTGCCGGGGTGCCTGGGGAGACGTCCTTGTACTGCGGGCAGTCGCTCTGGTTGTCCGGCGCGGGGGCCTGCCCGGACACCAGGCTGATGTAGTTGTCCAGGCTGTAGTGGCCGGTGCCGTAGTACTGGGTGAGCAGCTCGCCGTAGGACGGGAGCGTCTTCCACAGGTAGCTGTTCTGGTTGAGGCCGGTGAAGGTGGCCTCGTACGACTTGTTCTCCAGGATGATCGTCCACACGTGGCCGATCTTGTGCGCCTTGGGGTGGTGCTCCTCATGGGCCGATGCCGAGGCCGGCGCCAGCGTGACCGCGGCGATCGCGCCCACGACGGCCGCCCCCGCCGCAAGACGCCACTGTCTGCGCCCGCGTATGAACCCTGCCATGTCGCTCCCTCATTGAAGGCAACGCGCGGCGAAGACCTCCCCCGCCGCCCGAGGCACTGTCTACCCACAGCCCACACACATACCGACTCCGCACCCAACTCCCTGTAGTGCACCGGTGAACAATGGCGGTACGGAGTGCTATCCGATCGTCAAGAAGCGCTCGTGGCAAGCGAAAGAGGGCGCGAGTCGCAGCGAGGGTGCGCCGCAACGGTAGTGGCTGGGCACAGGTTCGGCGAGGCAATCCGCGCCCTACCGTTCGACCACGTTTTGGCCAACGTGTGCCGATATCGTCGACCGATACCGGCTGACAGGCCACACTGGGCGACGGAGGGGGGACGGGTGCGGCGGCGGTGCGCCGACGTGCCATCCCGAAGTACGCGCTGCCTTGGGGAAGGCGGCGTCGGGATCAGCAGGGGGATGCATGACACAGTCGCTGCCTGGGCAACACCCTGCCCACGAGCTGGCGTTCGCCGGGCGCGCGGGGCTTCCGGTCGTCGTGGTGGGGGCGGGTCCGTACGGCCTGTCAGTGGCCGCACATCTTCGAGGGGCAGGGGTACCGGTCCGCATCTTCGGTGACGTGCTGGGCAGTTGGCGGCATTCCATGGCCACCGGCATGTTCCTGAAATCGACCCCGGACGCGACCGACCTGTCCGCGCCGGAGCCGGGCGCGCGCCTTGCGGATTTCCGCCGCGTGCACGGTGAGCCGGAGCTGACGGAGCTGACGCCGATCCCCTGCGATGTGTTCGTGCGCTACGGGATGTGGTTCCAGAAGCGCCATGTCGGCGAGGTGGACCCGGCCCGGGTCGTGGCCGTCGAGCAGGCCCCGTCAGGGCGGGGTTTCCTCGTCCGGCTGGACGACGGGCGGGAGCTGCCGGCCGCCGCTGTCGTGGTGGCCACGGGACTGAACGGTCTTGCCCATGTCCCCGAGGAACTGCGGCGGCTCGCTCCCGAAGGGCCCGGTGTGGGTTCTCTGGTGTCGCACACCAGCCACCACACCGACCTGTCGCCGTACGCCGGTCAGCGTGTCGCGGTGATCGGCGGTGGTCAGTCCGCCCTGGAGAGCGCCGCGTTGCTGCATGAGGCCGGCACCGAGGTTCAGGTACTGGTCCGGGAAGCGCGCGTGCTGTGGGGGACGAAGCCGGATCCGGTCCGGCCCTGGGCGCAGCGCGTGGCCAAGCCTGCCTCGCCGCTGGGCACGGGCTGGGTCCTGGCCGCGGTCTGCAGGGCCCCGGGAGGACTGCGGAGGTTTCCCGCGGCCGCCCGCATGCTGCTGTTCCGCCGCGCGTTGGGGCCGTCGGGCGGCTGGTGGCTGCGGGACCGGGTGGAGGACGTCGTGCCGGTCCGCACGTCCAGCCGCGTCACCCGGGCTGAAGCGGATGGGTCCGGGGTGCGCCTGGAAGTCGCGGGGCCCGGTGGATCCGAGACGTTCGCGGTCGATCACGTGCTCGCGGCCACCGGCTACCGGCTCGATCTGGACGCGGTCCCGTTCCTGTCGCCCACGGTGCGCGGCGCCCTGACCTGCGTCCCGGGATCGAAGGCACCCCACCTGTCAGCGTCGTTCGAGTCCTCGGTGCCCGGCCTGTACTTCACAGGTTCACTCGCGGCCCCGATGTTCGGCCCGATGATGCGGTTCGTGGCAGGAACGGAGTTCGCCGCCACGCGCATCACCCGGCACGCTTCCCGGCTCTCTGCACCCCGCTGAGTCAACCCCGACGAGGGTGAGACGTCGTACCGCTGGGCAGGCAAGGGGCCTCACACAGCGTTCATGAGCCGGTTCCTACGACGCCGGTCGTGCCGTGAGGCGCCGGCGTACGCCGTAGGCCGCAGCCCCGAGCGCGAGCACCGCCGCTCCCCATGCCACCGACGTCGCGGGCAGGGTGAAGGCCAGGACCAGGCAGCCGGCCAGCCCGAGGACGGGGATGAGGCGCGGTGGCCGGTCCTCCTCCTCGGTCAGGGTCCAGGCGGAGGCGTTCGCCACGGCGTAGTAGGCGAGAACGCCGAAGGACGAGAAGCCGATCGCGCCGCGCACGTCCGTGGTGGCGGCCAGAATCGCCACCACAGTGCCCACCAGGAGCTCCGCGCGATACGGCACCTTGAACCGCGGATGCACAGCGGACAGCGCATGAGGCAGGTGTTGATCCCGGGACATGGCCAGCGTGGTCCGCGAGACGCCCAGGATCAGCGCGAGCAACGACCCGAGTGCCGCCACCGCCGCTCCGACCCGAACCACCGGGACCAACCCCGGCACACCGGCCTGCCGTACCGCCTCGGCCAGCGGCGCGCTCTCCCTTGCCAGCCCGTTCGGGCCGAGGACGGCCAGCACGGACACGGCGACCGCCGCGTACACGATCAGCGTGATCCCCAGGGCGAGGGGAATGGCGCGGGGAATGGTGCGGGCCGGGTCCCGCACCTCTTCGCCCAGGGTCGCGATCCGCGCGTACCCGGCGAAGGCGAAGAACAGCAGCCCGGCCGCCTGCAACACCCCGGTGACGGAGGCGTCCGAGCCGATGTCCAGCCGCCCGGTCCGTGCAGTACTGGAGGTGAGGCAGGCCACCACCACGGCTGCCAGCACGGCCAGGACCACGGCGACGATCGCCCGGGTCAGCCACGCGGCCTTCTGCACGCCCACGTAGTTCACCGCGGTCAGCGCCACCACGGCAGCAACCGCGACGGCGTGCGCCTGGTCCGGCCACACATACGAGCCCACGGTGAGCGCCATCGCCGCGCACGAGGCGGTCTTGCCCACCACGAAGCCCCATCCGGCGAGGTAGCCCCAGAAGTCGCCCAGCCGCTCACGGCCGTACACATACGTCCCACCGGACTGCGGGTAGCGTGCCGCCAGCCGGGCCGAGGACGTGGCGTTGCAGTACGCCACCACAGCAGCGACGGCCAGCCCCACCGGCAGTCCCGAGCCCGCCGCCCGCGCGGCCGGCGCCAGAGCGGCGAAGACCCCCGCACCGATCATCGAGCCCAGCCCGATGACCACGGCATCGAATACGCCCAGCCTCCGCTCCAGCACAGCGGCTCCACCGCCCTGCGACGCCTGGCTCACTCCGTACACCCATCTATCGACACCCGATATCGCAAGACGATACCTACCAGAGATGAACATCGGATGACCCCCGTCGCGACCCTGACCGGGCGTGGCCAGTGCCCGTACTCGCCGTCGCCGACCATGCTGGAGGCGGCGATGCGGACGAGGGCGGCCGGGTCGCGTACGAGGCTGGTGACGGGCCGGCCGGTGGGGTGCTGTGGTACCGCGACGGCTACGTGATCACCCGCTGGTGCCCGGTCCTGGTCAGGTCCCGGACGCCACAGCCTCTTACGCCGATCGCGGTTGACGGGCGCGACCGCCGAAATCCCGTTGCGATGAGCAGGGCGTTCGCCGTGTCCGTACGTATCCGAGACCGGGAGTTGCGGATGCGGAGACGTGGCGTGGACGGACAGGCAGACGGACGGCACACGGTCTGGAGCATGCGGCTGTGGGGCCGCGCGCCCGTCAGGGGCCTGGCCCTGACGGGCACCCTGTTGGTCATGCTCCTGTTCGGCGGTGCTGGTACCGCCTCGGCGCACGCGGTGTTGACGGGGAGCGCCCCGGCCGACGGCAGCGTCGTGAAGTCGGCGCCGAAGCAGGTGACACTGGCCTTCACCGAGAGCGTCGGTCTGCTCGACAACTCCTTCGGCATCCTCGACCCGGACAACCACGAAGTGCACACGGGCAAGCCGACGCACGCGGCGGGCCACTCCGACTCGGCTCAAGTAGCCTTGCCCGCGAAGCTCGCCCAAGGCACGTACACGGTGTCCTGGCGGGTGGTCTCCGCTGACAGCCATCCCGTCTCCGCCGTCACTCGGGAGCCGCAGCCGGTAGGCGCGCACCGGGGCGATGCGGGCGAGGCCGGCTCCGGCGGCGTGGGACCGGCTCCGTTGGAGTCTTTCAGCGGGCGGGAATCGAGTGCGGTGGACTGGCCCGCTCCCGGTCAAGCATCCTGCCGTCGGGGACTTCGCCGCACCGTGCTGGCAGAGGTGGCCCTCGCCGTCGCCGTCATGGCGATCACTACCGTCCTCACCGACATCGACGAGGTCACCGTCACCAAGACCATCAAGATCGCTTAGGCTCCATCCCGCCTGTCAGCGAGGAGAGCCGTTGGGCGCGTGCCGTACGCGCACAATGCGGGACGCTCACCGATCCAGCCACTCCGGCGTGACCAGAACCACAGTTCCAGCATGGTCAGTTGCGGCGCGGCTGAGGCGTGGCCTCGGCGGTCAGGTTGTGGTGCAGGCGAGCGTCGAGGGAGTAACGGCCGGCGCCCACAAGGAGCAGGAAGACGCTGCCACACAGTTGAGCGACCTCCACGCGGGACTCGTGAGCGAAGTCCCACCAGCCGCTCTCCCCCTTGAACAGGGCTACATGTCCCCACAGGAGCGGCAGCTTCGTGATCGCCAGGGCGCAGATCATGTCGATCACCATGGGCACCGCGGCCACCCGGGTGAGCAGCCCTGCCAGGATCAGGAGGCCGCAGCCGATCTCGAAGACTCCGTCGAACGCGGCGAAGAAGGCAGGCGCGGGGATGCCGACCTTGTCGAACCGGCCAATGCCCAGCGCGGCGGGACGCACGAACTTCAAGATGCCCTCGGAAAGGAAGATCGCTCCCACGTAGAAGCGAATCCACAGCACCGCCCCCGGTGCGCTGGTGTACGTGAGCCGGGACAGCCAGGTGCGTGCCTGCGTCATTCGGAGACCTTGCCTCAGGTCAGACGACGGTGACCTCGGCATCGTCCTTCACTGTCGCCTTGCCACGCGTAACCGGACGGCACCGATCCCGCCTACGGGTGATGCCCTGTCCCCCGTCCGGGCGCCAAAGACCCGTGCTGAGAGGGGATGAGCTGTGCCCCGGGGTGACCACTCGCCGAAGTGCGGTTGACTGCTATGAACAGCATCTCTGGCGGAATCCGCCCGGCCTCATCACCGCTGACACCAGCGCCGCATACCGCCGCCCCGTCCGCTTGCAGCCCTACGACCCGTCACCCAGGACTTCGCGAGCCAGCTCCGCCAACGCTCTGCGGTCCTCGGCCAGTGCCTTCTTCCCAGCCTCCGTGGCTGTGTAGACGCGCCGGGCACGGCCGTCGACGACGCGCTGCTCGGAGACCAGTAGTCCGTCGGCTTCCAGCCGGTGCAGCGTCGGATACAGCGTGCCGGGGCTGATCTGGTAGCCGTGATGAGCCAGTTCCTCCGTCATCCACGCCCCGTGGATCTCCCCTTCGGCGGCGTGGTGCAGGATGTGCAGCCGCACCGCGCCCCGCTGGAACTCACGCACTGTCCACCCCCACCCCGCCCGCCCAGGCAGTGACGAAACCGATATCGGCCTACGAGTCTACGCTCGGGCACGCTCAGGCCGGAATGCTCCCGCCTGTGCCCTGGCTGGACAGCCCCCTTCCCAACGGCGCCGATCCGGCGGGCACCGCACTCGCTACGCCGGACGGACCGGCGATGTGCGCCACGACGCCACCACGGCACACAGATCCGGTATCGGGCTGCGATATTCACTTCAGGAACTCGATTGGATACACACAGTAGTCACGTGCTGAACCGGTCGGTTCGGGCACGTCGTAAAGGAGCAGAGCCGTGCCCATCTCTCGCCGCGACGCCCTCAAGCTGGGTAGCGCGTCCGTGCTGGCCGGAGCGGGCGCCGGTGCCGTGACCGGATGCGACTCCCGCGCGGCGCTGAGCGGGGCCGCTCCTTCGCGCAAGGCGGACTACACGGTGCGGATCGCGACCGGACGCGTCGAACTCGCGCCGGACACGGTCGTCTCCACCACGACGTACAACGGGCAGTTCCCCGGACCGCTGCTGCGGTTCACCGAAGGCCGCCCGGTCGTGGTCGACGTGCACAACGACACCGGTACCCCGGAACTGCTGCACTGGCACGGCCAGCGGGTCCCCGCCGACGTGGACGGAGCCGCGGAGGAAGGCACCCCGTACATCCCCGCGTACGGGATGCGGCGCCTGTCGTTCACCCCCGGACCGGCCGGTTTCCGCTTCTACCACACCCATGTGGCAGCAATGGACGATCTGGCCCGCGGCACCTACACCGGTCAGGCCGGCCCGGTCTACATCGAGCCGAAGAACAACCCCGGGGCCTACGACCAGGAAGTGTTCCTGACCCTGAAGGAGTTCCAGCCCTCCCTCAGCCACGGCGGGGACATCCCCGAGACCTTCCTGGCCGGCTCCCCGGTGCCGGAACTGAAACGCAAAGGCGAGCAGGCGATGGCCGACTCGCTGGCCCGGGGCATGCCGCGCGGCTACGAGGTCGGCTACCGCGTCTTCAGTGTCAACGGCCGCAAACTCGGCCACGGCGAGCCCATCAAGGTCAAGACCGGACAGCGCGTGCTCTTCCACGTCCTCAACGCCAGCGCCACCGAGATCCGCAGCCTCGCCCTGCCCGGCCACACCTTCACCGTGGTCGCGCTCGACGGCAACCCTGTGCCCTGCCAGGCCCGAGTGCCGGTGCTGTGGATCGGCACCGCCGAACGCGTCTCAGCCCTCGTGGAACCCCGTCCACCTGCACCGCCACACCTTCGAGGTCACCCACATCGCCGGCACCCCCACCCGCGGCCTGCGCAAGGACGTCGTCATGCTCGGCGGCTACCAGAGCCTCGACTTCGACTTCACCGCCGACCAGCCAGGGCTGTCCCTGTTCCACTGCCACCAGCAGCTCCACATGGACTACGGCTTCATGATTCTGCTTCGCTGCTCCTGACGGTCATGCGATGGCGGGGCTGCGGCGTTCGATCAGGACGACGTCCCGCAATACGCCGTGGTGCCGGCCGAAGCGTTCGCGGGTGCCGATGACACGGAAACCTGCAGCGCGGTGCAGGGAGAGGCTGCTGGTGTTCTCCGGGAAGACGCCGGACTGGATCGTCCAGACGCCCGCCGCCTCGGTCGAGCCGATCAGGGCAGGCAGCAGGGCCGTACCGATGCCTCGGCCGCGGGCGTCGGCGTGGACGTACACCGAGTGCTCGACGACGCCGGCATAGGCGCACCGGTCGGACACGGGCACCGCCGCGACCCAGCCCAGCACCCTGCCCGCCTCGTCGACCGCGACGTGCCGGCCCGTCTTCCCCTGCACGCGGTGCCTGGACTGGGCGCTCCCCGAGGAGCGCGCGGAATCCGCTGCGAATGAGCGGCTGGTCGTCGACCAGCAGGACGCGGATCATGACATCTGCTCCACGGGGAGTTCGGCCTGGACGGTGAAGCCGCGCTCGCTGCGCGGTCCGGCGCGCAGCCGGCCGCCGAGGGCGGTGACGCGTTCGCGCATGCCGAGCAGCCCGAGGCCGGGTGTCGGCGCGGTGTCCGGCGTGGCGTTGCCGTCGTCGTCGACCTCTCAGAGCGCCGCCTGGGTGGGGCAGCCTGCGGCACCGCACCTCAGGGCGACTGCGATCGCAAAGCACTACGTCCGCGTCGCCGTCATCATCGCCGCCTTCACCCTGCTCGTCGCCGCCCTCGTCTGACCCGGCGGGCCCACCACGCCGACGGCGCACTCGCTCGCGAGCAATGAATCGTAAACAGGTTGCCGCCCAGCATGCTGCCGCCGGACGGTCACCGCGCCCCCCTGGTGGCCGGGCCGCCGGCCCGCATTGCTGCCGGGCCGCCCTGTGGGCCAATCCGCCGGGAACCGGTCTGTGACCCGAGAGCCGCGCCCTGCGAGCCCGGCCGCGCCACCGGAGCTGCTCGCCCTCGTTGAAGACCTTCGCCGGAGGCCAGACGAGGTGACCCGGTTCGCACGAAGCGGCGTGCGCTAGGAACGGTTGTGCGCGTGATCGGTATCGTCGCGGCGTAGGGCACCTAGCCTGCAGCACAGCGGCCGAGCGGAGGAGGATGCCATGGCCGATCCCGGCCACGAGGCCGCGTCGGGCGGCGGATCCGCACAGCGGCCGCCGGAGGCTCATGGTCCGAGCGTGCACGACACGGTGCGTCTCGCGCTGGTGATCGGTGCTCTCGGTGTGGTCTTCGGTGATATCGGGACCAGCCCGATCTACACCCTCCAGACCGTCTTCAACCCGAGCGACCCGCATCCCGTCCCCGTCACCACGCAGAACGTGTACGGGGTGGTGTCGCTGGTGTTCTGGTCGGTTGTGGTCATCGTCCTGGTCACCTATGTGCTGCTGGCGATGCGCGCCGACCACGACGGTGAGGGCGGCATCATGGCGCTGATCACCCTGGTGCGACGATCGAGCTCACGGCGGAGCCGGCGAGCGGCGGCCGTCCTGGCCGCGCTGGGCATCTTCGGCGCGTCGCTGTTCTTCGGTGACAGCATGATCACCCCGGCGATCTCGGTGCTGTCCGCGGTCGAGGGACTGAAAGTCGTCCAGCCGTCGCTGCACAGCGTGATCGTGCCGATCACCGCGGTGATCATCGTGGTGCTGTTCGTGGTGCAGCGCCGGGGAACCGCGGCGGTGGGCCGGGTGTTCGGGCCGGTCATGATCGCCTGGTTCGTGTCCATCGGCGCCTGCGGTGTCGCCGGCATCGCGGGTCACGCGTCCATCCTCCGGGCACTGTCGCCGGCTTACGCCCTCGGCTTCCTGTTCGGCCATTTCGGCACCGCCTTCTTCGCCCTGGCCGGGGTCGTGCTCGCGGTCACCGGGGCCGAGGCGCTGTATGCCGACATGGGGCACTTCGGTCGCCGGTCGATCACCCGCGCCTGGCTGATCCTCGTCTTCCCCGCGTGCATCCTGAGCTACCTCGGTCAGGGCGCCAAGATCCTCGCCGACCCGCACAACATCAGCAGCCCGTTCTTCCTGCTCACACCCGTCTGGGGGCGCCTGCCGATGGTCCTGCTGGCCACGGCGGCCACGGTGATCGCCTCCCAGGCCGTGATCACCGGCGCGTACTCGGTCGCCTCCCAGGCCGCCCAGCTCGGTTACCTGCCGAGGCTGCGGATCGCGCACACCTCCGAATCCACCATCGGCCAGATCTACGTCCCCTGGATCAACTGGCTGCTGATGGTCTCGGTCCTCACCCTGGTCTTCGCCTTCCGCAGCTCCACCGCGCTGGCCTTCGCCTTCGGCATGGCGGTCACCGGCACCATCACCATCACCACCCTGCTGTTCTTCTACGTCGCCCGCGCGCAATGGGGCACGCCGGTGTGGCTGGTCGGCATCGGTGCAGCCGTACTCCTCTTCGTGGACCTGCTGTTCGTGGCGGCCAACATGACCAAACTTGTCCACGGCGCGTGGCTGCCGCTGCTGATCGGCGTCACCGCGTTCACCGTCATGACGACCTGGCAACGCGGCCGCGAGCTGGTGACCGCCGAACGGGCGCGCCTCGAAGGCCCGTTGCCCGAGTTCATCGACGACCTCCGCTCGGGGAGGGTGCCGACGCTCCGGATCCCCGGCACGGCGGTCTTCCTCAACCGGGGCAAGCAGACCGCGCCCTTGGCCATGCGGGCCAACGTCGAGCACAACCACGTCCGGCACGACCAGGTCGTGATCCTCTGCCTCGAGACCCAACCCGTGCCCCGTGTCCCGGCCGACCAGCGGGTCGTCGTCGACGACCTCGGCTACGCCGACGACGGGATCATCCACGTGACCGCTCTGTTCGGCTACATGGAGACACCGGACGTGCCCGGCACCCTGGCGTTGCTCGACCCGGCCCGGACCGAGGGACCGCTGCACCTCGACCAGGCCTCCTACTTCCTGTCGAAGATCGACCTTCGGCGCGGCAAGTCACCGACGATGGCGCCCTGGCGCAAACGGCTGTTCATCGCCACCTCCTACATCACGGCCGACGCCGCCGAGTACTTCGGCCTCCCCCGCGACCGCACGGTCATCATGGGCTCGCACATCGAGGTATAGGGCGCGCCGGTCACACACCAGCCGTTGTGACGCGTGTCGGGCTCCGGTACTCGAGGGCCGGACCAGCGTCGTAGCGCGGTCATCTGCTCCTGGTACGGCCCCGGCCGGGCCGGTCAGTGTGGTGAGGGAAGAGCGTGCAGACGGGTGCCGCGCTCAGAGACGTCATGGCTACGGGAGCCGGCGAACCCGGGTTCCGTCCCGGGTTCGCCGACTCCCATGTGGTGGCGTAAGGCCGTCACTTCTTCGCCGCGAGGTCCTTGAGCGCGATGTTGAGCTCCAGGACGTTCACCCGGGGCTCGCCCATGAAGCCCAGAGTGCGGCCTTCGGTGTGCTCCTTGACCAGCTTCTCCACCTGGGCGACGGGCAGGCCGTTCTTCTCGGCAACCCGGTGGACCTGGAGTTCGGCGTACTCCGGGGAGATGGCCGGGTCCAGTCCGGAGCCGGAGGAGGTGACGGCGTCGGCGGGGACGTCGGACCCCTTGACCTTGTAGCCGGGGATCGAGTTGTCCTTGACGACGGCGTCCTCGGCGGCGAGCACCTGGGCGCAGAGCGTCTTGTCCGCGGGCTTGTCCGGGCACTTGCCGTTCACCGCGCCGCTGTCGGCGGACAGGTTGGTGGCGCCGGACAGGATCAGCTTGTACTGCATGTTGACGCTGTTCGCGCCGAGCCCGTTCGCCGGGCGCCCCTGAAACCACCTCAGGTCCGGGTCCGGCGTCTCCTGGCCCTTCTTCAGCGGCAGGTTGTACGACTGCCCGATCAGGGACGAGCCGACCACCTTGCCGTCCGCCTTGATCTCGGAGCCGTTCGCCTTGTTGCCGAACAGCCCCTGGGCGATGCCGGTCACCACCAGCGGGTAGATGACGCCCGTCACCAGGGTCAGCACGAGGAGGGCCCGCAGGCCCGCCCCGAGCAACCGGACGGTGTTCGTTACGGAGTTGTTCATGGCGATCAGCCGATTCCGGGAATGAGGGAGATGAGCATGTCGATGATCTTGATGCCGATGAAGGGCGCGATCAGGCCGCCGATGCCGTAGATCCCGAGGTTGCGCCGCAGCATCCTGTCCGCGCTCATCGGCCGGTAGCGCACGCCCTTCAGGGACAGCGGCACCAGCGCGATGATGATCAGCGCGTTGAAGACGACGGCCGACAGGATCGCGGAGTTCGGCGAGGACAGGTGCATGATGTTCAGCTTGTCCAGGCCCGGATAGACCGCCGCGAAGAGTGCCGGGATGATCGCGAAGTACTTCGCGACGTCGTTGGCAATGGAGAACGTCGTCAACGCTCCGCGGGTGATCAGCAACTGCTTGCCGATCTCCACGATCTCGATCAGCTTCGTCGGGTTGGAGTCGAGGTCGACCATGTTGCCGGCCTCCTTGGCGGCCGACGTACCGGTGTTCATCGCCACGCCGACGTCGGCTTGTGCCAGGGCCGGTGCGTCGTTGGTGCCGTCACCGGTCATCGCGACCAGCTTGCCGCCCGCCTGCTCCCGCTTGATGAGGGCCATCTTGTCCTCGGGGGTGGCCTCCGCGAGGAAGTCGTCGACGCCCGCCTCCTCGGCGATCGCCTTCGCGGTCAGCGGGTTGTCACCCGTGATCATGACCGTCTTGATGCCCATGCGGCGCAGTTCCTCGAACCGCTCCCGCATGCCCTCCTTGACCACGTCCTTGAGATGGATGACACCCAGCACCCGGGCGCCCTTGTCGTCCTTGACGGCAACGAGCAGGGGCGTGCCGCCCGCCTCGGAGATCCGGTTGGCTATCGCGTCGGCGTCCTTGGCCACCGTGCCGCCCTGCTCCTCGACCCAGGCGATGACCGAGGCTGTGGCGCCCTTGCGGATCCTGCGGCCCTCGACGTCCACACCCGACATCCGGGTCTGGGCGGTGAACTCGATCCACTCCGCGCCGGTCAGTTCGCCCTGGTGGCGTTCGCGCAGCCCGTACTTCTCCTTCGCCAGGACGACGATGGAGCGGCCCTCGGGCGTCTCGTCGGCCAGCGACGACAGCTGGGCCGCGTCCGCCACCTCCGCCTCGGTGGAGCCCTTGACCGGCACGAACTCGGCGGCCTGGCGGTTGCCGAGGGTGATGGTGCCGGTCTTGTCCAGCAGCAGCGTGGAGACGTCACCGGCGGCCTCGACCGCACGGCCCGACATGGCCAGCACGTTGCGCTGCACCAGCCGGTCCATGCCCGCGATGCCGATCGCGGAGAGCAGGGCGCCGATCGTGGTCGGGATCAGACAGACCAGCAGGGCCACCAGCACGACCATTGTCAGGTGCGTGTGGGCGAAGTTCGCGAACGGCGGCAGGGTCGCCACCGCCAGCAGGAACACGATGGTCAGCGAGGCGAGCAGGATGTTCAGCGCGATCTCGTTGGGCGTCTTCTGCCGGGCCGCGCCCTCGACCAGGTTGATCATCCGGTCGATGAAGGTCTCGCCGGGCTTCGTCGTGATCTTGATGACGATCCGGTCGGAGAGAACCTTCGTACCGCCGGTCACGGCGCTGCGGTCACCGCCGGACTCGCGGATGACCGGGGCGGACTCACCCGTGATCGCCGACTCGTCCACCGAGGCGACGCCCTCGACGACGTCACCGTCACCGGGGATGATGTCACCGGCCTCGCAGACGACCAGATCACCGATGGTCAGCGCGGTGCCGGGGACCTGCTCCTCGGAGCCGTCCTTCAGCAGCCGGCGGGCGACGGTGTCGGTCTTGGCCTTGCGCAGGGTGTCGGCCTGGGCCTTGCCGCGGCCCTCGGCGACCGCCTCCGCCAGGTTGGCGAAGATCACGGTCAGCCACAGCCAGGCGCTGATGGTCCAGCCGAACCACTGTCCCGGGTGCTGGAAGGAGAAGACGGTGGTCAGGACGGAGCCGACCCACACGACGAACATGACGGGGGACTTGACCATCACCCGCGGGTCGAGCTTGCGGAACGCGTCCGGCAGGGACTTGACCAGTGCCTTGGGGTCGAAGAGGCCCGCTCCGACACGGCCCTCGGCGGGCTTGTGCCCGGTGGGGACGTCGCTGTGCGGCGCCCGGGTGGGAGTGGCTGTGGACATCGAGTCCTCTTGCTTGTCTATGCGGGTGGTCATGACGCCAGCCCCTCGGCCAGCGGACCCAGCGCCAGGGCCGGGAAATAGGTCAGACCGGTGATGATGAGGATCGCGCCCACCAGCAGGCCGGTGAACAGCGGCTTCTCGGTGCGCAGGGTGCCCGCGGTCACCGGGACCGGCGTCTGCTCGGCGAGCGAGCCGGCCAGCGCCAGGACGAACACCATCGGCAGGAAGCGGCCGAGCAGCATCGCGAGTCCGGTCATGGTGTTGAACCAGTCGGTGTTCGCGTTCAGACCGGCGAAGGCCGAACCGTTGTTGTTCGACGCCGACGTGAACGCGTACAGGACCTCGGAGAACCCGTGTGCGCCGGAGTTGAGCATCGAGTGCGGCGGGGTCGGCAGGGCCATGGAGGCCGCGGTGAAGACCAGCACCAGCGCCGGGGTGATCAGGATGTAGCAGGCGGCGAGCTTCATCTCGCGGCCGCCGATCTTCTTGCCGAGGTACTCGGGTGTGCGGCCCACCATCAGGCCGGCGATGAACACCGCGATGACGGCCATGATCAGCATGCCGTAGAGGCCGGAGCCGGTACCACCGGGCGCGATCTCGCCCAGCATCATGCTGAGCATGGTGATGCCGCCGCCGAGACCGGTGAAGGAGGAGTGGAAGGAGTCCACCGCACCGGTCGAGGTGAGCGTGGTAGACACCGCGAAGATCGACGACGCGCCGACACCGAACCGCGTCTCCTTGCCCTCCATCGCCCCGCCCGCCGCCTGCAGCGCCGGGCCGTGGTGGGCGAACTCCGTCCACATCATCAGCGCCACGAAACCCAGCCAGATGGTGAACATCGTGGCGAGGATCGCGTAACCCTGCTTCACCGAGCCGACCATCACACCGAAGGTGCGAGTCAGGGAGAAGGGGATGACGAGGATCAGGAAGATCTCGAAGAGGTTGGCGAAGGGGGTGGGGTTCTCGAAGGGGTGGGCGCTGTTGGCGTTGAAGTAACCGCCCCCATTGGTGCCCAGCTCCTTGATGGCCTCCTGGGAGGCGACGGCGCCGCCGTTCCACTGCTGCGAGCCGCCCATGAACTGGCCGACCTCGTGGATGCCGGAGAAGTTCTGGATCGCTCCGCATGCCACCAGGACGATCGCGGCGATCGCGGCGCCCGGCAGCAGGATGCGCAGCGTGCCGCGCACCAGGTCGGCCCAGAAGTTGCCCAGCTCACCGGTGCGCGACCGCGCGAAACCGCGCACCAGCGCCACCGCCACCGCGATGCCGACGGCCGCGGAGACGAAGTTCTGCACGGCCAGACCGGCAGTCTGCACGACGTGCCCCATGGTCTGCTCGCCGTAGTACGACTGCCAGTTGGTGTTGGTCACGAACGAGACGGCCGTGTTGAACGACTGCGCCGGGTTGACCGAGGAGAAGTGCATCGAGCCGGGCAGCACGCCCTGCAGCCGCTGCAGCACATAGAGGAACAGGACGCTGACCGCCGAGAACGCCAGGACACCGCGCAGATACGCGGGCCAGGTCATCTCGGTGTCGGGGTTGGCACCGATGGCCTTGTAGATCCACCCCTCGACGCGCAGGTGCTTGCGCGAGGAGTAGACCTTGGCCATGTAGTCGCCGACGGGAACGTAGGCGAGCGCCAGTGCGCCGATGAGGGCGAGCAACTGGAGCACGCCGGCGAGTTCAGGACCCATATCTGTTCTCAGAACCTCTCCGGGAAGATCAGGGCGAGGACGAGATAGCCCAGCAGGGCGACGGCCACGACCAGGCCGACGACGTTTTCGACGGTCACAGCTTTGTCACCCCCTTGGCGACAAGGGCCACCAGCGCGAAACCCGCGAGCACGGTGACGACGAAGGCCAGATCGGCCATCGCGAACTCCTGGAGTGAGGTTCGGTTGAACGGACGATTAGAGGAAAGCGCCTCTCTGGCCGGATCCGGTCGCCCGTTGACGACCCTCTTACGGCGGCCGGGGCCCCTTTGACGGGGCTCTTACGGCTCCTGACCCATCCCGGTCGGTAAGCAGGTGTGACAGTCGGTGACCTGGCTCACAGCCGGAAGCGAAGCCGGCAGATCACCGCGTCCGTCTCCCGCCGCACCGAGTGCGCGACGACCGCGCCCCGCTGGTTCTGCAGCAGCCGCTGCCACAGCCGCTCCGGCTCGGCCTCCGGGATCAGCACGGTGACTCGGGTGCCGGGCTCGGCGGCGGCCACCTCACGGACGTACGCGGCGATGGGGCGGCCGAGGCTGCGCCGCTCGCACGCCAGCTGCACCAGCTTCACCCCCGGGTCCCACTTCGCCCAGGCGCGCTCCAGGGCGTGCAGCTGGGCCCGGTCCTCGGGGTCCGGATAACACACGGTCACCGCACGGACCTCGTCACCGAGCGACGCCGCCGCCGTCAGTGCCTCCGACGTCAGCCGGGACAGGGTGGACACCGGGACGACCACGAGCGAGCGCTCGCGATGGGGGCTCTTCGGGATGCAGCCGAGCCCGAGGCGCTCGCCGATCCGGCCGTAGGCGCGATGCACGATCCCGAAGCCGGCCACCAGCAGCGGGAGCGCGACGACGATCAGCCAGGCGCCCTCGGTGAACTTGCTCGCCGTGACCACGACGGTCGCGACACCGGTGAGGACCGCACCGAAACCGTTGAGCAGCGCCTTTTCGCGCCAGCCCGTCCCCCGCTCCAGCCGCCAGTGCCGGACCATGCCCACCTGGGCGATGGTGAAGCCGACGAACACCCCGATCGCGAACATCGGCACCAGGGTGTCGGTGTCACCGCCGGAGAAGACCAGCAGCGCGGCCGAGACCACGGCGAGCGCCAGCACACCGTGCCGGTGCACCTGACGGTCGGCCTTCAGGGCGAAGACGTGCGGCGCGTAGTTGTCACGGGCGAGCAGCTTCAGCAGCACCGGCAGCCCGCCGAAGGAGGTGTTGGCGGAGAGCGCCAACAGGATCACCGTCGCGAACTGGATGACGTAGAAAGCCCAGTTGTGGCCGAGCGAGGCGTCCGCGAGCTGTGCCAGGACCGTGACGCCCCGCACCGGCTGGAGGTGGAAGCGGCCGATCAGCACCGACAGACCGATCAGCATCAGGCCGAGTACGGCGCCCAGGGCCACCTCGGCGCGCTGGGCCCGGCGGGCCCGCGGCCTCCGGAAGGTCGGGACGGCGTTGGCGATGGCCTCCACGCCCGTCAGCGCGGCACAGCCGGAGGCGAATGCTTTCAGCAGAAGCAGCGCCCCCACCGTGGAGGCGTTGTCCGCGACAACCGAGGCATGCCCGGCCGCGGTCACCGTGCTCACCGGGTGGGAGCGGGACAGGCCGACGGCGATGAGGACGAAGATCGAACCGACGAAGACGACCGTCGGCACGATGAACGCCTTCGCCGACTCCACGATCCCGCGCAGGTTCACCGCAGTGATCAGCGCGAGCACCGCCAGGCACAGCCACAGCCGGTCGCCGTACAGTGCGGGGAAAGCGGAGGTCAGCGCGGCCACACCCGCCGTGACCGCGACGGCGACATTGAGCACGTAGTCCAGCACCAGCGAGGCGGCGGCCACGAGGCTCGTGTGCGCCCCCAGATGCCTCTTCGCCACCGCATAGGAACCGCCGCCGTCCGGGAAGGCCGCGATCACCTGCCGGTAGGAGGCCACCAGCACCGCCAGCAGGACCGCGATGGCCAGCGTCACCGGCAGCGTGAAACCGAGGCCGTGCGCACCCGCGCCGGCCAGCACCAGGACGATCGCCTCCGGGCCGTACGCCACGGACGCCATCGCGTCCAGCGACAGCGCCGCGAGCCCCGTAACAGCGGTCAGCCGGTGGCGCTCGCCCGTATCAGGCGGCTCCTCGCCGGCGGGAACGGCATCCGGCTGCTCGGTGGTCAGGACGGACATGGGCGCGTGCTCCTTACTTCTCCACCGCGCACGATGGTTGAGAGGTGCGCGAGTGCACCCAGGTTCTGACCGTTTCCAGCCGCATCCGACCCTTCCTTGCGGCATCTTCGCGCCCATCCGGCCGACCTTGACGCGATCTTGGCGGCCATCCCCACCCGTGTGTCCGGGGGCCGGAGTTGGCTTTCCTCACGCCGACTGGTGCGCGAGCGGCGGGTGCGGACGGACTTGCCGGTGTCGGTCCGCTGCCTGGACGGCATCTCCACGCGACTCGTACCGCGTGACGCCCGGGGCGGCCGGGTCCGACGGCAGCACCACGGTGACGACCTCGCCGCACACCGCTTCCGGTTCGAGCACGAGCCGGTGCGCGAGCCCGTCGTCACCGCAGATCACCATGTGCTGCGAGCACTGTCCAAGGTCCGACGCCGGATGGAGAGTTGACGTCACATCAGAAGGAAACGACGGGGAGCACGACACCGTTCCACCGGGCGGCCCGTCCGGCGTCAGGATCCCGTCGGGGAATCCGCCGCGCCTGGCTCATCACCCGCGCACCGGCCCTGCCGTGTCCGGCGCGGCGCCGGTCTGGTCGGCCAGGGTGACGGCGACCAGCCGCGCCTGGAGCGCGGGTACGGGGGCGGGGCCAGGGGTGAGCATGAAGCGGCCGGGGTAGCGGCCCTTGCCGTACGCCGGAAGTTCGATCTCACCCTCGGGCCATCCGTAAGGAACGGGGCGGCCAGGCCGGCCGCCGGGGCGAGCCGATCCCTGAGTGGCCCGGTGTGAGCCGGGGTGTGTGTGCGGTGCGGCCTCCGGGCGCCTGTCTCCGTGCTCATCGCGCACCGCCTGCGCTCTGCTCGGTGGGTCCGGCCCCTACGGTCTGCTCGGAGATCGGCAGCGACACGACCATCGTCAGGCCGCCGCCGGGCGTGTCCTCGGGGCTGAGGGTGCCGTTCATCGCCTCGGTCAGGCCGCGGGCGAGGGCCAGGCCGAGACCGAGACCGGTTGTGTTGTCGTTGTCGCCGAGCCGCTGGAAGGGCTCGAAGAGCCGCTCCCGGCCGGTCTGCGGCAGCCCCGGCCCCCGGTCCACGACGCGCAGCTCCACCCGGCCGGCCAAGGCGCTGGCGGTGATCATCACCTTCTGCCCCGGCGGGGTGTGGCGGGCGGCGTTGCCGACCAGGTTGGCGATCACGCGTTCGAGCAGCGGCGGGTCGGCGAGCACGGCCGGGATGTCCTCGACGTCGGCGACCCGGATCTCCGGCACATCGACCAGTGCCATGGACAGAACCTCTTCCAGGGAGGTAGCCCGCAGGTTGAGGGTGAGGGCGCCGGCCTCCAGCCGGCTGAGGTCGAGGAGATTTTCCACCAGGCGGTTGAGCTTGGCCATGGACTCGTCGGCGGTGGCGAGGAGCTCGGCCCGGTCCTCTTCGGTGAAGGCGACATCGCGGCTGCGCAGCGAGGTGACGGCGGCCCAGCCGGCGGCGAGCGGGGTGCGCAGGTCGTGGCCGACAGCGCGCAGCAGGGCGGTGCGCAGCCGGTCGGCGGCCTTCACGGGCTCGACCTCGGCCGCCGCTTCGGCCAGGCGAGCCCGCTCCACGGCGGAGTTGACGTGCGCGGCGAACGCGGCCAGCACCCGCCGCTCGGACGACGACAGGGTACGGCCGCGCAGCACCAGGTATGTCCCCGGACCGGCCGGCACCACGGTGGCTCCGTCCGTATCCGGGGGCTCGTCCGCCAGCTCGGCCGATTCCATGCCGAAGGTCTCGCGGGTCCGCTCCAGCAGGGCCGGGATCGTCGCCTCGCCGCGCACGATGGTGCCGGCCAGCGAGGACATGGTCTCGGCCTCGGCGGTGGCCCGCGCCGAGCGCCGGGACAGCCGTAGGGAGCGGTCGACGACGGCGGCCACGGTGGCCGCGACGACCGCGAACACGGCCAGCGCCAGCAGGGCGTTGGCGTCGTGCAAAGTGAAGGACCCTATGGGTGGGACGAACCAGTAGTTGAGCAGCAGCGATGCCGTCACCGACGCGATCACGGCCGAGGCGACCCCGCCTATGCAGGCCACGCCCACCACGGTCAGCAGGAACAGCAGTGCCTCGCTGGTCAGGTCCAGCGTCCCGCGCAGCCGGGCGAGCCCGGCGGTGAGCAGCACCGGCAGGACCAGCCCGGCCACCGGTCCGGCGATCAGCCGGGCCGTGGAGAGCGTACGGCGGCGCGAAGGCAGCAGGGTGCCGCGTCCGGCCCGTTCGTGGGTGACCCGGTGGACGTCGATGTCACCGGACAGCTCGGTCACGGTCTCCCCCGTGCCGGGCCCGGTCAGGAACCGCTGCAACCGGCCACGCCGGCTGGTGCCCAGCACCAGCTGGGTGGCGTTCTCGGCGCGGGCGAACTCCACCAGAGCCGTGGCCACGTCGTCGCCGACCACCGAGTGATAGCTGCCGCCGAGGTCCTCCACCAGCCTGCGCTGCCGGGCCAGCGAGGCGGCCGAGACACCGCCGGCCAGGCCATCGCTGCGGGCCACGTGCACGGCGAGCAGATCGCCGCCGGCCGACCGCGCGGCGATCCGGGCGGCCCGCCGCACCAGCGTGTCCCCTTCCGGCCCTCCGGTCAGGGCGACGACCACCCGCTCCCGGGTCTCCCACACCCCGCCGATGCCGTGCTGCGAGCGGTATTCCTGCAGCGCCTCGTCCACCCGGTCGGCCACCCACAGCAGCGCGAGCTGACGCAGGGCGGTGAGGTTGCCGGGCCGGAAGTAGTTGGCGAGGGCCGCGTCGATCTTCTCGGGGGCGTAGATGTTGCCGTGCGCCATGCGCCGGCGCAGTCCCTCGGGCGGCATGTCCACCAGCTCGATCTGCCAGGCCCGTCGTACGACCTCGTCGGGCACGGTCTCGTGCTGCGGGACGCGGGTGATCTTCTCTACGACGTCGTTGAGGGACTCCAGGTGCTGGATGTTCAGCGCGGTGATCACATCGATGCCGACGGCGAGCAGGGCATCGATGTCCTGCCGGCGCTTGGCGTTGCGGCCGTCCCCGGGAACGTTGCTGTGCGCGATCTCGTCCACGATCGCGACCTGCGGGCGACGGGCCAGCACCGCTGCCAGGTCCATCTCCTCGAAACCGCCGCCGCGATAGGTGCAGGACGCGCGGGGGACGACCTCGAGGCCGTCGAGCATCGCCTCCGTGTGCGGGCGGCCGTGGCACTCCACGAAGCCCACCACCACGTCCGCCCCCCGGGCGGCACGGCGCCGCCCCTCGTCGAGCATCCGGTAGGTCTTGCCGACCCCCGGGGCCGCGCCGAGGTACACCTTCAGTCGTCCGGGCCGTACGTCATCCATCGCTGCCGACGCGCTCCGATCAGTGGATCAGCCTCCCCCTGAAGGGGCCGCTCCCACGGAAGCTCTTCCGAGGGCCGTCCGGGATGCGCCTTAGCGCTTCCTTGGCGCCGATCCCGGTGACCTTGACACTGCCTTGGCGTGACCTGGGCCGATAGGGTGAAGGCAGGTGTGCCGGGAAGTCTGGTCGGCAGGGGAGCCAGGGTGGCTCCCTTTTCAGCCCAGGAGGACGGCATGCGGAGCGTCGGCACGGTACTCGCGTTGGTCATTCTGGCCACCGTGGTGGCGACCTTCGCCCGCCGCTGGCGCATCCCCGCGCCCTCACTGCTGGTCGTCGCCGGCCTCGCGGTGGCGCTGCTGCCGGGCACCCCCCAGATCGAGATCAGCCCCCAGATCATCGGCCTCGTCGTGCTCCCGCCGCTGCTGTACGCGAGCGCCGAGGACATGCCCTGGCGGGAGCTGCGCGCGGTGTGGAAACCGGTGGGGATCCTCGCGATAGGGCTGGTCCTCGCCTCGGCCGCGGCCGTCGCCGCGGTGGCCGCCATGGTCACCCCGCTGTCCTGGCAGATGGCGTTCGTGCTGGGCGCGGTACTGGCCAGCACCGACCCGGTGGCCGTGACCGCGCTCGGCCGTCGGCTCGCCCTGCCGCCGAGGGTGCAGGTCCTCGTACAGGCGGAGAGCCTGTTCAACGACGCCACCTCGCTGGTGCTGGTCCGGGTGGCGGCAGGCATCGCGATCGCCTCGACGGCGGCGAACTGGGGTGCGGCGGGCGGCCAGTTTCTGCTGCTGGCCGGCGGCGGCACGGTGATCGGGGCGGCGGTCGCCGGAGTGATCATGCTGATCCGGCGCCGCACCGAGGACCCGGTTCTGGAGACGGTGATCGCGCTGGTCACTCCGTACGCCTCCTACCTGCTGGCGGAGGCCGCGCACACCTCCGGGGTGACGTCCTGCGTGGTGGCGGGGGTGATCCTCGGCGGCCGGGGGGACCGGCTCACCAACGCCCGCATCAGACTCCAGCTGCACGCCGTCTACGGCACGGTGGTGTTCCTGCTGGAGAGCGTGGTCTTCTCGCTGATCGGGCTGGCGCTGCCCGGCGAGGTGCGGGCCCTGGCCGGCGACCGGGCCTGGCCGCTGTACGCCCTCGCCCTCGCCGCCACGCTCGTCGCCGTTCGCCTGCTCTGGATCGCGCCACTGTCGGCGGTCGTCCAGCGCAAGGGCGGCATCGGCCGCCTTGACTGGCGGGTGCCGATGGTGCTGACCTGGGCCGGGACGCGCGGGGTGATGCCGCTGGCCGCCGCCCTGTCCATCCCCGAGATCGCCAAGAACGGCACCCCGCTCACCGACCGACCGCTGGTCCTGGTCCTGACCACCTCGGTCGTGGTCGTCACCCTGGTCGGACAGGGCTTCACCCTCGCCCCGGTCGTGCGCGCCTCCGGCATCGCCCTCGAGCCCGCCCACACCGAACGTGAGGAGACCGAGGCCCGCTCCCACCTGGCTCACGCCAGCCTCGCCCGCCTGGAGGAACTGGCCGAACTGGAGGCCGTACCGGACATCGTCCTGGACCGGCTGCGACGCGGCCTGAACGCCCGGCTGGAGGACGCCCGCGACCGCCTCGCCGAGAGCAACGGCACCGCTGCGGCCACCGAATCGGCCGACCTCGTCTACCGCCAGCTGCGCCGCGACCTGATCGCCGTGGAGACGTCGGAGCTGCAAAACCTGTACGACACCCACCGCATCAGCGACACCACCCGCCGCCGCCTCCAGCGGTCCCTGGACCTGGAAGAGACACGACTGGCGGACGGCTGAGGGGAGTCGGACGCGGGCGACGCCCCCACCCCGCCGCCACACGGGCCTCCTGGCCCGCCCCATGGGCCTCCGGATACTCACCGGGATTCCGGCGCTCGTGGCGGCCCTGACCCGCCTGGCCCGGCCGACTGCCGGATGACCGCTCATCGGAACTCGGCCAGCCGCGGTCGCAACCCCAGCGCAGTGAGCAGCATCGCTGCGAGGAGCAGGCCACCCGTCCAGGGCAGCAGGTCGCTCACCGCCGAGCGGCCGTCCCGCACCGACGAGGTGAAGTGCTCGCGGTTGATGTCCGTCACCTTGTCCAGGGCGGCCATCCACGCGCCGAAGTGGGCGTTGGAGGTGCCCGGCTCCCAGTCCATGCAGAACTCCACCGCCGCGCGTTCCTTCCCAGCCGCCAGCAAGGCGCGGATCTTGCGGTCATCACGTTGGTAGACGGCGTACGTCTCCACGGTCCTTTCCGCCGCGGCCCGCTCCCCCGGGAAGGTGATGTTGTCCAGCTCACGCCTGAACTCGCCGGTGAAGCGCAGGTCATGGTGGTCGGCCTCGTACGCCCGCCAGCCGGTGGACAGCCCGTCCTCGTACGTGTCGAGGGTCGCGTCGCGGATGCCGTACAGCTCCTGGGACTTGGCGAGGAACGAGGCGGCGTACCTCCCCCGGCGCTGCGGGTCGAGCAGGTAGCGGCTCTCGTCGGCGTTGGCGTCGTAGGCGACGGCCCGCGCGCGGGAGAGGGCGACGACGGAGTCGAAGGCGTCTTGGCGGGCGCCGCGCAGATCGCCGGACGAGGAGGTCAGCATCTGCGCGCCGAGGATCACCGCGAGCAGCGTGCACAGTGTGCCGGCGAGGAGAGGCGGGTTCACGATCCGGTGGAAGCGCCGGACCAGGTACCACTGGAGGAGACCGAGGACGCCCAGCAGGAGCAGGCTCAGCACGGCGGTGGCCGCCAGCTGGGCGGAGAGGGTCGACCGGGCGCCGGTGTACTCCGCGTCGAAGGCACGGTCGTTGGAGGCCACCAGCGTGCGTGACTCGGGCAGCAGCCGGCCCTGCAGCAGGTCGGTCGCCTTACGGTAGTCGGCCAGGGCTGCCGGCCGGCCGCCGACGTGGCCGTCGTTCTCCAGGGCCCGGCCGATCAGCTCCTGGTACTCGGCGAAGTCGTCGGTCAGGTTCTCGACGGTCTTCTCGTCGGCCCGTTCACCCTGGGCCGCGACGGCGAGGGTCCGCAGGTCGTGACCGATCTCGCGACGGGCACTGCCGTAGAAGCCGACCGCCTTGTCGTACGGGGTCTGCAGGCGCCCTTGGCCCGCATCGCCGCTCGACAGCAGGATATTGGCGGCCTGCGCGTCCATGTCGTTGAGGGCGAGGTTGAGGTCGGCGGCGCTGGTGGTGCGCGGCGCGTCCCGTGCGGCGACGCCGTCCCAGGTGCCGCGACGAGCAGCAGCACCACCACGGCGGTGGCGAGCAGGAGCGTGGCCGCGCGCAGGAGGCGCAGCCGCGCGGGCACGGTGGCCCAGAAGCGGCGGCGCAGAGCGGCCCGCACGGCCACAGCCCGCCGCCCCGGGCGCAGCCCCGGACCCGGTCCGGCCGCCCGCGAATACCCTCGTCTTCGCAGTCCGGAGCTGCCCCCGGGTTGGGCGACCACTTCTCTCCGTGGCGGTGCTCCTTGCTCGGTCCGAGGACCCTGCGCTGATCCGGCCGTGAGAGTCACGGTCCCTCCAACGTCATCACCACGGACGGTCGCCCGCCCCCCGTTGCTGATCAGTCTGCGACCGGAATCGGCCACCCTGGCTCGTCTTGACGGCTTCCTGATGGTGCATCAGCTTCGTTTGACGGCACTTTGACGGCGGCCTTCGTCGCGCCGCATGAGGGCCGCGAATTCGGTAACGTGAAGCGGCTTTCCGTCGCGCTGCGCCGTTTCGACGAGGCGAGAGTGCTCGAGTGCTCACGGCCGTGTGTCCGGCCCACCGCGACGATGTGGTCCGGCACGCCGCTGTCGGCCGGCGGCGACGGGAATTCCCCTTCACTCGGACGGGGTCCGCACGGCGGGTTCCCGCCCGGGGGACGCCGGCTTCCGGCGGATCGCCGCTTGACGCGATCGCCGAGCCACCGCGTGAGCCGCACAGAGCGCTCGGGGTGTTACCGGCCGGACCATCGCGGGCACCACGAAACTCATCGACGATCCACAGGAGTTCGCATGAGCAGCCTCGACCACTACGACTACGACCCGGATGCCCTCGCCTGGGCCCGCGCCAAGGTCCGCAGGTCCGTGGACCGAGCCGAACGCGCCGCCGCCGACGAGACCCTCAGTACGGACGACCGCAAGCAGTGGCGGCGCGTCGCCTCCTATATGCGGCGCGAACTGCTCACCCGCGACGACGCCGTTCATGCCGCGTTCGACGAGCGCCTGCCCGCGTTCCTCGGCGCGCTCACGCGACGGAACCCTGACAGAAGCGAGGATCCCGAAGCCACCCTCAACACCCTCTCCCCCACCGAACGCCTCAAGACCGCAGGGGCCGTCACCCGGATCCGCGCCTGGATCGCGAGCGAACCCGTCACCGCGGACACCGGCTTCGGCGACGGCTATCGCGAGGCTCTCCGCGACATCCAGGTGCTTATAGGGCCGGTACACGAGGGACGCCCCGAGGGGGACCTCCGGCAGCCCCCTCGGTGAACGCGCCGGCGCGTATCCGTTACGGCTGTGCGGACCTCGAGACGCCGCCTTCCCTTCGTTGCAGGGCTTCCTGCCCCCGCTGGTTCGCGGACCGCAACGCCTTCAGATAGTCGGCCTGCGGCAGGCGGGCACACTCGGGTGCTCCTATCCCGCCGTGCCGCCCGGTGACCATCCTGTCGGTGCAGGCGGCGACCTGACGTGTGCTCGCATGGGTGGCCGTGGGGGACGGCCGCGCGGGCGTGCCGCGGCCCGGCCCGGAGCAGGCCGTCAAGGAGAGGACGACGGCGGCGAGTACGACAACGGTGGTACGGGACAAGGGTTCTCCCGGGGGGACACGGTGGCGGCCCGCACGGCGGGCGGCCTGGAGTACGGCGGCGCGAGGAGAGACACCAGGCGCCGCGCCGCCACGCTAGCGGACCGTCAGGCCTTGAACGGCCACGTCCCGGACGACCGCACTCGGCTGAGTCCTGACAGGGCGACAAGGGTTCGGTGACCGCTCATGCCCTCGCCCTTCGCCGCGCCCGCTTGACCTGGAGCGCGCTCCAGGTTTTACGGTCGTTCCATGGCCGACGGACATGCCCTTAACCAGCGGGAACCCACCTTCACGATCACCCAGGTCGCGGAGCGGACAGGACTCTCACCCGACACCTTGCGCTACTACGAGCGCGCCGGGCTGATCGAACGGGTCGGGCGCACCACCGGCAATCAGCGCCGCTACGCGGCGGCCGATCTCGCCTGGCTGGAGTTCTTGCTGAAACTGCGCGAGACCGGCATGTCCATCGCCGACATGCAGCGCTTCGCCCGGCTGCGCGCCACCGGGGACGCCACCGTCGCCGACCGGCTGGCCATGCTCCGCGGGCACCGGGCCGAGCTGGCCGAGCGCATCCGCAGCCTGCGGCGCAACGCCGCCGCCCTGGACCACAAGATCCGCCACTATGAGGAGCTGCTCGCCGAGCAGCAGGAAACGGAGCACTCATGAGCAACGCCCCCGCCGCCCGGACCCGCCAGGAGCGTTTCGAGCACGGCATGGACGTGCTCACCCGCGTCGACGGCGAGGGCGGACGGCGTGTCGTCGACTCCCTGGCCGACATCAGTCCCGAACTCGGCCACCAGGTCGTCGCCTGGGCCTTCGGTGACATCTACGACCGGCCCGGCCTGGCCCCGCGCGACCGGCAACTGGTCACCCTCGGCATACTCACCGCCCTCGGCGGCTGCGAGCCGCAGCTCGAGGTGCACATCAACGCCGCCCTCAACGTGGGCCTCGGCTCCGAGGAGATCATCGAGGCCCTGCTGCACTCCGCCGTCTACTGCGGCATGCCCCGGGCCCTGAACGCCACCTTCGTCGCCAAGAAGGTGTTCGGTGAACGCGGGCTTCTTGCGGTCGAGAGCAGGTGAGCACGGCGGGACGCCGTGGACCGGGCCGGTACCGGCCCAGTGAGTGCTCGTCGCCGGTCTCGGTGTCGTTCGGGTCCGGTCAGTGCTCGGCCGGAGCCCCCAGTCCCGTCAGCGCGCCGACCGGGTCCGGGTCGGGGGTGCCGCGGGGCCACCAGTCCTCCTGGCCCGGTTCCGACTCGTAGGCGTACCACAACCCGTCCCTGCCGAGCCGGAGCTGGGCGTGCCCGTCCGGGTGGGTGAGGCGGTTGCACCAGGGCCGGAACGCGGGCAGGTCCGCGGCAAGGAGCTGGGGGCGGGCGCGGTCGAAGCGGCCGGCCGGCGGGTCCCACGGTTCCTCCAGGACGGCGAGGGCCTCCGGTCCGCCCTGCCGCCACGCGGCGACCGCCCGGCCCAGGTCGGCCGGGGTCCGCCCGGTCGCGGCGGCCAGCGAGGAGTACAGCGGCCGGGTCGCCGCCGTGAGGCCCGAACCCGGGCGGGCGGCGGCCAGCCGCACCGCGTCCTGCCACAGGGTCAGGTCCGCGACCGGATCCTGCCCGGTGGTGAGCAGCGCGTGCGCCCGGGCCGCCGCGTCCGTGGCCAGCTGGTCCAGCGCGAGCGGGTCCGGCCCGCCGGGCGCCGCCGGGTAGGCCGGGGGCTGCTCGGGGTGGGCGGGCGGTGGCAGCGGGGCGGGAAGCGGTGGCAGTGAGCGCCGAGCCACGGCCTCACGGGCCCGCACTCCCGGCATGGGCGCGGGTCGCTGTTCCCGGGCGGCACGGGCCGCGCGCGCCGCGTTGCGCCGGGACAGCGCGTCGATCAGCTCACGCTCGCCCCGGCCGCGGAGCAGGAGCAGCACAAAGGGATCCCGGTCCAGGAGGCGGGCGGCCTGGTAGCAGACCGCGGCGGCATGCTTGCACGGGTGGCCGTCATCGGGGCAGTTGCAGCGCGGTTCCAGGTCGCCGGGCCCGGGGAGCAGCCGGACCCCGCACTCGGCGAGGGTGTGCGGCACCTGCTTGTCCAGAAGCGCGGCGATGTGTCCCGGCCGCTCCGCGGCGGCGTCCAGAAAGCGGTCCCACTCCTCGTCGGAGAACGTCCGCAGCCGCACCTGCACCCGGTACGGACGCGGACGGCTCCCCTGGACATACGCCAGGACAAGCCCCGGGGTGACGGTGATGGCGTCCACGTGCCCCCGGTCCGCATACGTCCGTCCCCGGGTCAGCCGTGCGGCGTCGAGGGCGCCCTCCTCCAGCGCCGCGACCCAGGCGTTGCCCCACCACGTCCCGGCGAACCGGTCGTCGGCGTCCTCCGCCGGCTTCTGCTGCGGCGTGCGCGTCGGCAGGGAGGCGAAGGTGCGCCGCAACTCGCCGTCACGGCCGGGGGCCGCCATGGAACGCGGGTAACGCGCCACCGGGGGCGCGGCGGGCGGCGTGTCCAGGGGCTCCCCGGATGGTCCCGGCTTCGCCTGCCGGCGTTTCGAGAACAGGTCCACGACCTCGTGCCGGGCGGGAGCGGGCGCCTCCTCCTCCCGCGCGCCGCCAACGGTCCGCGCGCCGCCAACGGTCCGCGGGGCGGAGTCGGTCCGCGGGGCGGAGTCGGTCCCGCCTGGGGGCGCCGCCGAGGGCGGCGGTCCGAAGGCCCCGGCGATCAGATCCCGGACCTCCCGGCTCCGCTCACCGGCCGGCCGCATCCGGGCATCGCGGCGCCGCCGGGCGCCGGACAACCGAACGACAGGGGAGGACTCCGTGCTGCCGGGCGCCCCTGGGACGACGGAGGACCCGTGTGGGGCGGAAGGACCCTGCGCACCGGGCGCCCTGGAGGAGCCGGAGCGAACGCGCGGCTCGCGGCCCTCGGCTGCCGTCTCGTTCCGCGCCCGTACCGCTTCTTCTGCTTCCTCTGCCCGGGCCGCTTCCGCCCGGGCGGCGCGCAGCGCCTCACGGGCGGCATCGCCGGGACGTGTGGCGCCGACGGGTTCCGACGGCGCGCCGACCGTCGCGCCCGTCTGTGTCCCCTCACCGGGACGGGCCAAAGGCTCCTTCCCCGGCTCCCCCGCCCCGGCCGCCGCACTGCTGCGGCGGTCCGCGTTCGCCCGCCGCAGGGCGGCGCGTGCCGCGTCGCCGGGGCGGGACGGCTTGGTCGTCTTCTCCTCAGGCACGGTCACGTCGGCGTCCTCGGCGGGAGGCTCGCCGGCCCAGCCCTCGCCCGCCGTCCGCTCCCGTTCCCGCGCGGCGCGCAGCGCACGGCGCGCCGCGTCGGCGGGACGCCCGTCCGCGCCGGGTGTCTCCTCGGGCCGCGTCCCCTCCCCCGCCCCGTTCACTCCGTCCTCCTCAGCGACACCAGGTCTCTCAGCTCACGGTCGGTCAGTTCGGTCAGGGACGACTCGCCGCCGCCCAGGATCGCGTCGGCCAGCGCGCGCTTGGACTCCAGCATCTCGGCGATGCGGTCCTCGACCGTCCCCTCGGTGATCAGTCGGTGGACCTGGACCGGCTGGGTCTGGCCGATGCGGTAGGCCCGGTCCGTGGCCTGTTCCTCCACTGCCGGGTTCCACCACCGGTCGAAGTGGATGACATGGCCCGCGCGGGTGAGGTTCAGGCCCGTGCCCGCCGCCTTCAGGGAGAGGACCAGGACCGGGGTCGCCCCGCTCTGGAAGCGGTCCACCATCCGCTCGCGGTCGGGCACCGCGGTGCCGCCGTGCAGCAGCTCGACGGGCACCGCGCGGGAGGCCAGGTGCGTGGTGATCAGGCGGGCCATGCGGACGTACTGCGTGAAGACCAGTGCCGAGCCGTCCTCCGTCAGCAGCGTGTCCACCAGTTCGTCGAGCAGGGCGAGTTTCCCCGACCGCGCGAGGAGGCCGCCCGCCGTGCCCGTGTCCTCCTTCAGATAGAGCGCGGGGTGGTCGCAGATCTGCTTGAGGGAGCCGAGAAGCTTGAGGACGAGGCCCCGGCGGGCGATGCCCTCCGCCGTCTCGATCGCCAGCATGGACTCCCGTACCACCGCCTCGTAGAGCGCGGCCTGCTCATGGGTGAGCGGCACCGGACGGTCGGTCTCCGTCTTCGGCGGAAGCTCCGGGACGATCCCCGGGTCGGACTTCCTGCGGCGCAGGAGGAAGGGACGGACCAGACGGGCCAGCCGCTCCGCGGCCTCCGGGTCCTCGCCGTTCTCCACGGCCCGCGCGTGCCGGGCGCGGAAGGACTTAAGCGGACCGAGCAGTCCGGGGGTCGTCCAGTCGAGCAGGGCCCACAGTTCGGAGAGGTTGTTCTCCACGGGGGTGCCGGTGAGGGCCACACGGGCGGGCGACGGGATCGTGCGCAGGGCCTTCGCCGTCGCAGAGAAGGGATTCTTGACGTGTTGCGCCTCGTCCGCGACGACCAGGCCCCAGGGCTGTTCGGCCAGCCGGGCGGCGGCCGTCCGCATCGTCCCGTACGTGGTGAGCACAAATCCGCCGTCCAGGCCGTCCAGGGTGCGCTCGGGGCCGTGGAAGCGGCGGACGGGGACGCCGGGGGCGAACCGGGTGATCTCCCGCTGCCAGTTGCCCAGCAGGGAGGCCGGGCAGACCACGAGGGTCGGCTCGCGGTGAGCCCGGCGCAGATGCAGGGCGATGACGGTGACCGTCTTGCCGAGCCCCATGTCGTCGGCGAGGCAGCCGCCGAGGCCGAGGGAGGTCATGAGGTCGAGCCAGCCGAGGCCCCGTAGCTGGTAGTCCCGCAGGCGGGCGGCGAGGCCCGGGGGTGGTTCCACCGGGCCGACGCCTGCCGTCAGCCGGTCCCGCAGCGCGGCGAGCGCGCCGGCCGGCACCGCCTCCACCGTCTCGCCGTCGACCTCCGTGCTGCCGGTGAGCGCGACGGACAGCGCGTCCACCGGGTCGAGCAGGCCCAGCTCGCGCTTTCGGGCCTTGCGGACGAGGGCCGGATCGACCAGCACCCACCGGTCGCGCAGCCGGACGACCGGCCGGTGGGCCTCCGCGAGCGCGTCCATCTCGGCCTCGGTGAGCGGATCGCCGCCGAGCGCAAGCTGCCAGCGGAACCGCAGCAGGTCCTCGCTCTCGAAGAAGCCCGTGCCGTCCGTCGCCGAGCCGGGCGCGGGCCGGACGACCGCGGTGGCGGTGAGGTCCTGCGCCAGATCCCGGGGCCAGTGCACCGCGACCCCGGCCGCGCCCAGCCTGGTGGCCGCGACGCCCAGCAGCTCGCCCAGTTCCTCCTCGGACAGCGCGAGGACGTCCGGCACCTCCTGCTCGGCGAGCCGGTCCAGTGGCGGCCAGACCCGGGCCGCCCGGCGGACGGCGAGGGCCGCGTCCACCCGGGCGCGGGGGCCGAAGGCGGTGGCCGCCTCGCCCGCCCACAGCTCCGCCGCGTCCACGACAAGGGTGGGGTCGGCCAGGCTGTGCACCTGCACGACCGCGGCTCCGGAGCGGCGGGCGCCCTCCGCGTCGTCGAACAGGTCGTACGCCGACAGGTCAAGGCGCAGCGAGATCCGTACCCCCGTGTCCATGCCGGCCGCCACCTCGGCGGCCCAGGCGTGAGCTTCCGGCAGTCGCTGCGGTCCGGGCGCCGCGAAGGGCCGGCCCGCGGTGTGGGCGGCGGCCGGGGTGCGCGGCAGGGTGTCCGCGACGGCGTCGAGGAAGGACCGCACGAGAGCCTCGGGCTCGGGCAGCAGCAGGGGGCCCTTGCCCGGGAGCGGCACGGCGTGGCCCTCGTACGGCAGCGCGGCGGCGATGGACCGGAGGTGGGTGATGTCGTCCGGCTCCAGGGGGCCGGCGCGCCAGGCGTCGTATCCGTCGGGGGTGAGTCCGGGCAGGAGCCGCCCCCGCGCGACGAGCCGGAGGGCGTGCAGGGCGGCGGCACCCCAGCAGGCGGTGGCGGGGTGTGCGGCGGGGTCGCGCCGGGCCCGGGTGAGCAGCGGCAGGGCCTCGGCGACCGGCAGCGCCACGGCGCGCACGATGCTTGTGCGTACTCCCGATCCGTGCGGCCGTACGACCGTCAGCTCCTCGGTGGCTCCCGACGGCGGCCGTCCGTCCCGCGGGTCCCAGAAGGCGACCCGGCCGCGGCGGGGCAGCGGCTCGGGCAGGAAGACGGCGGCCAGCCGCACGGGCACCTCGGCCGCCTGGTCGGCCATACGTCCGGTCACCTCCCGCCGTCGCGTCGCATCGAACGTCTTCGACTCTACGGGCGGGGTCTGACAATCGGCTCCGGCGAGCGGCGGGGCCCGGACCGTCCGGGGCCAGCCGCGACCGTCAGGGGATGGTGCGCGACACCACGTACACCGTCGGATGCTGCGGTTCGGACGTGTTCACGACGATGTCCAGGGTGGGTGCGGGGTTCTTCTGCGCGTGGGTGAGACCGGACCAGGGGCCCGGTCCCGTGAAGGACCAGCCGACGACATGCCGGTCGCGCTCGCCGATGGCGATGTCGTCCTTCTCCAGCGAGGCGCGCGTGGCCTTCAGCGTGCTGAGGAAGCGGTTCAGGCCGTCGTCGCTCGTGCTGAACTGCACATAGAGGCGGCTGGTCTTCCAGTTGTTCGTCTCGTAGGACGCCACGTCCGTGGCGTCCCTCGGGATCCAGACCCTGTACAGGCGGCGCTGCACCCGCGAGGGCCAGCCCTCGGTCAGCCCGGTCGCCGAGTACTTGGCCTCCTTGTCCTTGCCGCTGTTGCGGCTCTGGTTGGCGGAGATCACCAGGTAGCCGGCGGGCACACCGATGAGCAGGACGATGATCAGCAGGGTGAGCGCCCGGCGCCGGAACTTGTGCCACCGGCCCTCCGGGGGCCGCGAGGGCTCGTCCGGCGGTGTCGACTGGCGCGGTATGGACACGGTGGCCGTCACAGCGCCCCCTTGGCGGTGCGGCGGCTCTGCGCGAACCGCTCGTAGCGTTCGTAGCGCTCCACGCGGCGCCGGTTGGCGCGGCGGAAGCGGCGGGCGACCAGCCGGGCGAGGTCCGCGGCGCCGACCATGCCGGCCTCGGGGCCGAGCTGGGCGCGCGCGATACGGGCCTCGGGCCGGTAGCCTCGACCGGTCAGATGGCGCCGGAAGGCGTCCCGGGCGGGGCCGATGAGCAGGTCGTCGGCCGCGCTGACCCCGCCGCCGATCACGAAGCAGGAGGGGTCGAGGGCCGCCGCGAGATTGGCGATGCCCACCCCGAGCCACTGGCCGATGTCCTGGAGCAGCTCGATGCACATCGCGTCGCCCTCACGGGCCAGTTCGGTGATCATCGGGCCGGTGATGTCGGAGATGTTGCCCTTGACGTGCTCGATGATCCCGTACGCCACCGGGGAGTCGGCCGCGGCCAGCTCCCTGGCCTCGCGGACCAGGGCGTTGCCGGAGCTGTACTGCTCCCAGCAGCCGCGGTTGCCGCACGGGCAGCGGTGGCCGCCGGGCACGACCTGCATATGGCCGAACTCGCCGGCGACGCCGAACTTGCCGCGCTTGACCTGGCCGTCCTCCAGGATGGCGCCACCGATGCCGGTGCCGAGGGTGATCATGACGAGGTGGTCCTCACCCCGGCCGGCGCCGAAGCGCCACTCGGCCCACGCGGCGGCGTTGGCGTCGTTGTCGACCAGGACGGGGACGGCGAGCCGCCCGGCGAGACGGTCGCGCAGGGGCTCGTTGCGCCAGGACAGGTGGGGGGCGAACAGGACGCGGTTGCGGTCCGCGTCCACCCAGCCGGCCGCGCCGATGCCGACGGCGTGCACATCGTGCCGGTCGGAGAGATCGAGGACCAGCTCGACGATGGTGTCCTCGACGACCTTGGGGCTCTTGGACTTGTCGGGCGTCTCGGTGCGGAGCCTCTCCAGGATGTTGCCGTCGGCGTCGACGACGCCCGCCATCACCTTGGTGCCGCCGATGTCGATGCCGACCGTCGGGACACGGGGGGCCGTCAGATGGGAACGGCGCTCGCGTGTGCCCACGGTCCGCAGAACGGTGGCCCGGGCGGAGCCGCGGTGGGTGAGGTCGCGGTAGGTGCTCATCGCGCCCGATTCTGCCCTACGCCGCGGCGGGCTTGCATCGCGGAGCCCCGGCGCTCCGCGCGGGGCGGGACGGTCGCGGGCCGCGCGGCTCCCGCGGCTTCGCCGTGGCGAATCCCGCTCACACGGAGGAGCCGCAGGGGTCGCTGCCCCGCACCCCTAGAGGGGCGCACGTTCCAGTTCATGGCGCAGATCGTCCAGTTCGTCACCGCCCGCCATCTGACGGGTCAGCTCGTCCAGGGTGATCTCCTCGCGGGTGTGGCTGCCCACCATCGTGCCGCGCTTGAGCAGCACGAAACGGTCGCCCACCAGATACGCGTGATGCGGGTTGTGGGTGATGAAAACAACACCCAGTCCCTCGTCCCGGGCGGCAGCCACATATTTGAGGACCACACCCGACTGCTTCACACCGAGTGCCGCGGTCGGCTCGTCGAGGACCAGCACCTTGGCCCCGAAGTACACCGCCCGCGCGATCGCCACGCACTGGCGCTCCCCGCCGGACAGGGTGCCGACGGGCTGGTCGACATCGCGCAGATCGATGCCCATGCGCAGCAGCTGCTCGCGCGTCGTCCGGCGCATGAAGCCGACGTCCAGGCGCTTGAAGGGGCCGACGCCCTTGCGGGGCTCGGAGCCGAGGAAGAAGTTGCGCCACACCGGCATCAGCGAGACCACCGCCAGGTCCTGGTAGACGGTGGCGATCCCGCGGTCCAGGGCCTCGCGCGGGGACGCCAGACGGGTCTCCTCGCCCTCGATGCGGAGGGCGCCGCCGTCGTGCTGGTGCAGCCCCGCCACGATCTTGATGAGGGTGGACTTGCCCGCGCCGTTGTCGCCGAGGACGCAGGTGATCTCGCCCGCGTGGACCTCCAGGGAGACCCCCTCGAGGGCGCGGACATTGCCGTAGCGCTTGCCGACGTCCTCGAGGGCGACGAGCGCGGTGCGCTCCCCGGCGTCCTTGGCCGCGTCCATGGTCACGTCCTTGCTCAGGTCCTTGCTCAGGTCCTTGCTCAGGTCCTTGCTCAGGTCCTTGCTCACGTCCTTGCTCACGTCCTTGCTCAGGTCCTTGCTCAGGTCCTTGCCGAGGTCCTTGGTCATGTCGTGGCCTCCGCGCGCTTGCGGACCCAGGCGTTGAGCAGGGCCGCGAGGAGCAGCATCGCTCCGAGGAAGAACTTGAACCAGTCAGGGTTCCACTCGGCGAAGACGATGCCCTTGCTGGTCATGCCGAAGAGGAACGCGCCGGCCGCCGAGCCGATCGCGGACCCGTAGCCGCCGGTGATCAGACAGCCGCCGATCACGGCCGCGATGATGTAGATCAGCTCGTTGCCGACGCCCTCGCCGGACTGGACGACGTCGTACGAGAACAGCAGGTGCTGGCCGGAGATCCAGGCGCCGAGGGCGACACCCATGTAGAGGCCGATCCTCGTGCGCTCGACCGGTACGCCGACGGCGCGGGCCGCCTCCTTGTTGCCGCCGACCGCGAAGATCCAGTTGCCGGTGCGGGTGCGCAGCAGGATCCAGGAGGCGAGGGCGACCAGGGCGAACCACCACAGGATGGTGATCTTGAACTGGACGCCGCCGACGGTGAACGTGGAGGCGAAGAGGGCCTGCGCCGAGGAGAAGCCGTCCATGTCGGAGATCGACTTGGTGGACACCGTGCCGCTGATCAGCTTGGTGAGGCCGAGGTTCATGCCGGTCAGCATCAGGAACGTGCCGAGCGTGACGATGAAGCTGGGCAGTCTCGTGCGGGTCAGCACCAAGCCGTTGAAGGCGCCGATCGCGAGCGTGACCAGGAGCGACACCCCGACGCCGACCCAGACGTCGGCGGTCATCTGGTAGCTGAACATCGACGACACCAGCGCCGACGACGTCACCATGACGCCCGCCGACAGATCGAACTCTCCGCCGATCATCAGCAGCGCGACCGGGACGGCCATGATGCCGATGGTGGACGCCGCGTACAGCACCGTGCTGAGGCTGGAGGCCCGCAGGAAGCTGTCGGCGACGAGCGAGAAGAACAGGAAGACGGCGAGCGCGCCGACCACCGAGCCCAGCTCGGGGCGGCCGAGGAGCCGCTTCAGCGCAGAGGTCCCGAGCAGGCGTTCGTCCGTGCCCGTCTTCGGGCTCTCGGGCGCGGATGCCGGTGCCGACACGGTCATCGCGTCCCCCGCTTCGTGTACTGCTCGAGCGCGGCGGCCTGGTCCTTGGTGATGATCTGCGGTCCGGTGAGGACCGGCAGGCCGCCGCCGAGGGCGTTGGCGTTGTACTTGTAGAGCCAGAGCTGGTCGACCGCCTCGTAGCCCTGGAGGTAGGGCTGCTGGTCGACGGCGAAGCCGAGGGTGCCGTCCTTCAGCTCGGACGCCACCTTGGCGTTCAGGTCGAAGGTGTCGACCTCCGCCCGGCTGCCGGCGTCCGACCTGGCCTTGACCGCGGTGTCGGCGTACGGGGCGCCGAGGGTGACGACGGTGTCGACGGACCTGTCCGACTGCAGTCTCGCCTCGAGGGCGGACTGCACGTCCGGCATGTCGGTGCCGTTGACGTAGAGGTTCTCCACCGTGCCGTGGAACGTCTTCTTCACGCCCGCGCAGCGCTGCTCGTGGCCCACGTTGCCCTGCTCGTGCAGTACACACAGGACCTTCTTGCGGCCGCGCTTGTTCAGTTCGTCGCCGACGGCCTCACCCGCGATCGTCTCGTCCTGGCCGATGTGGGTGAGCGCACCGAACGCCTTGGACTCCGCCGAGCCGGAGTTCACCGTGACCACCGGTATGCCGGCCTTCTCGGCGCGGGCGACCGCGGCCTTCATCGCGTCGGGCTTGGCCAGGGTGACGATGATGCCGTCGACCCTCTGGTCCACGGCCGCGTCCACGAGCTGGGCCTGCTGCTGGGCATTGGCGTCGTGGGAGTACAGGAAGTTGATGTTGTCCTTGGCGGCGGCCTGCTTGGCGCCGCTCTGCACGATGTCCCAGAAGGTGTCGCCATCCCCGGAGTGAGTGATCATCGCGAACGTCCAGCGGGGCGTGCTCACCGCGGCACGGCCCTGTGCGGCGGCCTTGCGGGCGTCCTCGGCACGCTTCCCGCCGTGGCTGCTGCACCCCGCCAGGGATAGGCCGAGCGCCCCTGCCAGCGCGATGGTTGCCCAGGTCCGAAACCGTGCCACGAGCCCGTGCCCTTCCTGCGTAGTTCCTTGGAACCACCAAGTATCACCGACCGCGGATCGACGCCGCAGGTCAGGGGGCTGGTGCGGGCGCGGGCAGGCGCTACGGCGCCGGGGAGGCCGGGGCGGGGGACGGAAGCGGGCGCCCGAAGACTCAGGGGCGTACGAGCAGTTGGAACTCGAACGAGTAGCGCGAGGCGCGGTACGTATGAGTGCCGAACTCCACGGCGCGGCCGGTGTCGTCGAACGTCGTGCGCTGCATGGTGAGCAGCGGGGCGCCCTCGGGCTCGCGGAGCCGCTCGCCCTCGACCGGGGTGGCGGCGCGGGCTCCGACGGTCTGCCGGGCGCTGTGCAGGGTGATGCCCGCGGCACGCATCAACCGGTACAGGCCGGTCGACTCAAGCTGCTCGGTCTCCAGGTCCAGCAGGCCGGTCGGCAGATGGTTGCACAGGTACGCCATCGGCTCGCCGTGCGCGAGTCGCAGCCGCTCGATGCGGTGCACCTCCGCGCCCTCGGGCACCCCGAGCGCGGCGGCGACCTCGGCCGAGGCGGGCGCGAGGGTGTTGACCAGGACCCGGGTCGCGGGGCGCTGCCCGGCCGCCTCCAGGTCGTCGTACAGGCTGCTGAGCTCCAGCGGGCGCTTGACCTGGCTGTGGACGACCTGGGTGCCGACGCCGCGGCGGCGCACCAGCAGGCCCTTGTCGACCAGGGACTGGATGGCCTGGCGGACGGTGGGCCGGGACAGGCCGAGGCGCCCGGCCAGCTCGATCTCGTTGCCCAGCAGACTGCCCGGCGTCAGCTCCCCGTGCTCGATCGCGGCCTCGAGCTGCTGGGACAGCTGGAAGTACAGCGGTACCGGGCTCTTCCGGTCGACGCCGAGCTGGAGGGAGACAGTCGGATCCACATCTGGTTTCGGCACGGGGCGAGCGTAGCTCCGGTACCTGTTGACGGGAAGTTGTGTAGTCCGGTTGTCCGGACAAACCATTGACAGGGTGGGGGGTGCGCCTCCAGGTTGTTCCCATGCGCATCGGACTCATCGGAGCGGGTCGGATCGGCACCTTCCACGCGGCCACGCTCAGCCGCCACCGTGAGGTCGGCTCGCTCATCATCACCGACGTCGACACGGCCCGGGCCCGTGCGCTCGCGGACCGGCTGGGCGAGACGGCCGCGCCCGGGGTGGACGAGATCTTCACCTGGGGCGTGGACGCCGTGGTCATCACCGCGGCGACCGCGGCCCACGCCGAGCTGATCGGCCGGGCGGCACGCTCCGGGCTCCCCGTTTTCTGCGAGAAGCCCATCGCGGTGGACCTGGCGGGCACGCTGGCCGCGCTCGCCGAGGTCGAAGCCGCGGGGACCGTGCTGCAGATGGGTTTCCAGCGTCGCTTCGACGCGGGCTACGTGACCGCGCGGGAGACCGTGCGCTCGGGCCGGCTCGGACGGCTGCACACGATCCGCGCGGTCACGGCCGACCAGGCGCCACCGCCGGCCGCGTATCTGCCCCTGTCCGGCGGGATCTACCGCGACTGCCTCGTCCACGACTTCGACATCCTGCGCTGGGTCACCGGCCGGGAGGTGGTGGAGGTGTACGCGACCGGGTCGGACGCCGGCGGGGCGATGTACCGCGAGGCGCACGACGTCGACACGGCGGCGGTGGTGCTCACCCTGGAGGACGGCACGCTGGCCACGGCGACCGCGACCCGCACCAACGGCGCCGGCTACGACGTCCGTCTGGAGCTGGCCGGCGAGCTGGACACGGTCGCGGTGGGCCTGGACGACCGCACTCCCATCACCTCGACCGAACCGGCGGGGCCGCCCCCGGCCGACAAGCCGTGGACCGGCTTCCTGGAGCGCTTCGCACCCGCCTACGAGGCCGAGGTCGCCGCCTTCGTCGAGGTGGTGCGGGGTGAGCGCGCCAACCCGTGCGACGGCCACGAGGCCTTGCAGGCGCTGCGGATCGCGGAGGCCTGCGAGCTGTCCCGCCGGGAGCGCCGCACGGTGAACCTCGGTGAGATCGCGGGCATCCGCGGCTGACCGCCCCGCTCCCCCCGTCGCGATCCGCCGTACGTCCGCTACCAGCGCACCGGAAGGGTCCGCGGCCCCGGATCAGCACGCCGGCCACGGCAGCAGGGCGTGCACCCGGAAGCCGCCGTCCTCCGTGGTGCCGGGGTGCCGGGGTGCCGCGGTGCCGGGGTCGAGGGTTCCGCCGGCGAGGTACCCCGCCCGCCAGATCGGCACCTTCGACGCGCGCCGCCCGCGGGGGCGACACCTTCGGCGGGGTCGACGCCCATACACAGGTGATGTCCTCGGCACGTTGCCCGCGCCAAGGACATCATCGTCTGATCCGTGGCTCTACGGTGGACTCCGCACCCGTGCAGCCGGGCCCGGCTGAGCATGTGCGCGACGCGGGGTGTCCTAACCGAACTCGCCCTCGCGCACGCCCTGTCGGAACGCTGCCCACTCTTCCGCGGTGAACCGCAGAGGCGGCAGTTCAGCGTTGTTCGAGTCACGGACCGCGACGGCTCCGCCACCAAGGTCCGCCACCTCGACGCAGTACGGCCCCGAGGTGCTCTTGGTGCTCTTGACCCAGCGTGCTTCCGTCAGGTCGAGCGCGTACAGTGCAGCCTTCTTCGCACGCATCAGAAGCTCCGTTCGACGCTCGGTTGTGCGTTCCCTATCCACCCTCACCCGTTCGGACCAGCCTCGCAAACGGGCGAGACGGGCGCCGCCGACCCCGTCGACGTGGGGCTGCGGGCCACGAGCACCGAGACGTGGAGCCATGGCATCCCGGCCCTCAAGTCGGGTACCTCACCGAGGCGTTGGGGAGTCGGTGAGGGCTGATGGCGGGAGAACGGGTGCGCCCGCGCCCGGTGGGACGCAGCCCCTCGGGCACGGGCGCACCATGGCCTCAGCAGTCGAAGTCGATCAGGTCGAACGTCGCGTAGTGGTCGGAGGTGTAGTAGTCCTCCTCGTACTCCTGGCCGGTGACGATGCGTCGCGCGCCAAGCGTCGAGGAGCCGGGGGTCTTGACGGTGTACTCGTGGTAGTAACCGCTCCGCTGCTTGGGCAGAACGCCCTCGCGGTTCTGGAAGACGACGCCGTCCTGCGCGTAGGGGAACGGCCCCCCGTTGTCGATCCTCTTGGTCGCCCGACGCGGCCTGGTCTGAGGGATGACGACGGCTCAGGGAGGCCGTTGGCGTCGCGGCTCCCGGCGGCCGGCGTCCGGTAGTTCGCTTCGCGCACGGGGCGCGCGCGTCAGTTCCGGAACGCAGTCACCGGCGAGACCGGCTCCAGCCGGAAGGCCTCGCCCTGCCTGGTCACCCGGCCGGCGGTGGGAGGCGCGAAGTGGGTGCCGAGGACGAGGGTGCCGGTGTCCGCGAGCGAGTCGAGCAGCCGGCGACGGGTGGACTCGGCCAGGGCCGGGTCGACATCGACGCAGCTACCGATGGCCGGGTGCGCGAGTTGCACGGGGTGGTGCACGCAGTCGCCGGTGATCAGGGCACTCTCGCCGGCGTCGGCCAGTTGGACGGCGACATGTCCGGGGGTGTGTCCGGGAGTGGGCAGCAGTCGCAGGCCTGGCGCGATGTCAACGCCCTCGGCGGGGACATCGACTTGGGTGAGCAGCCCGGCGTCCTCGACGGGATCCACGGAGTCGCGGAACATCTGCCGTCGCGGCTCGTCCATGGCGCACCCGGCCCAGTACTCGCGTTCGGCGCGGGAGACGAGGTAACGGGCGTGAGGGAAGGTGGGCACCCAAGCGCCGTCCTGTCCACGGGTGTTCCAGCCGACGTGGTCGGTGTGCAGATGGGTGAGGACCACCAGGTCGACGGTGTCGGGGGCGAAGCCTGCGGCGGTGAGACGGTCCAGGTAGTCGGTGCGCAGGTCGTTCCAGGCGGAGCCGGCGCGGGGCTTGCCGTTGCCGATGCCGGTGTCGACCAGGACCCTCAGGCCGCCGGTTTCGAGGGCGAAGCTCTGGCTGTCCAGGCGCAGGACGCCCTCGGGGTCCGCGAAGTCGGGGCGGAGCCAGTCCACCCGGGTGACGACGTCCGGGGTCGCTTCGGGCAGCAGCCAGGAGCCGGTGGGAGGCGGCAGCGGGATCTCGTCGATCCGGTGAACCGTGATGTCGCCGACCGTCCAGGTGGGGATGGCCGGGGAGAGAGGGGCCGCGGGGGCTGCCGGCGCGGCGGGGGTCGGGGCCGGGTTCGCGTGGGAAATGGCCGGGTTCGAGCTCGGGTACGCGTGTGAGTCCGAGTTGTGCGTCGTCACGGTCGGTTCACCCCTCCGGAGGCTATGGCGATCCGCTCGCCTTGAGGAACAGTAGGCTCCACGCGGCAACTAACGCAAATAATTAGCCTTAAGGGTAGGTCGCCGTGACGGTCCCCGCGTCGACACGGCATCCGAGCCCCTCGGACCAGGCGCGACGGACCACTCGACCCGGCAGACACCCGAAACCTCTTGTGCCCTTCCGGGAGCTGCCGGCGTAGACCCCCACTCGCGTGTTCGATTTTACGTTCGATAACGTGGGCACGGGAGGTGGACGTGGTGAACGCCGACGCGACGGCACGCGCGGAGTCGACGGTGATGCATGTGCGCTGCCCTGGTCATCTGCCGGAAGAGGTCTACCGGCAGGTCCTGGAGCAGTTGGCCGACCTGTCCCCGGTAGTGCAGGCTCTGCCGCCGTCCGCTGCCCTGGTGGAGCTCAGGGGAGTTCTTCGGTATCACGGAGCCGATGCCCGCCGACTGGGCGAGGTGCTGCGGATTCGTACGGTCTCCCGCCTGGGCGTGGATGTACGCGTCGGTATCGGGCCCTCCATCACGGTCGCCGCCACGGCCTCCGCGCAGGTCCCGGCACCGGGCGGGGTCCTGGCCATCGAGCCGGACCATGTCGACGAATGGCTCGGGCCCCTGCCCGTGGAAGCCTTGCACGGCATCGGCCCCCGCCAGGCCACGGCGCTGCGCGACTACGGCATCCACAGCGTCGGCCTGCTCGCCGCCGTCCCCCCTGCCACCCTGCAACGTCTGCTGGGCGGCACGGCAGGCCGCGTGGCCGCCGAACGAGCCCGCGGTATCGATCCCCGCCCGGTGGTCCCCCGCGCTCTTCCGGTCTCCGCCACGGTGAGCTGCGCCTTCCCCCGGCACACTCTGGACGGCGCCGAAGTGCGTGCGGCCCTGCTCGACCTGGTGGTGCAGCTCGGACATCTGTTGCGCCGCCGGGGCCAGGCGGCGCGCGGCCTGACCTTGACGCTGCGGTTCGCCGGCGGCACCCGCTGGGACAAGACACGCCGCCTGCCGGCGCCTTCCGCGCACGACGACGATCTGCGCACCGTGGCGTATCAGGTGATGGATGCCGCGGGCCTGCAGCGCGGCCGGCTGACCGGGCTCGTGCTGAAGGGTGAGGACCTTGTGGACGCCGACCGGGTCGCCGAGCAGATCAGCCTGGACGGGGCCCGTGAGGCCCGACTGGCCGCCGAAGAGGTGAGCGACCGCATCCGCGACAAGTTCGGGCCCGGCGTGATCGGCCCGGCCGGCACGCTCCGCCGCGTTTCCTGAGGAATGGCACCGGTGGCCTGAGCGCACCCGGCCCGGCGGTCCCGGGCGCTCGCGGCGCACAGACGGCGCAGCGCTCGGCTCGGCCTTCAGGCGTGCGCCCCCGTTTTCTCGGGGCGGCCCGCGCACCGCTTGACGCAATGTCTTTGCTTTAAGGTGGGCCTATGAGTCGCAAGCCGATGGTGCGCCCGGGCGGGCGCAGTGCCCGGGTCCAGCAGTCGGTGCACAGCGCCGTGCGCGAACTCACCGGCGAGGTGGGGCGCGATGCCCTGACCGTGCCGCTCGTCGCCGCACGCGCCGGGGTCACCCCGTCGACCATCTACCGGCGCTGGGGCGACCTTCAGGAGCTCCTCTCGGACGTGGCGGTGGAACGGCTGCGTCCGGAAACGGTCCCGGAGGACCGGGGCGATCTCACCGCTGACCTGATGGCATGGGCCGAGGAGTTCCTGGAGGAGATGTCCTCGTCCCCGGGCCGCGCCTCTGTCCGCGACGCCCTGCTCGGGAACCCCGAGGGCACCAACGCCGGCCGGTGCTCGGCCTACGCCGCCGAACAGGTCGACGTCATCCTCGAGCGGGCAGCCGCACGAGGACAGCGGGCGCCCGATGTCGAGACGGTCGTCGACCACGTCGTCGCCCCGATGATGTACCGGATCCTGTTCCGCCCCGAGAACCTGGACAGCGCGTACGCCCGTGACCTGGTCTCCGCCCTGCTTCGGTCGCAGGACGCCTGAGGGGGGCAGGGGCAGAAAGCCCGAGGAGCACAGCGGAGCGCCGGCCGCAGGGCAGGACAGGATGCCCGAGGCGAGCAGGGCAGTACACCCGAAGGGCACAGCGGAGCGCGGGCCGCAGGGCAGGGCGGGACGCCCGAGGCGAGCAGGGCAGCACGCCCGAAGAACACAGCGGAGCGCCGGCCGCAGGGCAGGCCGATCGGCTCGGACCCTACGGCAACCAGGGACGCATCGGGTCAGCCCACGTTCGTGGAGAACAGTCCGCCCGTCGGCCCCTGCTTGTCACCGCCCTGGGCCTTCTTCAGGGCGTTGGCGAGGCTCTCGATCGTGAGGGACTGGAGGATGACGCGGCCGTTGCCCTCCAGGGTGGCCAGGGACAGGCCCTCGCCGCCGAAGACCATGTTCATGATCCCCTGGCGGTTGAGGCCTCCGACGCGCTGGACGCCGTACTGGATGCCCTCCTCGAAGGCGACGACACAGCCGGTGTCGACCTCGATGCGGCCACCGAAGTCCGCGGGGTTGAGGTCGATGAAGTTGCCGGCGCCGGCGATGATCACCGTGCCGTACCCGGTGAACTTCTCCAGGATGAAGCCCTCGCCGCCGCTCATGCCGGTGCGGCCGCCCTGGAACGCGATGCCGAAGTCGACGGTCGATTCGGCGGCCACGAAGGCGTCCTTCTCGGCGAACCACGCGCGCCTGCCGTCGAGCTCCAGCGCGCGCATCTCGCCGGGGAGCACGCCCGCGAAGCCGACCGTGCCCTCGCCGCTCTGCGCCGTGAAGTACTGGAAGGCCAGCGACTCGCCCGCCAGTGCGCGCTGGCCGACCTGCATGGCGGTGCCCATGGCCTGGCGCAGGAAGCCGCCCATGCCGCCGCCCGCGCCCTGGGCCTGGCCGCCGCCGTTGGACGGGCCGGAAAGGCGCGTCTCCATCGTCACGTTCGTGGTCTTGAAGAGGAACTTGCCCGCCTCGCAGTACACGGTCTGGCCGGGGCCGAGACTGACGACCGCCATCTGCATGGCGTTGCCGACGATTTCTTGCTGAAGAGTCACGAGGGGAGAACGCGGGAGCCGGCCCGATTGGTTCCGGGTCCCTCGAACCCGGTCGCCGGCGGTGTCCGGCGTCAGCCGCCCAGTTCCCGCCGTCGCGCCCTGAGGGCCGCCGCACCCTCCTCGGTCAGGGCGCCGTACAGGCGCAGACGGGAGATGCCGCCGTCCGGATAGATGTCCACGCGCGCGTGTGTGCCGACGGCCGCTGCCGGAAGGACGAAGCGGTGGTTGGTGTCGGGCTGGAGGCGGGTGCGCGGGAGGATCTCGCGCCACTCGGTGTCCGCGGCGTCCCCGGCGTCCCCGGCGCTCCCGACCGACACCGACGCCCAGCCCGCCGCGTTCCCCTTGAGATACGCGGTGTCGATCTCGATCGCCCGGATCCGCGCCTCGGCCGCCAGCCGGTAGCGGATCCAGTCATGGCCCCGGTCACGACGGCGCCGTGTCTCCCAGCCGTCGTCCATCTTGCGGGAGCGGCCCGGCTGGATGGTGTGGGTGGCGGGCGAGTAGAAGAGGTCGGAGGCGTCCTCGACCCGGCCGCCGTTCTCCAGGGCGACGACGTCGAAGGTGCCCAGCGCCTGGAGCCACTCCGGGTCGGGCACCACATCGCCGTACACCCGCAGCCGCGCGATGCCGCCGTCGGGGTGCTGGTTGACGCGCAGATGCGTGACGCGCTGCTCCGCCGCCACGACGAAGCCGTTGGCCGCGTGGCCGCCGACCGGTGTGCGGGGGACGAGCGTCGTCCACTTCACGTCGTCGGCGAGGAGGTCCTCCGGCGAGGGGGAACCCGGCACGGACGTGCCCTCGACGGACACCGCCTGCGGGTAGTTGCCCCGGAAGTGCGCGGTGTCGACGACGATGCCGTGGACGACCCCCGGCGCGCCCAGACGGATGAGGGCCCAGTCGTGGTCGTCCGCGGTGGGCCACGGGTGAGTGGCACGGGCGCCGCGGCGGCGCCGGGTCTCCCAGCCGTCCATGACCTTGCCCTTGTGCCCGAAGTGCTCGGGGTCGAACTCGGCGCGCTCCGGCATCAGCAGGTTCTCGCGCGGGGCGAAGAACTCGTCGTTGGCGGCGAGGACCGCCGCGCCGAGGCGGCGGTCGGCGAGGTTGGCGTGGCGGGTGAAAGGGAAGTCGGCGGTGCGGTAGTCCGCGTACGGGTCACCGCCCGCGTAGGGGTTCGCGTCGCCGGTGAAGCGGGCCGGGCCGGTGTGCTGCTGCGCCGTCACGGTGATCAGATCGTCCTTTCGGGAGTCGGCCGGTGCGAGGTCACGTCAGTGGTCCCGGATGAGCAGCCTGCCCTTCGGCTCGGTGAACTCGCCGTCCGCCACGATGCGTTCGCCCCGCAGCCAGGTCGACCGCACCACCCCGGACAGGGTCCGGCCGGCGTACGCGGTGACGGGGTTGCGGTGGTGGAGGGCGGCGGGGTCGACGGTGAACGTCGCGTCGGGAGCGAGGACCGCGAAGTCCGCGTCATGGCCCGCCGCGATGGCGCCCTTGCGGGACTCGAGGCCCACGAGCCGCGCCGTGCTCGCGGACATCCAGCGGACCACGTCCTCCAGGTCGTGGCCGCGCCGGCGTGCCTCGGTCCACACGGCGGAAAGGCTCAGTTGCAGGCCCGCTATGCCGCCCCAGGCCGTGGCGAAATCGCCCGTCTTCAGATCGGGGGTCGACGGGGAGTGGTCGGTGACCACGCAGTCGATCGTGCCGTCGGCGAGCGCCTGCCACAGCAGGTCCCGGTTGGCGGCCTCGCGAATGGGCGGGCAGCACTTGAACTCGCTGGCCCCGTCCGGTACTTCCTCGGCCGTCAGGGTCAGGTAGTGCGGGCAGGTCTCCACCGTGAGCCGTACACCCTCCGCCCGTGCGGCGGCGATCAGGGGCAGCGCGTCGCCGGAGGACAGGTGCAGCACATGCACACGCGCGTCGAGCCGCCTGGCCTGTGCGATCAGATGGGCGATGGCGGTGTCCTCGGCGTCCCGTGGCCGGGAGGCGAGGAAGTCGGCGTACTTCGGGCCGCCCTGCTGCGGGGCGGCGGCGAGGTGGTGCGGATCCTCGGCGTGTACGACGAGGAGGCCGCCGAAGCCGGCGATCTCCGCCAGGGACCGGGCCAGTTGCTCCTGGTCCAGGTGCGGGAACTCGTCCACGCCCGAGGGGGACAGGAACGCCTTGAAGCCGAAGACGCCCGCGTCGTGCAGCGGCCGCAGATCCTTGACGTTGTCGGGCAGCGCTCCGCCCCAGAAGCCCACGTCGATATGGGCCTTGTCCGCCGCGGTCTCCCTCTTGGTGCGGAGGTGGTCGACCGTCGTGGTCGGCGGCAGGGAGTTGAGCGGCATGTCGACGAGGGTCGTGATGCCGCCGGCCGCCGCGGCCCGGGTGGCCGTCCGGAAGCCCTCCCACTCCGTGCGGCCCGGGTCGTTGACGTGGACGTGGGTGTCGACCAGGCCGGGCAGCAGGACATCGTCGCCGAAGTCCTCCAGCCGCGCTCCGTCCGGCACGCCCGCGTCGTAGGGCAGAACGGCCGTGATCGTCCCCCCGGCGACCGCGACGGATGCGGCCCGCGTCCCCTCTGGGGTGATGACGCGCCTCGACCGCAGCACCAGTTCAGCGTCGGACACCCGGACCCCTCTCTCCGCGCCGTCACCACTTCCGGGAAACGGGATACATGCCCATCGGGACATATGAAACGGGATACACGCCCATCCGGACACTACCCATCCAACGGAATTCAACGTTCTGTTGAAGGAGTCTTCCCCCGCTTCCCCGCGCCGTCAAGGGCGGGTCTCATCCGCCGCCCGGCGCACACCCTCTGGATATGTCCGCAACGCGGAATTAGGATTCCAGAGTGCAGAACGTAGCCCCGTAGCTCCCTACCAGCGGGGAGTCACCCGGCTGCCCGGTAGGCTGCTGCCCTTCCCGCCAGTCCCGAAAGGAACGCGCCGTGCCGACGTCGACGTCCAGCGCCAGCGACGCCCCCGCCAAGTCCGCCACGGGCGGGGTGCAGTCCCTCGAGCGGGCCTTCGACCTGCTGGAGCGGATGGCGGACGCGGGCGGCGAGGTCGGCCTCAGCGAGCTGTCCGCGAGCAGCGGGCTGCCGCTGCCCACGATTCACCGTCTGATGCGCACCCTTGTGGCCTGCGGGTACGTACGCCAGCAGCCCAACCGCCGCTATGCGCTGGGCCCCCGGCTGATCCGGCTCGGCGAGTCGGCGTCCCGGCTGCTCGGCTCCTGGGCGCGTCCCTATCTCGCGCGGCTGGTGGACGAGACCGGCGAGACCGCGAACATGGCGCTGCTCGACGGCGACGAGATCGTGTACGTGGCGCAGGTGCCGTCCAAGCACTCGATGCGGATGTTCACCGAGGTGGGCCGCCGGGTGCTGCCGCACTCCACCGGTGTGGGCAAGGCGCTGCTCGCCACCACGCCGGACGACGAGGTGCGTGCCCTGCTGGCCCGCACCGGCATGCCCGCCGCGACCGAGAAGACCATCACCACGCCGGAGGCCTTCCTCGCGGCCCTGGAGGAGGTACGCCGGCTCGGGTACGCGGTCGACGACAACGAGCAGGAGATAGGGGTCAGGTGCCTCGCGGTGTCCGTGCCCGACTCCCCCACGGCCGCGGCGATCTCCATCTCCGGGCCGGCGGGCCGGGTCACCGACGAGGCGACGGAGCGGATCGTCCCCGTGCTCCAGCAGGTGGCCACGGAACTGTCCGAGGCCCTGGACGGCACGGGCAACTGACCGCCGGGCCGGCCATCGTCCGGCCGGCGCCGTCAGCCGTCCGTCCCTCATCTCCCGTACCGCGGCGAGCGGGGATCGTCCGGCGGCGGGGCCGGGGCCCGACGGCGACGGGACCGGGGGCACGTCCCAGGGCGAGGACCCGCGGCCTCACCACCAGGGCGTACGACGGCCGGCGACGGCCGCTCACAGGAGGGCGTCGAGGGTGATCGGCAGGTCGCGGAGACGCTTCCCGGTCGCGTGGTAGACGGCGTTGGAGATCGCGGGGGCGATGCCGACCAGGCCGACCTCTCCCACGCCCTTGGTGCCGGTCGCGGTGCCGCGGTCCGGCTCGCCGACGAAGATCACGTCCAGATCCGGTACGTCGGCGTTCACGGCAACGAGGTAGTCGGCGAAGGTGCCGTTCGCGATGCGCCCGGTGTGCGGGTCCGTGGCCGTGTCCTCGAACAGGGCCAGTCCGATCCCGCCGACCGTCCCTCCGATGATCTGGCTCCGGGCCGTCTTCTCGTTGAGGATGCGGCCGCCGTCGATCGCGGAGACCACCCGGGCCACCCGGATGAGACCGAGGTCGGCGTCGACCCGGACCTCGACGAACTTCGCGCCGTACGCACCGGCGGGAGACATGCCCAGCTCGGTGGGAACCGGGGGGGTGCTGTTCCCGTTCGCCGTGAGCTCGGGAAGCCCGTGCCGGGCGAGGATGTCGACGTACGACTCCCCGCGGTCGGGGCGCCCCGCGAGGTGGACCCGCCCGCCGGTGCACTCCACGTCGTCGGGCAAGACGCCCCGCAGCGGAGAGTCGGCGTCACCGCGGGCGAGCTCCGCGAACGAGCGCACCAGCCGCCGGCAGGCGTCGTGCACCGCGTTGCCCAGGGCACCGGTCAGGCCGGAGCCGCCCTCCATCATCGAGTGGGGCATGTCGGAGTCGCCCAGGTCGAAGCGGACCCGGTCCAGGGGCAGGCCCAGCTCCTCGGCGGCCAACTGGGTCATCACGGTGTACGTGCCGGTGCCGATGTCCGTCGCCGCACTGCGCATGAGCGCGCTGCCGTCGCTGTTGACGGTGGCCTGCGCCGCGCAGGGCTGCGCGAAATACGGAAACAGCGCGCCCGCCATGCCGTAGCCGACGAGCCAGTTCCCGTCGCGCATGGAGCGTGGCTCGGGGTTCCGGTCGGACCAGCCGAAGTGCCGTGCGCCGACCTCGTAGCACTCCAGGAGCGCCTTGCCGGACCAGGGGAGCCCGTTGCGCGGATCGACGTCGGTGTGGTTGTGCATCCGCAGCTCAACGGGGTCCATGCCCAGGGTGTAGGACAGTTCGTCGAGCGCCGACTCCAGCGCGAAGTTGCCCTGCGCCTCGGCCGGGGCGCGCATGGACGTCGGAAGAGCGATGTTGATCCGGGCCTGCCGGTCCCGGGTGATCACGTTGGGACAGCCGTAGGCGAAGGCGGTCGCCGCGGTGACCGGCTCGAAGTCGGTGTCCTCCATGCCCAGGGAGGTGAGGCTGCGGTGGTCGAGGGCGACCAGTTCGCCGTCGCGCGTCGCACCGACGCTGAGCTGCTGCACGCTGCTGGGCCGGTGCCCGATGGAGGTGAACATCTGCGGCCGGGTCAGGACCAGCTTGACCGGGCGCTTGATGATCCGGGCGGCCATGGCGGTGAGGACCACGTGCGGCCACACGCGCAGCCCGGCGCCGAAACCCCCGCCGACGTAGGGCACCAGGACCCGCACCGAACTCTCGGGGATGCCGAAGATCATGGCGAGGGTGGTGCGCACCATCGACGGCCACTGGCTGGTGTCGTGGAGGGTGAGGGTGTCGCCCTCCCACACGGCCAGGGTGGCGAACAGCCCGAGCGGGTTGTTGGTGTTGTCCGAAGTGGTGTAGGCGGTCCGGAGGGTCACGTCGGCGGCCTCCAGCGCCGCCGCGGCGTCGCCCCGCGAGTGGTCCATCTCCCAGGGGTCGACGAGTTGCTCGGCCCGCGGATCCTGAAGGTCCAGCAGCGGCTCCGAGACCTCGTAGTCGGCCCCCACCAGGCGCGCCGCGGCGGTGGCCTGCTCCGGGGTCTCGGCCACCACGAAGGCGATGTGCTGCCCGTGGTGGATGATCCGGTCGCTCCGCAGGGGTGCGAGCGACTCTCCGAGCACCGTCGTCGGTCCCGCCTTGACCTCCGGGGCGTTCTCGTGGGTGAGTACGTGGATCACACCAGGGGAGTTCTCGGCGTCCTCGGTGTGCATGCGCAGGATCCGGCCCGCGGCGACGGTGCTCTGCACCAGGGCACCGTAGGCCTGGCCCGGGACACTGAAGTCCATGGGGTACGGGGCGGTGCCGGTGACCTTGCGCGGGCCGTCGACCCGGCTGACGCCCGCGCCGACCAGCGGCCTGCTCTCGACGGTGCTCATGCGGTCACTCCTGAAACTGTCTGCAGCTCGCGCACCAGGGTGCGCCGGGCGAGCGGCACCTTGAACGCCGTCCCCGGGACGGTCCACGCGTCGCGCATCGTCGCCTCGGCCGCGTCCACGAACGTGGCCGTGGTGGCCGGCGCGCCGGTGAGCACGTGCTCGGCCTCGTAGGCCCGCCAGGGCTTGGTCCCCACCCCGCCCAGGCCCACCCGGGCCTGATGGATGGTGTCGGCCTCCACGACGAGCAGGACCGCGGCCGAGGTGAGGGCGAACTCGTACGACGTGCGGTCGCGGACCTTGAGGTACCCCGAGCGGGCGGCAGGTGGCGGCAGCGGGATCTCGACCTCGGTGATCAGCTCGGCGTGCTCCAGGACGTTCTCGCGCTCGGGGCTCTCGTCGGCGGTCACGTAGAACGCCGTCAGCGGCACGGTGCGACGTTCCGAGACCCCCTGGATGTGCACGAGGGCGTCGAGCGCGACCAGGGCGACGGCGAGGTCGGAGGCGTGCAGTGCGATGCACCGCTCGCTCGCGCCGAGCACGGCGTGCATGCGCGCGACGCCCTCGACCGCCGCGCACCCGGAGCCCGGCGCGCGCTTGTTGCATGCGACGACCGTGGGATCGCGGAAGTAGCGGCAGCGCGTGCGCTGCAGCAGGTTGCCGCCGATGGTGGCCATGTTCCTCAGCTGCACCGACGCGCCCAGCAGCAGGGACTCGCGCACCATGGGCAGCCGCTCGGTCACCGTGGGATCGGTGGCCAGCTCCTCCATGGTGGCCAGCGCCCCCACGTGGAGGGACTCGCCACGGCGCTCGATGCCGTGCAGTGGGAGGCGGGTGATGTCGATCAGCCGCGGCGGTTCCAGGACGCCGTCCTTCATCAGGTCGAGCTGTGTCGTGCCGCCCGCCAGGCAGGAGGCGGCCGGGTCGTCCGCCAGCAGCCGCACCGCCTCCTGGGTGTCGGTGGCCCGGACGTAGTCAAAGGTGCGCATCGCGGCCTCCCCCGGATGCCGCCTCGCGTACCGCGGCCACGATGTTGGGATAGGCACCGCAGCGGCACAGGTTCCCGCTCATGAACTCCCGGATCTCCTCGTCGGAGCCGGCCCGGCCCTCGGCCATCAGCGCCAGGGCGGACATGATCTGTCCCGGTGTGCAGAAGCCGCACTGGAAGCCGTCGTGCTGCATGAACGCCCGCTGCACGGGGTGCGGCCCGTCGGCGCCGGAGACGCCCTCGATGGTGGTGATCGCCTGGCCCTCGGCCTGGGCTGCCAGGGTCAGGCAGGAGAGTACTCGCCTGCCGTCCAGGTGAACCGTGCACGCGCCGCAGGCGCCCTGGTCGCAGCCCTTTTTCGTGCCCACCAGGCCCAGCCGGTCCCGCAGGGCGTCCAGCAGGGTGATCCGGGTGTCAAGGCGCAGGGTGTACGACCGGCCGTTCACGTCGAGTGTCACGACCCGCTCGATGCTCGAGGGACGCTCGTCCACGTCCCGTTTGTTCGCCAGGTCCCTCATCGCGTCCTCCTCCGGACGGGTCGGATACGACTCGAGCCCCTCCTGGGGCGGGTCCGGTGAGTTGATTGCTCAGGCACCACGAAAGGCGGGATTCGACTGTTGTCAGCATGTCCACCCAGTCCCCTATATGGCGTATTTCCTAATGATATACGCGTAGCGGACATTTTCCTGCGGGTTGTCAGACGGCCGCCAACCCGGCAGCGCCCGTGGGGAGTTGACACGGGGGCGAAGCACGGAAGACGTCGGGCCAGGCGGTATGGGCGGTCATCCGCCGGCCTGCGCCGATCATCTTGATCTCGAGCTCGGCATCACTGCCTGCCGGCACACGGCGACGGGCCGTGACGCTCTGTCGAGAAAGGGCGTCACACCGGGAAAGGACCACCGGCTCAGCCGCGCGCCGGCCCACCGAACAGTTCCACCGCGTCACGGACCTCCGCGAGCCCCCTGGCAAGGGCGCTCACCGAGCCGATCGCGCCGGCGATCAGCAGCAGGGAGCGGCGCAGGCGGGGAATCTCCGGGAGGCCGCCGGCGGCCATCGCGGCCAGCACGGCGAGTTCGTCCTCGGCGATGCCCCGGTCGGGGAACTCGGCGGGTAGCAGGGCGAGTTCACGGCGCAGCCGGGACACGGCGGTCCGCAGTTCCGCCACTCTGGGATCCTCGTCGCTGCCGGTCACCGGCCTCTGCCCCAAGCTCCGCAACACAGCTCCCCCCTCGCACCTGTTCGTGCGCACGGCTTCGCACCGCCACCCGGCGCCCCAGGGCACAGGCCGGGGGCCGGGGACGCGGGTCAGTAAACGCCACCGGGCGCGCCGGGCGCCACCACGCGGACCGAAATTCAGCCCTGGGGCGCCGCACGACCGCCGCGGGGTCAGGTATGCAGGACGTATGACGCGAAGGGAAGACGGCCGGGACGAGATCGCCGGGCTGCTCCTCGCCGCCGGCGGGGGACGGCGGCTGGGCGGACGTCCGAAGGCGCTGCTCGTGTACCGGGGACGGCCGCTGGTGGAGTACGCGGTGGGGGTGCTGCGGGCGGCCGGGTGCGGCCGCGTCCATGTGGTCCTGGGGGCGGCGGCCGGGGACGTGCGAAAGCGCGCGGATCTTTCCGGCTGTGCCCTGGTGGACAACCCGGACTGGGAAAAGGGCATGGGCTCCTCGCTGCGCGCCGGACTCGGCTCGCTCGCCGGGACGGATGCGCGGGCCGCCCTGGTCTCGCTCGTCGACCAGCCCGGCATCGGCCCGGAGGCGGCGGCACGGGTCCTGGCCGCGTACGAGGACGAGACCTCACTCGTCTCGGCCGCGTACGGGGGCGTCCGGGGCCATCCGGTCCTCTTCGGGAGCGCCCACTGGGCCGGGATCGCCGCGTCCGCCACCGGGGACCGGGGAGCCCGCGCCTATCTGAAGGAACACGAGGACGCGATCCGGCTCGTCGAGTGCGGGGACGTGGCGCGGCCCTACGACATCGACACCGAGGACGACTTGGGCCACCTGAAGTGAATGGGTCGGTCCGCTTCGGGTGAGCACGGTGGCACGGAGCGCCGCCTTGCCTCGAAGCAGAGAGTCTTGACGTCAACAATCCATTGAACTTCCACCATGAGAAAACTAGTATCCACTGATCAGAAGCATCTGACTGCTCACAGGCGCGGTCAGCCGCATCCGGACCGCCCTGGCACCCGGTGCCGTACCCGGTGCCACGGCGTCCTCACGTCAGCTCGCCGATAGGAAGTGACAGCTCATGTCCGCACCAGCGTCCTCGCCGGTCGTCATCGACGCCGAGCCCCTGCCGCGGCAGGACGAGGTCCTCACCGAGGCGGCCCTCGCCTTCGTGGCCGAGCTGCACCGCCGATTCACGCCCCGGCGTGAGGAGTTGCTCGCCCGCCGGGCCGAACGCCGCGCCGAGATCGCCCGTACCTCGACCCTCGACTTCCTCCCGGAGACCGCCGCAATCCGCGCGGACGGCACCTGGCGGGTGGCCCCCGCGCCCGAGGCCCTGAACGACCGCCGGGTCGAGATCACCGGCCCCACCGACCGCAAGATGACCATCAACGCCCTCAACTCCGGGGCGAAGGTCTGGCTCGCGGACTTCGAGGACGCCTCCGCGCCCACCTGGGAGAACGTGGTCCTCGGCCAGCTCAACCTGATCGACGCCTACACCCGGGCCATCGACTTCACCGACCCGGCGACGGGCAAGTCGTACGCCCTGCGCCCCGACGCTGAACTGGCGACGGTCGTCATGCGTCCGCGCGGCTGGCACCTGAATGAGCGTCACCTCCTGGTGGACGGAGAGCAGGTCCCGGGCGCCTTCGTCGACTTCGGCCTGTACTTCTTCCACAACGCCCGACGGCTGCTCGACCTCGGCAAGGGCCCGTACTTCTATCTGCCGAAGACGGAGTCGCACCTGGAGGCCCGTCTCTGGAACGACGTCTTCGTCTTCGCCCAGGACTACGCCGGCATCCCGCAGGGCACCATCCGCGCCACCGTCCTGATCGAGACGATCACGGCCGCGTACGAGATGGAGGAGATCCTCTACGAACTCCGCGACCACGCCTCCGGGTTGAACGCGGGCCGCTGGGACTACCTCTTCTCCATCGTCAAGAACTTCCGTGACGGAGGGGCGAGGTTCGTCCTGCCGGACCGCAACGCGGTCACGATGACGGCGCCGTTCATGCGCGCGTACACCGAACTCCTCGTCCGCACCTGCCACAAGCGCGGCGCCCATGCGATCGGCGGCATGGCGGCGTTCATCCCCTCCCGGCGCGACGAAGAGGTCAACCGGGTCGCCTTCGAGAAGGTCAAGGCGGACAAGGACCGTGAGGCGAGCGACGGCTTCGACGGCTCCTGGGTCGCCCACCCCGACCTGGTCCCGATCGCCATGGCGTCCTTCGACCGGGTCCTCGGCGACCGGCCGAACCAGAAGGACCGGCTGCGTGAGGACGTCGACGTCAAGGCGGCCGATCTGATCGCCGTCGACTCCCTGGACGCCAAGCCGACGTACGCGGGCCTGGTCAACGCGGTCCAGGTCGGCATCCGCTATATCGAGGCCTGGCTGCGCGGCCTGGGCGCGGTCGCCATCTTCAACCTGATGGAGGACGCGGCGACCGCCGAGATCTCCCGCTCCCAGATCTGGCAGTGGATCAACGCGGGCGTCGAGTTCGAGAACGGCGAGAAGGCGACCGCCGACCTGGCCCGCAAGGTCGCCGCCGAGGAACTCGGGCACATCCGGGCCGAGATCGGCGCGGAGGCCTTCGCGGCGGGCCACTGGCAGCAGGCCCATGACCTGCTGCTGAAGGTGGCGCTGGACGAGGACTACGCGGACTTCCTCACCCTGCCCGCATACGAGCAGCTCGCCGGCTGACCTACTGCCCCGCCGCTCGCCGGCCGGCTCACTCCGCGGTCTTCTCCGAGTGGCCCAGCAACTTTCCCGGGGCCACTCGGTCCCGTACGAGGCGCTTGACCGCCGTGGGCTCGGGGAAGCCCTGCTCGCGGCGGTCCCAGACCACCTCGTCGTTCACCCGTACGACGAAGACCCCGCCCTTGCCCGGCTTGAGCGAGAGTTCCGTCAGCTCGGTCTCGAACGTCGTCAGCAGCTCCTGCGCCAGCCAGGCCGCACGGGGCAGCCAGCGGCACTGGGTGCAGTACTCGATCTGGACGCGGTGTGTGCCGTCCGCGGGGGTGTCCGTCATCCCAGGTGCACCGACCAATCCTGTTCCGCCGCCGGTTCGCCGTGCAGATCGGGGACCCGCTTGAGCCAGTCCGGTCGGCCTTGCTGTGTCCGTGCCGCGCGCAGGGACTCCTCGGCGGCGAGTTCCTCCCGGGTGGGGAAGTCGGTCGGCAGCCATGACTCGGACGCCCTCACCCGCGCGGAGAGGTAGTCCACGTAGGCCTTGCGGACCTCGCCGGGCGTGGAGAAGCCCGGTTCGCCACTCAGCCACGCGTCCGGCACCTCCTCGGTGATCTCGCGCAGCAGTTCCCCGGTCACCCGGGGCGCGAGATCGGCCTCGGCGGTCGCCATGTCCGGGGCGAAGTGACCCAGGGCGTGGTGACGGAAGTCGTACGCCTTCTCCGGCGCGGAGGCGTCCCAGCGGTGGTGGAAGACCAGGGCGGCTCCATGGTCGATCAGCCACAGCCGCGGGGGTGCCGTGCCGAAGGTGGGCCAGACCATGAGGTTGGAGCTGTGGACCGTGCGGTCGACGTTCACGGTCAGGGCGTCGAGCCAGATGATCCGGCCCGCCTCCACCGGGTCGACCGTGCAGGCCCGCGCGACCTCGGGGGTGAAGTCCCGGGCACCCGGGAGATAGTCCATGCCGAGATTGAGACCGGGGCTCGCGTTCAGCAGGTCGCGCACCTCCTGGTGGGGTTCGTGCGCACCGATCGCTGGGTCGAAGTAGGTGAGCACCAGCTCGGGGACGCGCAGCCCGAGCCTGCGCGCCAGCTCCCCCACGATCACCTCGGCGATCAGCGCCTTCACGCCCTGCGCCGAGCCCGTGAACTTGACGACGTAGGTGCCCAGGTCGTCGGCCTCTACGACGCCGGGCACGGAGCCGCCGGAACGCAGGGGCGTGAGGTAGCGGGTTGCGACGACCTCCCTCAGCACTGTCCCAGGCTCCACTCTTCTGCCTTACGTGTCACGGCCACCCCCCACAACGGTGGCGGGGCGCCCCTTGTTTCCGGCTTCCGGCATGAAGTGAGCATAGTAACCGAGCGTGAAAACGACGCGCCGCTCAGGACGTTGCGTGGCCTCCGGCGACGGCCTCAGGGGAGCCGCCCGCAGCCTCAGGGGAGCCGCCCGCAGCCTCAGGGGAGCCGCCCGCAGCCGTCTCGGGTGCATGGCCCCGCGGCACTCCGCTCCGGCCGGCCGGCATCCGAGGCGGCTCGCATGGCCCTGGCGTGCGAGCGGTCCCGCCCCCGCATGCTCCGCCGGCCGACGGGTCGCGGCCCGGGCGGCTTGCCCCAGCCCGCGAGATGCAAGGCCCGTATGCCCGGCACGGGCGCAACCACGAGTGCCGGCCGAGTCGTGCGAGACCCAGGTCCGGTGTTCCCATCTCAGCGGTCAGCGGCCAGCGGTCAGCGGTCAGCGGTCAGCGGTCAGCGGCAGGCCAGCGGATTCGGCAGGGGCAGATAGCGTGCGTCCGCGCCGTCCGCGCCCGTCCAGCGCAGCAGCAGGTTCGTCTTGCCGGGAAGCGTGGGTGAGGCCAGCAGGGCGGGGATCTCGGGGACGGGGTGGCGGGCCAGTTCCGCGCGGGCGGTGGGCCAGGGGTTCCAGCCGGGGTGGCGCTCCGACAGCAGCGCGGCCACCTCGGTGAGGTTGTTGACGACCAGGCAGTAGACCAGCCGCTGCCAGCCCGCCTCCCGGGACACGTCCGTGAGGAGCTTCACGCCCTCCGCGTCCCGGAACAGCGCCTGGACGGGCAGGCCCGCTGCGTCCACCGCGATCAGCGTGTTCTGCAGATGCGCCTCCAGGACGACCCCATGACGCTCGAACGCCTCCAGGGCCGGGGGCACGACCTGGCGCAGATACGCCGTCCACCAGGCCGCCGGGTCGGTGAGCCGTTCGAGCGGGCTGTCGTCGAAGCCCTCCTCCACGAGGGCGGCGGCGAGCAGCGGGGTGGCGCCGGGCAGCACATGGGCACGCAGACCGTCGCGGACCAGGACGGCCAGTTCCTCGAAGGCGAAGCCGGCCGTGCGGTAGCCGCGGTCGCTCAGCCAGGCCGCCGGGCCCCGGTGCGCGGCGAACGCGGCCGTCGCCGCGGCGTCGGTGCGGCGCAGCTTGAGCAGGTCGTGGCGCCACAGCCGGCGGATGTCGTTGGTGATCCGCACATCCAGGCTGAACTTCAGGAAGTGGTCGCCGCCCGGCGCGTACACCGTGCGGATCGCGGCCGTGGGCCACACGGTCGTGGGGGTGCCGTCGAGCCGCACGAGACGCCCGTCCTCGAACGCCTCGCGGATCTCCGGGCGCCCGCCGACCAGGTCGAGCTGCCAGGGGTGCGCGGGCAGCAGCCGGTAGCCGGGCGGGGCGGTGCCCAGCGCGTCGAGCGCCGCGGTGTCGCCCTCCTCGACGACGGTGTCCTCGCGTACCCCCAGAAGGGTGAGCGGGAAGCGGGCGTGCGCCTCGGGCGCGTACGGCAGCCAGCTCGCGACGGGACCTCCGCCGCGCGCCTTGGGTGCCGGATGGTGGGGGTGCCCGGTGATCAAGGACTGCTCGGAGCGCACATACGGGTCGCCAGGCGGGGTCGCGCGGTCGCGTGCGGCCAGGATCGCGGCCACCGCGTCCCGGCTGTCGAGCATCTCCCCGGGCAGTTCGGGGTTGGACAGACCGGTGGCATGGCGCAGTTCCTCGGCAGCGAGTTTGACCAGGTCGGCGTGGGTGAGCGGATGCCAGCTCCCGTCGGTGTGCACCTCGGGGTCGCGCGGGCGCCGGGCGCCGCGCACGCGCAGCAGCCGCCCGCCCGCCCGCAGCCGGTGGACGCCCTGCTCGCCCGCGGGCTCCGCCGCTTCCCGGAGCAGACAGTTGAGCAGCGGCGCAGCCGCGTAGGCGTCGGCGCGCTCGGGGACCCGGTCCCTGGGGTGCATGCGGTCCACGCGTCCATTCGTTCCGTACGGTGCACTGACGATCAGTATGTCTGTCGTGGTCCGGCACGACGAAATGCGCCGCCCGTCCCCGAGGAGTTCGAACGTGTCCCCTTCCCCTTCCGCCGAGACCCGGCTCGCCCACGAGCTGCAGGGCGTACGGCCCGAACTGTCGGGGGCGTACGCGGCGGCGCTCCCCGGTGCCCGGGCGGCCGTGCTGTCGCGCCTGTGGCGGGCACTGGTCCATGAGCCGCTGCCGTGGACCGTCCGCCGGGAGCCGACGCGCGAGGGCATGGTCGTTCATCTGGCGGACGGGCGCCGGCTGCACGGGCCGCCCGCCGACCCGTATGCGACCGCCGCGTATGTCACCGAGGTGCTGCTGGACGGGCGCGGGTACGACCGTGCGGCGGAGCTCGTCACGGCCCTCGGTGTCCCGGGCGCGGCCGCGTTCGCGGCCGAGCTCGACCACAGCACCGCCTCGTTGGCGCTGTCGCGCGCCGACCAGCCGCACAAGGCGCCCGAACCCGTGACCGGCTGGGAGTGGGAGCAGCGGGTGGTGGACGGGCACCCGTACCACCCCAACTGCCGTTCCCGGCCTGGTTTCTCGGTCGCCGAGCAGCTCGCCTACGGACCCGAGCACCGGCCTGTGGTGCGCCTCGGCCTGGTCCCGGTGGAGGACGGCGTGCTGCGGGGCGAGTGGCCGGAGTGGCTGTGGGACGAGGGGCACCCGCTGGTGCCGGTGCACCCCTGGCAGACGGCGCACGTGCTTGGCGGCCCGGCGCAGGACGGTCCCGTCGCGCATCCGCTGATGTCCCTGCGCACCCTGGCCCTTTCCGACGACGGCCCGCATGTGAAGACCGCGGTCAGCGCCCGGCTGACGTCGTCCGTACGGGACATCTCGGTCTCGTCCGTCGAGACCTCGCTCGCCGTCTCCGCGTTCGTGGAGTCGGTCGCCGCGCGCACCGACGGCCTGCTGCGCGTCACCCGCACCCTGGGGGCGTTCAGCGCCCACTCGCCCGATCTCGCCGCGGTGGTGCGCGAGTCGCCCGAGACCTGCGCGGATCCGGCGCCGGGCGAGCGGGTGGTCCCGGTGGCCGCCCTGCCGGCCACCGGCCTTGCGGCGTCCCCGGCCTGGCTCGCCGCCTTCGCCCGTCTCGCGCTCACCGTGGGGCTGCGCCTGCTCGATCTGGGTGTGGCCCTCGAGGCGCACGGCCAGAACCTGCTGGTGGTGCTCTCGCCCGCGAACGAGCCACTGCGGCTCGTCTACCGCGATCTCGCGGACATCCGGGTGAGCCCGGCCCGGCTGGCCCGGCACGGCATCAAGGCCCCCGACGTGGCCGACCGGATGGTCACCGACGACGAAACGGCCCTGCGCCGCAAGCTGTTCGGCGCGCTCGTCGGGGGCTCACTGGCCTCCACGGCGGGTTCGGCACCCGCGCTGGGGGCGGCGCTGGAGGCCGTCGTAGGGGGCCTGCCGGCCACGTCCGATCTGACGGCGCTCCGCGAGGAGCCGCTGCCCACCAAGGCGTTGACGCTGATGCGGCTGTCCCCCGGGCGCCCCGGGGATCTGTGGACGCAGCTCCCCAACCCGCTCGTTCGCACGCCAGCCCCCTGGGATCAATGAGATCGTTTTGAAGCGCGCACCCATTGATCAATAAGATCCGCCGATGATCACAAGACAACGGCTGGCGGCGGGCGTCTGCGCTCTGCTCGCCGCCCTGGCGGCCGGGATCGCCGTCCCGGCCGGCGCCGTCGCCGACGAGACGACAGCCCGGAACGCACCCAAGGTCGATCTCGTCCTCGACGTCAGCGGCTCGATGCGGGCCCGTGACATCGACGGCGGCTCGCGGATGGCCGCGGCGAAGCAGGCCTTCAACGAGGTCCTCGACGCGACGCCGGAGGAGGTGCAGCTCGGCATACGGACCCTGGGCGCCAACTACCCGGGCAACGACCGCAAGACGGGCTGCAAGGACACCGCACAGCTGTACCCGGTGGGGCCGCTGAACCGGACCGATGCCAAGACGGCCGTGGCGACGCTCCAGCCCACCGGGTGGACGCCGATCGGGCCGGCCCTGCTGAAGGCGGCGGACGACCTCAACGGGGGCAGCGGCACCCGCCGGATCGTCCTCATCACCGACGGCGAGGACACCTGCGCCCCACTCGACCCGTGCGAGGTGGCCCGGGAGATCGCGGCCAAGGGCGTCGGGCTGACCATCGACACACTGGGGCTCGTCCCGGACACCAAGCTGAGCAAGCAGCTGAGCTGTATCGCCGAGGCCACCGGTGGCACGTACACCTCGGTGCAGCACAAGACCGAACTCTCCGGCAAGGTCAACCAGTTGGTGGACCGGACGGCCGACAAGGTGGTCACTCCGGTCGCCGTGGACGGCACCGCGCAGTGCGCCACGGCGCCCACGCTGAAGTCGGGCCTGTACACCGACCGCGAGGAGTTCGGACAGCACCGCTTCTACCGGGTGGACGTGAAGCCGGGCCAGGAGCTGCGCGCCTCGGTGAGCGTCTCCGCCGACCGGCAGGTGAACCCCGACTACGGGGTGACGCTGCGGGCGATCACCGTGCACGGGCGGGAGATCGTACGCGGGGAGGCGACCGGCTCGGGCCGTACGGACGTCCTGTCGACGGGCCTGCGCTACCCGAAGGCCGAGAGCGACGACGAGAACGCGCCCGCCGAGACGGTGTGCCTCCAGGTCGCCAACTCCTTCTCCCCGGCGTCCGGTGTGAAGACCACGCCCGGCCTCCCGCTGGAGCTGACGGTCGATGTCGTCCACGGTCCCGACCCGGCCGGCGACGTGGCCTCCTTCGGTCTGGGGCGCGGCTGGTGGCTGCTCGGCGCCCTCGTTCTGGCCGGCTTCCTCGCGGGTGTGCTGTGGGGCTGGCTGTCGCGCTGGCGGGTCGCGATCTGGAGGACCAACTGATGCGTACCGTACGAGTGTTGAGCACGGCGGCCCTGCTGCTGGGCATCGCCGCCGCCCCGGCCCTCGCCGACGCCTCGCCCTCGGCGAGCCCGTCGGGTGACAGTGCCGCGCCCACCTCGGCCGGCACGTCGTTCCGTACGGCGACGGAGATCCAGCAGGGGCAGCAGGCCACGGCGAGCGCCTCCACGGGCGACTATCTGTACTGGCAGTTCCCCGCGGAGGCCGAGCAGCGGCCCACCGTGAAGGCGACGGTGAAACTGCCCTCGTCGTCCCGGAGCGGGACGCAGACCTGGCAGCTGGATGTGTACGACGGCCTGCGGCGCCGCCAGGCGTGCCAGTACGGGGCGCAGACGCGCACGGCCGCGCAGGGGGCGGCCTCCGTCGACCTCGCGTGCACGCTGCGCACGGTCCGCGCCTGGTCGGAGGCCTGGGCCAACGACCCGCTGCCGGGCACGTACTACGTCCGTCTGACCGCCGTGGGGCTCGGCGCGGCCGACCTCGGGGTGCCGGTGAACGCCGAGATCCGGGTGGACTCCAAGGACATGGGCGGCGCGGCGGCGGTGGACGGTTCGCTGGCCGAGCCGCTGGTGCCGGGGATCGCGCAGAAGTCCTCCGACTCGCAGACGGACGCGCCCAGTCTCTCGTCCCTGAAGCCCGACACCTCCGGCTGGTGGTCCGACCGCTGGGTGTGGACGGGGATCGGCGGTGTGCTCGCGGCGCTCGCCGGCATCGGCGGCTATGCGCTGACGCGCGGTTCGGGGCGCCCGTCCCGGGTGCCGCCGGGCGTCTGACATTCTGTCACCCGAGGGCATGAGGCCCGCCGCGTCCGAGGGACGCGGCGGGCCTCGGCTGTGCGGGGGCTCTTCACCGGTCCCCGCACGGTGCCGTGGCCGGTGGGTTGGTCGGCCCCGCGCGATGCCTCGGCCGGGGGTTCGTCAGTCCCCGCGCAACACCTTGGCGAGCGTGCTGTCACCCGACACCGTGACGCGCCCGTCCGCCACCGCCTGATGAAGTGTCACCGTTCCGTGCCCCAGGGCCGTACAGGTCTGCGCGTCGAGCACCAGCCGGGCGTCGGGCTCCTCGGTAGCGGCCCCCTCGCCGTACACCGCACCGTCCTGGGCGCCGAGCCGAAGGTGGAACTCGCCCTCGTCGAGCCGGACTTCGACCAGACCCTCGCCCGGCAGCGCGCGCAGCAGCGGCAGCGCGAACCAGTGCGCGCGCACCGCGTCCGTAGGCCGGCGCTCCGCCAGCGCGGGCGCACCCCAGACCCCGAGCGCCTGGATCACGGGAAGCAACTCCCGCCCCCGGGAGGTGAGTTCGTACACGTAGGCGACTCCGGGCGGTGGCAGCCTGCGGCGTGTCGTCAGCCCGTCGCGCTCCATGTCCTTGAGCCGGGACGCCAGGACGTCCGTGCTCACGCCCGGCAGGTCGGCGTGCAGGTCGGTGTAGCGACGCGGACCGGCGAGCAGCTCGCGGACGATCAGGAGGGTCCAGCGGTCGCCGACGGCGTCGAGGGCCCGGGCCGTGGAGCAGTACTGGTCGTAGCTTCGGCGAGGTGACATGCGACGCAGTCTAGACATGTCGTTGGACTTTCCAAGCCGCTACTTGGTAAAACCAAGCAACGACGGATGGCGGAGGGGAAACGGCGCATGGAGTTCCGGCAGTCGAGCAAGCTCAGCGAGGTCTGTTACGAGATCCGGGGCCCGGTGATCGAGCACGCCAACGCGCTGGAGGAGGCGGGCCACAGCGTGCTGCGCCTGAACACCGGCAACCCCGCGCTCTTCGGCTTCGAGGCGCCGGAGGAGATCCTCCAGGACATGATCCGGATGCTGCCGCAGGCGCACGGCTACACGGACTCCCGGGGCGTCCTCTCCGCCCGCCGCGCCGTGGCGCAGCGCTACCAGGCGAAGGGCCTGGAGGTCGGCGTGGACGACGTCTTCCTCGGCAACGGCGTCTCGGAGCTGGTCTCGATGGCCGTGCAGGCCCTGGTCGAGGACGGCGACGAAATCCTCATCCCCGCACCGGACTTCCCCCTCTGGACGGCCGTGACCACCCTCGCAGGCGGCAAGGCGGTGCACTACCTGTGCGACGAACAGGCCGACTGGTACCCCGACCTCCAGGACATGGCCGCGAAGATCACGGACCGTACGAAGGCCGTCGTGATCATCAACCCCAACAACCCGACGGGCGCGGTCTACCCGAAGGAGGTCATCGAGGGCATCCTCGACCTGGCCCGCCGTCATGGACTGATGGTCTTCGCGGACGAGATCTACGACCGGATCCTGTACGACGACGCCGTGCACCACTCGGTCGCCGCCCTCGCCCCGGACCTGGTGGTCCTCACCTTCTGCGGACTGTCGAAGACCTACCGGGTGGCGGGCTTCCGCTCCGGCTGGCTGGTCGTGACCGGCCCGAGGCAGCACGCCCGCAACTACCTGGAGGGCCTGACGATGCTGGCCTCCATGCGGCTGTGCGCCAACGCCCCCGCCCAGTACGCCATCCAGGCCGCGCTCGGCGGCCGGCAGTCCATCGACGAGCTGACCGCGCCCGGCGGCCGCCTGTACGAACAGCGCGAGGTGGTCTGGCGGAAACTCAACGAGATCCCCGGCGTGACCTGTGTGAAGCCGAAGGGCGCGCTGTACGCGTTCCCGCGCCTGGACCCCAAGGTGCACAAGATCCACGACGACGAGAAGTTCGTCCTGGACCTGTTGCTGCGGGAGAAGATCCAGGTGGTCCAGGGCACGGGCTTCAACTGGCCGGCTCCCGACCACTTCCGCATCCTCACCCTGCCCCACGCGGACGATCTGGAGGCGGCGATCGGACGGATCGGCCGATTCCTGAGCGGCTACCGCCAGTAGGGAATGCGGGGCACCGGCCCCCTGTTGGTGGTCTTCGAAGACGATCACCAACAGGGGGCCGGGATGGCGCGGGACGTGCACGGAACGGTGGCCGAGGGCTTCGAGGACGTACGGGAGGAGTTCGCCGCGTTTCTCGCCGGGGAGACGCACGAACCCGGTGCCCAGCTCGTCGCCCACCACCATGGGCGGCGGGTGGTGGACCTGTGGGCAGGAGAGGGGCTCGACGGATCCTCCCTGACCACCCTGTACTCCATCACCAAGGGCGCGGCGCACCTGGTCGTGGCCCTGCTGGTGCAGGACGGCGTGCTCGACCTCGACCGTGAGGTCGCCGCGTACTGGCCGGAGTTCGGGGCGGAGGGCAAGGGCCGGCTGACCCTGCGTGAGCTGCTCGCGCACAAGGCGGGAGTCGTGGGCGCGGAAGGCGGATTCACCCTCGCGGAGCTGGCCGACGACCGGCTCGTCGCGGCCCGGCTGGCCGGGAGCAAGCCCCTGTGGGAGCCGGGAACGGCGTACGGCTACCACGCCCTCGTCATCGGCGCGCTCACCGGCGAGGTGGTGCGCCGGGTGACCGGCAGGTCCCTCCAGGAGCTGTACGAGGAGCGTGTCCGCGCCCCGTACGGGCTGGACTTCCATCTCGGTCTCCCCCGGGAGCTGGAGCCCCGCCGGGTGGAGGTGCAGTCGCTGCTGCCCACCCCCGAGCAGGCCGAGGCGCTCGCCGCGCGCGCGGCGGCACCCGACAGCATCCGGGGCATCGCCCTCGGCCAGAACGGGTCCGAGCCCCTCGACCTCGTCGCCTTCGGCAACGACGGCCGCGTGCGCGCGCTCGGCCCCGCCTCCTCCGGCGGCGTGGGCAACGCCCGGGGCGTGGCCGGCATGTACGCCGCCGCGATCAGCACGGTGGACGGCAGGCCGCCCCTGCTCGCGCCCGGGACCGTCGCCGCGTTCAGCGGGCTGCGCACTCCGGGCACGGACCTGGTCACCGGGCAGGCCGACCACTTCGGCCTCGGCTTCGAGTACCTCGCCGGGCGTTACCCGTTCCTGGGCTCCGACGCGTTCGGGCACAGCGGCGCGACCGGCTCACTCGGCTTCGCCGATCCCGCGAGCGGGGTGGCGTACGCGTACACCCGGCGCCGGTTCGCCTTCCCCTCGGGGCAGGGGGCCTCCCCCGAGAACGGCCGTCTGGCCCAATCGGTCCTGCGCGCCGCCGCACGCGTGTGACACGGTACGCGGAGGCGGAACAGGAAGGGCAGGGCGTGGGCGACCTCATTCTCGTCCGGCACGGTGAGACCGAGTGGTCGCTCTCCGGGCGGCACACCGGGTGGACGGATGTCCCGCTGACCGAGCACGGCCGGGAGCAGGCGCGCCGGCTGGCGCCGCTGATCGCCCGGCATCACATCGCGTCGGCGTTCGTCAGCCCGATGCAGCGGGCCCGGGAGACGGCCCGGCTGGCCGGGATCGGGGGCGCGCGCGTCGACGCGGACCTGTCCGAGTGGGACTACGGCGGGTACGAGGGGATCACGACCGTCGAGATCCACCGGACGCAGCCGGACTGGTTCCTGTTCACGGACGGCGTCGCGCCCGGTCCCCCGGAGCATCCCGGAGAGAGCCCGGAGGAGGTCGGGGCGCGCGCGGACCGGATGATCGCCAAGATCGACGCGGCGCTCGCCGAGGCGGAGGGCAGCGTGGTCGTGGTCTCCCACGGCCACTTCCTGCGGGTGTTGACCGCGCGGCGGCTCGGCCTGGCGGCCTCGGGGGGTGCCCTGTTCCAGCTCTCCACGGGGACGCTGAGCAGGCTGAGCATGGAGCACCGCCGGCATGTGGTGGCCGGCTGGAATGTCAGACCCGACGCGTACTGTTCCCATGGGGCCCTCTCCGCGGGGGAAGCGGGGCCCGCCGAGGAGCACTGACGGGACCGCGAGCGCCCGTACCCCCTGGGGACGCGAGCGCCCGCGCCCTCCCCCGCGGGAAGGAGCACCCGTGACCCGACCGCCGACCGCCGTGCAGCAGCGTCTGATCGAAGCCGCCGACCCCGTCACCGGGCGGTTGAAGGGGACGGACGCCCAGCTCGCCGCACTGGTGAAGAGGGGGCTGGCCTTCCGGCATCCGCGTCCGCCGCACGACCACTTCCTGACCCCGGCGGGTCACCGCATACGCGAGACGCCCGCCGAGCAGAAGCCGGCCGCCGCCCCGGCACCCGCCGACTCCGGCGTGTTCGCCGCACGCGTCGGCGGTGAGGAGTCCGCGGACGGCGGGCCGGCCCGGCTGCGGGAGGTGCGCGGCGCCTGGCAGGGGCTGCTGGAGCTGCGCCGGATGACCAACCCGGGCGGTGCCATGGACCGCCCCTGCGGCTGGGAGCGGACCCATCTGGTGCGGGCCGCCGCGCTCGCGCTGGAGGCGGCCGGGCACCGGCCGGCGACCGGGGAACAGGCGGAGGGCTACCGGGTACGGGCGACCCCGCAGCCGGAGGCGGTCGCCGTGCACGAGCCGCACCTCCCGGCACTGCGCGCCTGCGCGGCCACGCTGGAGGAGGCGGGCTGGCAGGTCAGCGAGCATATGGAGCCTCGAGTCCGGCAGCGGTACGTGCTGGCGTCGCCTCGGCGCGGATGAACGCCGGGCGCATGAACCGCTCGGTGGCCGGGTCGCGTTGACTGCCACCACTCAAGGAACGCACACAGCCGGCCGGCCCCGGACCTGATGGCGTGGCCCGGCCTCGCGCGGGACCGGTCATCGCACCCGCGTCCGCGTCGAGGGCCGCCGTGGGGCATGGCGGTCGCGGTCGCCGTACCCCCGCAGCCGTTCAGTGCGCGGTCGCCGTCCGAGCCCCGGCGATCTCCTCGCCCGTCTCCCTCGGACCGCTCAGGTCCCGCGTGTCCCGGCCCCTGCCCAGGTGGTTGAAGACGAGGTTCAGCAGGACCGCCGCCACACAGCCCGTCGAGATGCCCGAGTCCAGGACGATCCGGGCCGTCTGCGGGAACGCGTGGTAGAAGTGCGGCGCTGCGATCGGAATGATGCCGACGGCCAGCGAGACGGCCACGATCAGGGCGTTGCCGTCCTGGTCCAGGCCGGCCCGGACCAGGGTCTGGATGCCGCTCACGGCCACCGAGCCGAACAGGACCACGCCCGCGCCGCCGAGCACCGGGCGCGGTACGACGGCGATGAGGGAGGCAGCCATCGGGCACAGGCCCATCAGGACGAGGAAGCCACCGCCCGTGGCGACGACGTACCGGCTGCGGACGCGGGTCATGGCGACCAGGCCGATGTTCTGGGCGAAGGCGCTGCACATGAAACCGCTGAAGAGGGGACTGAGGGCCGAGCCGAGGGTGTCGGCGCGCAGGCCCGCCGCGATGGTCCTCTCGTCCGCGGGGCGTTCGACGATCTCGCCCAGCGCCAGCATGTCCGCGGTCGACTCGGTCATCGAGACCACCATCACCACGCACATGGACAGGATCGCGGCCAGGTGGAACCGGGGGGCGCCGAAGTGGAACGGCGTCGGGAAGCCGATCACGGCCGCGTCCGCGACCGGACCGAAGTCCGTGGCGCCGAAGGGGATCGCGACGACCGTACCGGCGACCAGGCCGAGCAGGACGGCGATCTGCTTGACGAAGCCCCGGGTGAACCGGCGCAGGAGGACGACGAGGGCGAGGGTGATGCCCGCCACGGTGAGGTGGGTCGCCGAACCGTAGTCGGATGCCGTGGGGTCGGGGCCCTGTGCCCAGCCGAAGGCCACCGGAAGCAGCGACACGCCGATGAGGGTGATCACGGTGCCGGTGACGACCGGCGGGAAGAAGCGGATCGCCTTGCAGAAGACGGGGGCCGCCAGGAAGCCGAGGAACCCGGCGACGATCACTGCGCCGAAGATCACCGGCAGGGCGTCGGACCGGTTCTCGGCCGAGGCCACGATGGCGGTCATGGGCGCCACGCCGGCGAAGGTGACGCCGTTGACGAACGGCAGCCGGGCACCGATCTTCCAGATGCCGAGGGTCTGCAGGAAGGTGGCGAGGCCCGCGGTGAACAGGCAGGCGCCGGTGAGGAAGGTGAGGCCGGCACCGGACAGGCCGATGGCCGCGCCGACGATCAGGGGCGGGGCGACGACTCCCGCGTACATGGCGGCCACGTGTTGCAGACCGCTGGTCACCATCTTGAGGGCGGGGAGTTTCTCGTCAACGGGATGGGCGGCCACGGCGGCTCCTCCGGTCGGTGGCACGTCGGCTCTGACGTGGGTGTCAAGGAGGTGGTGCTGCGTCATACGTCATAGGGGCGCCTTCCGCCCGGGCGGGACCGCGCCGGGGCAGGGCCCCGGGGCACGGGGACCGTTCCGGGGCACGCGCGTCCTCGCGCGTGCCCCGGAGACGGTTGCCATGGGCCCCCGCTCGGGTCCATGGCAACCGGCCGGGAGCCGTCCCCCCCGGCCGGAGTCCTCGCGACCGGTCAGCCCTGTCCCGCGATGCGCGCGAGGCGCCGGGCCTCGTCCCGGGTGGAGCGGGCGATGGCGTCCTCGTCGGCGGTCAGCAGCCTGCCGTCCGCCACGATCTGACGGCCATTCACGAATGAGGCGGTGACCGGTGCCGCCGCCCCGAAGACCAGCGCCGTCACCGGGTCGGCGATGGAGGAGTGGGCCAGGGTGTCGAGCTTCCACAGCACCAGGTCGGCCAGCTTGCCCGGCTCCAGGGAGCCGATCTCGCGTGCGCGCCCCAGCACCTGGGCGCCCCCGTAGGTGCCGAGGCGCAGCGCCCGGCGGGCGTTCAGGGCGGCCTCCCTGTGGGCGCCCAGGCGGTTGATGAGCAGCGCGTTGCGCAGTTCGGTGTGGAGTTCGCCGGACTCGTTGGACGCGGTGCCGTCCACGCCGAGGCCGACCGGGACGCCCGCCGCGAGCATGTCGGGTACGCGCGCGATACCGGCTGCCAGGCGGGCGTTGGAGGACGGGCAGTGGGCGACCCCCGTCCTCGTACGGGCGAAGGCGGCGATGTCGGAGTCGTTCATATGGACGCAGTGCGCCATCCACACGTCCTCGCCGAGCCAGCCCGTCGACTCGAAGTAGTCGGTGGGGCCCATGCCGAACAGCTCGTGGCAGAACTTCTCCTCCTCCACGGTCTCCGAGCCGTGGGTGTGCAGCCGTACGCCCTTGCGCCGTGCCAGCTCGCCGCCCTGCCGCAGGAGTTCGGTCGAGACGGAGAAGGGGGAGCAGGGCGCCACCGCCACCTGGGTCATGGCGTCGGAGGAGGGGTCGTGATGCTCGTCGATGGTCGCCTCGGTGGCGGCCAGCGCGCGTTCGAGGGTCTCGACGGCGAAGTCCGGCGGCAGCCCGCCGTCCTTCTCGCTGCGGTCCATCGAGCCGCGGGCCAGGGTGAATCGGACGCCCATCTCGCGGGCGGCGCGGATGATGGCGCCGGACAGGTCGCCGCAGTCCCTCGGATAGACGTAGTGGTGGTCCATGGCCGTGGTGACGCCGCCGCGGGCCATCATCGCGAGCGACCCCTGGGCCGCCGCGTACACCATCGGCTCGTCGATGCGCGCCCACGTCGGGTACAGCGCGACCAGCCAGTCGAACAGGTTGTGGTCGGTGGCCAGGCCCCGGGTGATCCACTGGTAGAAGTGGTGGTGGGTGTTGACCAGGCCCGGTGTGACGAGGTGGCCGGAGGCGTCGATACGGCGTGCGACGCCCTCCAGGCCCTCGGGGGCCGCACCCGCGCCGACGGCCTCGATACGGTTGCCTGCGACGACGACGTGCCCCGTGGGGTATTCCGTGTCGTCGGCGTCCACGGTCGCGATCGCGCAGTTCTCGATGACGATGCGCTGTGGTGTCATGGTTCGTGGTTCTCGCTTCCGTCACAGGTTGGTGAGGTCCACGGGGATCCGCGCCTCGCAGCCGTCCCGCAGGACCGTGGCCTCGATCAGCCCGTAGGGGCGGTCGGCGGCCAGGTAGACCTCGTTGTCGTTCTTCAGCCCGAACGGCTCCAGGTCCACCAGGAAGTGATGCTTGTTCGGGAGCGAGAAGCGAACCTCGTCGATCTCGGCGCGGTGGTCGATGATGCGCGCGCCCATCTGGTACAGGGTCTGCTGGAGAGACAGGGAGTAGGTCTCGGCGAAGGCCTGGAGCAGGTGCCTCCTCGTCTCCTCGTAGGACGTTTCCCAGTCTGGCATCTCCTGGTCGTCGCCGGTCCAGTTGAACCGCCAGCGGCCGGACACCTCGGTGGCCAGGATGCGGTCGTACGCCTCCGGCAGGGTCGTGTACTTGTCCTTGACGTAGCCCCAGAACTCGGAGTCCGTCGCGTTCATCACCGTCAGGTCCTTCAGTCCGGAGACGACCTCCCAGGACGAGCCGTCGTATGTGATCTGCGTCAGGCGGGTCTCCTGGCCGGTGCGGAGGAAGGAGTGCGCGCCCTGGCCCGCGTGCTCGATCCGGTCCCAGGTGTACTCCTCGATCCGGATGCGGGCCCGGTGGATGGGCTCCTGGGACGTCACGAAGTGGCGGGCGAGGTGGATGCCGAACCGCTCGGCGGACTCGATGCCGTGCTCCTTCGCGAACGCGTACACCGTGTTCTTGGTGGTGTCGGTCGGCAGCACATGGGCGTTGGAGCCGGAGTAGTGGACCTCGTCCATGTCGCCGGAGAGCGAGACGGACACGTTGAGATCCTTGATGTGGTGGGTGGCGCCGTCCCGCGTGATCCTGACGACTCGGTTCTCGGCCTTGCCGTACTGGTTCTGTCCCAGGGTCACGGGGCGGGCAGGGCGGGAATTGCCGGTCATGTAGCTAGCTCCCTCGGTAAACGGAGTAGCCGAACGGGGTGAGCAGCAGCGGTACGTGAAAGTGCTCGCCCGGCGCGACGGTGAACGTGACCGTCACCTCCGGGAAGAACGCTCCGGTGGTACCGCTGTCCCGATTCGCGGGGGCGTCCTGCTGCGCATCGGCTTGCTTCTTCTCGAACCTTTCGAAGTACGCCTCGACGGCGAAGTCGAGCCGTACATGGGTGGTCCCTTCCGGCGGGGCCGGGAGGTCCTTGCACCGGCCGTCCGCGTCGGTCACGGAACCGCCGACCGTCCGCCAGTGCGCGTCCCGGCCCGGGCGGGCGAAGAGGCGGACGGCGACGCCCGGGGCGGGGCGGCCGACGCTGGTGTCCAGGATGTGCGTGGAGACGGAGGCGGTGGTCTCGGTGCTCATGCGCTGTCCTCTTCAGGAGGTGTCGAGGAGTCCGGCGGCTTCTCGTCAGACGGTGTCGAGCAGTCGGGCGAGCCGGATACGGTTGATCTTCCCCAGCTCGGTGCGGACGATCTCCCGTTCCTGCCCCGGCGCGTTGCCGATCCGCTCCTTGACCGCGTCCCGCATCTGCTCTCCGGTCTTGCCGGTCGCGCAGATCAGGAAGACATGCCCGAACTTCTCCTGGTAGGCGAGGTTGAGTTCGAGCATCTCCGCCCTGAGGTCCTGCGCGGCGCCGGCCATGCCGCGCTGCTCCCGGGCCGACGTGGGATCGCCCGGCGTGGGGCGCCCGATCGGCGGGTGCCCGGCCATCACCTCCTCCAGGTCCGCCGTGGTCAGCTCGGCCATGGCCGCGTCGCCGACGGCGTAGAGGTCGTCGGCGGTGCGGTAGGGGCGTGCGGCGAGCAACCGAGCGGCCCAGGCGGTGGAGGCGCACACCTCGTGGAGGGCGGCCAGGGCCACATGCTCCTCGAGGGCGTTGAACCGGGCGAGGCCCGGCGGCGTGGAAGTCGACGTCAAGGGTGCCTCCGTGGCCTTGGGGGCTGAACGGGCTGCGACCAGCTAACGCCCTCCGTCAGACAGCGTCAACACTTTGTTGAAAATTCGAGGTAACAAAGAACGCCGCTCGACTGCCGGCCGGCGGCTCGCCGAAAAGGACCCGGGCGAAGCGCGTCGGACCTGGTCAGGAACCCTTTTCGCGATTGAGGTAGTTGTATACGGTGAAGCGGCTCACGCCGAGGGCGCTCGCGACGGTCTCCACACCGTGGCGCACGGAGAAGGCGCCCCGCGCCTCCAGGGTCCGTACAATCTCCTGCTTGGCCTTGCGGTCCAGTTCGGCCAGCGGCCGGCCGCGCTTGCGCTCCATCGCGGCGAGGATGTGATCGAGCGAGTCGGCGAGCTGCGGCAGACGTACCGCGACGACGCCGGCGCCCTCCCAGACGAGCACGACATCATCCGGTCCGGCCTGGTCCGGCGGCAGCATCTCGCCCCCCATGGCGTCGACCAGCGGCTTCACGGCCGTGATGAAGGGCTCGTCCCCCACCCCGGTCATCCGCCGGCCTCCGCGACCACGTTGACCTGCAACGAGATCCGCGTGGCTCCGGCCTCCAGGGTCTTGCGCAGCAGCGCGTCCACGGCGGCGAGCACCGCGTCGGCGCGCCCCTCGGCGGTGTTGCCGAACGGGCCGACGTCCACGGCGTCCAGTTCGGCCGCCTCGACGACCTCCCGGGCGACCAGCGCGTGCGCGGGCGCCTCGTCGAGATCGAAGGGCTCGGTCGTGAACTCCACTCTCAGTCGCACGGTGCCCCCAAAAGCACGGTCGTGACCTCTACTGCCATCCGGATCGCCCGGGACGAGGGCACGTCGGGGGCCTCCACCGGGACGGAGCCGCCCCCGTCCACCACGAGGCGACCCTAACCGACGCGAGGTCGCGGCCGCTCCCCTTCCACCCCCTTGACAAGCAACACCGGGGCGGGACAGCCTTCCATAAAGCAAAAAGTCAATTCCGCGATACGGAAGAAAAAGGGGCAGGGGCGTCGCCGATGGGATTCGCCGACCAGCGCTTCACGGTCAATCTGTCGATCCTCTTCACGGAACTCCCGCTGCTGGAACGCCCCGCGGCCGCCGCCGCAGCGGGCTTCGCCGCGGTCGAGCTGTGGTGGCCCTGGGTCGACTCCCCCACACCCGAGCGCCCCGCGCTCGACGCACTGAGGAAGGCCATCGAGGACGCGAACGTGCAGCTCACGGGCCTGAACTTCTACGCCGGACACCTCCCCGGCCCCGACCGCGGCGCCCTGTCGATCCCCGGCGAGGCGTCGGACAGGTTCCGCGCCAACATCGACGTGGCCGCCGGCTTCGCCGCCTCCCTGGGCTGCACGGCCCTCAACGCCCTCTACGGCAACCGCGTCGACGGCGTGGACCCGGCCGAGCAGGACGCGCTGGCCCTGGAGAACCTGGTGCTCGCGGCCCGCGCCGCCGACCGCATCGGCGCGATCGTGCTCGTCGAGGCGCTGAACGGGCCGGAGTCCCCGCGGTACCCGCTGGTGTCGGCCCCGGCCGCCGTAGGAATCGTCGACAAGGTGAACGAGGCGACCGGCCTCGGCAACGCGAGATTCCTGATGGACCTGTACCACCTGTCGATGAACGGCGAGGACCTGCCGTCGGTGATCGAGCACTACACGCCGCGGACCGGGCACGTCCAGATCGCCGACAACCCTGGCCGCGGAGCGCCGGGGACCGGTTCGCTCCCCCTGGCGGACCTCCTCGACCGGCTCACGAAGGCGGGCTACGACGGCCGGATCGGCCTGGAGTACAAGCCGGGCGGCACGACCGGCGAGGAGACCTTCGCCTGGCTGCCCGAGACGGCCCGCGCCGCCCGCTGAACCTCGACCCGCAGACGCAGCAGAGCAGTCAGAGAGGCACCCTCATGAGCATCACGCCCGCGGACACCTCCCGCCCGGCCCGCCCGGCGGTCGCCTGGATCGGCCTCGGCATCATGGGCTCCCCCATGTCCGAGAACCTGATCAAGGCGGGGTACGACGTCACCGGGTACACCCTGGAGCGCGAGAAGCTGGACCGTCTGACCGCCGCCGGAGGCACGGCGGCCGCCTCGGTCGCCGAGGCCGTACGCGACGCCGACGTGATCATCACCATGGTGCCGGCGTCCCCCCAGGTCGAGGCGGTCGCCTACGGACCCGACGGCATCCTGGAGAACGCGCGGCCCGGCGCCCTGCTGATCGACATGTCCTCGATCACCCCGCAGACCTCGATCGACCTGGCCCGGAACGCGGGAAGAAAGGGCATCCGCGTGCTCGACGCGCCGGTGTCCGGCGGCGAGGCCGGCGCGGTCGAGGCCGTGCTGTCCATCATGGTCGGCGGCGAGCAGGCCGACTTCCAGGCCGCGCGGCCGCTCTTCGAGGCGCTGGGCAGGACCATCGTGCTGTGCGGCCCGCACGGTTCGGGGCAGACCGTGAAGGCCGCGAACCAGCTCATCGTCGCCGTGAACATCCAGGCATGCGCCGAGGCCGTGGTCTTCCTGGAGAGGTCCGGGGTGGATCTCAAGGCGGCCCTGGAGGTGCTGGGCGGCGGGCTGGCGGGCTCGACCGTGCTGACCCGCAAGAAGGACAACTTCCTGAACCGCGACTTCACGCCCGGCTTCCGCATCGACCTGCACCACAAGGACATGGGCATCGTCACGGACGCCGCCCGCACCGTGGGGGCCGCCCTGCCCCTCGGTGCCATGGTCGCCCAACTGGTCGCGTCCCTGCGCGCGCAGGGCGACGGCGGCCTGGACCACTCGGCCCTGCTGCGGGGCGTGGAACGCCTCTCGGGCACACGGATCTGACCCTTCGCGCCCCAGATCTCCGGGTGGTGCCGTCGCCGACACCTGTCCTGTCGCGCCCAGGCGCCGGCACCACCCGGATCCCTCCCGCCTCTCCGAACCCCTTTGTGCGTCCGGCGCTTTCCGCGCCCGGGGTGCGGATCGGGCCCGGGGGCAGGAGGCTGAAGACATGGAACAGTCATCGCAGCATCCGCACATCGTGGTGCACGCCCCGGCCCTGGACGGATCCCGGCGGGTCACCGAGGGCGATGTCACCCTCGGTCTCGCCAGCCACCTCGACGACGTCATCGAGATCCTGCGCCTGGCCGACCTGGACCGGATCGAGGTCGAGGAGAGCGACCTCGTCGAGTGGCAGGGCGGCGGGCCGGACGAGTGGCCGGGGCTGTCGGAGCACGACCTCGAGGACATCGAATAGAGCGAGAGCCAAGAGAACCCACAGAAGCCACGGAACCACGAGATCCAAGCGACCGCCTACACAAGTATGCGTAGGCGGTCTACGTAACCCTCAAGTCATCCTCTGAACACCGGCCGGAGGGCTTCAACTCCCCCGCCGTGTGGGCAGATTATCGGCACACGGGGTCCGCCGACACGGGGGCGGCGGGCCCCGCCGGAGAGGTCGGGACGGCGCATCGGCGGCGCCCGGGCGCGACGCGAACGACGGGGGTACCGCGGCGCGCCGGACCTCTCCGGGGTGACAGCGCGAGGGGCGGCCCGCATCACGCCGGGCCGCCCCTCGCCGCGGTGTGCGTCAGGTCTTCAGGGTTCTGATCGACGTCGGCGCGTGCCCCGGCTCGGTCGCGGTCTCCTCGAACTCGGCCACGACGGAGATGTCGTTGGTGGTCGACATGGAGATATCGGTGACGCGTTCCAGGATCGCCTCGACGACGACCGGCACCCGGTGCTCGGCGGCGAGTTTCCTGGCCCGCTCGAAGGCGGCGCCCAGCTCGCCCGGGTCGGTCACCCGGATCGCCTTGCAGCCGAGGCCCTCGGCGACCTTGACATGGTCGACGCCGTAGACGCCCAGCTCGGGCGAGTTGATGTTCTCAAACTCCAGATTGACCTGGAAGTCGATGTCGAACGCCCGCTGCGCCTGGCGGATCAGGCCCAGATAGGCGTTGTTCACCAGGACATGGATGTACGGGATCCGGTGCTGGGCGCCCACGGCCAGTTCCTCGATCATGAACTGGAAGTCGTAGTCGCCGGAGAGGGCGACGACGGATGCCTCCGGGTCGGCCGTGGCGACGCCCAGGGCGGCCGGGATGGTCCAGCCGAGGGGACCGGCCTGACCGCAGTTGATCCAGTGGCGGGGCCGGAAGACATGCAGCATCTGGGCACCGGCGATCTGGGAGAGGCCGATGGTGGAGACATAGCGGGTCTCGGGCCCGAAGGCCTTGTTCATCTCCTCGTAGACCCGCTGCGGCTTGATCGGGATGTCGTCGAAGTGTGTACGGCGCTGGAGGCGGGCCCGCCTCTCCTGGGCGGCGGCGGCCCAGTCGCCCCGGCCGGGCAGCCGTCCGGCCGCCTTCCACTCCCGTGCCACCTCCACGAACAGTTCGAGTGCGGCCCTGGCGTCGGAGGTGATGCCGTAGTCGGGGGCGAAGATCCTGCCGATCTGGGTGGGCTCGATGTCGACGTGGACGAAGGTCCGGCCGGCCGTGTAGACGTCGAGCCTGCCGGTGTGGCGGTTGGCCCAGCGGTTGCCGATGCCGAGGACGAAGTCGGACTCCAGGAAGGTCGCGTTGCCGTAGCGATGCGAGGTCTGCAGTCCGACCATGCCGGCGTTCAGCTCGTGGTCGTCCGGGATGACACCCCAGCCCATGAGGGTCGGCACGACCGGAGTTCCCGTCAGCTCGGCGAACCTCACGAGGAGTTCGGCGGCGTCGGCGGTGATGACCCCGCCGCCGGCGACGATCAGCGGGCGTTCCGCGGCGTTGAGAAGGGCCATCGCCTTCTCGATCTGGGCGCGGGTGGCGACGGGCCGGTGGACGGGGAGCGGTGCGTAGGTCTCCGGGTCGAACTCGATCTCGGTGAGCTGGATGTCCACGGGCAGGTCGACGAGCACCGGCCCGGGCCGGCCCGAGCGCATGAGATGGAAGGCCTGCTGGAAGACGCCCGGCACCTGGGCGGCCTCCAGCACGGTGACGGCCATCTTTGTGACGGGCCTCGCGATGGAGGCGATGTCGACGGCCTGGAAGTCCTCCTTGTGGATCACCGCGGTCGGAGCCTGCCCGGTGATGCAGAGGATCGGAATCGAGTCACCCGTCGCCGAGTAGAGCCCGGTGATCATGTCGGTGCCGGCCGGGCCGGAGGTGCCGATGCACACGCCGATGGCCCCGGGGCGGGTGCGGGTGTATCCCTCCGCCATATGGGAGGCGCCTTCGACATGGCGGGCGAGGGTGTGGTGGATCCCGCCGGAGGCCTTCAGGGCCGCGTAGAAGGGGTTGATCGCCGCACCCGGGACCCCGAACGCGTGGCTGATGCCCTCACGTTTGAGGATCTCGACTGCCGCGCGGGCAGCGGTCATACGAGCCATGGAGTACTCCTGCCTCGGCTGTCGGACTCGCGCTCCCGTCGCGCCCCGCGGTGAGCACTTCCCTTTTCCGAATTTCCGAATTACGGAAAGTTTTTTCTGCTATCTGGAAGCAATGTAGGTGGGGCGTTCCAAGCCGTCAAGACAGGGGGGCGCCGGGCCGCGCGGTGAGCGAAGCCGAGGACAAGCGGGGGCCCAGGGGAGCAGGATGGGAGCGGTTTCCGACGCAGGGGGTGGAGAGGGCCATGTCCGAAAGCGTCCTCGTGCGCTGCCCGATATGCCGGCGCGAGCATCTCTACGCGGCGCCGCGCTATCCGTGTGTGTGCGGCGCCCCGGTCGCCCCGCCGCTGGACCGTCTCGGCGAGCCCTCCGTCGTCACCCACCGCACCTGGGCCGACGACTGGGTCACGGTCCGCTGCGGGACATGCGAACGCGAGGACGAGTGGCCGCACCCGGAACTGGGCTGTTCCTGCGGGACGGTGCTCCGTGTGCCGGTGGCCGGGCTGCCGGGACAGCCGGACCCCGCGTCACCGGAAGACCCCGGCCGGTCCCCGGACGGCACGGGCCCAGGGCAGCGGACAGCGGGCACGGAACCGCGCGACCCGGCGGGCGAGGGCGGCCCCGGATCCCGCCCGGGCGGCGGGCGCAAGCCGTCCCGTACCGCCTTCCAGCCCGTCGCCATCCGTTCCGCGCGCGACGCCGTCACCGTGGCCGCGCTCTATCTGCGCTGGCTCGGCTACCGCGACATACGACGCGCCGACCAGCGGCAGCCGAACGGGATCGGGCTCGCCGCGCGCGGGATCCTGGCGCAGGTGGATCCGACGGTGCACCCGGCCTCGCTGCGGGACGTGGAATGCCTGTGGCTCACCGCCCTGTCCGAGTCAGCCCGCTGCGTCTACTTCTCGCTCGCGGGCTACGCCGACGACGCCCGGGCCATCGCCGACCGTCTCGGCGTCCCGCTGTTCGTCCTCGACCTCACCGGCGCACCCCAGCCGGTGAACAGCCTCGCCGACGAACTGGCCGCCGGCCGGGCCTGACCTCGCTCCCCGCCCACGGCCGGCCCGGCCTGACCTCGCCCCCCGCCCACGGCCGGCCCGGCCTCCGGCGACCGGCCCACCGTCCTACGGCCGTTCCGCGTAGGTCTCCCGCAGCTCCACCTTGCGTACCTTCCCCGACACCGTCATCGGGAACGAGTTGAGGATCCGCAGACTGCTCGGGATCTTGTAGTGCGCGAGCTGCTCCTCGCAGAAGGCCCGGAGATCCTCCAGGGTCGGCGGATCGGCCGGATTCCGCGGGATCACACAGGCGAGGACCTCCTCGCCGTAGCGCTCATGAGGGATCCCGACCACCTGGACGTCGGCGATCTTCGGATGTGCGTAGAGGAACTCCTCGATCTCGCGCGGGTAGACGTTCTCGCCACCGCGGATGATCACGTCCTTGATGCGGCCGACGATCTCGACATAGCCGTCCTCGCGCATCATCGCCAGGTCGCCGGTGTGCATCCAGCGGCCGGGATCGACGGCCTCGGCGGTCTTCTCGGGCTCGTTCCAGTAGCCGAGCATCACGCTGTAGCCGCGGGTGCACAGCTCACCGGCCGAACCGCGCGGCAGGGTCACACCGGTCGCCGGGTCGACGACCTTCACCTCGAGGTGCGGCAGCACCCGGCCGACGGTGGCGGTGCGGTGCTCCAGATCGTCGTCTGCGCGGGTCTGCAGCGACACCGGAGAGGTCTCGGTCATGCCGTAGCAGATGGACACCTCCTCCATGTGCATCTCGGCGACCACCCGCTTCATCACCTCGACCGGGCACGGCGAGCCCGCCATGATGCCGGTCCTCAGGGAGGAGAGGTCGAACTCGGCGAAGTCGGGCAGGTTCAGCTCGGCGATGAACATCGTCGGGACGCCGTACAGGGAGGTGCAGCGTTCCCGCCGCACCGCCTCCAATGTCGCCCGGGGATCGAAGGAGCGCGCCGGGATCACGATGCAGGCGCCGTGCGTGGTGGCGCCCAGGTTCCCCATGACCATGCCGAAGCAGTGGTAGAAGGGCACGGGCAGACATACCCGGTCCTGCTCGGTGTAGCCGACCGTACGGCCCACCCAGTACCCGTTGTTGAGGATGTTGTGGTGGGAGAGCGTGGCCCCCTTGGGGAAGCCGGTGGTGCCCGAGGTGTACTGGATGTTCACCGGGTCGTCGCAGCTCAGCCCGGCCGCCGCGGCGGCCAGTCGGTGGTACGGCACCGCGGACCCACCCGCGATGAGCGCCTCCCAGCCGGGGTCGCCGATATAGACGGTCTCGCGCAGCTCGGGGCAGTTGCCGCGGACCCGGTCGACGAGGGCGCGGTAGTCGCTCGTCCGGTGGGAGAGCGAGGCGACCAGCAGCGAGACCCCGGCCTGCCGGAGCACGTACTCCAGCTCATGGGCGCGGTACGCCGGGTTGATGTTCACCATGATCGCGCCGATGCGGGCGGTGGCGTACTGGATCAGTACCCACTCCGGGCAGTTGACCGCCCAGATGCCGACCCGGTCGCCCTTGCGCACGTCCTTGGCGAGCAGCCCGAGCGCCACCTCGTCGACGGCGGCGCCGAACTCGGCGTACGTCCAGCGGCGTCCGGACGCCACGTCGACCAGGGCCTCGCGTTCGGGGTGGGCGGCGATCGCCCGGTCGAGGTTGGCGCCGATGGTGTCGCCGAGCAGCGGCGTGGTGCTGGTTCCGTGTGCGTACGACAGTGCGGTCACCGGAAGTCCTCCTCGCGGTACTCGCTCACGGACCCGGCCGCCGTGGCCTCGCGCAGTTCGATGCGGCGGATCTTGCCCGAGACGGTCTTCGGCAGGTCGCCGAACTCCAGACGGCGGATGCGCTTGTAGGGGGCGAGGACGCTGCGGGAGTGCTCGAAGAGGACCTTGGCGGTGTCCGGCCCGGGCTCCCAGCCCGCGGTGAGCACGACGTACGCCTTGGGGACGGCCAGGCGCAGCTCGTCCGGCGCGGGCACCACCGCCGCCTCGGCCACCGCCTCGTGTTCGAGGAGCACGCTCTCCAGCTCGAAGGGGGAGATCTTGTAGTCGGAGGCCTTGAAGACGTCGTCGGCCCGCCCGACATAGGTGATGTATCCGTCCTCGTCCCGTGAACCGATGTCCCCCGTACGGTAGTAGCCGCCCGCCATGGCCTCCGCGGTGCGGTCGGCCTCGCCGTGGTAGCCGGTCATCAGGCCGACGGGCCGGTCCGACAGGTCCAGGGCGATCTCGCCCTCGGTCGCCCCCGGCGCCCCGCTCACCGGGTCGAGCAGTTCGATGCGGTAGCCCGGGCTGGGACGGCCCATCGAGCCCGTCTTCAGGGGCTGGCCGGGGCTGTTGGAGACCTGCACGGCCGTCTCGGTCTGCCCGAAGCCGTCCCGGATGGTGACGCCCCAGGCCCGCCGCACCTGCTCGATGACCTCGGGGTTGAGCGGCTCACCGGCGGCGACCGCCTCGCGCGGCGGGGTGCGAAGCTGGGTGAGGTCGGCCTGGATGAGCATGCGCCACACGGTCGGCGGGGCGCAGAAGGTGGTCACGCCGGCCCGGTCCATCTCGGCCATGAGCCGGGCCGCGTCGAAGCGGGTGTAGTTGTGGAGGAACACGGTCGCCTCCGCGTTCCACGGGGCGAACAGGTTGGACCAGGCGTGCTTGGCCCAGCCCGGCGACGAGATGTTGAGGTGGACGTCGCCGGGCCTGAGCCCGACCCAGTACATGGTCGCCAGATGGCCGATGGGGTACGAGACATGGGTGTGCTCCACCAGCTTGGGCTGTGCCGTGGTGCCCGAGGTGAAGTAGAGCATCAGCGGGTCGTCCGCCAGTGTGGGCCCGTCGGGGGTGAACAGCGCGGAGGCGGCGTACAGGTCCTCGAACGGCTGCCAGCCCGCCCCCGCGCCGCCGACCGCGATCCGGGTGTAGTCGCCGGGCACCTCGTCGAACTTGCCGGTGTCCTCGGCCCGGACGATCACATGCCGGACCCGGCCGCGCTCGACCCGGTCGCGCAGGTCGGCGGGGCCGAGCAGCGGGGTGGCGGGGATGACCACGGCGCGCAGCTTCATCGCGGCCAGCGCCGTGACCCACAGCTCCGCCTGGTTGCCTAGCATGACGAGGATGCGGTCCTCGGCGCGGACACCTCGTCCGCGCAGCCAGTTCGCGGCCTGGTCGGAGCGCACGGACAGCTCGCCGAAGGACAGCCGGGTCTCGCGGCCGTCCTCCTCGACGATGTGCAGCGCGGTGCGGTCGTTGCCGTCCGCGATGACGTCGAACCAGTCCAGCGCCCAGTTGAAGTGCGTCGGACGCGGCCAGCGGAAGCCCGCGTAGGCCGTGGCATAGTCCTCCCGGTGCGCGAGCAGGAAGTCCCGCGCGCTCCGGAAGGTGTCCGTCGGGTCGGTGTTCGCCGTCACGTGTCCTCCTCATTGCCGGACAGCCACCTAACATCGTGTAATCCGTGATGCAGGTCTCACCACCCCCGAACGGGGGTGCGGCGCGACGAGGGGTGGACCCATGGCGGCGGACGCGGCCGAGGCGGTGGAGGTGCGCGGCGCGCTGGTGCGGCTGCGGCGCGCCACGGGACTGCCGGTCGCCTTCGGCGGCCTTGTGGAGTCCGGGCGGTCGCAGATCCGCATCAGCGAACTCAGCGGGAACACGACGACGGCGCTCAGCTCGCTCGCCGTCGTCTCCGGCAACGGCCTGGGCGGCAAGGTGGTGGCGCTGGCCCGGCCGTGCGCGGTGACCGACTACTCGGCCTCGCGGCAGATCAGCCACGAGTACGACGGGGCGGTGGCGGCGGAGGGCCTCAGGTCCGTGCTCGCGGTGCCGCTCGTCGTACGCCGCAGAGTGCGCGGTGTCCTCTACGGCGCCCTGCGCACGGCCCAGCCGCTGGGCGACCGCACACTCAGCGCCGCGGTGGCCGCGGCGCGGGACGTGGAGCAGGCACTGGTCGCGCGGGACGAGGCGCGGGCCCTGCTGGCGGCCGTGCGGGAACCCGCGGGACCGCCGTCCGGGGCGGCCTGGGAGCGGGTCCGCGAGGCGCACGGCACACTGCGGTCGCTGGTCCAGCGGGTCGAGGACCCCGCGTTGCGGGCGGAGCTGCTCGCGGTGTGCGGGCGTCTCGCGGGCGCGGCGTCCTCCCTTCCTGCGGCGCGGACCGCGGGACTGTCACCGCGAGAGGTGGACGTCCTGTCCTGTGTGGCGGTCGGCTCCACCAACGCGGCTGCCGCGGAGCGACTGGGGCTGCGCCCCGAGACCGTGAAGGGGTACCTGCGGTCGGCCATGCGGAAGTTGGGCGCCCACACGCGCTGGGAGGCGGTGGTCGCCGCCCGGCGCGCCGGGGTGCTGCCCTAGGCGCCTCGACGACCCATCTGTCAGCCTCTGCACGGATTCCCGATGAATTGCCACCCACCCGCACCTTTTGCGCACCTGATTGTCGATTCCCATTCATTCGGCGCACCAGTGAATTCCGTTGTGCCGACGTCTTGTTATTTCCCTCACCTCACCGGCTGTCCGAAATTCAAAGGTCCGTTGCCTAATATTGGCCAGGACACGACACACGGAGGGGAGCGGTGACCGTGCGACGGGACTTCAAGGAGCCTGCCAGACCCCGCTCCGACCTGGTCATCGGCCGGGAGGAGCTGTGCGCGGGAGCGCGCGAGCAACTCGTCGGCGGGGGAAGTGTGCTGGTGCACGGCCCGGCCGGAATAGGAAAGTCGACCATCCTGCGCTCGCTGGCCGCGGATTACGGGGAAGCGGTGCGCACCGTCTTGCGCTGCTCGGCGACCGAGTCCGAATCCCATCTCCCCTTCCTGGCGCTCGCCGACCTGCTCGGCCTCGTCGTGGACGAGGTCGCCGACCGGCTGCCCGCCCCGCAGCGCACCGCACTGGAGTCGGCGCTCACCGGCCGCGGCGAGTCCACGCTGCAACGGGACGGTCTCGCGCTGCGGCTCGCGGTGCTCTCCACCCTTCGGGCGCTCGCCGCCCGCGGCCCCGTGCTGATCGTCGCCGACGATCTGCAGTGGCTGGATCCGGCCAGCGCCGAACTCCTCGGCTTCGCCGCGCGGCGCCTCGGTGGCACACCCGTGCAGATGCTGTGCGCGGTGCGCACCCACACCGAGCCCCAGGGCCAGGAACACGACCGCTATCTGAGCGCGGCACCGCCGGACACCCTCGCGGTCCGGATCGGCCCGCTCCCCCGCGCCCAGATCGCCGAACTCCTCGATCACCGCGGCTACACCGGCCTGCCCCGCTCCACCGTCCGGGACATCCACCGCACCAGCGGCGGCAACCCGCTGTTCGCGCTGGAGCTCGGCCGCGCCCTGTTCGAGAGCACGACGCCGCCGAGCCCCGGTGAACCGCTGCCGGTGCCGACCTCGCTGCGCGCACTGGTGCTGAACCGCCTGGAGGCACTGTCCGCGGAGGCCCGCCGCACCCTGCTCGTGGCGAGTGCCGGGGCCCGGCCCACGCTGACCCTGCTGCGCGCCGCGGGACGGCACAACGCGGAGGCGGAGACCGCGCAGGCCGCCGCGCTCGGGCTGCTGATGACGGAACGGGACGCGCCGTATGTACGGTTCGCGCATCCGCTGATATCGGCCGCGCTGTACGCGCAGGCGAGCGCGCAGGAGCGGCGCGCCGCGCACGCGGCCCTGTCGACGGCGGCCGGCGACCCCATCGAGCGAGCCCGGCATCTCGCGCTCGCGAGCACCGGCACCGACCCCGGGGTGGCCGGGCGCCTCGGCGAGGCCGCGGCCGCCGCCCGGGACCGGGGCGCGCCGTCGGTGGCGGCGGAACTCGGGCTGCTCGCCGCCCGGCACACGCCGGCGGGCGCGACACCGGCCGCGGACGAACGGCGGCTCCAGGCCGCCGAGGACGCGTTGACGGCGGGTGAGACGGACTTCGCGCGGGACATCGCCCACGAGGTTCTGGCGCGGGCGACCGAACCGGCGGACCGGGTGCGGGCGTGGATGGTCGTGATCGACGCCGCCGGGCACGCGATGGCCGAGGTTGACGCGGTCTTCCCGCAGGCGCTCACCGACGCGGGCGACGACCCACGGCTGCTCACCCTGGTGCACTACCAGCTCGCCTGGCGGGCGCTACTCGTGGAGGGCGACTTCGACCGGGCCCGTGAGGAGGGCGCGCTCGCCGCGGAGCTGGCGGCGCGCGCCAAGGACCGGCGCAACGAGTTGCTGGCGCTGGCCTTCCAGGCGCAGGCCGAGACGCTGATGGGGCATCCCAACGCGCCCATCACCATCAAACGGGCGCTGAAGGAGCCGCAGGACCCGCGGGTGGCGTGCGACCACAACGGCGCGGGCTCCGCGCGGTTCCGCTGGCTGATCATGAGCGACCAGCTGGCCGAGGCGCGCAAGACGATCAGCGGTCTGCTGCGCGAGGTGCGGCGGCGCGGGATGGTCGAGGCCGAGGTGCACTTCCTGCGCGGGCTCGCGGAGACCGAACTGCGGGCCGGGCACTGCGGACGGGCCCTCGACCTGGCGCGCGAGAGCCTGCGGCTCGCCCGTGACACCGGCATCGGGGAGGCGGCGAGCGCCATGCTCACCTCGCTGGCGGAGGCCGCGGGCGGCGAGGTGGAGCGGGCGCTGACGCTGGCCCGGGAGGCCGTGGGACGCGCCGAGGAGGACGGCGACGTGCTGTATCTGTCACGCGCCCTGGCCGCCCTCGGGCATGCCCAGCTGGTGGCCGGGGACGCGGCCGGGACGGTCGGGTCGCTGCGCCGGGTCCGGGAGTTGGAGGAGGGGCTCGGGGTCACCGATCCGGCCCGGGGGCGCTGGCAGGGCGACCTCGCCGAGGCGCTGGTGCGCACCGGGGAACTGGCCGAGGCCCAGGACGTCATCGACGCCACCCGCACCCGTGCGCTGCGGCTCGGGCGGGAGAGCGTACTGGCGGTGCTGGACCGGGCGGAGGCGCTGGCACGCGCCGCGCGTGGGGAGAACGAGGCGGCCGAGCGGCAGTTGACGTCGGCTCAGGATCGTCTGGCGAGGCTGGGGTACGGACTGGAGGAGGCACGGGCCGCGTACGCGCTGGCCGGCCTGCGCACCGGGAAGCCCGTGCCCACGTCGTACGACGAGGCGGCCCGGCTCTTCCGCCGCTGCCGCGCGATGCCGTGGCTGCGCCAGGTGGAGACGGCCACGGTGACGGAAGCCGCCCAGCCGCCCCTGGCCGCCGCGGCCCTGGACACCCTGGCCGCGACGGAACGGCAGGTCGCCGCACTGGTCATGGAGGGCGCGACCAACCGCGAGATCGCGGCCCGGCTGTTCATCAGCGTGAAGACCGTGGAGGCGACCCTCACCCGGGTGTACCGCAAGCTGGGCATCCGGTCGCGGGTGGACATCGTGCGCCTGGCGGCCGGACGCCACTCGGCCTGACCGGATCCGGCCCACGTACCGCCGCCCCCGCTCGGCCTGACCGGATCCGGCCCACGTACCGCCGCCCCCGCTCGGCCTGACTGAATCCGGCCGGCGTACCGGCACCTTGCTCGGCCTGTCCGGATTCGGCCGACATGGCGGCCCACCATCCGGCCCGACCGGATTCGGCCACGGACCGGGCCCCCACCCCGGCCCGACCCCACCGGGCCGACGCATCGGGCCCCACCCGGCCCGAACCACCCGGCCGACGTCTCGAGCCCCACCCGACCCGACCCGACCCAAGACAAGCCAAGCCAAGCCAGCCGACGTATCGGGCCCCCGACCGGCCCGACCCCACCCGGCCGACGTATCGGGCCGCCGCTCGACCGGATTCGGCCGACGTGACACGCCATCGGTTTACGCGCGCAGACCGAGGGTTATCCCTGCCCAACTCCCCTAGGGGGTTCCCTCATTGGGGAGGGACCGGCCCTGCTTCTAGCGTAAGGGCGTGCCGCTCGCCGGGCACACCGGGGCCGGCCCCCACTCCTCTCGACGTCCACTCGAGCGTGACGGGCCGACGCCAGTCGTGCATCACCCCCACCCGTGCGACCCCCACCGGCAACCCGTCGAGGAGACTCATGTTCGGGCTCAACCGCGCAAGACAGGCCGTCGCCGTCGCCGTCGCGACCGCGGCCGCCACCACGACCGCGCTGCTCGGCGCCACCGCCGCCGTCGCCGCACCCCGGCCGATCGTCGGCGGCACGACGACCACGACGACCGCGTACCCGTTCATGATGCAGATCACCGACGCATCCGGTAACCAGTTCTGCGGCGGCACGCTGGCAGCGGCCAAGAAGGTCGTCACCGCCGCGCACTGCATGGCCGGCGAGAGCACCGGCAGCGTCCGCGTGGTCGGCGGCCGCACCTACCTCAACGGCACGAACGGCACGGTCAGCAAGGTCAGCAGGATCTGGGTCAACCCGGACTACACGGACGCCGCCAACGGCGACGACGTGGCGGTGCTGACCCTGTCCAGCTCGATGCCGTACACGACGGCGTCGTATGTCTCGTCCTCCCAGACCGGCGTGTACGCGGCCGGCACCACCGCGCGGATCGTCGGCTGGGGCACCACCTCCGAGAACGGCAACTCCTCCAACCAGCTGCGCACCGCCACGGTTCCGATCGTGTCGGACTCCGGCTGCAGGAGTTCCTACGGTTCGGACTTCGTCCAGTCCGACATGGTTTGCGCCGGATACGCGTCCGGTGGCGTGGACACCTGCCAGGGCGACAGCGGCGGTCCCCTGCTCATCGGGGGCGTCCTGGCAGGGATCACTTCCTGGGGCAACGGCTGCGCCGAGGCGGGTTACCCGGGTATCTACACCCGGCTGACCACCTTCTCCTCGCTGGTGACCGCTCAGGTCACCTCCTAGCCCCCGAAGGCTCCTGAGTAACACTCAGGTACATACCGGGGGGCGTTGCGGGCCTCCACGAGCGGCTCGCAACGCCCCCTTTCCACACCCCGGCCGTGGGCCGAGCCCCCGGGCCCGGCCCACGGTCTCCTCCCTACTTGTCGGCGGTCAGCTTCCCCGCGGCGCCCCAACTGTCCGCCGGCACCTCGTGGATCCACACCTGCACGGTCTCGGCCGGGAGCCCGTACGCGTCGACGAAGGCGTCGGTGACCCGCCGGACGAGATCCCGCTTGAGCGCGACATCGCGGGGGCCCTGCTGGATGGTGACGATGGGCATGGCTGAACTCCTCTGTGCACGGCGGCCCTTGAGGCCGCCCGGTGGATACGGGTCCAGTCAACGGCCCGGGGCACCCGCGACCAAGGAGCAACCGGAGAGCGCAGCGATCAGTTCTGGTGATCGCCGCAGGCCGACAGCAGCTCGTCGAGGTACGGCGGTGGGGCCGCGGCCCGCACGGCGAGCCCGGTCGGCAGGGCGAGGCCCGGCTTCCGGAAGGGCACGAAGGCCACCCGCGGAGCATGGAGCACCTGCGCGTGGGAGGCGTACACCACCGTCCACAACGGCCGCGTACCAATGGTGGCGAGCGTGTCGTGGAGCGAGCCGGACACCGGGGCGGGCATCGGTTCGAACCCGGCCGCCCGGCAGGCGCCCACCACCAGGTCGACCAGGGCGGGGTTGGCGACGCGTGAGGTGATGCTCAGGGGCAGTCCGGCCAGCTCGTCGAGCGGGATCTCCGCCCGGGCGGCCAGGGGGTGCGCGGCGGGCAGGGCGGCCACCAGCGGGTCCGGCCACAGGGGCAGCACCCGAAGCCCGGGCACCGGCTCCGGGGCCCGGACGAACGCCGCGTCCAGCCGACCGTCCGCGACCCGCGCCAGGCGCTGTGCCGCCGGGAGCGAGACCAGCTCGACCGGCACCCCCGGGCGGCGCCGTGCGAAGGCCGCGAGAACGCGGTCGAGATGGGCGCCCAGCCCGGTGCTGGTACCGAGGCGCAACTCCGCCGGGGGCAGGACCGCCGCGCGGGCCCGGTCGGCGGCGGCGAGCACCGCCCGCGCCTCGGGCAGCAACCGCTCCCCCGCCGCGGTCAGCCGCACATGCCGGGGCGAGCGGTCGAACAGCTCCGCGCCCAGCTCCCGCTCCAGCCGCCGGATCTGCTGGCTGACCGCGGACTGCACGATATGCAGCTTCCCGGCCGCGCGCCCGAAGTGCAGCTCCTCGGCGACGGTCACGAAGTAGCTGAGCTGCCGCAGTTCCATGGCCCCGACTGTAGGGGGCCTGGGTCCGGGTCTGCCGTATGGCCCCGGGTGCCGCCCCCTCGGTCGGACCGACCCCGCCCTCACCGCCGTACAACGGTCCCGAACCGGATGTCATGACCGGCCCCCGGGTACATCACCGTGAGCATCCGCTCCCCCTCGGCGATCACGTCCAGGCGCTGGGCCCTGGTGAGGGTGCCGAAGGGCTCGATCACGAGCGCGTCGTCGCCCGGCTTCCACACGCCCGCCAGGAAGCCGTCCACGAGGAGTGTGCGATAGGCCTGGTTGCCCTGCCGGCTGCGGCCCTGGAGGCCGGGGGGCACGATCCGGGTGCGGTCCGCGTGGGAGAGCAGCAGATTGTCGTACTCGGGCAGGAACCGCGGCGGCGCCGGGGTGTCCGGATCGGGGCGGGGCGCGTCCGGAAGGTCGAAGAGTTCGACGCCGCTTCGGTCACGGAAGGTGACGAGCCGCGGGCGGAGGTGTTCGAAGGCGTCCCTGAGGCGGGTCAGACCGGCCCATGTCTGCATGTCCTTGACGGACGCCGGGCCGAAGGCGGCGAGGTACCGCAGCACGATCTCCTCCGGCGCGGGGGCCGGCCGGGCGGTGCGGCCGAGCCAGTGCTCGGCGGTGGTGAGGGCGACCTGGCCGCTTCTGCCCCACAGGCCGCGCGGGGTGACCTGGACGAGCGGCAGCCTGCAGCGGGCGGCGATGGCGAGGGCCCTGGGGTCGGCGTGCGGCCACTCGGCCGCCAGCGCTTCGCGCAGCTCCTTCATGGTGCGGGGCTCGGCCTCGACGAGGTCCCGGGCGAGCGCGGTGAGACGGTCCGGGTCGACGCCGGCGAGGCCTTCGCGGAAGAGGCGCAGCTCGCGGTCGCGGGCGGGCTGGACCAGGGGGCGCAGGGACAGGCAGTCGTCGGCGGTGTGGGTGTGCAGGGTGGAGCGCAGGCTGACGACGCGGACGACCTCCCGGTCGGCCATGAGCCGCGAGAGGTGCTCGGGGGCGAAGCCCTCCAGCCGGGCGGCGAGCGCGTAGTAAGGGGGCTGGACGTTCTGCGTCTGGAGCCCGAGGAGGTGCGATACGGCCGCCCCGGCGGACAGCGGCGACCGGTGGAGCAGGAGCTGACGGGCGAGGGTGGCCCGGTTGAGTGCGCGGGGGTGGAGGACCGGGGCCGTGGCCGTCCTCCCTGCCGTTTTGCGGGGCGCGGGGGCCGTGGCCGCCCTTTCCGCCGCTTCCCGGGGCGTGGGGCTCGTCTGCGTCATGACCGGCACGCTAGTCTGGCTTGCGGACAGCTTCTGTCCGCGTTTCTCACCGGCTCCTGGGACACACGCTCAACGCCACGCCGTTTGGTCCCGTATATCCTGCTCCGAGATCCCGCAGACGCACGTTCGATACGGGAGGCAGCCGCGATGTCCGAGCGCCGTGCCCGTCCAGCCGCCAGGAACGGCCGCATGCCGGTCTGGCGCCGAGCCCTGAACCCGGCGACGACACCCCCCGCGAGTCCCCCGGCGCCCCCACCCGACCCGGCGCCGGCCGAGCCCGTGGAGACGGGCAGCGTCGTCCAGGCGGCCCTGTACCGGGACGGCGTCCGTATCTCCGCCCCCGCGTCGCTGGCCGACACCTTCCGCGAGCTGCGCGACGACCCGGACGGCATGGCATGGATCGGTCTGGCCCGCCCCACCGAGTCGGAGCTGCTCTCCCTGGCGGCCGAATTCGATCTGCACCCGCTCGCGGTGGAGGACGCGCTCGAGGCGCACCAGCGGCCGAAGCTGGAACGGTACGGCGACACGCTGTTCGTCGTGCTGCGCGCCGCCCGCTATCTGGACGCGCCGGAGGAGGTGGACTTCGGTGAGCTGCATGTGTTCGTGGGCCCGGACTTCGTGATCACGGTCCGCCATGGCGCGGCCCCGGACCTGTCGGCCGTCCGCCGCCGCATGGAGGAGTCGCCCGAGCTGCTGAAGCTGGGCCCGGAGGCGGTGCTGTACGCGATCCTGGACGCGGTCGTGGACGGCTACGCCCCCGTGGTCACGGGGGTGCAGAACGACATCGACGAGATCGAGACGGAGGTCTTCCGCGGCGACCCGGAGGTCTCCCGCCGCATCTACGAGCTCTCCCGCGAGATGGTGGAGTTCCAGCGCGCCACCCGCCCGCTGGTGGGCATGCTGCACGGCCTGATGGCGGGATTCACGAAGTACGGCACGGACGAGGAACTCCAGCGCTATCTGCGGGACGTGGCGGACCACGTCACCCATACCAGCGAACGCGTCGACGGCTTCCGCCAGGCCCTGACGGACATCCTGACGGTCAACGCGACGCTCGTCACCCAGCAACAGAACGCGGAGATGCGGGCGTTGGCGGAGGCCGGCTTCGAACAGAACGAGGAGATCAAGAAGATCTCGTCCTGGGCGGCGATCCTCTTCGCCCCCACGCTGGTCGGGACGATCTACGGCATGAACTTCACGCACATGCCGGAGTTGCACTGGGTGTTCGGATACCCCTTCGCGATCGTCCTGATGGGGGTCGTCTGCACCGGCTTGTACCTCATCTTCAAGCGGCGGGACTGGCTCTGAGCAATCGGCCGCGATGGCCGCCGTGCGCCACAGCCGGCACATCCGCCGGGTCCAGCCCGACGGGCCGGCCATCACCTCGCCGGGCAGCCGCGGGGCGTACGCGCCCGTTCACGTCGGAGTACGGCGTGCGCGTCGGGGCGCCGGTACGCGATGCCCGCCGCGTACGATCCACCGGTGGTCCTCTTCCGCCTCGAACGCCTCGTTTCGCTCCCTGCCGAACAGGCCTGGCGGCGGCTCACGGACTGGCGGCGCCACGCGGAGGTGGTGCCGCTGACCCGGGTGACCGTGCTCACCGCGCCGCCGACGGCCGTGGGCACGGTGTTCGTGGCCCGCTCCGGGGTGGGCCCGCTCGCCTTCGACGACACGATGGAGGTGACCGTCTGGCGGCCCCCGGCACTGTGCCGCCTGGAGAAACGGGGCGGGCTGGTGACCGGCTGGGCGGAGATCGAGATCCGGCCATGCGACGGGGGGCGCTCGCACGTGCTGTGGCGGGAGGATCTGGCGGTACGCCGGCTGCCGGGGCTCTTCGACCCCCCGCTCGGGTGGCTGGCCCGGCGGATGTTCGGACGGGCGGTGGACGGGCTGCTGCGGCGGGATCCGGACCCCGGTGTCGGTGGCCGCCCCTACAGTCCACCCCCATGACCGATGCGACAGACCTCGAGACCACCAGGGCGTCGTACGACACCGTCGCCACGGACTACGACCGGCTGCTCAGGAACGAGTTGGACAACAAGCCCTTCGACCGGGCCATGCTGGGCGTGTTCGCCGAGCGGGTGCTGGCCGGCGGGGGCGGCCCCGTCGGGGATCTCGGCTGCGGTCCCGGGCGGGTGACCACCTACCTCGACAAGCTCGGGCTGGATGCCTTCGGCGTCGACCTGTCGCCGGAGATGGTGGCCGTGGCCCGGCGGACCCATCCCTCCCTGCGGTTCGAGGTGGGGTCGATGACCGGCCTCGCCCTCGGTGACGGCTCGCTGGCGGGCGCCCTCGCCTGGTACTCCACGGTGCACACTCCCCCGCGCGAACTGCCGCTGTACTTCCGTGAGTTCCACCGCGTCCTCGCGCCCGGCGGCCACCTCCTCATGGCCTTCAAGGTCGGCGACGAGTGCGTGCATCTGGATCACGCCTACGGGCACGACCTGTCCCTCGACGTCTACCGCTTCCGGCCCGACCAGGTCTGCGAGCTGCTGACGGACGCCGGCTTCGAGGAGGTCGCGCGGCTCGTCCGCGCGGCGGACCAGCGGGAGAGCACCCCACAGGGGTACTTCCTGGCCCGCAGGCCCGCCTGACGTGCCGGACAACGTCCTTGGTCCGGGCACCTCGTTCGTCCCGCGAACCTCGCGCGACGGCGGTCCCGGCCCGCGTGAGGCCAAGGCGCCGGCGGTCCGGGCGCCGGGCCCGACGTGACGCCCGCGCGGCTGCGCTCCCGTGGCCGGTACACGGGCCCCGACGCCTGTCTGCCGGTCGGCGACTGCGACCCGGTCGCCGGGCAAGCGGCAATCCGCCCCCGCCGCTCATGGCGGACCTTCCGGTCGCCCGTGACCTGGGCCCGCGGGTGCTTCCGGCGCGCGGTGCGCAGGGGCGGCCCGGACGTCGTACGAGCGGTTCCTCCAGCAGTTGGCGGGCCTGGCAGCGCAGGGGGTCGTGTGGTCGGGCGACCCGTCCGCGGGCCCGCTGCCGGGCGGCATCAAGCCGAGCCGCCGGGGCGCGGCACTCCGGTGCGGCGTGGCGCCACCCGCGGGGTGCCGCCGGCCTGCCTTCCCCCGGCGGGCACCTGACCCCTCAGGCCACCGAGCCGATCCGCCGGGCCGTGGTCCGGGGCGTGTCGTGGTGGATCGGGGTGTGGGCGCCGGTGAGGGAGACCCCGGTGCCGCCGCGGCGGGCCGCCACGATCTCCGAGGCGATGGACAGGGCCGTCTCCTCGGGGGTTCGGGCGCCGAGGTCGAGGCCGATGGGGGACCTGAGGCGGGCCAGTTCCAGCTCGGTGACGCCGACCGCGCGCAGGCGGTCGACGCGGTCAAGGTGCGTGCGGCGGGAGCCCATCGCGCCGACGTAGGCCACCGGCAGGCGCAGTGCCAGCTTCAGCAGGGGGACGTCGAACTTGGCGTCGTGGGTCAGGACGCACAGGACGGTACGCGAGTCGACCCGGGTGCCGGCCAGGTACTGGTGCGGCCACTCCACGACGATCTCGTCGGCCTCCGGGAAGCGGGCGCGGGTGGTGAAGACCGGGCGCGCGTCGCAGACCGTGACGTGGTAGCCGAGGTACTTGCCGATGCGGACCAGCGCGGAGGCGAAGTCGATCGCCCCGAACACGATCATGCGCGGCGGCGGGGCGGACGACTCGACCAGGACCGTGAGCGGTGCTCCACAGCGTGAGCCCTGCTCTCCGATCTCCAGGGTGCCGGTACGGCCCGCCTCCAGGAAGGCGCCCGCCTCGGCCGCCACCGTCCGATCCAGCTCCGGATGGGCGCCCAAGCCGCCCTCGTAGCCGCCGTCCGGGCGTACCAGCAGCGCCCGGCCCAGCAACTCCGCCGGGCCCGTCACGATGCGTGCGAGCGCCGCGGCGGACCCGGAGGCCGCGGCGGTCAGCGCGGTCGCCACCACCGGCCGGGCGGGGTCGGCCGCCCGGACCGGGGTGACGAGGACGTCGATGACGCCCCCGCAGGTGAGCCCCACGGAGAAGGCGTCCTCGTCGCTGTATCCGAAGCGCTCCGCCACGGTCGTGCCGTCCTCGAGCGCCTGCCGGCACAGCTCGTAGACCGCGCCTTCCACACAGCCGCCGGAGATCGAGCCGATCGCCGTGCCCTCGGCGTCCACCGCGAGGGCGGCGCCGGGCTGGCGGGGGGCGCTGCCGCCGACCGCCACCACGGTGGCGACGGCGAAGTCGCGTCCCTGCGAGGCCCACCGGTGCAGCTCGTCGGCGATGTCCAGCATCTGGGTCTCCTTGACGGTGTGGGGAAAGGGCGGAGGCGGGCCGCTAGCGGACGCCCAGCCAGTGCTCGATCGGATGGAGGGCGAAGTAGACCAGGAAGACCACGGTCAGCCCCCACATGAAGGCGCCGATCTCGCGGGCCTTGCCCTGGGCTGTCTTGATGGCCACGTATGCGACGACGCCCGCGGCGACGCCGGTCGTGATGGTGTAGGTGAACGGCATGAGGACCACGGTCAGAAAGACCGGGATCGCGGTGGCGCGGTCGCTCCAGTCAACGTGACGGGCGTTCATCAGCATCATCGCACCGATGACGACCAGTGCGGCCGAGGCGACCTCCTGCGGCACGATCGCCGTCAGCGGGGTGAGGAACAGGCAGGCAGCGAAGAACAGCCCGGTGACGACCGAGGCGAGGCCCGTGCGGGCGCCCTCGCCGACACCGGTGGCGGACTCGATGAAGACGGTCTGGCCGGAGCCGCCCGCCACTCCGCCGATCGCACCGCCCGCGCCGTCGATGAACAGGGCCTTGGACAGGCCCGGCATCCGGCCCCTGTCGTCGGCGAGACCGGCCTCGGTGCCCACGCCGATGATGGTGGCCATCGCGTCGAAGAAGCCCGCGAGGACGAGCGTGAAGACGATCATGCCTACGGTCATCGTGCCGACCTTGTCCCAGCCGCCGAACGCCACACGCCCGAAGAGCGAGAAGTCGGGCATCGAGACCGCGCCGCCGTGCAGCTCGGGAGGCCCGCCCGCCCAGGCGCCGGCCTTGATGACCCCGGCGGCGTTGAGCAGCGCGGCGACGACCGTGCCGCTGACGATGCCGATCAGGATGGCGCCGGGGACGTTGCGGGCCTGGAGCATGAAGATCAGCAGCAGGGTTGCGGCGAAGAGGAGGACGGGCCAGCCGGTGAGCTGTCCCGCCGGGCCCAGGCTGAGCGGGGTGGCCTTGCCCTGGTGGACGAATCCGGACTTGTAGAGGCCGATGAGGGCGATGAACAGTCCGATGCCCATGGTGATGCCGTGCTTGAGCGCCAGCGGGATCGCGTTCATGATCATTTCGCGGAGCCCGGTGACCACCAGCAGCATGATGACCGCGCCGTACACCACGCACATGCCCATCGCCTGCGGCCAGGTCATCTGCGGTGCGACCTGGGAGGACAGCACGCCGGAGACGGAGAGGCCGGCGGCGAGGGCGAGCGGTGCCTTGCCGACGAAACCCATCAGCAGCGTGGTCAGGGCCGCCGCGAAGGCGGTGGCGGTGATCAGGGACTGTCGGCCGAGGGTGTCCCCCGCCGCGTCCCGGCCGGACAGGATCAGCGGGTTGAGCAGCAGGATGTACGCCATCGCCATGAAGGTGGTGACGCCGCCGCGCACCTCGCGCGCGAGGGTGGATCCGCGCCGGGATATGTGGAAGTACCGGTCGAGCCAGGACCGGCCGGCCGGGGCGCGGGTTTCCGCGCCCGCGGCCTCGGCGGTGGGCCTGGGCTCCAGGGACTGCTGGGTCATGGTGCCATCTCCCAAGGTTCACAGGGGCACCCGCGGGCCGCCTTCGGCGGCCTGCGGGATTTGGGAAGGTGCACGACCCGGGGGACGGCCCGAGACGAACGGTGGTACTGCGCGTGCGCCGGCGCCGGGTGGCCTGCAGATGTGGCCCGGCGACGGCGCGAGCGGAACTATGCGGTGCCGGTGAGGTGTTCGGGCCGCACAGGGGTCCGGTTCAGCTCCAGCCCTGTCGCGTCGCGGATCGCGGCGAGGACCGCCGGGGTCGACGACAGGGTGGGGGCCTCGCCGATGCCACGCAGGCCGTAGGGGGCGTGGTCGTCGGCGAGTTCGAGCACGTCGACGGGGATGGTCGGCGTGTCGAGGATGGTGGGGATCAGATAGTCCGTGAAGGAGGGGTTGCGCACCTTCGCGGTCCTGGGGTCGACGACGATCTCCTCCATGACCGCGATGCCCAGGCCCTGGGTCGTACCGCCCTGGATCTGGCCGACGACGGACAGCGGGTTGAGCGCCTTGCCCACGTCCTGGGCGCAGGCCAGTTCGATGACCTTGACCAGGCCCAACTCGGTGTCCACCTCCACCACGGCGCGGTGCGCGGCGAAGGAGTACTGGACATGGCCGTTGCCCTGGCCGGTGCGCAGGTCGAAGGGCTCGGTCGGCCGGTGCCGCCACTCGCGCTCGACCTCGACGACCTCGTCGCCGAGGACGTCGACCAGGTCGGCGAGCACCTCACCGCCGTCGGTGACGACCTTGCCGCCCTCCAGGAGCAGTTCGGCGGTGGCCCAGGCGGGGTGATACGAGCCGAACCGGCGGCGCCCGATCTCCAGGACCCTCTCGCGCACCTGCTCGCAGGCATGCCGCACGGCGCCGCCGGTGACGTAGGTCTGGCGGGAGGCGGAGGTCGAGCCCGCCGAGCCGACCCGGGTGTCCGCCGGGTTGATCGTCACCCGGCTGACGCCCAGCTCGGTGCGGGCGATCTGGGCGTGGACGGTGACGCCGCCCTGGCCGACCTCGGCCATGGCCGTGTGCACGGTGGCGACGGGCTCGCCCGCTACGACCTCCATGCGGACCTTGGCGGTGGAGTAGTCGTCGAAGCCCTCGGAGAAGCCGACGTTCTTGATGCCGACGGCGTAGCCGACGCCGCGGACGACCCCCTCGCCGTGCGTGGTGTTGGACAGTCCGCCCGGCAGCTGCCGTATGTCCGCGCCCTCGGAGCTCTCCCACTGGCGCTCCGGCGGCATGGGCATCGCCTTGACACGGCGCAGCAGCTCGGCGACCGGCGCCGGGGAGTCGACGACCTGCCCGGTCGGCATGACCGCGCCCTGGGACATCGCGTTCAGCCGGCGGAACTCCACCGGGTCCAGCCCGAGCCGCCGCGCCACCTTGTCCATCTGGGCCTCGTAGGCGAAGCACGCCTGGACCGCGCCGAAGCCGCGCATGGCGCCGCAGGGCGGGTTGTTGGTGTAGAGGGCGATCGCCTCGATGTCGACGTTGTCCACGACGTACGGGCCCACGCCGAGCGAGGAGGCGTTGCCGACGACGGCCGGGGAGGAGGAGGCGTATGCCCCGCCGTCGAGGACGATCCGGCATCGGACGTGGGTGAGCTTGCCGTCCCGGGTGGCCCCGTGCTCGTAGTACAGCTTCGCCGGGTGGCGGTGGACATGCCCGAAGAAGGACTCGAACCGGTTGTAGACGATCTTGACCGGCTTCCCGGTGCGCAGGGCGAGCAGACAGGCGTGGATCTGCATCGACAGATCCTCGCGGCCCCCGAAGGCGCCGCCGACACCCGCCAGCGTCATCCGGACCTTGTCCTCGGGCAGGCCCAGCACGGGCGCGATCTGGCGGAGGTCGGCGTGCAGCCACTGGGTGGCCACGTAGAGGTCGACGCCGCCGTCCTCCGCGGGCACGGCGAGGCCGGACTCGGGGCCGAGGAACGCCTGGTCCTGCATGCCGAAGTGGTACTCGCCCTCGACGATCACATCGGCCCGCCGGCGCGCCTGCTCCATGTCGCCGCGCACGATCGGCTGGCGGTGGACGATGTTCGGGTGCGGGACATGGCCGGCGTGGTGATCGGTGCGGTTCTCGTGGATCAGGACGGCGTCCGGGGCGGTCGCGGAGGCCTCGTCGGTCACGAGGGGCAGCTCGCGGTACTCGACCTTGATCTTGGCGGCGGCGCGGCGCGCGGTCTCCGGGTGGTCGGCCGCGACGATGGCGACGGGCTCGCCGTGGTGACGCACCCTGCCGTGGGCGAGGACCGGGGTGTCCTGGATCTCCAGGCCGTAGTGCCGCACCTCGGTCGGCAGGTCGTCGTAGGTCATGACGGCGTACACGCCGGGGGTGGCGAGGGCCTCGCTCGTGTCGAGGGAGACGATCTCGGCGTGCGCGACCGTGGAGCGCAGGATCTGGCCCCAGAGCATGTCCTCGTGCCACAGGTCCGACGAGTACGCGAACTCGCCGGTGACCTTGAGGGTGCCGTCCGGGCGGAGCGTGGACTCGCCGATGCCGCCCTTGGTGTGCGAGCCTTGTGTGATCTTGGTGGGAGCGCCGTTCGGCATCGTCAGACCCCCTCGGACTGCCGGGCGGCCGCCAGGCGGACCGCGTCCATGATCTTCTCGTAGCCGGTGCAGCGGCACAGATTGCCGGAGAGCGCCTCGCGGATGTCCGCGTCGGTGGGGTTGGGGTTGCGCTCCAGCATCTCGTCGGTCGCGACCAGCAGCCCCGGGGTGCAGAAGCCGCACTGGACGGCGCCCGCGTCGATGAACGCCTGCTGGACCGTGGACAGCTTTACGCCCTCGCCGGTCCCCGAGTCGATGCCCTGGGCGCCCCAGCGCCTGGCCTCGTCGAGGGGGGTGCCGCAGGCGCCGGCACCGGTGCCCCGGGAACGCTCCTTGGCGTACTCCGCCAGGCCCTCGACCGTCACGACCTCCCGGCCCTCGGCCTGCCCCGCCGCCACCAGGCAGGAGCACACCGGCAGGCCGTCCAGACGGACCGTGCAGGAGCCGCACTCGCCCTGCTCGCAGGCGTTCTTGGAGCCCGGCAGGCCGAGCCGCTCGCGCAGCACGTACAGCAGGCTCTCGCCCTCCCACACGTCGTCCGCTTCCTGGGGACGTCCGTTGACCGTGAAGTTGACGCGCATTACGCGGCTCCCTTTGCGATGCGGGCGGTGCCGCGGTACGACTCCCAGGTCCAGATCAGGGTGCGGCGGGCCAGGACGCCGACCGCGTGGCGGCGGTAGTCGGCGGTGCCGCGGACGTCGTCGATCGGATTGCAGGCGGCCGAGCACAGCTGCGCGAACTCCCGGGCGACCGACGGGGGGACGACCGCGCCGCTGTCCCAGAGGCCGTCCTCGTCGAGCGCGGCGTTCAGGAACTCCTCCGCGGCCCGGGCGCGGACGGGGGTCGGTGCGGCCGAGCCGATGCCGGTGCGGACCGTGCGGGTCTCGGGGTGCAGCGCGAGACCGAACGCGCACACCGCGATCACCATCGCGTTGCGGGTGCCGACCTTCGCGTACTGCTGCGGTCCGTCGGCCTTCTTCACATGGACGGCCCTGATCAGCTCGTCCGGGGCGAGCGCGTTGCGCTTCACCCCGGTGTAGAAGTCGTCGATCGGGATCAGCCGCGTGCCCCGCACCGAGGCGGCCTCCACCTCGGCGCCTGCCGCGAGGAGGGCGGGATGGGCGTCGCCGGCCGGGGAGGCGGTGCCGAGGTTGCCGCCGACGCCGCCGCGGTTGCGGATCTGCGGGGAGGCGACGGTGTGGGAGGCGAGGGCCAGGCCCGGCAGCTCGGTCCGCAGATGCTCCATGATCCGCGCGTAGGGAACCGAGGCGCCGAGCCGCACGCTGTCGTCACCGGTCTCCCACTCGGAGAGTTCGCCGATGCGGTTGAGGTCCATCAGATACGCGGGCCGGCGGTGGTCGAAGTTGATCTCGACCATCACATCGGTGCCACCCGCGATCGGCACGGCGGTGGGGTGCTCCGCCTTGGCGGCGAGCGCCTCATCCCAGGTTGCGGGGCGAAGGAAGTCCATGAACGGCTCTCTTCTTCGTCTCGAGGGGCGTGGGTTTCGAGCCAGATCGGGTGCGGCGCGCCCGGCTCGTTCATGTCCTGTTCACGCGGTGCGGGCCCAGTACAACGCCCGGTCCGTCATCGCGGTCAGTCACCGAAACCATGAAGGAGTTGGCTGGCCAGGCCAGGCATCTTGTAGATTCATATGAACAGAGGCCATCGGTAACCTCTCCGCTTTCCTCCGGAAACACGGCGTCCGCCCGGAGGAGAGCGCGAGCCCGGCTTCCGAAAGCCCCAGGGCAACGCCCTGGACCTGCCCACGGAGGCCGAGGCCCTCCAGCGGAAGCCGTGGGCACGCGCTCCGGACGGGAGGGGAACCTCCTCGCGGAGCCCGAGGACCCGCCCGCCGGGCCCTCACCCCGACCGAACGTGGATTTCCGGACAAGAACGGCGGCGACGAGACATGCGCCTGCGCGCACTGCTGAACACCGACGCGCTGGGGCTGCGGCTGCTCGGCGGCGAGGACGAGCTGGACCGCACCGTGCGCGGTGTGATGACGACGGACCTCAAGGACCCGAGCCGCTATCTGTCCGGCGGTGAACTGGTCCTCACGGGCCTGGCGTGGCGGCACGACACCGCCGATTCCGAACCCTTCGTCCGGATTCTCGCTGGTGCGGGCGTCTCCGCACTCGCCGTGGGCGAGGCGGAGCTGGGCGACATCCCGGACGATCTGCTGGTGGCCTGTGCCCGGCACCGGCTGCCGCTGTTCGCCGTGCACGAGTCCGTGGCGTTCGCCACGATCACCGAGCATGTGGTGCGCCAGGTCTCCGGCGAGCGGGCCGGGGACCTGGCGGCCGTGGTGGACCGGCACCGGCGGATGATGACCTCGGGTCCGGCGGGCGGCGGCCCGGACGTCGTCCTGGATCTGCTCGGCTCCGACCTGGACCTGCGCGCCTGGGTGCTCTCCCCCACCGGCCGGCCGATCGCCGGGGCGGCGCCGGGGCTCGGCGCGGACGTGTGCGCCGCACTGGCCGCCGAGCATCTCGCGGCGGCGCGCACCGGCCGCAGGGGACCGCACCGGGCGACGGTCGGCACGAGGACGTACTCGCTGTTCCCGGTCCACGGCAGCACGGGTCGCCCGGGGGGCGCCGCCCGGGACGTACGGGAGACGGTGCTGTCCGACTGGGTGCTCGCCGTCGAGGCGGATTCCGGGGACTGGCCCGCCGAGCGGCTCGATCTGCTCCAGGGCGTCACCCAGCTGATCGCGGTGGAGCGGGACCGGCGGGACGCGGCCCGCACCGTGCGGCGGCGGCTCGCCCAGGAGGTCCTGGAGCTGGTGCAGTCGGGGGCCGCGTCCGCCGAGATCGCGGCCCGGCTGCGGGTCGCCGCGCCGGTGCTGCTGCCCGGACTGGGCGCGGCCCCGCTCTGGCAGGTGGTCGTGGCCCGGGTCGAGTGGGACGGCGGCGGGATCGAGGGCGGTCCGGTCGCCCAGTCGCTGCTGGAGGAGATGCTGGTCGACCCCTCGTCGGCCGGCCCCGAGCACTCCGACCGGATCGCGGTCGCCCACACCGGTGACGAGGCGATCGCGCTGGTCCCGCTTCCCGCGGTCTCCGGGGAGCCCGACGGGTCCGAGCCGGGCCTGCACGCCGACGCTCTGCTGGCGGCCGTACGGGAGCCGCTGTCGGCGGGCCTCGACGACGACGGGCGCCTGACGCTGGGCGTCAGCGCCGCGGTGCACTCGGCGGAGGGGCTGCGCGGCGCCCTGGAGGAGGCCCGGCACGCCCGCCGCGTCGCCGCCGCCCGCCCGGGCCGGGTCTGCGCGGCCGGCCACGACGAACTGGCCTCGCATGTGCTGCTGCTGCCGTTCGTCCCGGACGATGTGCGCCGCGCCTTCACGGCCCGCCTGCTGGACCCCCTGCGCGACTACGACCGCCGGCACCGCGCCGAGCTGATCCCGACCCTGGAGGCGTTCCTCGAGTGCGACGGCTCCTGGACCCGCTGCGCGACCCGGCTGCACCTGCACGTCAACACGCTGCGCTACCGGGTAGGGCGTATCGAGCAGTTGACGAGCCGTGACCTCTCGCGCCTGGAGGACAAGCTCGACTTCTTCCTCGCGTTGCGCATGAGCTGAGGTCACGGCAGTGTGGCACCGGTGGCACCCACCGCCCCCGGTGTCCCACGACTTTGTGAAATCCTTCACCCACCCCCTTGGCCCGGTACCGCGATTGGTGCTGGAATGCCGCCACCACTCAACAGCTCAATGGCGTGCTCGGGGAGGGCAACGTGGCGCATACCGCCATGTCCGGTACCGGAACGACCGCAGGTGACGATCCCCTCCAGACCGCGGTGTGGCGGCTGCGCTCACGCGCCTGCTGGGCCGACGCGGCAGCCCTTCTGCCACCGGAGACGGCTCAGGCGTCGCTTCAGCGGGCCTCGCTGTTCGTCGAGCGGTGTCTGTACACGGAGCAGGGCTGGGAGGAGGCCGAGGACGCGTTGCGTACGGCCGAGGCCCAGGCGCACAGCGACGAGGAGCGGGGCGCCGCGGCCTGTGAACGCGGGCAACTGGCCTACGCGGCCACGCTGCACGGCGTACGGGACCGGGCGGACGAGGCGCGGGCCGCCCTCGGCCGGGCCGCGGCGCTGATCCCACCCGGCGCCCCGGGCCGGGCGCTGCTGGACTTCCGGCGCGGGCTCCTCGCCGAAAACCTCGCCCGCTCCCCGCAGGCGGCCCGTGCCGCCTACCGGCGGGCCCACGCGGGCGCCTCCGCGCACGGGGACGCGCTGCTGCTCTCCTTCACCTGGCGGCATCTCGCCGGGCTCGCCCTGCGCGACGGCGAGGTGACGGAGGCACGGCACGGCTTCACGGAATCGCTGCGGATCCGGGAGGAACTGGGCTACCTCGTCGGTACGGCCCCGGCGCTGGCGTCGCTCGCGGACGCGGAGGCCGAGCCGGACGCCTCCCGGCTGCGGGCGGAGGCGGGCCGGCTGTTCCGCCTCCTGGGCGGTGTACCGACGTGGCTGGCACGGCAGTTGGCCTCGGTGACCCCGGCGGCGGGGCCGGCCGCCTCGTAGGGACTCTCGGGCGGGCGTCCCGGGCCGGGGACTCGGGCCGGGGACTCGGCCCGGGGACTCGGCCCGGGGACTCGGCCCGGGGACTCGGCCCGGGGACTCGGCCCGGGGACTCGGCCCGGGGACTCGGCCCGGGGACTCGGCCCGGCG
>NZ_JBIVNO010000004.1:148169-184086 GCF_044753645.1 Streptomyces sp. NPDC093261
CCGGGGACTCGGCCCGGGGACTCGGCCCGGGGACTCGGCCCGGGGACTCGGCCCGGGGACTCGGCCCGGGGACTCGGCCCGGGGACTCGGCCCGGCGACGAGGCCGCAGACTCGGCCCGCAGACTCGGCCCGGGGACTCCGGCGGGCAGGCTCTTCGCCCGCCGGCCGGGCGGAGACGGGCCGGCCCCGTTCCTGCGGTTCTCCTCTCAGAAGAAGCTGAGAGATTGCTGTGCCAGGCTGGCGCGCCGATCAGCGGACACGGGCTCGGGCCGTGCCGCCACCCCCACCCCCCTCGGCCGCCCCCGGAGGAACACCGATGAGTCTCGTCAACGGTCTGCCCGCGCATGTACTGTTCGTCCACTTCGTCATCGTCCTGGTCCCGTTGACCGCGCTGGCTCTCGTGCTCGCCGCCGTGTGGCCGAGGGCCGCGCGACGGCTGGGGCCGGTCCTGCCGGTGCTCGCGTTCGCGACCCTGGTGACCGTGCCCCTGACCACCCAGGCCGGCGAGTGGCTGGAGCGGCATGTCGACAGCGATCCGCTGGTGCGCCGGCACACCGAGCTCGGGGACGGGCTGCTGCCGTGGGCGGCGGGCCTGTTCATACTGGCGGCCGTCGTCTGGTGGACCACCCGCCGGACGGCCGGGCAGCCGGGCGGCTCCCCGGGCACGGCCCGCGGCGGTGCGCTCGTGCGGGTCGCGGCGGCCGTGCTGTCCGTCGTGGTGGCCGCCGGGGCCGTCGTCGACGTGTACCGCATCGGCGACTCCGGCGCGAAGGCCGCCTGGCACGACGGCTTCTCCCAGCGCGCCACCGGCCACGACGGCTGACGGCCCGTCCGCTCACAGTCCCCGCACGAACGTCCATACGGCGCCGCGGAATGCGGGATCGCGGGCGAGGAGGACGGCGACGATGACGAGCACCGCGAACGCCGGCGGTCCGCCGGGGCCGTCCACGGCGGACACCCACCACGCCGTACACCGCCCGCGGACCCCGTACCGGCCGGCGCCGGCGCCCCTGCCGCCGAGCCGCCTCCGCTGCCGCCGCTCCGTATCGGACATCATCGTCACTCACCCCCGTGGGACGGCCGTCGTCCCTCACCGGGCAGCACGCGGGGCACCGCCGGAGCAGTTCCTTCCCCGGCGGCCGTCTCACGCCGCGGGCGTGAGACGCCGCGACGCCCTCACGCCGCCCCGGCGAAATGCTCCCGCACCAGGGACTGCACCACCGCCAGATCCTGGGCGACCAGCGCGTCCAGAAGGGCCGTGTGCTCGGCCGCGTCGGCGAGCAGATCCGCCCGGCCGCGCGAGCCGGGGTCACCGACGAGCGGCCACTGCGCGCGCCGGTGCAGGTCCTCCGCGATCCGCACCAACTGCTCGTTGCCCGCCAGGGCGAGCACCGCGCGATGGAACGCGCGGTCGGACTCGGCGTAGGTGGCGCGGCAGCCGGAGGACGCGGCGCGGACGGTCGCCTCGGCCAGCGGGCGCAGTTCCGCCCAGCGTTCGGCGGGCATCGTACGGGCGAGCCGGAGCATCACGGGGACCTCGATCAGCGCCCGGATCTCGGCGAGTTCGGCCAGCTCGCGGGCGCCGCGGACGGCGACCCGGAAGCCGCGGTTGGGTACGACCTCGACGGCCCCCTCCAGCGCGAGCTGCTGCATCGCCTCGCGCACGGGGGTCGCGGACACCCCGAACCGCTCGGCGAGCGCGGGTGCCGAGTACACCTCGCCGGGTGTCAGCTCCCCCTCGACCAGCGCGGTGCGCAGGGCGTCCAGGATCTGGCGGCGGACGGAGGCCCGCTGCACGACGGGACGTGCCGGCACCCCACCGAAGGGCCCCTCCTGCCTGGCTCCGGGCCGCTGCCCGCGAACCGGCGGCTCCCCGTCGTCGGGCCGCCGGCCGTCGTGGGGCGCTCCGTCGCCGTACGGCCGCTCCTTGAGGCGGGGACGAGGGATGGGCGGCTCGCTGTGGGTGTGCTCGCCGCGTGTGGCGCCCGCCGCGGCGCCCCGCTCCCGGACACCGTCCCCGGATCCGGGCCGCGGCAGGTGCGCGGCCTGGGTCCGGACGTCGGCGGCCCGCGTCTCGGCGGAGCCCTCCGCACGGCGCGAACGGGCCTGCTCCACGGGTTCCTCCTCCGGTCCTGGCGGTGCTGGGAAGTATGGCGGAACCCTCCGGGGTCGGTTACCGCTCGGAAAGCACCTTAGGCACCATACGCTCCGGTTCCCCCGCCCTCCATCTTCGGCAAGGTAAGCCTCACCTATGGAGGCTCGTGAAGCGATGCTCCCGTATGCCCCTGTCCGTCCTGCCCTCGTCCGCACTCACGGAGGCGTGCACCCGGCTCGGCGCGGTGTTCCCGGCCCTGACCGTCGGGACGCCGGGCGCGGGTGAGGCGGCTCCCGAGGGTGGCGGCCGGCTCCCCGCCGCCCGCCTCGCGGGGGACGGCGCCGCCCTCGACGCGTTGCCTGCCTGGGACGAGGCACGGGTGCTCCGCGAGCGCGCGCGGGACCCGGCCGGACGTCGTGGCGAGCTTCGGGCTGCACAGCCACGCACGGCCGGCTGTCTGCTGATCACGGTGCCGTGGTTTCCGCTGCGCCGGATGCCCCGCCTGCCCGTGGAGCAGGTCGCCCTCCGCCGCGGCCTCGGCCGCATCGCTGCCGCCTGCTCTGCACTCTGCGTCCCGAGGACACATGCGTCACCCGGCCGAGCACCGGTGGCGCCGACAGCGTGGCAAGCTGACGGCGAGCGCCGCGAGTTGACCGCCCCTCACCGCCACCATCCACCGGGACCCCGGCGGCCGTGCCCGGTCCGCGTGCCGTAAGATCCACTCGAACGAGACCCACCCGGATGACAGGTGCTTCACAACTTCCTCACTCGCCTCGGGAACTTTCCGCGGAACCATCCGTCCGGGTAGTCTTATTCGAACTCAACTCCCGCCCCTCAAGCGGCAGTTCGAGCAGAACGCCGCCCAGGGCATCCCCTTGCACTTCCTTGGCGGCCTCTTGCCCCGAAACCCCCTGAGGGCCGGTGGAATTGGGCCACTATGGCGGGCGTTACGCCCTATCCCAATGCAAGGGACCCCAGATGAGACTGACCGACATATCGCTGAACTGGCTGCTTCCGGGCGCCGTCTTGCTCCTGGGCGCGGTGGCGGCGGTGGCGGTGCTCGCGCGCGGAAAGCGCTCCTCCGGGGAGAACGCGAGCGCGGACGACTCGTGGGAGCGCGCCGAGGAGCGCCGCAGGCGCAAGGAGGCCATCTACGCCACCGCCTCCTACGTCCTGCTCTTCTGCTGCGCCGCCGTCGCCGCGGCACTCTCCTTCCACGGCCTGGTCGGCTTCGGCCAGCAGAACCTCGGGCTCACGGGCGGCTGGGAGTACCTGGTCCCGTTCGGCCTGGACGGTGCGGCCATGTTCTGTTCCGTGCTCGCGGTGCGCGAGGCCAGCCACGGTGACGCGGCGCTCGGTTCCCGCATCCTGGTGTGGACGTTCGCCGCCGCCTCCGCCTGGTTCAACTGGGTGCACGCGCCGCGGGGCATCGACCACGCGGGCGCGCCGCAGTTCTTCGCGGGCATGTCCCTGTCGGCCGCCGTGCTCTTCGACCGCGCGCTGAAGCAGACCCGCCGTGCGGCGCTGCGCGAGCAGGGCCTGGTGCCGCGTCCGCTGCCGCAGATCCGCATCGTCCGCTGGCTGCGGGCCCCTCGGGAGACGTACAAGGCCTGGTCGCTGATGCTGCTCGAGGGCGTGCGCAGCCTGGACGAGGCCGTCGAGGAGGTCCGCGAGGACCGTCGCCAGAAGGACCAGAACCGGGCGCGCCGGCGCGAGCAGCAGCGCATGGAGCGCGCTCAGCTCAAGGCGCTCAGCCGGGGCCACCGCGCGCTGACCGGCGGCAACGGCGGGCGCCAGGTGGACGTGCCCACCGTGGAGCGGGCCTCCGCACCGGTCCCTTCGGAGCCTGCCCTACCCGCGGCGGAACTGCCCTCGGCGACCCGTCCCTCGCTTCAGCCCGTCCGGAACTCCTCCGCTGACCCGATCAGGGTCGACCTCACCGCGGAGGACGACACCATGGCCCTGCCGCGGCTGGACTCCCTGGAGCGCAAGCTCAAGGACCTTGAACAGCAGTTCGGGTGAGACCGGACGTCTTCACCGGAAAGGGGGGGCGGCAGATGCCGCGCCCCCTTTCCGCTGTCAGGCGGCTTCCGCGTCGAGGTCGAACCACACCGCCTTCCCCACCCCGTGCGCCCGTACGCCCCACGCGTCCGCGAGGGACTGCACGAGGACCAGGCCCCTGCCGTGCGTACCGTCGTCGGTGGTCGGCATCCGCACATGCGGTCTGCGCCGGACGAAGTCCCGTACCTCCACATGCAGTCCACCCGGTGAGACGGTGGCCGTCAGGACCGCGTCGCGGTCGGTGTGGACGAGCGCGTTGGTGACCAGTTCGCTGGTGAGCAGTTCGGCTATCTCGGATCGTCCCGGCTTCCCCCAGTGCGTCAGCAGTTCCCGCAGCGCCCTGCGCGCCTCGGGCACCGCCCGTAAGTCCGCCCGCCCCAGCCTGCGGCTGAGCTGGGCGCCCGGGGAGCGGCCCCTCGCACCGTCGGTCGTTTCCTCCGTCTTCTCCGCCGAGAAGGCCCCGATGGTCACGGGACCGCCTCCTCGTGCTCGCCTCTTCATGACCCCCGCCCGTACGTGGTTGTCGGTTCCCCTCCTGCCCGAACCCGTCAGGGGGATCCATGCCCCGTCCGACAGGCGCCAGTCCTGTCGAATCGTCAACAACCGAACGAAAGCCTCCGGATGCGCCCGGTCCGGGCGACGCGGCACGGGGCCGGCCGAGGCGCCTTCGGCCCGCCGTACCGGACCGGACTCCCGCCGCAGGCCGTCCCCCGCTTCCCGGGAGTAATCGCCTGTGGCGGGCCCTGCCCGACGGCGGGTGCCCGGATGCGGGGCGGGCCCGGTGTGCCTCCAGGCGGTCACGCAGGACCCCGGACTACGTGCCGGGGCAGGGCACCGACCATCCGCGCCGGGCCCATCGGCCGACTCCCCGCTGCCGATACGGCCGTACGCCGACTGCCCGCCTGCCCGACTCCGCCCCGACTCCGCATCGGCCCCGCACCGGCCCCGCATCGGCCCCGCATCGGCCCCGCACCGGCCCCGCACCGGCCCCGCACCGGTCCCGGAGCCGGAACACGGCGGGAAAAGGTCCGGAAACCTCTTACGGCCTGGGCACGTTGCGCAGATTGGAGCGGGCCATCTGGACCATGCGTCCGACACCGCCGTCCAGCACGATCTTCGAGGCGGAGAGCGCGAACCCCGTCACCATCTCCCGGCTGATCCGGGGCGGGATCGACAGCGCGTTCGGATCGGTGACGACGTCCACCAGAGCGGGCCCCTTGTGCCGGAAGGCGTCCTTCAGGGCGCCCGCGAGCTGCTTGGGCTTCTCGACCCGGATGCCGTGCGCCCCGCACGCCCGGGCGACGGCGGCGAAATCGGGGTTCTTGGCGCTGGTGCCGTACGCCGGCAGCCCGGCGACCATCATCTCAAGCTCCACCATGCCGAGCGAGGAGTTGTTGAACAGCACCACCTTCACCGGCAGGTCGTACTGCACCAGGGTCAGGAAGTCGCCCATCAGCATGGAGAACCCGCCGTCACCGGACATCGACACCACCTGCCGCCTCCGGTCGGTGAACTGGGCCCCGATCGCCATCGGGAGCGCGTTGGCCATCGAACCGTGGGAGAACGAGCCGATGACGCGGCGACGGCCGTTCGGGGAGATGTAGCGGGCGGCCCAGACGTTGCACATCCCGGTGTCGACCGTGAAGACCGCATCGTCGTCGGCGACCTCGTCGAGGACCGACGCCACATACTCGGGGTGGATCGGAATGTGCTTTTCCACCTTACGGGTGTATGCCTTCACCACCCCTTCGAGCGCGTCCGCGTGCTTCTTCAGCATCTTGTCCAGGAAGCGCCGGTTCTGCTTGGCCTTCACCCGCGGGATGAGACAGCGCAGGGTCTCCTTCACATCGCCCCACACCGCGAGGTCCAGCTTGGAGCGGCGGCCCAGGTTCTCCGGCCGCACATCGATCTGGGCGATCTTCACATCGTTCGGCAGGAAGGCGTTGTACGGGAAGTCGGTGCCCAGCAGAAGCAGCAGATCACACTCGTGGGTGGCCTCGTAGGCGGCGCCGTAGCCGAGCAGCCCGCTCATCCCGACGTCGTACGGGTTGTCGTACTGGATCCACTCCTTGCCGCGCAGGGCGTGACCCACCGGGGACTTGATCTTCCCGGCGAACTCCATGACCTCCTCATGCGCGCCCCGGGTGCCGCTGCCGCAGAACAGGGTGACCTTCTCCGCCTCGTCGATCATCGCCACCAGCCGGTCGATCTCGGCGTCACCGGGACGGACGGTGGGCCGCGAGGTGACGAGGGCGGTCTCGGCGGACCGCTCGGGCGCGGGCTCGTCGGCGATGTCACCGGGGAGCGAGACGACGCTGACGCCGCTGCGGCCGATGGCGTTCTGGATCGCCGTCTGGAGCAGCCGCGGCATCTGCTTCGGGCTGGAGATCAGCTCGCTGTAGTGGCTGCACTCGCTGAAGAGCCGGTCGGGGTGCGTCTCCTGGAAGTAGCCGAGGCCGATCTCGCTGGACGGGATGTGGGAGGCGAGGGCGAGCACCGGGGCCATGGAGCGATGGGCGTCGTACAGGCCGTTGATGAGGTGCAGATTGCCGGGGCCGCAGGAGCCCGCGCAGGCGGTCAGCTTCCCGGTGATCTGCGCCTCGGCACCCGCGGCGAAGGCGGCTGTCTCCTCGTGCCGAACATGCACCCAGTCGAGGGCGGCGTTGCGACGGACGGCGTCCACGATCGGGTTCAGGCTGTCGCCCACGACCCCGTACAGGCGTTTGACTCCCGCCCGGGCGAGGATGTCGACGAACTGGTCGGCGACGTTCTGCTTGGCCATGGATCCATGCACCCCTTCCGTCTCCTAGGGTCCATCAATCCACAGTGACCGCGATCACGCCTCCCAAACGGCGGCCGCCGTACGGTCGTCGGCGTAGCCCTTCACCCTCACCCGGGTGTCCGAGAGGAAGGCGTCCAGGCCCGGCGGTCCGCCCGTCGACCAGCGGAGCGTCAGATGCTCGGCGAGCTGCGGTTCGCCGCGCAGCGGGTCCGCCAGGCCACTGGTGCACAGCAGGAGCGTGTCACCCGGGCGGGCGACGGAGGCCCGGAAACGGAACGGGTCACGGGGTGGCTCGGCGGGGCCGTCCTGTCCGGGCGAGGCCGGGAGCCCTGGGGCCGGCTCATAGGGGCTCGGAGGCGTCGCGATGCCCAGGTCCATGGTGAGGCGGTCGCCCTCGGGGGTCTCGGACGGCAGCGAGCCGAACCCGACCACCGGCTCGCCCGCCGGCTCGGTGACCCGGGGCTCGATGTCCTGCCACTCGCCGTCCCGCAGCCGGAACAGGCCCCCCTCGCCGACGCCGAAGAACACCCGGGTGCGGCAGGCCGGGTCGGCGGGCAGCAGCAGACAGCGCAGGCCGGCGGTGTACTCCTGCGGGTCGACGCCCTGTTCGGCGGCGCTCGCGCGGAGCCTGCCGAGGCTGCGGTCGGTGAGCCGGTGCAGGCCCGACTTGAGGTCGCCGCGCCGGGCGGCCCGGATGTCCTCGCCGAGACGGACGTGGCTGCGTCCGACGGCCCGTCCGATCCACCGGCACACCTGGGCGGCCGCCCGGTGCGCTCCGGGGGTGGCTCGTGCGCCGGTCGCCATGGCGACGAGGACGAGGGCCTGGTCGCCGGTTCCGAAGCGGGCGGTGAGCAGGCAGTCCCGGCGCGGCTCGCCCCTGAAGCGCGCCGAGTCACCGCGCACGGAGGCCGCGCGCAGTGTGAGGGACCCGTAGCGCGCCCCGTCCAGCACGCTGTCGGGGACCAGGTCGTCCAGGGCCTCCGGGTCGGCGAGCGGGAGGGCGGTGGGCTCGGCGTCGTAGGTGGGCGGTCCGGAGCCGACGTAGTCCACCGCGGGCGGGATGCGGGGAACGGGGCCCTGCGCGGGCGGACGGGCGCCAGGGGACGGCGGTTCGCCGGGCGGCGGTACGGCCGGAGCCGCGGACACCGCCGGGGCGGCGCCGGCGGGGAGGGCCGGGGAGCGGTCCGGGGCTGGCGGCACGGCGGCCGGGGGCCGGTCGGGGAGCGGTGGTACGGCGGCCGGAGGGCGACCCGGGGGCCGAGCCGGGGCGGGCGGCGGCTCGGTCCCGGTGCCGTCGAGGGGGGCCGCCGGGCGGAACCCCGGCGGCTTCGGCCCGGGCGGGAAGGTAACGGGGCCCGGCGGACGGGTGGACGGGGGCTCCCAGGGCACGCGCCCGGGACGCGGGACGGGGGGACGCGGGGGCTCACCGGGCTCGGGCGGGGCCGCGTCCGGCGTGGAGGCGGCGGACCGGCTCGAACCGTTCGCCGGCCGTCCCGCGAGCGGACCGGCGCCACTCCCCCGCGGCCCACCGCCGCTGCCGTCACCGGCACCGGCACCGGCACCGGCACCGGCACCGGAGCCATCCTCCGCAGATCCCTCGAACGGAGGAGTCCACCGGCCGACCGTGTCCGCCGCGGAGGCGAAGCGGTCGTCCAGGCTGTCGGCCCCGGGGACCGGTCCCGTGTCCCCGGGGGAGTCGTCGTACAACTGCCCCCACCAGTCGTCCTGGTGGCCGCCCGGCCTCTCCCCCTGCTGACTCATGTCCCCAATTGTCCACCGCACACGGCCTATGAAAACGGGGCATCGGGAAAATCGGGCCGTGTCACGGCTTTCTGACGGCAGGTTGACCGAGTCTCGAACGGCGATACGCGACCCGACGGGGAGAGGCGGGCCACCGGACGATTCCACCCCCCACAGGGGAACCGCCCGGCGGCACCGTGGTGACGGGCCCGGCACGCCTCCGGTCTCCGTCACGTCTTGCGGGGCCCCCAAGGTCCCTCGATCGGCGTCCGTGCAGGCCGAGCGGCCTCCGGACGGCGGCACGGGCAGGGTTCACCGCCTCGATGGCGCCACCTTGGCAGACACCCCGGGGGTACGGCGATGATGTTCCGAGGCGGGTTTGCGCCGTGGCTGTTTTCCGCCACGGGGCGCACCGCGGGGTCTTGTCTCAGGGGAGGGGACGACGGCTGATGCTGGCAGCGATTGGGCTGGACGAGACACATGAGTCCGCGTACCGGGCACTGGTGTCGGTGGGCGCCGCCGATGTGCCCGATCTCGCGCGGCGGCTGATACTCGGCGAGCGCGACACCGAGCGCCTGCTACGGCGCCTGGAGCGGCACGGGCTCGCGGCCCAGTCCTCGGCCCGGCCCGGCCGCTGGGTCGCGGCGCCTCCCGGGGTGGCGCTGGGCGCGCTGCTCACCCAGCAGCGGCACGAGCTGGAGAAGGCCGAGTTGACGGCCGCCCTGCTGGCCGAGGAGTACCGCGCGGCGGCCGCCGAGCCCGCGGTGCACGATCTGGTCGAGGTGGTGATCGGCGCGGCGGCGGTCACCCAGCGCTTCCTGCAACTCCAGCTCGGCGCGGCCGAGGAGGTGTGCGCCCTCGTCACCGGCACTCCGGTCGCCGTGACGGGGACGGAGAACGAGGCGGAGGCGCAGGCCGCCGGCCGAGGCGTCCGCTACCGGGTGGTCGTGGAGCGGGCGGTGCTCGACCAGCCCGGCGGGATCACCGAGCTGACGGCCGCGCTGAGCCGCGACGAACAGGTGCGGGTCATCGACACGGTGCCGACCAAACTGGTGGTCGCCGACCGGGCGTTGGCCATGGTGCCGCTCACCGCGCACACCGCGGAACCGGCCGCGCTGGTCGTGCACGCGAGCGGACTGCTGGAGCTGCTGTCCGGCCTGTTCGAGTCGGTGTGGCGGGACGCCCTGCCGCTGCGGCTCGGTATGTACGGCGCCACCGAGCAGGCGCCGGACGGCCCCGACAGCACCGATCTCGAGGTCCTGTCGCTGCTGCTCGCCGGGCTGACCGACGCGAGCGTCGCCAAACAACTCGATCTCGGCCTGCGGACCGTACAGCGCCGGGTGAAGCGGCTGATGGAGCTGACCGGGGTGACGACCCGGCTGCAACTCGGCTGGCAGGCCTACGAACGGGGCTGGGTCTCCCGCAGCTGACCTGCGCCACAGCTCAGTGGCCGCCTGAGGTCCCTCATCCGCCGAGTCCCGTCGGGTCGACGGCTCCGGCCAGCGCCGTCATGCCCGCGTCGTCGAAGTGCAGGTGGTCGCCCGAGTCGTAGGCCGGCCGGATGCGGTCGGGACGCGCGGGGTCGCGGACGGCGGCATCGAAGTCCGCGACCGCGTCGAACACCCCGCTGCGGATCAGGGCGTTGATCGCGTGGCGCAGGCCCTCGCGCGCCGGTGTCCAGGCACTGTGGCCGCCGAAGGGGGTGAGGGTGGCGCCGATGACGCGGATGTCATGGGCGTGGGCGCGGGCCACGATCCGGCGGTAGGCACGGACGAAGGCGCCCGGATCGGTCTCGGGCGGGATGCCCTTGAGGTCGTTGACGCCCTCCAGGACGATCAGCGTGCGCACCCCGGTGCGGGAGAACACATCCGCGTCGAGGCGGCTCAGCGCGCTCGGCCCCACCTCGTCGCGCAGCAGGCGATTGCCGGAGACCCCCGCGTTCAGCACGCCGGGCCGCCGCTCGGCGGGCAGCCGGCGCAGCCGCCGGGACAGCAGGTCGGGCCAGCGGTGGTTGGTGCCCAGCGAGGATCCGGTGCCGTCGGTGAGGGAGTCGCCGAGCGCGACGACACTGTGGGGGGCGGCCCGGCGAAGGACGTCGACGCCGGTCACGTAGTACCAGTGGGACACCCTGTCCGTGTACGCGGCGCCGGTCGGGTCCGTCGCGTGGTTGCCGTTCCTGGCGAGGAAGCCCGGTTGCAGGGAGGTGCGGTGGTACGTCGCCGGTCCGCAGTCACCGGGGGTGTACACGGTGACCACAAGGTTGGCGTCCGGCGGAACGGCCAGGCGGACGGCGTCACTGACCCGGTCCCGGCCCGGCGGAACGGTCACGGAGGTGGCGCCGTCGAAGGTGGCGGTGCGCAGGGAGCCCGGCGCCGCCTCGGCACTGCCGGTCTCGTGCGCCCGCTGTACCGCGACGGTGACGGTGCCGAGGCGGAGCGGGGCGGTGCCAAGGCGGTTGGAGAGGCGGACCCGGGCGGCGCTGCCGCCGACGCTGATGTGCACGATGTTGCGAATCGAGGTGCCGGGGAGGGCGGGGGCGGTTCCGGAGGCGGCGGCCTCCCAGGTGCCGGTCCAGTGCGGTGCCGTCTTGGCCCGGTCGACGGCGCCCGGGAAGGTGGCCGCGGTGGACAGGACGGTGAGCAGCGCGACGGCCAGGCAGCGGCGCCGGGTTCCGGTCAGCCGGGGAAGGTGGATCATACGGACTCGCCCTTTCCGCGCCGGCGGCCCCGGGCAAGGGGCCGGGAAGCGCTCGATGTCTTCCCGGGACACGTCGACGGGCTAACACACCGTCACACGTTCGGGTGCGCGCCCCCATGCGGGCCACAGGCCCGCCGGCACCTGCGGGACGCAGGCCCGCGGCCACCGCGGCCTACGCCGGGGGACCTACGGCCGGAATCCGATGTGGGCCCGGCCCACGGCGTGTTTGGCTGCTGCCATGACCGAATTCAGCGCGGCCGAACGCGCGTATCTGCTCTCCCAGCGGCTCGGACGGCTGGCCACCGTCGACCCGCACGGACAGCCGCAGGCCAACCCGGTCGGGTTCTTCCTCCAGGACGACGGGACGATTCTGATCGGCGGCTTCGCGATGGGCGCCTCCAAGAAGTGGCGCAACCTTCAGAAGAACCCGAGGGTGGCGCTGGTCGTCGACGACATCGTGAGCCTGAGCCCATGGCGGGTGCGCGGCGTCGACATCCGCGGGGAGGCCGAACTCCGCACCGGCCCGCACGAGCTGGGCCCCCACTTCAGCGAGGAGGTCATCCGCATCCACCCGCGACGGATCCACAGCTGGGGCCTCGACCGGGGGTCCGAGGGCGGCTAGCCTCGAAGTTTGGTGGCGGTCCGCCGACGGAGTCGGTGGACCGTTTTCGTGCCGTGGGCGAAGGCTGTGCAGGCCTGGGCCCGAGTGTCGCCTCGGGGTGGCGCCGGGTTCCACTGCTCCGGGTGTTGAGCTGCTGTCGTAGGTACGGGGAATCCGTTGGTCAACCGGGGCTGGGCTGGTGGAGCGCCTCGGTGATCACCGGGCCGACCGAGTAGGACAGCCGCCGTCCCCGCTGGGCGAGCCAGGCGACGAAGTCGTGGGTGCCGCCCGCGGAGTCGGTGCGGATCAGGGTCCGGCGCCCGCGCCGGTACTTCTTCGTCAGCTGGGCCAGGGCCAGTTGAGCGGCGGCAATGTGGTCGGCGGCCGTGTTCGAACCCGCGTTCCCCGGCCTGAGCAGGGCCACGACCAGCTCACCGGTGCCGCCTGGTCCGTGGTCGACGAACCCCATCAGCGGGTGGTGCCCGTAGGTTCGCTTCCACGTCGGTGCGGCGTCCTCCTTGTCCGAGTGCGCGATCACCAGCACGCCGTCGAGATCGACGGTCACCGTCCCGCCCGCATCAGGCGCTTCCCGGCCGGCCAACCGCCAGACACGGTGCTCGGGTACCCGAAATCCCAGCGACCGTTCCCCCGGCGCGGTTGCCGGGCTGCTGTACCCTCGGACGCCCCCCGACCGAGGGCACAGCATTTGCCGGCGGGGCCCCCTGCAGGACCTCACGTAAAGCCCCACGACAGCGAACCCGCCCGTCAATCTCTCGCCTCATGACAACGGCTCACCCACCCACAGACACCCGGTCCGGAGGCCGGTCAGTTCATGCAGCCCGGAGGGATGAAGGGGCTGCCCTGACAGTTTGTCGGCGTGTTGTTCGTGATCAGCAGACGCCTGGCTGTCCACTGGGTGTTGGTCCACACACCGCCCGGAGCGACGGTGGCGGAGTTTCCGGCGATCCGCACGTTCGACGCGGTGACCGCACCTCCCAGGTTGTAGACACCCCCGCCCTTGGCCGCTCCCCCGGTGACCGTGTTGTTGCTGATCGACGTGTCCTTCAGGAGCAGCGGACCGTCGTTGTAGATGCCTCCGCCCCCGGGCGACGCCGAGATGATGCCGGCGGTGTTGCGGTCGACGGTCGAGCCGAGGACCTGCAGGTCGGCGTCGTTGTAGATGCCACCACCGCCGTCACCCGACGTCGCGATGTTGTCATCGACCTGGCTGTCCCGGACGACGGCCTTGCCACCGCCGAACTCCAGGCCTCCACCGTCGAAGCTCGCCACGTTGAACCGGATCACGGACTTGCTGATCGTGGTCTGGGCCGTGCTGCCGAACTGGACCAGCCCGGCACCGAACGTGGCGGTGTTGGCCACCAGTTCGGAGTCGCTGATGGTGGCGGTACCGAGCACCCCCACCCCGCCACCGTTGCGATCGGAGGAGTTCTCGCTCACCCGGCTGTGCTCCAGTGTCAGACGGCCACCGGACTGGACGCGGATCCCCGCGCCGACCTCCGGCTGCCCGGTGATCGTCCCGCCCTTGACGGTGAGGTTCTGCACCTTCAGGTCCCCGCCCGCGGCGACGTCGAGGATCCGGAACGGGCCGGACGCCGACGGGTCGCGCTGGATGGTGGCGTCATTGCCCAGAATGGTGATCCGACTGGTGATGGCCGGCAGACCGTCCTGGCCGGCGTAGGCGGTGGTCAGATGGTAGGTGCAGCGCGAGGCCAGGCTCAGCCTGCTGTCGTTGCGGCTGTTCGCGGTCTGGATCGCGGAGATCAGGGCGGCCGTGCTGCACGCCACGCGCACGTCGCCGCCGTGGTGGCCGGATGCCGACGCCACGGAAGCGTACGGACCGACAAGGCCGACGGCGGCTCCGCCGAGGCAACAGGCGGCCTGCTGGAGGAGGGCGGCTCGGTTGGGCATTGCGGTTTCCTTTCGGCGCGGGGAGCGTCGAGGCACGGGATGCGCGGTCGCCCAGCATCGTTGGGAGGTGACGCTCCAGCCCGCGGCCACGCCCGGTCCCGGACATCTGTCCCCCTTCAGCGGGACGGATGTACGCCGAGGGTTCCTCCACCCGGACGACGCGCGATGCGCACGTCTCGTTCGAGCAGCAGCAAGGCGGCCGTCGTGACCGTCGCGCTGGCACGGCGAGGAGGACCGCTGTCTCGGCCCATCCCACCGCTGTACAGCGGGCAAGCGGCCCGCCGGTAGCTACAGGGATGCGGTCCGCCGGGAGCTAGGACCCTGTCTGCGCCGCCATTGAGAGCGTTGTTGCCGTTGCCGCCGGACAGGGAGTTGTTGCCGTAGCCGCCGCAGATCAGGTCGTTGCCCCCGCGGCCGTCGACCGGATCGTTCCCGGCGAGAGCGAAGATCACAATCGGCAGCGCCCGCTGGTCTTGCGGACCGTTTCGACGAGCAGGACCGAACCGGCCTGGGAGACGACCTGGCGGCCGTCGTCCTGGACACGGACGCGGGGGTAGGACCCGATCGAGTGCTTCACCTGGGAAGTGCCTCCGGCGGTGGCAGGAACAAGGACCTCGACAATCCTCATTCTTGCTGGTCAGGGGCACTTTCTGCTTTTGTGACCGCCTGCCGGACAGCCCGCTTCATGAAAGCGCATGGCTAGAGGGGGCCTCTCCTCGGGAGGAGGGGGCCGGTTCCGCGGTGGTCCGCAGATGCCGGAGGGCGTAGGAGCGCCAGGGGCGCCACGCGTCGGGGACCTCCTCGCCCGGTGACGCCACATCGGGGTCGCCCAGGGCGCGGGTGCGGATGATCGCGGCGGTGCCCGGATCCATGCCGGGCAGGGCGAGCAGCACCTCGTGGGCCTCGTCGCGGTCGGCGCCTGCGTCGAGACGGAGGGTGCCGTCGGCGAGGGCGGTGGTGAGAGCGGCCAAGGCGGGGTGCGATGCGGCCCCGTCCCCGGTCATGGCGTCGGCGAGCGCGGACGGTTCGGGGAACACATGGGTCAGGGTGCCGTACGGGCAGTCGAGGACCTTCCCGTGGCGCTGGACGAGCCGCTCGGCCTCGGTGCGCCCGACGAGCGCCCGGACGGCGAACTCCTCCGGGTCGGCCGCGCCGGGCGAGCGCAGACCCGGCCGGGCCGCGACCAGCGGGGCGAGCCGGGGGTCGGCGCCGAGCCGCTCGTCGACGGCGTACGGATCGGCGTCCAGATCGAACAGCCGCCGCAGCCGCTGCACGGCGGTGGTCAGGTCACGGGGGTCGGTCAGATGGAGCCGGGCGTCCAGCCGGCCACCGGGGTGGGCGGCACCGGATGCCCGGCCGCGCGCGGGGGCCGTCGCACCGCCGGGTCGTTCGTCGACGGCGACGACGGCGGTGCCGTACGGGAGCCGCAGGGTGCGCCGGTAGGTACGGCGGCCGCGCGGGCCGTCCACCTCCTCGATACCCGGGATCGCCTCCCGGGCGAGCAGATCGAACACGGCGGCGGCCTGGTAGGGCCCGCGGTGGGCGAGGTGCAGCGGGATTCCCGCGGAGGCGGGGATGCTCGCGCGGCGTGCCGCCGCTGTCCCGCGGGACGTGGCGGCGCGCAGCTCCCTCGGGGTGGCGGCGTACACCTCCTTGACCGTGTCGTTGAACTGCCGGACGCTCGCGAACCCGGCCGCGAAGGCGATCTCCGTGACCGGCATCGCGGTGCTCCGCAGCAGGACCAGGGCGGTGTGCGCGCGCTGGGCGCGGGCGAGCGCCACCGGTCCCGCCCCGACCTCGGCGGTGAGCTGCCGCTGCACCTGGCGGGCGCTGTACCCGAGGCGCAGGGCGAGCCCGCCGACGCCCTCGCGGTCGACCACCCCGTCCTTGATCAGCCGCATGGCACGCCCCACGACGTCCGCCCGCACATCCCACGCCGCGGACCCCGGGACGGCGTCCGGACGGCACCGCCGGCAGGCCCGGAATCCGGCGCTCTGCGCGGCGGCGGACGTCGGGTAGAACCGCACGTTGTGCCGCTTGGGCGTCACGGCGGGGCAGCTCGGCCGGCAGTAGATCCCGGTGGTCGCGACGGCGAAGAAGAACTCGCCGTCGAACCGGGCGTCCCGGCTGCGCACCGCCTCGTACCTGGTGTCCTCGTCGCTCACGCCCTCCAGTGTCCGCCGGCCCCCGGGGCGGGACCGGCGGAAATCGGACATGGCGTTGCGGACGTCGCGGACACCGGCCGGGGGCCGCCTCCCTCAGTGCCACCGCCCCCGCTTGGCCTCCACCGCCGCCTCCCTCAGTGCCACCGCCCCCGCTTGGCCTCCATCGCCGCCTTCCCCTCGGCGCCCTTCCGTTTCCACTCGCGCCGCAGCTCCGCCCGCACGCGCGCATCGGTCTTGGCGACGATCCGCTGGTTCTCCCGGAGCAGTTTCCGGTAGCTCTCCAGCCGCCGCTCGGGCAGTTCCCCGGCGTCGAGGGCCGCGCGCACCGCGCAGCCGGGCTCCGTGCCGTGCGCGCAGTCGTGGAACCGGCACTCCGCGGCCAGGCCCTCGATCTCGGAGAACACCTGGCCCACCCCGTCCCCGGCGTCCCACAGCCCTACCCCGCGCAGCCCGGGGGTGTCGATGACGACTCCCCCGCCCGGCAGGACGAGCAGATTGCGTGTGGTGGTGGTGTGGCGGCCCTTGCCGTCCATGTCCCGGGTGGCCTGTACGGCCATGACGTCCTCGCCCAGCAGCGCGTTGGCGAGGGTCGACTTGCCGGCGCCGGACTGCCCGAGCAGCACGGACGTACCGTCGCAGACGACGGCGGCGAGGACGTCGAGTCCCTCGCCCAGCCGGGCGCTGACCGGCAGCACCGGCACCCCGGGCGCACTCGTCTCCACATCCTGGACGAGGTACGAGAGCGTCACCGCCTGCGGCACCAGATCGGCCTTGGTGAGCACCACGACCGGCTGCGCCCCGGACTCCCAGGCCAGCGCGAGAAAGCGTTCGATGCGGCCGAGGTCCGGTTCCACGGCGAGCGAGACGGCGACGACCGCGTGGTCGACGTTGGCCGCGAGGATCTGCCCCTCGGACCGCTTGGAGGAGGTGGAGCGTACGAAGGCGGTGCGGCGTGGCAGACACGTCCGCACATAGCGGGGGCTGCCCGCGGGGTCGACGGCGACCCAGTCGCCGGTGCACACGACCCTGAGGGGGTCGTGCGGGGTGACGAAGGCGGTGTCGGCACGGACGATGCCGACCGGGGTGACGACGTCGCACTGACCGCGGTCGACGCGGACGACACGGCCGGGCAGGAGACCCTGCTCGGCGTAGGAGGCGAATTCCGCTTCCCACTCCTCGTCCCAGCCGTACAAAGCCAGAGGGTGCGACGAAGCGGGAGAAGCCGAAAGAGAAGAGAGATTCAAGGGGGACCCTTCACAAGGGCGGCCCGGCAGCGCGCGTTCACAGGCGCGGAAGAAGGGTGAAAGGTCAGCCGGAGACCGCGGAGGTGGAGTGGACGATCTTCTGGTCGCGGGCAGCGCCCATCGCAAAGACAGCCATCGGTCACACCTCCCGTTCCTCACTCAGTCGGCAGCGGCGGCCCATCGGCCGCCGGGAAAGCAGTCCTGACTGTAGAGCGGCACGCACGCGAGTGCCACCGATTTATGCGCCTGCACCGCTCGGCCTTGCACCCCTGGGTGAAGAACGGCGGCCGGCAGAGCGACGGGCGGCGCTGCTCGGACCAGGACTGCGACATCCACTGCACCAGGCCGGAGGGCACGGTTTCGCTGCGCCGGATCAGCTACGCCGTCTCCGGCTTCCATGACTGCCCCGGCAGCGACCGCCCGGGGCTTTCCCGCATCGGGCACGGCAACAGCAGGGCTCCTGTGCTGATGGGGTGAGGTTCCGACCATCTCCCTCAACGGCACAGGAGCCTTGCTGTGCGGGTGGATCTCAGCCCGTCCGCCTCAGAGGTCCACCACGGCACGGCGTCATGGCACTGCCTTCATCCTCATGCCGGCTTTTCGGTCAGTCGCCGTTGAAGAGAAGGTATCTGTGCGGACGCTCCGAAACCACCTCCAGCAGTTCCGTGAGCTCCGACAGCGCCTCCATCTCGTCGGCGACACAGAGTTCTCGAAGCTGTGCCACTTCTCCGCGTATATGGGAGACCTGGTTTCTGTTGAACACCGTGTCGTCATACTTGTCCACGCAGCCGAGCATCACCAGGCCTTGCTTTCGCGCAGATTCACAGACGGCGCCAATCGAAGGATGCACTGACGTTGCCAGGACCTCGCCCGTATAGGTGCGCACCAGAATACTGAGTGGCATTACTTCACCTTTTCGCTGACCTTGGCTGACCCTGGACGCTCTACCGTGGTACGCCGGGGTGCATAGTGACCACGTTTCCCCACTTATCCGTGACCACAGTATAGGTCTTCGTCGGCAAACCCGTCTCGACATCCGTCCCGATGATATCGGGGGCATTGCCGACACGGACGTAATTGCCGTTGTCTTGCAGCTTGGGTTCAAATTCGCCAGCGTCGTCTGCCAGCTTGTAAAGATCGGCGTCCTTGTTGAACAAGCCCTTCGTGGCATCTGCCTTTGCACCGCCCGGCATGTGCTTGCTACGTACGTAGGTTTCACCCGCGGCGTCCAGGAAGGGGGGATCGCACTGCGTGTTGTGCACGAGTACCGGCGTCTTCCCTGCCAGCACGTAGTAGGTGTGGAGGTCGTCGACGGTGAGGTTGTAGGTGCGGGCGTGCTGGTCGAAGGGGCGGTTGGCCTGGACCCGGACGACAGTCCTCCTACTGGTGAGGAGTGTCGCGCCGGATGTGAGCTCGCGGGCCTTGACCCACTGGTGTGCTGAGGGGCTCCAGAAGGGGTGCTCGTAGGTGGCGGTGAGTTTCCGGGGGCCGTCGGGGGTGGCGATGGTGAGTTCGTCGAAGTGCTTGTCGCCGTCGGTGATGATGAGACGGCTGACCTTGCGCGGCGCGGTGCGGCCGGTGAGCGGGTCGGTCGCCAGGACGCTGTCGCCCGGGTGGACGGTCTCGATCTTCCTGGTCCGGGCGTTGGCCATGAGCACTCTGGTGCCGGCCGGGAAGCAGTGGCTGCAGCTCTTCACGTAGCGGGCGGAGCGCAGGTCCTCCAGCGCCTCCATGCCTCGTTCGAGGAGCTTGAACTTCGATCTGAGGGTGAGGTCTTCCGCGAGCTGGGTGCAGGCGATGACGTTGCCGCCCTTGCAGGCCTCGAGTTGTCCGAGGCCGAGGAGGTCCTTCTCCACGTCCCACAGCTGTTTGGCCGCTGCTTCGGCGCCGGGGCCCATGGAGAGGAGGTCGCACAGGGTCTCGTTGTGCTGGCACCAGTGCGCCGGGTGCTCTGCGGCGTCGCAGCCGAGGAGGCCGCAGCGGTAGCGCGCTTCGGCCTGGCTCCCGGTGTCCTTCTCGGCGGCCTCGCGCTCGGCTTCCTTCTTCTCCACGGTGGCCTGGAAGGCGTCCTTGAAGGCCTGGTCGGCGGCCTTGTAGTCCTTGCCGGCGGCGATGGCGGAGGCGCGGGCCCGGTCGCCGGCGGCGTACGCGGCGGTGGCGGACAGCTGTGCCCACTGGGCGGAGCCGGCGGCGTCGACGGCGGAGACGGCCGCGTCGCTCGCGGCCTGGTTGGCGGAGGCGGCTGCCTTCGCGGCGGTGCGGGCGGAGGCGGCCGCCTGGTCGGCGGAAGCCTTCGCGTCGTCGGCCGACTTGGCCGCCTGGTCGGCGTAGCCCTTGGCCTGCTTGGCCGACGCGTCGGCCTGCTTGGCCCAATTGGCGGCCTGGTCCGCGGCCTTGATGGCGGTGGCGGCGGCCTTGTGGGCTTCGGCGGCGTTCTTCTGGGCGGTGGCCGCGACGCCGGCGGCATCCGCGATCAGCTGCTGGATCTGCGCGGTGTGGGTGGCGCCGAGGAAGTCCTGGCGCTGGGCCTTGTACTGCCCGACCTGGATGAACTGGTCCAGCAGATCATCGGGCCCCTCAAGCGCGATGCGGGCGGCCGACTTGACCTGGGGGCCGCCGCTGCCGATCAGCTGGGCCGCGCGGACACGTTGGTCCTGGGTACGCGCCTGGTACTGACCCGTGGTGAGGAACTGCCGGTACTTCTGCGGGTCGTCGGAGTCCAGCGCGGCCCGGCCGGTCTCCTGCACCACCGGTCCGCCGGCGTCGATGATCTGGGCGATGGCGACCCGGAAGTCCTGTGCCCCGGCCTCGTACTGGCCGGTGGCAAGGAACGCCGAGACCTGGTCATCGCTGCCCTTGAGGGCTTCCTCGGCGGCGGTACGCACCGAGGCCAGAGAGCTTTCCCGCGCCAGAGTCTGCACGCGGTAGCGGTCGTCCTGCTGGGCGGCCTGGGCGCGCAGGGTGCTGAGGTAGTCGACGACATCCTGGTCGGTGCCCGTGAGGGCGACCTCGGCGGCACCCCTGCTCCACGGCCCACTGGTCTGCATCATCGCCAGCGCGACCTTGCGGCCGGCCGGGGCCAGGGCCTTGGGGTCGGCTCCGGGCTGTGCGGCCTGCGTGGCCAGGGTCTTCGCCTGGGTGTCGACGTCCTTGACCTGCTGGGCGGCCGCGGCATCCGCGGCCGCGCGCTGGTCCTGCCGGGCCTTGAGGTCGCGGGCCTGCGCGATACCGGCGTTGGTGCGTTCGGTCAGCCCCTCCGCCTCGATCCTGACGGCGATGTCATGGGTCTTCTTGGCCTTGGCGACAGCCGCCGTGGCGGCATCGGCCGCCTGCTGGGCGGACTTGGCATGCGCGGCCGACTGGGCCGCGGCGGTAGCCGCCTGCCCTGCATGGGCGGCCGCGTCATCGGCGTCCTTGGCGGCGTTGTCCGCATGCGTGGCCGCCGCGTTGGCCGCATCCCGCGCGTGCGTTGACGAGGAGTCACCCGAATCCTTTCCGGGCACGGGTGACGGCACATCTGCAGCCCCCCACGCACAGACGTAAAGCAAAAATAAGCGGTCGACCGCGAGCATAAAACGGCGTCAGAAACGAAACAACGGTGACCAACTTCATATGAAGCTCACGGAACCCGCGCACCAGATTCTCAGTAAGGCATGAATATAGCGCCACCAACGTTGCATAACGCCCATCAGGGGCGATCGCCGCCCCCGCACGACACCTGGTCAACGCTATGGTTGCGCGTTACACCATTTCGATAAAGGCTTATACAAATCAATGAGGCGGAGGGAACGGAAGGCGTTCCGCCACCGTCGCGTCGCGCACACCGGAACAATGCCGGCGACAAACCCGTACGACGCCCGAGGCACGAGCCAGGCCGGAGCGGTCGGCGTGCCGATGTTCACCACGGCGGCGGCCGTCGCCTGTCCCAGGCCGGCGCGAGAAAGCGTTCGATGCGGCCGAGGTCCGGTTCCACGACGAGCGAGAGGACGACGACCGCGTGGTCGACGTTGGCCGCGAGGATCCGCCTCGCACCGCTGTGAGGAGGTGGAGCGTACGAAGGCGGCGCGGCGTGGCAGACACCTCCGCGCAGAGCGGGGGTTGCCCGCGGGGTCGACGGCGCCCCGTCGCCGGTGCGCACGACCCTGAGGAACCCGGGCGAGCCCCATGATCCACCGCGTCCCGCCGAGCTGTGCTACCGTTCCGGAGTTGCAGTTGTGGTACCCATGAAGCTATGTGCGCCTGACAGGACGGTTTCTCCTCAAGGCGCATGATTTGTTTTCCGGCATCTCCGGATGGGGCCTCTGCCTACAGAACGGAGAAGGTCATGGCACAGGGAACCGTGAAGTGGTTCAACGCCGAAAAGGGTTTCGGCTTCATCCAGCAGGACGGCGGCGGCCCCGACGTCTTCGCCCACTACTCGAACATCGCGACCCAGGGCTTCCGTGAGCTCCAGGAGGGTCAGCGGGTCTCCTTCGACGTCACGCAGGGCCAGAAGGGCCCGCAGGCGGAGAACATCGTCCCCGCCTGATCGCCGGACGCGTATCCGCTCACCGGGGTCCGCACCGCCATGGTGCGGACCCCGGTTTGTGCTGTTTCCAGGAAGGCAGATAACCGTATGTCCCGCAGGCCCCAGAAGCAGAACCGGCGCGTTTCGTCACCCCCACCGTCCGCGTCGTCGCCACGGGAATTCCGGCTGCCGGAAAGCACGACACCCGCACTTCCCGCCGTCGAGGACTTCGCCGGTCTGGACATGCCCGCCGGGCTGCTGAAGACCCTCACCGCGCAAGGCGTCACCACCCCCTTCCCCATCCAGGCCGCCACGCTGCCCAACTCGCTCGCCGGCCGTGATCTGCTGGGACGGGGACGCACCGGCTCCGGCAAGACCCTCGCGTTCGGGCTGGCGCTCCTGGCCCGCACGGCCGGACTGCGCGCGGAGCCCAAGGCACCCCTCGCCCTCGTGCTGGTGCCCACCCGTGAACTCGCCCAGCAGGTGACCGACGCGCTGACCCCCTACGCGACAGCAGTCAACCTCCGGTTGACCGCCGTGGTCGGCGGGCTGTCCATCACCAAGCAGGCCGACGCGCTCCGGCGCGGCACCGAGGTACTCGTCGCGACTCCCGGCCGGCTCAACGACCTCGTGGAGCGCGGGGACTGCGTACTCGACAACGTACGCGTCACGGTGCTGGACGAAGCCGACCAGATGACCGACATGGGCTTCCTGCCGCAGATCACCAAGCTGATCCGGCAAGTACGGCCCGACGGACAGCGCATGCTCTTCTCGGCCACCCTGGACCGCAACATCGACCGCCTGGTGCAGCGGTTCCTGACCGACCCCGTGGTGCACTCCGTGGACCCGTCCGCGGGGGCGGTGACCACCATGGAGCACCATGTGCTCCACGTCCAGGACGAGACCGACAAGAAGGCGGTCACCACGCGTATCGCCGCCCGTGACGGCCGGGTCATCCTGTTCCTCGACACCAAGAGGTCCGCCGACCGGCTCACCAAGCGGCTCCTGGCCGTCGGTGTCCGCGCGGGGGCACTGCACGGAGGCCGCTCCCAGCCACAGCGGAACCGCACCCTGGAACAGTTCAGGAACGGCCAGGTCACCGCACTGGTGGCGACGAACGTCGCGGCCCGGGGCATACACATCGACGACCTCGACCTCGTCGTGAACGTCGATCCCCCCACCGATCACAAGGACTACCTCCACCGGGGCGGACGCACGGCCCGGGCCGGCGGCTCCGGCAGCGTGGTGACACTGGTCCTGCCCGACCAGAAACGGGACGTCACCCGGCTCATGTCGGACGCGGGCATCCGCCCCCGAACGGCCCGCATCAAGTCCAGCGACGTGGAACTGGCCACCATCACCGGCGCCCGCGAGCCTTCCGGCGTGCCCGTCACCATCGAGGTCCCCCAGCCGGCGACTCCGCCGGCGTCCCGCCCGGACCGCAAGGCCGGCACCAAGCCCGGCAGCCGGTCCGGTCGCCGAGTCCGAAACGGCGGTGGGCCCAAAGCGGCGACAGGCGCCGCCGGGACGGGTGGCCGGGGCCCGGAACGCCGGGCCGCCGCCGGGGCGGCGGCGACTGCTCGCACCTCCGGCGGGCGCGACTCTGCCCGCCGGGCGGGAGCCGCCGGGGCCACGGGTGGTGCCGGCGGCGCGGGCGGACGCGGTTCCGACCGCCGAGCCGCGGCCGGTACGGCGACCGGCACCGCATCCGGCAGGGATGCCCGCCGATCCCCCCGGCGAGCGGCGGCCGGCAAAGCCACGAGCGGCGCTGCCGACACCGGCGGCCGCGGCGCCGACCGCCGAGCCGGCCGCCGAGCCGGCCGCCGAGCGTCGGCCACCTAGAGATGCTTCCCTCAGGAGCCGAGACCGCCGGCCCCGGGAGCCGCACAGGGCGAGCCTGCATCTGGGGCGAGGCCCGGAGACAGTCACCGTGGCCTGGCTGGACGCCCTTCCGGGCGGCCGTCTGATCAGGACGCGACCCACCCCGGGATCCGCGACAGTTTGCACACCGTGACGAGGCCGTCGGTGAGGGCGCCCCTCACCAGTCACACGACCTGAGGGGGGCGCGCGGGGTCAGGAAGGCGGGGTCCGTCACGGACGATGCCGGCCGGGGTGACAGCGTCCGTGACAGAGACAGCCATCGGTCACGCTTCTCTTTCCTCACACGACTGACAGCGGCGGCGGACAGCCGCCGCAGGGAGCACCGCCGAATCTCTCCGTCCACCGCTCGCCAGTGGGGTGCCGCACGGCTCAGCCGGCCGTCGGGCAACTGGCCCCGTTCACCGTGAAGGCGTGCGGTTCGGCGTTGGTGCCGTGCCAGGCAGCGATGAACCCCACGGCGAAGGTGCCGTTCGCGGCGACCTTCCTGTTGTAGTCGGCGGCCTTCACGGTGACCTCGGAGCCGTCCTGGCTGAAGGTGCCGTCCCACATCTGGGTGATGCGCTGGCCGTTCTCGAAGGTCCACTCGATGCGCCAGTCGTCGAGCGCCTTGGTCGAGGTGACCGTGACCGTGGCCTGGAAGCCCGAGGACCACTCGTCGACGACGTCGTACTTCACCCGGCAGGCAGAGGGCGTGCGCCGGGCGGGGGCCGACGGCGTCGACGGATCCTCGGCCGGGCTCGTCGACCTGCCCTGGGGCTCGGTGTCGGGGTCATCGCTTTTGGTGGTGCTGTTCGAGGCGGGCGGGCGCGAGGACGGGGACGCGCTGGTCCGGATGTGGCCCGGAGTCGTGCCGAGGGGCGGCGGGGACGGCGTCGAGGCGGCGATCGCCCCGTCGGCCGGGCCACCGCTCGCGCTCGCCCGCCCGCCCGAGTCGCCGAGTTGCATCAGCGAGACCGTCAGTGCCAGCGCGGACACGATCACGGCTGCCGCCAGGATTGCGGACCGGCCGATCCGGGGCCGCGCCATGGCGCCCACCGAGATGCCCCGGTCGGTGCCCGCGTCCGTGCGTCCGCCGCTCAGTCCCGCTTCCGCGGCCCGGCGCCGCCGTTCCAGATAGGCGAGCCCGCCCCAGCCGATCACTCCGCTCGCCAGGGCCGCGGGCGTGCCACCGCCGTGCAGCCGCAGACAGGCCGCGGCCTCCGCGCACTCCACGCAGGTGGCGAGGTGCCGTGAGAGGTCTTCGGGCGTGTCGGCGCCCGGGGAGCGGGTGACCGCGTCGAGGAGCCGGGCATAGCTGCGGCAGTCCGCGCCCATCGGCGAGTCGAGATGGTTGCGCCGGCAACGGTCGCGGAACAGCGCCCGCACCTGGACGAGTTCCTGCGCGGCGCCCGCCGGGTCCAGGCCGAGCCGGCGGGCCACGTCCGGCAGGGGCAGCGCCTCCACCTCCGCCAGCCACAACAGCGCCGCGTCCGGCTCCTGAAGGTCCTTCAGCCCGCGCAGGGCCGGCGGGCGGGCCAGGGGCGGGCCGGTGTACCGGGCGGCCTTCTCGGAGTGCAGCCACAGCCGCAGATCCGGGTCGAGCAGATGCCCCTTGCCCTCGTTCTCCCAGACCGCGGCGGTGGTACGGACCGCGGTGAGCAGCAGCGGAATCCGGGGCAGCCGCAGGGTGCGGTGCCCGCTGGTCCGCGCCTGGATCTCGGCCTCACGTGCCTCGTGGATGCCGCGGCTGAACGCCTCGGTGGCCAGTTGTCTGCCGGCCGACGACCCGGAGGTGCACAGATCGGCATACGACAGGACCGCGTCCCAGCACTCCGAGAACAGCGCTGCCTCGGCGGCACTCTGAGGGGTCGGCAGGTCGGGCATGGGGGCTCCTGCATCAACTGCTTCCACAAGCAAAGCCAACCCGCCTCGATTACAGGGGAGTTGGAGGCAACTCACGGCAGTCCCAGAGCTTTTCACGCTTCCCGCACAACTGACAAGCGGCGTATTCAATTGCCGCCGGGAGGTGTTGCCCCGCGCGGAGTGATACGGGCACGGGCCCCGCACGACTCATCGTGCGGGGCCCGTGATGTTCTTGTTACGTGTCCTACGCGCGAGCGGATTCCTCGGTCGTCTCCCGAGCCGGGAGGCTGTCCATGAAGGAGCTGACGGAGAACACCGCGCGGCCGGGGCCGGGCGGGCCGTAGCCGGGCGGGGAGGTGAGGCCGAAGTCGTCCATCGTGGCGCGGTAGGCCTCCAGCAGGCGGATGTGGTACTCCAGCGGCGCGCCCTGCGGGTTGGCCTTGCCGAGCGGGGTCGTCGGCTCCGGGCACCAGGTGGTGAAGCGGGGAGTGATGCCGTGCGACATGAAGAAGCGCAGGCCCTCCGTGGTGGAGGCGATCGCCTCGTCGACGGTGGTGAAGCCGAAGGGCTCGGCCATCTCGACGCCCGCCACGAAGTTGGGGATCACATTGCGCGCGCCGAAGACGTCCGCGGAGTCGAGGATCCGCCGGTGCCACTCGTCCCGCCCGACATACCGCTCCTTGCCCGGGCAGTACAGCTCGAACAGGCGCCGGTCCCACACCTCGAAGTTGGGGTGGTAGATCTGCACGCCGTAGTCCTTGAAGCGCTGGACGTCGGCCTTCGGCAGCGCCTGGGCGACGACCTTGCCGATCCAGCGGCCCGGGAAGCGCTCCTCGATGGCCTTGGCGTAGTGCCCGTAGAAGTCGGCCTCGTCCCGCCCCGCGACCTTGGAGGTGATCGCGCCGCCGGTGAGGGTGTAGGCGGTGGAAGCCTTCTGGGTGTCGTACCGGTCGATGATCTCCAGCGCCTCCAGCACCTCCTCCACGTCCTTCACACCGGTGTACGGCCGGCCGGCCGCCTTGTGCTGGCGCCAGTTGTGGTTGATGTCGCAGTACTGGCACTCCTCCTTGGCGCCGAAGTACTGGCAGACGCGGAAGACGGTGAGGTAGATCAGGTAACCCCACTGGATGGTGGGGGCCACCTCCATCACGGACTTCCCGTTGGAGAGGGTGTGCCGGTAGTACTCGGGCATGGGCGGCACCCCGACGTCCGCGATCCGCCGCCCGTCGAGGTAGAGCCCGAGCAGGCCTTCCTCGTCGGCGGCCACCCGGTAGGGCGAGGACGGGTTGACCCGTACGGAGACGACGGTCCGCCGCAGGTCGTAGGGGCCGCCGGTGAGGATGATCTCCTCGGGCGGGCGCCGCAGCGCCGCCTCGCCCAGCTCGGGCAGGGTGCCGTGGTCGAAGGAGAAGATGAAGTACGACTTCGGCTTGACCTCGCCGCTCTCGTTGTCCGAGAGGGCTGACGCGTCGAAGGCCACACCCCCGCGGAGCAGGTCCTCTTTGAAGACGGCTTCCCGCGGTACGTGCGGGAAGCGCTCCATCAGATCCTCGACCAGTGCGGTGCGGCTGCCCATCCCGTGTCTCCTCCCGGCTCAGGCGTTCGACTCCTCACGGTATGCCCCCGCCTGTACGTCAGCCGTGGCGGGTCCCCTCGCGCCGCGCGATGTGCCCCGGTACGGCGAGGTCCGGCGGCAGCCGGGGGTCCGGCACGGGCGCGCCCCAGGCCGAGGTGAGCGGCAGCACACCGGCCCACAGGCCCAGCTCCGCGTCGGGCCCCTCGCCGTCGTCGGGGGCGCCGGTGCGGATCTTGACAGAGGCCTCTTCGAGGGACAGGGCGAGCAGGGTGGTGGCGGCCAGCTCCTTGCGGTTCGGCTGCCGGGCGTACGACCACTGCCCCGGGCTCGCGTGCTCGGTGAGCCGGCGCAGTCCGGCCAGCTTCTCCTCGGGGTCGGTGACCTTGCGGGGGACGCCGTGGATCACTGCGCTGCGGTAGTTCACTCCGTGCTCGAAGACGGACCGCGCGAGGACCAGCCCGTCGACGTGCGTGACGGTCACACAGACGGGGGTGCCGCCCATGAGGCTGCGGCTGGCGACCGAGCCGTGGAGGTAGAGCTGCCGCTCGTCGCGCCCGTACACCGTGGGCACGACCAGCGGCCGGCCGTCGACGACCACGCCCAGGTGGCAGACGAACCCCGCGTCGAGGATCGCGTCGAGATCGGCCCGCCGGAGGCTGCCCTGGTCGCGCAGGCGGCGGTGTCTGGTCAGCTCGGTCTGCGGAAGGGTGGCGGGAAGCGACGGAGGCTGCGTCATGACCAGCGAGGCTACCGATATAGGTTCGCCGGTGGATGCGCGGATGTCGGGCGAGCGCACTTCGTACGTGATCGTGGCGGGTCGTACGCGGCCGTGGTCGCACGTGACCGTGACCGGCGTACGCGGCCGTGGTCGCACGCGGTCGGCGTGCTGCGTGGTGGTGAGGACGTGTAGGACGTGGCTACTGCCACGGGGAGGGACGACAGGATGACGGAGAGCGTGACCAACTGGGCGGGCAACATCACCTACACCGCCAAGGAGCTGCACCGGCCGGGGTCGCTGGACGCGCTGAGAGCACTGGTCGCCGCGCATGCCAAGGTGCGCGTCCTGGGCAGTGGGCACTCCTTCAACCAGATCGCCGAACCGGGCGCCGACGGTGTGCTGGTCTCGCTGTCCGCGCTGCCGGGCGAGGTGGACGTGGACACCGCGGCCCGTACGGTACGGGTGGGCGGCGGCGTCCGGTACGCCGAGCTGGCCCGGGTGGTGCACGAGCACGGGCTCGCCCTGCACAACATGGCCTCCCTGCCGCATATCTCGGTGGCGGGTTCGGTGGCGACCGGCACGCACGGCTCGGGCGTCGACAACGGCTCGCTCGCGTCGGCCGTGCGCGAGGTGGAGCTGGTCACGGCGGACGGGTCGACGCTGCGGATCGGGCGGGCCGAGCGCCGCTTCGAGGGGGCCGTGACCGCGCTCGGTGCGCTCGGCGTGGTCACCGCGCTCACCCTGGACCTGGAGCCGGACTTCCGTGTCGAGCAGCATGTGTTCACCGAACTGCCCCTGGCGGGGCTGGACTTCGAGACCGTGACGTCGACGGCGTACAGCGTGAGCCTGTTCACCGACTGGTGTGCACCGGGCTTCCGGCAGGTGTGGCTGAAGCGGCGCACCGACCAGCCGCTGCCGGACTTCCCCTGGGCTCGGCCGGCCGCCGAGGCGCTGCACCCGGTACCCGGCATGCCCGCGGTCAACTGCACCCGGCAGGGCGGCGTCCCGGGGCCCTGGCACGAGCGGCTTCCGCACTTCCGGGCGGACTTCATGCCGAGCAGCGGTGCCGAGTTGCAGTCGGAGTATCTGCTGCCGCGCCCGTACGCCCTCGAGGCGCTGCACGCCCTGGACGCGATCCGCACGACGGTGGCGCCCGTGCTCCAGACCTGCGAGGTGCGCACGGTCGCCGCCGACGCACAGTGGCTGAGCCCCGCGTACGGCAGGGACTCGGTGGCGCTGCACTTCACCTGGGTCGAGGACGCGGCGGCCGTGCTGCCGGTGGTGCGGCGGGTGGAGGAGGCGCTCGACGCGTTCGAGGCCCGCCCGCACTGGGGCAAGGTGTTCACCACGCCCGCACAGACGCTCCGCGCGCGCTACCCGAGGCTTGGGGACTTCGCGGCGCTCGCGGCCGAGCTGGATCCCGCGGGGAAGTTCCGGAACGCCTTCGTGGGGGGCCTGCTGGGAGCGCGCTGAGACGACACCCTGGGCACGGGCCCACCAGTCCGGTCCGGTCCCCCGCTCCCCGCTTCCATCAATTCCCCGCCTCCCACTTCGTACGACCCCTTTCCTAACCCCTTGCAGAAACCCGGCGGCGGCCATAGGCTCGCGCCGCGCCGCGCCGCGGCGGGGACGGAGTCCTGGGAAGCGGGGGAGCCGGATGAAGCGGGGCACCTCACGCGACATTCGTACCGCGAACCGGTACGAGGTGCTGCGCCGAATCATCGCCCGGTCGCCGACGTCCCGGCCGAAGCTGGCGGCCATGACCGGGCTCAGCCTGCCCACGGTCGCCACGCTCGTCGGCGAACTGCTCGACCTCGGGATGCTGACCGAGGTCGGATTCGAGGACTCGGCGGGCGGGCGGCCGCGCGGTCTCGTTGCGGTCAACGCGTCGGGGGGTGCCCTGATCGGCGTCGACATCGCGGAGACGTACGTCCGTGTGGAGCTGTTCGACCTGGCACTGAACGTACTGGCCCGCGCCGACGAGGACATGCGCCCCGGACAGAGCCGCCCCGAACAGGTCGCCGCCCAAGTGGCCGCCGCCGTCGGCTCCGTGGTCGCTCAGGCGGGTGTGGAGGGTTCCCGAGTGCTGGGGACCGGCGTCAGCGTGCCCGGTCAGGTCGACCGCGACCGGGGCGTGGTCGAGTACGCCGCGAACTGGGGCTGGCACGACGTGCCGCTGCTCGACCTGCTCGCCCAGCACATCGCCCCTCCCCTGTACCTGGACAACCCCCTGCGTGCCTGCGTCGTCGCCGAGTTGTGGTTCGGGGCGGCCCGTGGACGCGAGGACGCCGTGGTCGTCAACCTGGGCACGGGCGTCGGGGCCGGGCTGGCCCTGGGCGGCTCACTGCATCGGGGCGTCAGCAACAGCGCGGGCGAATGGGGCCATACGACGCTGGTGCTGGACGGGCGGCCGTGCCACTGCGGCAACCAAGGCTGTGTGGAGACCTATGTCGGGGCGCCCGGCATCATGCACAACCTACGGGAAGTAGGCCCGGACAGCCCCCTGTTGGACCCCGGGGACCAGACCGCCACGATCGACGCCCTCGCCCGCGCGGTCGCCGAGGGGGACGCCGTCGCGCTCAAGGTGGTCCGGGACACCGCGCGTTATCTGGGTGCCGCGATCGCCGACCTCGTCAATCTGCTCAACCCCGAAGTGGTGGTGCTCAGCAGCTGGGTCGCGGCGGCGCTCGGCGAACCGCTGCTGGCCGAGGTGCGCGCGGCCGTAGAACGGCACGCGCTGAGACGGTCCTTCGCCGCCACCGAGATCGTCCTGTCCCCCATCCCCAACGATCCGGTGTGCCTGGGAGCCGCGACCTTCGCCCTCGAAGGCGCGCTCCGGTCGGCCGGCGCGCCCCGCACCACGACAGGCTCAGCCCCCGCGAGGACCTAGGAGACCGATGTCCTTCCGCACCTCCCCCGAGCTCCCGACCTCTCCCTCCTCTCCCTCCTCTCCCTCCTCGGCCGTCGACTACGTCGAGGACGTCGCACCGGGCAGCGGCAGCCTGCCGCCGCGCGCCTGGTACGCGTCCTCGGACGCGGCCTTGCTCTCCCTGAACGGCAGGTGGCGCTTCCGTCTGTCACCGACGGCGGACGCCCAGGACGACTCGTTCGCCGAGCCCGGATACGACGCCGGGGACTGGGCGCACATCGCCGTGCCCGGCCACTGGGTGCTCCAGGGCGGCGGCTCCTTCGGATCCCCCGTCTACACCAACCACCTGTTTCCCTTCCCGGTCGACCCGCCCCGCGTCCCGACCGAGAACCCCACCGGCGACCATCTGCGCCTCTTCGACCTGCCGGACGACTGGCCGTCGGACGGCGGGGCGGTGCTGCGCTTCGAGGGTGTGGAGTCCTGCGCCCGGGTGTGGCTGAACGGCACGGACATCGGTGAGTTCAGGGGCTCCCGGCTGCCGCACGAGTTCGCCGTCGGGCATCTGCTCCGGCCGCGCGGCAACGTGCTCGCGGTCCGGGTGCACCAGTGGTCCGCGGGCTCCTATCTGGAGGACCAGGACCAGTGGTGGCTGCCGGGCATCTTCCGGGACGTCACACTGCTGCACCGCCCGGCGGGCGCCGTCCTCGACTTCTTCGTGCACTCCTCGTACGACCACCTGTCCGGAGAGGGCACACTGAAGGTCGACTCGGATGTGGACGGCCGGGTCACCGTGCCCGCCCTCGGTATCGACATCGCCACCGGCGAGTCGGTGACCGTCCCCGTGGAGCCATGGTCCGCGGAGATCCCCAAGCTCTACGACGGGGTACTGGCCACCGAGGGCGAGCGGGTGCCGCTGCGGATCGGCTTCCGCACGGTCGCGCTCAGGGACGGTCTGATCGAGGTCAACGGAAGGCCGGTGCTCTTCAAGGGCGTCAACCGGCACGAGTGGCACCCCGAGAAGGGCCGCGCGCTCGACCTGGAGACCATGCGCGAGGACGTGCTGCTGATGAAGCGGCACAACGTCAACGCCGTACGCACCTCGCACTACCCGCCGCATCCCGCCTTCCTCGACCTGTGCGACGAGTTCGGCCTCTGGGTGATCGACGAGTGCGACCTGGAGACCCACGGGTTCACCGAGCAGGCCTGGCGCGACAACCCGGTCGACGACGACCGCTGGACCCCGGCGCTCCTCGACCGCGCCGCCCGGATGGTCGAACGCGACAAGAACCACCCGTCGGTGGTCCTCTGGTCCCTGGGCAACGAGGCCGGCACCGGGCGCGGACTGACGGCGATGGCCGAGTGGATCCATGGCCGGGACGGCTCCCGGCTGGTGCACTACGAGGGCGACCCCACCTGCCGTGACACGGATGTGTACTCGCGGATGTACGCCTTTCACGAGGAGGTGGAGAGGATCGGCCGGGGGCTGGACGGTGGTGCTCGCAAGCGCCGCGAACTCCCCTTCATCCTCTGCGAGTACGGGCACGCCATGGGCAACGGCCCCGGCGGGCTCGCCGACTACCAGCGGCTCTTCGAGGCGCACGACCGGCTCCAGGGCGGCTTCGTCTGGGAGTGGATCGACCACGGCATCAAGGACGACCGGTACGGCTTCGCCTACGGCGGCGACTTCGGTGAGGAACTGCACGACGGGAACTTCGTCTGCGACGGGCTGCTGTTCCCGGATCGCAGGCCCTCGCCGGGCCTGGTCGAGTACAAGAAGGTCATCGAGCCGGTCCGGATCGAGGGCGAGGGCCGCGGCGGCACCGTGCGGATCCGCAACGCACAGGACGTCGCCGATCTCTCGGCACTCGCCTTCGAGTGGTCCTTCCAGGCGGACGGTGAAACGGTCGCGTCGGGCCCGCTGTCGGTGCCGGTGCTCGCGCCGGGCGAGTCGGCGGACGTGAAGCTGCCGGAGCCGCCCGAGGTCCGGGGGGCCGAGACCCACTGGACGGTGCGGGCGGTGCTGGCCTCCGACACGCCCTGGGCGCCTGAGGGGCACGAGGTGGCCTGGGGCCAGTTCCCCGTGGCCCGGCGGCCCTCGGTGCGGGTCGCCCCGGACCGGGCCCCCGTCGTGGAGAACGGACGGATCACGCTCGGCCCGGCCTCCTTCGACGCCCGTACGGGCGCGCCGAGGACCATCGGCGCGGTGGACCTGACCGGGCTGCGCCTGGATGTGTGGCGGGCCCCCACCGACAACGACGACGGCGCCTCATGGCAGGGCGACCCCCGCTACGGTCTGCTGTGGCGGAGGCTCGGCCTGCACCGTATGCGGCAGCGGCTGGACTCGGTGGAGCTGCGCGACGACGCCCTGACCGTGCGGACGCGGGTCGCTCCCGCCGCACGGGAGATCGGGCTCGCCACGGTGTACCGCTGGACGTCCGACGGAGACCGGCTGAAGCTGACCGTCTCCGTCACGCCCGAGGGCGACTGGACGGTGCCGCTGCCCCGGCTCGGCATCCGGTTCGGGCTGCCGGGTTCGGCGGACCACGTGCGGTGGTACGGCGGCGGGCCCGGCGAGGCCTACCCGGACACCCGGACCGCCTCCCGGCTCGGCCGTTGGGAGTCCACGGTCGACGGGCTCCAGACGCCGTATGTCAAACCGCAGGAGAACGGCGCCCGGGCCGACGTCCGCCGGGCCGAGATCGGCGGCCTCAGGATCGAGGGCGACCCGGAGTTCTGGTTCAGCGCGCGGCGCTGGACCAACGAGGAGCTGGACGCGGCCGGGCACCTCACCGATCTCACCCGGGGCGACAGGGTGTGGGTGAACCTCGACCACGGCCAGCACGGCATCGGCTCCCAGTCGTGCGGGCCGGGACCGCTGCCCCGGTACTTCCTGCGGGCAGAGCCCGCGGCGTTCTCCTTCGTGTTCTCACCGGCCGACTGACGGTACGGGTACGCCGTCCCGCGGTCCGCCCGGCCCCGTCAGGCGGCCTCGCCGGCGGCCTCCGGACGGCGTACCCGTACCGGTGTGGCGACTGCGTAGAAGTGGCCCTCGGCCCCACCACCATCCACATCCGCGACTCCAAGAACTCCACCGGCCCCCGGCTCGCCCTCTCCCGGGCCGCCTGGTCGGGGTTCGTGGGATTCGCCGCACACCGCCGCCATCCCCTTTCCTAGGCACGCTAGGCTCTAGCCTAGGATCCCTAGGTCAGGAGCTGGCCCATGGCCCGTGCCGGGCTCACCGTCGAGCGGATCGTCGCGGCGGCAGCCGATCTCGCGGATGAGGTCGGCTTCGAGAAGCTCACCCTGTCGGCCGTGGCGCGGCACTTCGGGGTGAAGGACGCGAGTCTGTACTCGCATGTCAGAAACCTGAGCGAGCTGCGGACCCGCCTCGCCCTGCTGGCGAGCGAGGAGATGATCGACCGCATCACGGCGGCCGTCGCCGGGCGGGCCGGCAAGGACGCGCTGGCCGCCTTCGCGGGCGCCTACCGGGAGTTCGCGCTCGCCCACCCGGGGCGGTACGCGGCCACCCAGATCCGGTTCGACGGCTCACTCCGCCCACTCGTCACCGAGTCCGGCGCCCTGCGCCGCACCGCGGAGATCACCTACGGCATGCTCCGCGCCTACGGCCTCGACGAGCCCGATCTCACCGACGCCGTCCGCCTGCTGCGCAGCACCTTCCACGGCTACTGCGCCCTGGAGGCCACCGGCGGCTTCAACGACCCGCGGGATGTACAGGCGTCCTGGGACAAGGCCGTCGAGGCACTGGACACGGCACTGCGGCACTGGCCGCGCGAGGGGACGGAGACCGATGACTGACCTCCACCACGACGTGTGCGGCGCCGGACCCGTGCTGCTGGTCGTTCCCGGCGGCGCGCCGAGCCGTTCGGCGCGGTGCGTCAACCGCTCTGTGTGGGGCGGGACCTGGGGCGCCCCGGTTCCGGTCGGGACGCCCCAGGGGCTTGCGGGCGGGGGTACGACGTCCGGCGCGCATCGCACCGGCGCGTGAGGGTCTCACGGCTAAGGTGAGAGACCCTCCGGTATCAAATCCTGCGCCACCGGCGCGTCGCGCACCAGACCGTGTACCCCGTCGCCCGATGCCCCTCCCGTGAGGAAAGGAGCGTCGTTCGAAATACCGAACCACGTCTCTTCTTCCGAACATCGAAACCGTAGGTGGGCGTCATCGGGAGGTCAACGGGTCGGCGGCCACCAGACGGAAACCGCTTGCAGAAACGGCCCGGGGCCGGACCGGCAGCGCCAGGGCGGCCACGCCGCGGGGATTTCCCCGCATCGGTGTGCCTCCTTGAGCGGGGACCGGCTTGACCGGGGCCCGATGCGATGAGACGGATCCGTGCGAGAGACTTTGGTTGTCGCACGACAACTAAGCTAACCTGCGACGGATTCCCTCATCTGGCAGATTCTGTGAACTGCCGAAGTACAGGGGCGGTAAGCCGGACCGTTCGCGGGCCCGGCGCGGTTCCGAGTCCTCGGCGCGGGGACTCGTGGGGAGCGGAACGAGGGTGCGCATGACGAGCGGGACGACCGGGACTGCGGAGCGGACTCCGGGTGACCAGGAGCTGCGGCAGCTGCTGGCCGGGCTGACCGCCGTACGCGACGGCGACTTCGGCACACGGCTGCCGTCCGACGGAGACGGCCTGCTCGGCGACATCGCCACCGTCTTCAACGGCATGGTGGATCAGTTGTCCGTGTTCACCTCCGAGGTGACACGGGTCGCGCGCGAGGTGGGCACCGAGGGCACGCTCGGCGGTCAGGCGGAGGTGCCCGGGGTCTCCGGCACCTGGGCCGATCTGACCGACTCGGTCAACGCCATGGCGGGCAATCTGACCACCCAGGTCCGCGACATCGCCCAGGTGGCGACGGCGGTGGCCAAGGGTGATCTGTCACAGAAGATCGACGTGCCGGCGCGCGGCGAGATCCTCCAGCTGAAGGAGACCGTCAACACGATGGTCGACCAGCTCTCCGCCTTCGCCGACGAGGTCACCCGCGTCGCCCGCGAGGTCGGCAGCGAGGGCCGGCTCGGGGGGCAGGCCCAGGTGCCCGGCGTCGGCGGCGTCTGGCGCGACCTGACCGACTCCGTCAACTTCATGGCGGGCAACCTCACCGCCCAGGTCCGCAACGTCGCCCAGGTGACGACCGCGGTCGCCCAGGGCGACCTCTCCCAGAAGATCACCGTCGACGCCCGCGGCGAGATC
>NZ_JBIVNO010000004.1:184185-539054 GCF_044753645.1 Streptomyces sp. NPDC093261
CCTCGAACTCAAGAACACCATCAACACGATGGTCGACCAGCTCTCCGCCTTCGCCGACGAGGTCACCCGCGTCGCCCGCGAGGTCGGCACCGAGGGGCGGCTCGGCGGACAGGCGGACGTCAAGGGCGTCAAGGGCACCTGGCGCGACCTGACCGACTCCGTCAACTTCATGGCGGGCAACCTCACCGCCCAGGTCCGCAACGTCGCCCAGGTGGCCACCGCGGTCGCCCAGGGCGACCTCTCCCAGAAGATCACCGTCGACGCCCGCGGCGAGATCCTCGAACTCAAGAACACCATCAACACGATGGTCGACCAGCTCTCCGCCTTCGCCGACGAGGTCACCCGCGTCGCCCGCGAGGTCGGCACCGAGGGAAACCTCGGCGGGCAGGCCATCGTCCGGGGCGTGTCGGGCACCTGGAAGGACCTCACGGACAACGTCAACGTGATGGCGTCGAACCTGACCGGCCAGGTCCGCTCCATCGCCCAGGTAGCCACCGCCGTGGCGCGCGGCGACCTGTCGCAGAAGATCACCGTCGAGGCGAAGGGCGAGGTCGCCGCCCTCGCGGACGTCATCAACACGATGGTCGACACACTGTCCGCGTTCGCCGACGAGGTCACCCGCGTCGCCCGCGAGGTCGGCACCGAGGGGCGGCTCGGCGGGCAGGCGCACGTGCCCAATGTGGCGGGCACCTGGAAGGACCTCACGGACAACGTCAACTCGATGGCCAACAACCTCACCGGCCAGGTGCGCAACATCGCGCTGGTGACGACCGCGGTGGCCAACGGCGACCTGTCGAAGAAGATCGACGTCGACGCCCGCGGCGAGATCCTGGAGCTCAAGACCACCATCAACACGATGGTGGACCAGCTCTCGTCGTTCGCCGCCGAGGTCACCCGTGTGGCGCGGGAGGTCGGCAGCGAGGGGCGGCTCGGCGGGCAGGCCGAGGTCGAAGGCGTCGAGGGCACCTGGAAGCGGCTGACCGAGAACGTCAACGAGCTGGCCGGGAACCTGACCCGGCAGGTCCGTGCCATCGCCGAGGTCGCGAGCGCGGTCGCGGAGGGCGATCTGACCCGCTCGATCACCGTGGAGGCCTCCGGCGAGGTCGCCGAGCTGAAGGACAACATCAACTCCATGGTCGAGTCCCTGCGGGAGACCACGCGGGCCAACCAGGAGCAGGACTGGCTCAAGACCAACCTCGCCCGGATCTCCGGGCTGATGCAGGGTCACCGGGATCTCCCCGTCGTCGCCGAGCTGATCATGGATGAGCTGTCGCCCCTGGTGTCGGCCCAGTACGGCGCCTTCTACCTCGCGGAGGACACCGAACGCGGGCCCGAACTGCGGCTGGTGGGCTCCTACGGGTACCCCGACGACAAGGAGCGCCCCACCCGTATCCCCGTCGGCCGCTCACTGGTCGGCCAGGCCGCCCGCAACCACCGCGCCATCAGTGTGGAGGAGCTTCCGCCGGGATACGTGACCATCTCCTCGGGGCTCGGCCAGGTGGTGCCGAGCGCCCTGGTGGTGCTGCCCATCGTGGTCGAGGACCAGGTGCTCGGCGTGATCGAGCTGGCCTCGGTCACCCGCTTCACCCAGATCCACCAGGACTTCCTGGGCCAGTTGATGCCGACCATCGGCGTCAACCTCAACACCATCGTGGCCAACGCCCGTACCGACGAACTGCTGGAGGAGTCCCAGCGGCTGACCACGGAACTCCAGGCGCGCTCCGAGGAGTTGCAGGTCCAGCAGGACGAGCTTCAGCGTTCCAACGCCGAGCTGGAGGAGAAGGCGTCCCTGCTGGCCTCGCAGAACCGCGACATCGAGGCCAAGAACCTCCAGATCGAACAGGCCCGGCAGGAGCTGGAGACCCGCGCCCAGGAGCTGGCGCTGGCCTCCAAGTACAAGTCGGAGTTCCTGGCGAACATGAGCCACGAGCTGCGCACCCCGCTGAACAGCCTGCTCATCCTGGCCCAGCTGCTCGCGCAGAACCCCTCGCGCAACCTCACCCCGAAGCAGGTCGAGTACGCGGGCATCATCCACTCCGCGGGCTCCGACCTGCTCCAGCTGATCAACGACATCCTCGATCTGTCGAAGGTCGAGGCGGGCAAGATGGACGTCAGCCCGGAGCGGGTCTCGCTGCGGCAGCTTCTGGAGTACGTCGAGGCCACGTTCCGCCCGATGACGACGCAGAAGAGCCTGGAGTTCACGGTCACCACCGCCCTCGGCGCCCCGGCCGACCTGCTCACCGACGACTCCCGGCTGCGTCAGATCCTGCGCAACCTGCTGTCGAACGCGGTCAAGTTCACCGAGCAGGGAAGCGTCGAGCTGCGCATCGAGCCGGCCGCCGACAAGGAGGTGCCCGGTCAGGTCGTCCGCGGCGGCGCGGTCGTGGCCTTCCGGGTGAAGGACACCGGCATCGGCATCCCCCAGCAGCAACTGGAGAGCATCTTCGGGGCGTTCCAGCAGGCGGACGGGACGACGAGCCGCAAGTACGGCGGCACCGGGCTCGGTCTGTCGATCACCCGGGAGATCGCCCATCTGCTCGGCGGCGCTGTCACGGTCGACAGCACGCCGGGGCAGGGCAGCACATTCACGCTCTATCTGCCCGTGGCGCGCGCCGACTTCGAGGAGCTGGTGGACGGCAGCGGGCGGCCGCCGGAGCAGGCCGGCCCCCCGGTGACCGCCGAGGTGGTACCGGCGCCGCGTCCAAGCTCCTCCGTCCCCGTGGCGATGCCGGGGCAGCGCAGGCGGCGGCTGCTGGTCGTGGAGGAGCGTCCGCGCGGTCTGCTGACCCTGGTCGCGGAGAGCGCGGTCGCGGACATCGCGCACGATCGCGACGGCGGCGACACGCGTAGGGCGATCGACATCATCACCGCCATCGGGGCGCAGGAGGCGGCGAGTGCGTTGGCCGCCGAGCCGTGCCACTGCGTCGTCCTCGAACTGGGCATGCCGGACGAGGAGGCGTCGCGCTTCCTGGAGGCGATGCAGGGCGACTCCGCGCTGGCGAGCGTCCCCGTGCTCGTGCACAGCGGCCACCGGGTGGACCTGTCCCAGGAGCATGCCCTGCGGTCCCGCTCGGGGGGCCGGCCGCTGGACTTCCTGTCCAGCCTGGACGAGTTGCGTGAGCACATCACCCTGCATCTGTCCGCCGAGGAACCGGGGGACGTGCTGTCCCTGGTCCGCGCCGAGGAACCGCAGCACACGGCCGCGCAGCCCCTGGACGACGCGTTCCTCGGCCGTACGGTGCTGGTGGTCGACGACGACGCGCGCAACCTCTTCGCACTGAGCGGGATCCTGGAGCTGCACGGCTTCCGCGTGCTGCACGCGGAGAACGGCCGCAAGGGCATCGAGACGCTGCTCGCCCACCCTGACATCGCGGTGGTCCTGATGGACGTGATGATGCCGGAGATGGACGGGTACGCGGCCACGGCCGAGATCCGCACGATGCCGCAGTACGCGGATCTGCCCATCATCGCCGTCACCGCGAAGGCGATGCCGGGCGACCAGGAGAAGAGCCTCGCGTCGGGGGCGAACGACTATGTCACCAAGCCCGTCGACACGAACGACCTCATCGCCTGCGTCCGACGCTGGCTGCCCGCCTGACAGGGGGTGCCCCGCCGTGCGTACCAGCCGACCGGGCGCCTGCCGGCGCCGTCCGTGTGGCGTCCCCGGACGTCCCAGCCGAGGAACAGGGCAACCGTGAGCGATCCCCAGCACGCCCCCGAGGGGCCCGCCCCGAGCCCGGCCGGCACCGAGCCGACGGATCCGGGGGCCCGCGCCGCGACGGCCGTGAGCCCGGCGACCACGGGGCCCGCCGGCCCGAGCCCGACCGCAGAGGGTCCACCCGCCGTCGGTCCGGACGCCGCGCTCCCGACGGCCGCCGACCCGGCCGTCGTCCCCGCGGCCGGCTTCGTCTCCGCCGTCGTCGGCCCGGACGGCTTCGAGTCCACCGTCGTCGGCCCGGACGGCTTCGAGTCCACCGTCGTCGGCCCGGACGGCTTCGAGTCCGCCGTCGTCGGCCTGGAGGGCTTGGAGTCCACCGGAGTCGGCCCGGACGGCAGCGCGCGGACGAGCGGCGGCTACGTCGATACCGTCGCTTCAGGTGACGTGGCGCGGCCCTCCGCCTCGCGCGTCGGAAGGCTCGCGGCCACCGTCGAACGGCTTCGGCGCGAGGTGCTGGCGGCGCACGCCCAGGCCGATGGCCGCGCCCTGATCGAACTCGCCAAGGGCATCCTGGTCGAACGGCTGGGCTGCGGCCCCGCGCAGGCGGCCCGGCAGCTCGCCGAGCTGACCGAGCAGGCGGGCGCGACCCCGCTGGAGTTCGCGGTGGAGGTCATCAACCAGGCCTCCCGCGACCGGCTGTCGGAGGTCACCTCGGGCTTCCTGGCCGCCACGACGAACTCCGGCGCCCAGGAGGAGGGCGCGACGGCCCCGGGCACGTCCTCCGCCGTACGGCTGCGGGCCGCCGAGAGCGGCGCGCTGGCCGCCGATGACACCCAGGCCGTGGCCGACTCCCTGCTGGAGCACGCCCTGACTCCGCTCGGCGCGGTGGCCGTAGCCATCTGGGCCGTGGGCTCGGACGGCTCCCTCACACTGGCCGGCAGTGCCGGGTTCTCGGCGGCGGAGGCCGGCCGCTGGCGGTATGTGCCCCCGGGGGTGGCGACCGTGGCGCGACGCGGTCTCGCCGAGCGTGCGGGGCAGTGGATCGCCTCCCTGTCCACGACGGGTCTGCCCTCCATCGGGCAGCACCACCACCCCGACGGCGGACGGGTGGCCCTGCCCGCCGGTACCGGCGGACGCATCCACGGTGTGCTGGAGATCGCCTGGCCCGCTCCGCTGGACCCGCAGCCACCGCAGATCGCCCGTCAGATCGAGGCCCTGGCCGAGCTGTGCGCGCACACCCTGGAGAGCTGTGCGCGCCCCTTCCCCGACGGGGACGCGGGGCCCCGCGTCGTACCGGACACCGCGGAGCTGATGGACCTGGCGGACGGGCTGCACGACCCCGCTCTGGTGCTGGTGCCGCATCTCGGCCCCGACGGGAATCTCGTCGACTTCCGCATCCAGCATGTCAACGGCCGCTTCCTGGACCCCGCCGGCCGGCCGCGGGGCGTTGTGAGCGGTGCCCTGCTGCTGGAGGCGTACCCGATGGCCGCCGGGCAGAGCGAGCTGTTCGACCGGATAGAGCGCGTCTACGCCACGGGCGAGCCCTTCCGCGCCCATCGGATGCGGCTCACCGCGCTGGTGGGCGACGTCCCGCTGGCGGCGGTCGCCGACATCAGCATCAGCCGGCTCGCGGGCAGCGTGCTGCTCATCTGGCGCATCGAGGACGAGGCGGCCCGTCTCGCGAGCCTGCTCCAGCACGCTCAGCGCCTCGGCCGTATCGGCGGCTTCGAGGAGAACCTGGTCACCGGTGAAATCACCTGGAACGGTCAGCTCTTCGCCCTCTACGGCAAGCCCGCGTCGAGCCTGCCGGTGCCCCTGGAGGACCTGACCGCGCACGCCCACCCGGACGACGCCGTCGCCATCGGCAGGTTTCTGCGCACCCTGCTCCACCACCGGCGGCCGGCGTCCACGGCCTTCCGGCTGCAACGCCCGGACGGGGTGACGCGGCACATCCGGGTCGTGGCCGAACCGGTCCTCGACTCCGACGGGCGGCTGTTCGTCGTACGGGGGGCATACCAGGACATCTCCGCCCAGCACTGGACGGAGATGGCGCTCGCCGCGACCCGCGACCAGCTCGCGCACACCGAGCAGCAGGCGAGTGAGCGCAACCGGCTCACCCTCCAGTTGCAGCACGCCATCATGCCCCCGGCGCAGGCCCCGCTGGAGGCCGACGGCCTCCAGGTGGCGGTGCGCTACCGGCCCGCGGAGACCGAGCAACTGGTGGGCGGCGACTGGTACGACGCGGTCGTCCTGCCGTCCCGGCTGGTGCTGCTGTGCGTGGGCGACGTCGCCGGACACGGCATCGAGGCGGCCACGAGCATGGTCGTCCTGCGCAACGCGCTGCGCGGGCTCGCCGTGACGGGCGCCGGGCCGGCTCAGTTGCTGTCCTGGCTCAACATGGTGGCGCACCATCTGACCGGCGCGGTCACCGCCACGGCCGTCTGCGGCCTGTACGACCCGAACCGCCACACCCTTCGCTGGGCCAGGGCGGGCCACCTGCCCCCCGTCCTGGTGCGTGAGGGCGAGACAGCGGTGCTGCCCCTGGTCAAGGGCATGCTGCTCGGGGCCGTACCGGAGGCGGTGTACGAGGAGCACGAGGTCCAGCTCGCCGTCGACGACACGCTTCTGATGTACACGGACGGCCTGATCGAACGCCGTGACCGCTCCGTGGAGGAGTCCCTCGCCCAGTTGCTGACCGCCGCGCGGACCGTTCCGCCGACGCTGGACCAGCAGCTGGACCGCCTGCTGACCTACAGCAGGTCGGACACCGACGACGACACCTGCATCGTGGGCATCCGGGTCGCCTGAGGCCCGCCCGAGCTGTCCCGGGGAGGGCTCGTTCGACTAGCGTCAGGCCATGACCGGCAACACCACTCCCCCCCTCGCCGAGGCGCTCGCCGCCGGGACGCTCGTCCTGGACGGCGGCATGTCGAACCAGCTCGGGTCGGCCGGGCACGACCTGAGTGACGCGCTGTGGTCGGCGCGGCTGCTCGCGGACCGGCCCGAGGCGATCACCGAGGCGCACCTCGCGTACTTCGAGGCGGGCGCGGACGTGGCGATCACGTCGAGCTACCAGGCGACCTTCGAGGGCTTCGCCCGGCGCGGCCTCGACCGCGACCGCGCGGCCGGACTGCTCGCCCTGAGTGTCGGCCTCGCCCGCGAGGCGGCGACGCGGGCGCGGGCGCGGGGCATCACCCGGCCGCTGTGGGTGGCGGCGTCCGTCGGCCCCTACGGGGCGATGCTCGCTGACGGCTCCGAGTACCGGGGCCGCTACGGCCTCACGATCGCCGAGCTGGCGGCCTTTCACCGCCCGCGCCTGGAGGTGCTGGCGGCGGCCGGCCCCGATGCCCTGGCCCTGGAGACGGTGCCCGACGCGGACGAGGCCGAGGCCCTGCTGCGGACGGTGCGCGGGCTCGGCGTCCCCGCCTGGCTGTCGTACACGATCTCCGGCGACCGTACGCGCGCCGGGCAGCCGCTCGAGGAGGCGTTCGCCCTGGCCGCCGACGCGGACGAGGTCATCGCGGTGGGCGTGAACTGCTGCGCCCCCGAGGATGTCGACGCCGCGGTGGAGACGGCCGCGCGGGTGACCGGCAAGCCGGTGGTGGTGTACCCGAACAGCGGCGAGCGGTGGGACGCCGGGGCCCGTGCCTGGGACGGTCGCAGCACGTTCACCGCCACGCAGGTGGCGGGCTGGCGCGCGGCCGGGGCCCGGCTGATCGGCGGATGCTGCCGGGTGAGCCCGGCGGCGATCACAGCGATCGCGGACGTGCTCGGGGCGACGGCGGACACGGCGTCCGACTGAGCCCCGCCGGGCCCGCGTCGGCCATGCCTCACAGCCGCGAGGTGGCTCCCGGGCGGCGCAGGCGCCGTAGCACCGACAGCGGGGGCGCGCCCCTGAGAAGCGAGCCGCTTCCGCCCGGCGCGGCGGGCGCGGGCTCCGGCCGGATGGACGCCGCCTCCCAGAGCGCCGTCTCGGGGTCTCGGAGGCCGTGGACAACGGGCTCCCCGTCACCGCCGAAGACGCGCACGGGATGGGTGGTGTCCCAGGCCGGCCAGCCCGGGTCGCCGTCCGTCGCGAAGCGCACCCACGCCGTGTGCATTTCGCGGGCGAGTTCACGGGGCGCGCCGGGGCCGGCCAGTTTGGCCGAGTCCGGCACTTCCGCGCTGTCGAACACGAAGCCCAGCTCCAAGGCGTGACAGGCGCCGAGGCCGGGCAGCCGGGAGCGCCAGGCGAACTCATAGACGTGGCAGGGCGCACGGTCGCCGTCCGTGCGCGAGCCGGCCAGCCGGCGCAGCGGATACCGGAGCAGATGGTCGGTGACCATCTGGCCCACGAGGTCGGAGGCGGTGGCGTCCGGGTGGGCGGTGCGATAGCCGCGCGGCACCTCGGGGCCGCAGCGGCAGCGGGCCATGGCCCCGGCCAGAGCCACCGCGCCCAGCCTGTCGATGTGCTCGGTCAGCCCGGTGGGCACGAGCCACAGCCGGTACTCCTCACTGGTCCAGCCGAGGAGCAGGGGTACGTCCCGGGCGGCGCCGTCGAGCAGGGCCTCAAGCGGGTCGCGGGGCACCAGGTCGCCGTCGACGACGATCCCGAAGGCGGGGCCGCCGAGGATAGGACCGGCCCGGCGGCCCACCTCCGCCTGGGTCTCGGCCAGCAGCGTGCGGTCCACCTCGGCGAACGCTGCCGCGGTGGCCGGTACCTTCAGTCGGGTCGCCATCCGCCGCACCAGCCGCCGCACCTTGTCCCGTTCGGCCGACTCGGGCGGCCCGCTCTGCAGCACGGCCCGGTGGAACAGTCCCCGGGCGCGGGGACTCGCCAGCAGCGCGCCGATGCTGATGGCGCCCGCGGACTCGCCGAAGACGGTCACCCGGTCCGGGTCCCCGCCGAACGCGGCGACGGCGTCGTGCACCCACTCCAGAGCGGCGAGCTGGTCGCGCAGCCCGGGGTTGGGCGGGGCGTCCGGGAACAGTCCGTACCCCTCCACTCCGAGGCGGTAGTTGAAGGAGACGAGGACGACCCCGTCGCGGGCGAAGGAGCTGCCGTCGTACACGGGTACGGCGGAGGAGCCGCGGGTCAGGGCACCGCCGTGGATCCAGACCATGACCGGGAGCCGGGCCCCCGCCTCCGGTGCCGGTGTCCACACATTGAGGTTGAGACAGTCGTCGCCCGCGACCACCGGATCGGACAGATAGCGGGAGAAGGCCTGCGAGTACGGCGGTTTGGGGGGCGTCGGCCCGAACGCGCCCGCGTCCCGCACGCCCTCCCAGGGCTCGGGCGGCACGGGCGGGCGGAAGCGGCGCGGGCCGAAGGGCGGGGCGGCGAAGGGGATGCCCCGGAAGACGGCGATCCCGTGCTCGTACCGCCCGCGCACGGCTCCGTACGGTGTGCGGACCACGGGGTCCGCCGTGTCCACCGGGTCCGCGGTCACCTCGTACGCACGCTCCATCCGGTCTCTCCTCCTCGTCTGGGGCCCACCCGATGGCCCGGGAAGCGCCCGACACCGCCCGGGGGCCCACCCGATCGCCCGGCAAGCGCCCGACACCGCCCGGGGGCCCACCCGATCGCCCGGCAAGCGCCCGACACCGCCCGGGGGCCCACCCGATCGCCCGGGAAGCGCCCGACACCGCCTGGGGCCCACCGGATCGCACGGGACCTGCCCGCCTCACCGCATCTCATCTCTTCCCCGCCCGGCCGCACTTCCGTCGGGATCCGGCCCGGCTTCCGCGGCACGGCGTATCGGGGGGTGCCCCCTGCGCCGGGCCGTCCGGCTACCCCGTCCGGGCCGCCCAGCGGATGCCGCCGGGCAGACGGGCCTGGAAGGCGGGATCCCCTACGCCTCGCGGGCGTGGCCGAGCGTCGTGTAGAAGACCCGTCCCGCGCCCTGTTCACGGCACCACACCAGCGGATGGTCCTGGCCCATCCCGCCGCCCTCGTACGGGGATGCGTCCGCTGGGGCGAGGACACGTACCGAACACGGCCCGAGCCTGGGGGCTGTCGTCACACCCGCGTCGGCGGCGTCGTAGCGGCCGTCAGTCCCCCGCGGTCCCGCCCTTCTTCCCGGGCTGCCGGGGCGCGCTGCGGGCATGCGTCGTCCGCAGGCGGGAGGTCACGTCCTCGTGGGGCAGGAAGCGGGACCAGCGCTCCGGGAACTCGGAGGGCATGTCCGGATCGTCGGGGTCGTCGGGCTCGGCGGCGCGCGCCGCGGCGACGCGGGCCACGTACTCGGCGGCCTGCTCCTGTCGCAGCCGCTCGTTCGCCGCGCGCGCCACGGCCGTGGCCGCGGCGGGCCACACCCGGTCGATGGCCGCGTTGACGGCGGCGCCGACCAGTACGGCGAAGGCGGACACCCCGATCCACAGCAGCACGGCCACGGGCGCGGCGAGCGAGCCGTAGATCGTCGGCCCCTCGATCGTGTGGGTCAGGTAGATGCGCAGCAGGAAGCTGCCCAGCACCCACATCGCGAGGGCCACCAGGGCTCCGGGCGCGTCCTCCACCCACGGTGAACGCACCGGCACGGACACGTGGTAGAGCGTCGTCAGGAAGACGATCGACAGGACGATGACCACGGGCCAGTACAGGATCTGCACCACCGTCGTGGACCACGGCACGACGTTCACCACGGCGTCCGGCCCGGCGACCATCAGCGGCAGGGCCACCGAGCCGATCAGCAGTGCCACGATGAACAGGACGAACGAGAGCAGCCGGGTCTTCACGATGCCCCGGGTGCCGTCGAGCCCGTACATCACCGTGATCGTGTCGATGAAGACGTTCACGGCCCGGGATCCCGACCACAGGGCGAACAGGAACCCGATGGAGATGACGTCGGGCCGGCCGCCCTTCATCACGTCGTGCAGGATCGGCTGGGCGATCTCCGTGACGCCCTTGTCGGACAAAACCGTGCGGGACGCCTCCAGGAGGTTGCGCTCCAGGCTCTGGATGGTGTCGGCGCCGGTCCAGGCGTCCACGTATCCGAGCAGCCCGATGAGGCTGAGCAGCAACGGCGGCACGGACAGCAGCGTGAAGAACGCCGCCTCGGCCGCGAGCCCGAGGATCCGGTACTCCATGCACGAGTTGACCGTGTCCTTCAGCAGCAGCCAGGCGGTCCTGCGCTTGGAGACGTTCCGGTACAGGGCGCGGGCCCGGTGGAGACGGCCGGAGGGCCGCTGGGCGGGTTCACTTGCTGCTGACTGCACGCCTTAACCGTATCGGCCGCCCGGGCCTGCGCTCATCCCCTGCCCGGGCCGCTTCCCGAGGGGGTGGCGTATGCCTGGGAGAGACGGGTGACCTAGGGCGTACCGAGGGGTAGGTTCGCTTCATGGCTGCCACCACGCACACCGTGACCAACCAGGCTCCGCCTCTGGTCGGGTATGACGTCTTCACCGCCGACCGCGCCCTTGTGGAGGCCGTCGATCGGCATCTCGACCCCGCGCTCCTCGATGAGGCCCGCTCTGATTTGTCCGGATTCGGGCGCGGTGCCGGTTCCGCCCAGGTGCAGGAGTGGGGGTTCCAGGCCAACGAGAACCCACCGAAGCTGCGCACCCACGACCGCTACGGCAACCGCGTCGACGAGGTCGAGTTCCACCCGGCCTGGCACCGGCTGCTCGGCAAGGGGGTCGCCGCGGGGCTGACCGCGGCCTGGGTGCGGCCGGGCGGTCATGTGCGGCGCGCGGCCGCGTTCGTGGTCTGGTCGCAGGTCGAGGCGGGCAACGGCTGCCCGTTGTCGATGACGCATGCCGCGGTGCCGGCCCTGCGCACGGACCCGGCGCTCGCCGCCGAGTGGGAGCCCCGGCTGACCTCACTGATCTACGACCGGGATCTGCGCCCCGCCGCGCAGAAGGCCGGGGTGCTCTTCGGCATGGGGATGACGGAGAAGCAGGGCGGCAGCGACGTACGCGCGAACACGACCGAGGCCCGGCCGCTCGCGGAGGACGGGACGTATGCGCTGAGGGGCCACAAGTGGTTCTGCTCGGCGCCCATGTCCGACGGGTTCCTGGTGCTGGCGCAGGCACCGGGAGGGCTGACCTGCCTCCTCGTTCCGCGTGTGCTGGAGGACGGCACGCGGAACGTGTTCATGATCCAGCGGCTCAAGGACAAGCTGGGCAACCGGTCGAACGCCTCCAGCGAGGTGGAGTTCGACGGGACCTGGGCGCGCCGGGTCGGCGAGGAGGGGCGCGGGGTGCGGACCATCATCGAGATGGTCGCGGCCACGCGGCTCGACTGCGTCCTAGGCTCGACGGCGCTGATGCGGCAGGCGCTGGTGCAGGCGATCCACCACTGCACCTATCGGGAGGCGTTCGGCGGCCGGCTCGTCGACAAGCCGCTGATGCGCAATGTGCTGGCCGATCTGGCCCTGGAGTCGGAGGCGGCGACGACGCTGGCGCTGCGGCTGGCGGCGGCGTACGACGACGGGAGCGAGCAGGAGCGGGCGTTCCTGCGGCTCGCGGTGCCCGCCGCCAAGTACTGGGTGACCAAGCGCTGCACCCCGGTGGTGGCCGAGGCCTCCGAGTGCCTCGGCGGCAACGGCTATGTCGAGGAGTCGGGCATGCCCCGGCTGCTGCGGGAATCGCCGCTGAACTCGATCTGGGAGGGCGCGGGCAATGTGCAGACGCTCGATGTGCTGCGGGCCCTTCAGCGCGAGCCGGGGTCCCTGGACGCCTTCCTCAAGGAGGTCGGCCGGGCACGCGGCGCGGACCACCGGCTGGACGGCGCGATCAAGGATCTGCTGACCGAACTCGCCGATCTGGAGGGCATCGAGGCGCGGGCGCGCCGTCTGGTGGAGCGGATGGCGCTGGTGCTCCAGGGATCGCTGCTGGTGCGGTACGCGCCGGCGGAGGTCGCCGACGCCTTCTGCGCCTCCCGGCTGGGCGGCGACTGGGGCACGGCCTTCGGCACACTGCCGCACACACTGGATCTGGCCACGGTGGTGGAACGGGCGCGACCGGTCGTTTGACGCCTTCGCGACGCAACAGGCCCAACCGGTCGTATCAGGACACATTCAGGACACCGTCAGGCACATCAGGGCGTACGACGCAACCTGCCCCCGAGGCCGGGTGTGTCTCCGGCCGTCGCGCCGGAGCGCGAGCGGGAGTGGTGCTGCGCCGACACGGCACCACCCCCGCTCACCTGGCCCCCCTCAAGGAGCGCGGACGCCGCCGAAGCGACGTTGCACAAGTTTCAACCAGCCCGGGGACGTCCGCCAGGGTTGCAGAGGGTTGCAACTTTGTGCCCGCAGTTGGCCGGACTGCGCCCCTCCGCCGTGGGCAGACGGCAATATGAGAACCACCGTCAACACGGGTCCGGGCAGTATCCGGCCGGAAACGGCCCACGGGCAGGGCGAGCGTGCCGCGGAGACCGAGGCCAGGGGCGTGAGGCCCCGACGAGGAGGGGCTGCCCACGGCCGAGTTCTCGGAACCGGCCCGGGCGACCCGCGTCGGACGAGCCAGACGGCAGCGGCAGGTCCTTGGGGGAGGTTCCAGTGGCGCTCTCGGCGCAAGACGTCACACGGCTCGCCGCCCTGAACCCCGCGCAGGCGGCACGCGTGCTCAGCGAGGTGCGCAGCGCGACGCTCGCGGGGCAGCGCGCCCCCGTCCCGCCGCGCCCGGTGATCGAGGCGTCGTGGGGGCGTGCGCTGCGCGGCGGAGTCGACCCCGACCAGGGCGTCCGGACCGATCCGCTCAGCCACGACGAGATCGAACGGCGCCGCCGGGACTCGCCGCTCAGTCAGGTGCTGCCGGTGCTGCGGGAGGGCCTGCTGTCGGTCGCGGACGGCGCCCACCACATCATGGCGGTCGCCGACGCGGACGGACGGGTGCTGTGGCGCGAGGGCAACGCGTCGGTACTGCGCAGGGCGGACGGACTGGGCTTCGAGCCCGGTGCGGACTGGGGCGAGGAAGTCGTCGGCACCAACGGCGTGGGCACCGCCGCCGTGACCCGACGCCCGGTCCAGGTGTTCGCGTCCGAGCACTTCGTCCTCGCCCACACCTCCTGGACCTGCGCCGGCGCCCCGATCACGGACCCGCGCGACGGCCGGCTGATCGGCGTCGTCGATGTCAGCGGCCCGCTGCAGACGATGCATCCGGCGACGCTCGCCTGGGTAAACACGGTGGCCAAGCTCGCCGAGGCCCGGCTGCGCGAGCTGCACCTGACCTCGCTGGACCGGCTGCGCGCGGTGGCGGCGCCGCTGCTCGCCGGGCTCGGCGGCCGGGCGTTGGCGGTGGACAAGGACGGCTGGACGGCGGCGGTGACGGGGATGCCGTATGCGACCCGGGTGGCCCTGCCCGTGGCGCTCGCACCCGGCCGCTGTCTGCTGCCGGCGGTGGGGCCCTGCACGGTGGAGCCGCTGCCGGAGGGCTGGCTGATCCGCGCGGCGGACGCGCCCGCGCCGGAGCACGCCACCCGTGTGGTCCTGGATGTGGCGCACCCGCGCCGCTGGTCCGTGACGGTCTCGGGCGACACGGGGTCCTGGACCCACGAACTGAGCCCCCGGCACGCCGAGTTGCTGTATCTCCTCGCGCTCCACCGCGCCGGCCGCTCGGCCGCGGCGCTCTCCGCCGACCTGTTCGGCGACCCCGCTCGCACGGTCACGGTGCGCGCGGAGATGTCCCGGGTCAGGCGGTACCTCGGGGCCTTTCTGGAACACCGGCCGTATCGTTTCCGCGATGCGGCGGAGGTGGAGGTGCTGCTGCCCCCCGACCCCGAGGACCTGCTGCCGCACTCGGTGGCTCCGGCGGTGGTGAGGGCCAGGACCGCGCCCCCGCCGTCCTGACGGCGGGGGGCGCGGCCGTGACATCGAGGCCGTGACGTCGAAGAGCGGCGTCCGTGACACCGGTGACGGGCGGGGCGCGCCCGGTGCGAACGGCCGCACATCCCCTAGCCCTCACGGTGGGGATATCCCTCCTTTTCCCGGGTCTTGGACCGGTACCGCATGCGTCTGCCGTAGCATCCCCTTCACAGGCCACCCCACCCGCTCCCCCAGTCAACGTCCGGACCACAAGGAGCAGTTGGCCTACGCCAGGAGGTTGTATGAAGCACCGTGGCCGCCATCGCCGCAGGCGCCGGGGCCGTGCGCTGCGGGCCACGCTGGCCGGTACCGCGCTGGCGCTCACCGCCGCCGCCACGCTGATCAGCACCTCCCAGGCCGCGGGCGGGGACAACCCCGGGGGCCTGACCCGGGTCTCCGCCGCGGCGGAGACCGCCGGGCTCCGCCTTCACGAGGACCTCACCGACCACCGCACGCTCGACTCGCTCACCCGCGCGATGGGCGGCCGCGTGGGTGTCCACGACGTTCTTCAGGCCGCCGACCACCCGATGCGGGACCAGTCAGCGTGCGATACCGCCGAGACGGCCGCGCTGCCGGTGAAGCCGACGGCCACGCGCGCGTACTGCTGGGACAACGGCGACGCGACGACCACCCAGTGGCTGCCCCGGTCCGTCACCACCTCCGGGGACGCCGACGACGACGGCCGCTGGGGCCCCGACCGGGTCATCCTGTCCGGCTGGACGCACGACGACCGCCACGCCGGGCCCACCTCCCCCGCCGCCGACCGGGGCCTCGCCCGGGTCGCCTTCATCGACGCGAACGATCCGGCGCGCCTCGCCTACCGATGGGTCCTGCTGGTCGCCCCGAGCGCCGGCGGCAAGGACTTCCAGGCCGTGCGCACACGTCTGTCCGGAATGGTGTGGTACCAGGACAAGCTGATCGTCACCGCCCGCGACTCCCTGCTCGTCTTCGACCTGCGACGCATCCTGAAGGCGGACGTCGACAGTGACGCCGTCGGCCGGGTCAAGGGCGGCTACTCGGCGCACGGCTACCAGTTCGTCCTGCCCGTGATCGGGTCGTACCGCCTGACCGGCGGCCCCTGTTCGACGGCCGACGACCGCGCGGTGCCCTGCTTCTCCGCCCTCTCCCTGGACCGTACCTCCACCCCGGACAGCCTGGTGGCGAGCGAGTGGTTCCCGCCCGGAGGCGCCGGCCGGCCGGCCCGTCTGTGGCGCTACGCCTACAGCACCGCGCCCGGGCACACCGGACTGCTGGCCACGGACGCGCATGGAGACGTCCGGACCACGGAGGCCTACGAGACCGACGCGGCCGGAGTGCAGGGCGTGCTGTCGCACAGGCACCCCGGAGCGGCCGGGTCCGACTGGTACGTCGACCGCGCGCCCACCGTCGGCGGCCGGCACGGAACGCTCTGGCGGCAGACCGCGTCCGGGGCCAAGGCGGCCACCTGCGCGGCCGACGAGACCCACGCCTGCTGGGGCCGGCACACCACGTCCCTGTCGTACTGGCAGCAGACCGGCGAGCTGTGGACGCTGACGGAGGGCGCGATCGGCGGGGACGAGGACTCGGGGACGGGCGCGGCCGACGGGCGGGTGCTGTACGCGGTCCCGCTGGACTCCGTGGACGACGCGCTGGAGTAGCGAACGCGGGCCGGCCGGGGTCGGGTCCGGACCGCGGACCCACCTCGTCAGGCCGCGCGGCCCCATGATTCCCTGACCGCATGAGCACCCTCACCGTGACCACGTGGTCCCTGGAACAGACCTCCCCGGCCGATCTGCGCCCCGCCACGGCCCCCGAGGGCGATGTCCGGATCGTCCGCGCGGAGGTGCCCTCGCCGGAGTTCAGCCGCTTCCTGTACGCGTCGGTCGGCGGTGACATCCGCTGGACCGACCGGCTGGGCTGGCCCTACGCACGGTGGCAGGAGTATCTGGACCGGCCGGGCGTGGAGACGTGGGTGGCCTACGACCGGGGCACGCCCGCCGGGTATGTCGAACTGGACCCGGTGGACGAGGGAGTCGTCGAGATCGCCTACTTCGGGCTCATCCCGGCGTTCCGCGGGCGGCGGATCGGGGGGCACCTCCTGTCGTACGGCACGGCGCGTGCCTGGGACCTCGCGGACCGCTGGCCGGGGCGTGTGCCGACGAAGCGGGTGTGGCTGCACACCTGCAGCAAGGACGGCGAGTTCGCCATGGACAACTACCAGCGCCGGGGCTTCCGGCTCTTCGACACCAAGGTCGAGGAGGAGCCCGAGGCGCCCACTCCGGGTCCCTGGCTGGGGGCTTACCCGGCCTGACCGCGTCCATGCGGCGCCTTCCGCCGTGTGACCAGGGACACCCCTGTCCCGTATTTCGGGACAAGGGTGTCCACATGACGGATGGATCTGGACTGGTTCCAATACGCCGTGACACGCTTCCGTCATGTCTGGAACTGGAATCGCCTTGGTGAGTCGACGACACGTCGATCTCGGCCGCATGTCCAGCGCCATCTGTCCGGCGAGCTGAGACCACAGCCAGTTCCCGCCTTTTTCTTCTTCTCTTCGCCCTCGCGCAGCGTCGCGCACGTGTGACGTGCGCCGGTAAGCGCAGGTCAGAGCCGCTGCCCCCGTCTGTCCCGAAGGACGTACCCACCATGGCCGCCACCCCGCAGAATCCCGCCGCGCCCCGCCGCAAGGTGAGCCGTCACCGTGGTGAGGGCCAGTGGGCGGCGGGTCACTTCACCCCGCTCAACGGCAATGAACAGTTCAAGAAGGACGATGACGGTCTCAATGTGCGGACACGCATTGAGACGATCTACTCCCGGCGCGGCTTCGACTCCATCGATCCCAACGACCTGCGGGGCCGGATGCGCTGGTGGGGTCTGTACACCCAGCGCAAGCCCGGGATCGACGGCGGGAAGACCGCGATCCTGGAGCCGGAGGAGCTGGACGACACCTGCTTCATGCTCCGCGTCCGCATCGACGGCGGCCGACTGACCACCCGTCAGCTGCGCGTCATCGGTGAGATCTCGCAGGAGTTCGCGCGCGGCACCGCCGACATCACCGACCGGCAGAACATCCAGTACCACTGGATCCGGATCGAGGACGTCCCCGAGATCTGGAACCGTCTGGAGGCCGTCGGGCTCTCCACCACCGAGGCCTGCGGCGACACGCCCCGCGTCATCCTCGGCTCGCCCGTCGCCGGCATCGCCGAGGACGAGATCATCGACGGCACCCCGGCCATCGAGGAGATCCACCGCCGGGTCATCGGCAACCAGGCGTACTCGAACCTGCCGCGCAAGTTCAAGACCGCGATCTCGGGTTCGCCGCTGCTCGACGTGGCGCACGAGATCAACGACGTCGCCTTCGTCGGCGTGGTCCACCCGGAGCACGGCCCCGGCTTCGACCTGTGGGTCGGCGGCGGTCTGTCCACCAACCCGAAGATCGGGCAGCGCCTCGGCGCCTGGGTGCCGCTGGACGAGGTGCCGGACGTCTTCGAGGGCGTCATCTCGATCTTCCGTGACCACGGCTACCGCCGGCTGCGCACGCGCGCCCGGCTGAAGTTCCTGGTCGCCGACTGGGGCGTGGAGAAGTTCCGTCAGGTGCTGGAGGACGAGTACCTGGGGCGCAGGCTGACCGACGGCCCGGCGCCCGCGCAGCCCGTACGGCGCTGGCGCGACCACGTCGGTGTGCACCGGCAGAGGGACGGGCGCTACTACGTCGGGTTCGCGCCGCGCGTGGGCCGCGTGGACGGGGCGACGCTCACGAAGATCGCGGACCTCGCCGAGGCCCACGGCTCCGGCCGGGTCCGGACGACCGTCGAGCAGAAGATGATCGTGCTCGACGTCGAGGAGGACCGGATCGACTCGCTCGTCGAGGGCCTGGAAGCGCTCGACCTCAGGGTGAGGCCGTCCACGTTCCGGCGCGGCACCATGGCCTGCACCGGCATCGAGTACTGCAAGCTCGCCATCGTCGAGACCAAGGCGCGCGGTTCCGCGCTGATCGATGAACTGGAGCGCCGCATCCCGGACTTCGACGAGCCGATCACCATCAACGTCAACGGCTGCCCGAACGCCTGTGCGCGCATCCAGGTGGCGGACATCGGTCTCAAGGGACAGTTGGTCATCAACGACAAGGGCGAGCAGGTCGAGGGCTTCCAGGTGCACCTGGGTGGCGCGCTGGGTCTCGAGGCCGGATTCGGCCGCAAGGTGCGCGGTCTGAAGGTCACCTCCGAGGAACTGCCGGACTACATCGAGCGGGTGCTCAAGCGATTCGAGGCGGAGCGCGAGGACGGCGAGCGGTTCGCGACCTGGGCGGCCCGGGCTTCCGAGGAGGCACTGTCGTGAGCGAGCGAGCGGCCCCCTTCTACTGCCCCTACTGCGGCGACGAGGACCTTCGTCCGAGCGAGCAGGGACATGGGGCATGGGAATGCGCGGCGTGCAATCGAGCCTTCCAGCTGAAGTTCCTGGGCCTGCTGGCCCGGGGGCTCCAGCGAGCCGACAGCGGAGGGGACGAGATATGACGACGACTCAGCAAGAGCGCACCACCGACGAGCTGAAGGCGCTCGCCGAGCAGGCGGGCCGCGACCTGGAGGACGCCTCCGCGCTGGAGATCCTCCGGTGGGCGGCCGACACCTTCGGGGGGCGCTTCTGCGTGACCTCCTCGATGGAGGACGCCGTGGTGGCCCACCTCGCCTCCCGCGCGATGCCGGGTGTGGATGTCGTGTTCCTCGACACCGGCTACCACTTCCCGGAGACCATCGGCACCCGCGACGCGGTCGAGGCCGTGATGGACGTCAACGTCATCACGCTGACCCCCCGTCAGACGGTCTCCGAACAGGACGCCGAGTACGGGCCCCGGCTGCATGACCGCGACCCCGACCTGTGCTGCAGGCTGCGCAAGCTCCAGCCGCTGCAGGAAGGGCTCACGGGCTACGACGCCTGGGCGACCGGACTGCGCCGCGACGAGTCCCCGACGCGGGCCGACACCCCCGTCGTCGGCTGGGACGACAAGCGGCGGAAGGTGAAGATCTCGCCGATCGCCCGCTGGACCCAGGACGACGTGGACGCGTACATCGCCGAACACGGCGTCCTCACCAACCCGTTGCTGATGGACGGCTATGCCTCCGTGGGCTGCGCCCCCTGCACCCGCCGGGTCCTGGCGGGCGAGGACGCGCGCGCCGGCCGCTGGGCGGGCCGCGCCAAGACCGAGTGCGGGCTGCACGGCTGACCATGAATCGGCTTTCCAGAGACGTTCCGACAACCAGGGAGACCCACGTGACAACCGGAGCCACCGTCTGGCTCACGGGTCTGCCGAGCGCCGGCAAGACCACGATCGCCTACGAGCTGGCCGGCCGGCTGCGCGAGGAGGGCCACCGGGTCGAGGTGCTCGACGGCGACGAGATCCGCGAGTTCATCTCCGCGGGCCTCGGCTTCAGCCGCGCGGACCGGCACACGAATGTGCAGCGCATCGGCTTCCTCGCCGATCTGCTCGCCCGCAACGGCGTCAAGGCGCTGGTCCCGGTGATCGCGCCGTACGCGGACAGCCGCGAGGCGGTGCGCAAGCGCCACCAGGAGAGCGGGGCGCCGTACCTCGAGGTGCATGTGGCGACTCCCCTGGAGGTGTGCTCCGTACGCGATGTGAAGGGCCTGTACGCCAGGCAGGCCGCAGGTGAGCTGACGGGCCTGACAGGAGTCGACGACCCGTACGAGGAGCCCGAGTCTCCCGATCTGCGGATCGAGTCCCAGAACCAGACCGTGCAGGAGTCGGCGGCGGCGGTGTACGCGCTGCTCAGCGAAAGGGGGCTGGCATGACGACCACCGTCGCCACGACCGCGGAGGGCACGGACAGCCCGTACGCGCTGTCCCATCTGGACGCGCTGGAGTCCGAGGCCGTCCATATCTTCCGTGAGGTGGCGGGCGAGTTCGAGCGGCCGGTGATCCTGTTCTCCGGCGGCAAGGACTCCATCGTGATGCTGCACCTGGCGCTCAAGGCGTTCACGCCCGCGCCGGTGCCCTTCTCGCTGCTGCACGTGGACACCGGGCACAACTTCCCCGAGGTGCTGGAGTACCGCGACCGCGCCGTCGAGAAGCACGGCCTGCGGCTGCACGTGGCGTCCGTTCAGGACTACATCGACCGCGGGGTCCTCAAGGAGCGCCCCGACGGCACCCGCAACCCCCTGCAGACCCTGCCCCTCACGGAGAAGATCCAGGCCGAGCGGTTCGACGCCGTCTTCGGCGGCGGACGCCGGGACGAGGAGAAGGCCCGCGCCAAGGAGCGCGTCTTCTCGCTGCGCGACGAGTTCTCCCAGTGGGACCCGCGCCGCCAGCGCCCCGAGCTGTGGCAGCTCTACAACGGCCGCCACGCGCCCGGTGAGCACGTCCGGGTGTTCCCCCTGTCCAACTGGACCGAACTGGACGTGTGGCAGTACATCGCCCGCGAGGGCATCGAACTGCCCGAGATCTACTTCGCCCACGAGCGCGACGTCTTCCGGCGCAGCGGCATGTGGCTGACCGCGGGTGACTGGGGCGGCCCCAAGGACGGCGAGACGGTCGAGCGGCGTCTGGTGCGCTACCGGACCGTGGGTGACATGTCCTGCACCGGTGCCGTCGACTCGGAGGCGGTGACCCTGGAGCAGGTGATCGCCGAGATCGCCGCCTCCCGGCTCACCGAGCGCGGCGCCACCCGCGCCGACGACAAGCTCTCCGAGGCCGCCATGGAGGACCGCAAGCGCGAGGGGTACTTCTAGCCATGACCACGACCACGGAACTCTCCGCCACCACCCTCCTGCGGTTCGCCACCGCCGGTTCGGTCGACGACGGCAAGTCCACCCTCGTCGGACGGCTGCTGCACGACTCCAAGTCGGTCCTCGCCGACCAGCTGGAGGCCGTGGAACGCGCCTCGGCCGGCCGTGGCCAGGACGGCCCGGACCTCGCGCTGCTCACCGACGGCCTGCGCGCCGAACGCGAACAGGGCATCACCATCGATGTGGCGTACCGCTACTTCGCCACCCCTCGCCGGCGGTTCATCCTCGCCGACACGCCCGGCCATGTGCAGTACACACGGAACATGGTCACCGGCGCCTCCACCGCGGAGCTGACGGTGATCCTGGTCGACGCCCGCAACGGCGTCGTCGAGCAGACCCGCCGCCACGCCGCGATCGCCGCCCTGCTGCGCGTCCCGCACGTGGTCCTCGCCGTGAACAAGATGGACCTCGTCGAGTACCGGGAGTCCGTGTTCGCGGCGATCGCCGAGGAGTTCACGGCGTACGCGACCGAGCTGGGCGTCCCCGAGGTCACCGCCATCCCGATCTCGGCGCTGGCCGGTGACAACGTGGTGGAGCCGTCCGCGAACATGGACTGGTACGGCGGCCCGACCGTCCTGGAGCATCTGGAGACCGTCCCGGTCAGCCATGACCTGGCGCACTGCCACGCGCGGCTGCCCGTGCAGTACGTGATCCGGCCGCAGAGCGCCGAGCACCCCGACTACCGGGGCTACGCGGGCCAGATCGCGGCCGGCACCTTCCGCGTCGGCGAGCAGGTCACCGTGCTGCCCTCCGGCCGGAGCACGAAGGTCTCCGGGATCGATCTGCTCGGCGAGCCGGTCGACGTGGCGTGGACCCCGCAGTCGGTGACCCTTCTGCTGGAGGACGACATCGACATCTCGCGCGGCGACCTGATCGTGCCCGGCAAGGACGCGCCCGCGACCACCCAGGACATCGAGGCGACGGTCTGCCATGTGGCGGACCAGGCCCTGACCGTCGGCCACCGGGTGCTGCTCAAGCACGGCACCCGCACGGTCAAGGCGATCGTCAAGGACATTCCCTCCCGCCTCACCCTCGACGACCTGTCCCTGCACCCGCACCCGGGACAACTCGTCGCCAACGACATCGGCCGGGTGAAGATCCGCACCGCGGAGCCGCTGCCGGTGGACTCGTACGCGGACTCCCGCCGCACCGGATCGTTCATCCTGATCGACCCGGCCGACGGCACCACGCTCACCGCGGGCATGGTCGGCGAGTCGTTCGCCGCGCCCGAGCCGGTGAAGGACGACGCCGACGACGGGTGGGACTTCTGATCATGACCACCACCTGCTTCTACTCGATGTTCGCGAAGGAGGGCGGCCGCGTCGGCAGCGGTGCCCTCGGGAGCGGGCAGGGCGGAGTGGCGCGATGTGCGCGATGACGTACGCGCACTGCCTGCGCGCCCTGTCCCCCCACCTGACGTCCCAGAAGCGACGAAGACCCTCAGCCGACCCCCCGGCCACGACCTGAGAGACCGTGACCGCCGGGCCAACGAGAGGACCGCCTCCCGTGCCTGCCAACCGCTCACTGCTTCGCAGCGGCATAGCCACGCTCGCCGCTCTCCCTCTCCTCGCCCTCGCCGCCTGCGGCTACGGGTCCGAGGCCAAGGACGACACCGCCGGCCAGAAGGTCGCCGCCGGAGCCAAGAAGATCGACGGTCTCGACTCCGTGAAGATCGGCTACTTCGGCAACCTCACCCACGCGACCGCACTCGTCGGCGTCCAGAAGGGCTTCTTCCAGAAGGCGCTCGGTGCCACGCAGGCCAAGTACCAGATCTTCAACGCCGGTCCCTCCGAGATCGAGGCCCTCAACTCCGGTGCCATCGACATCGGCTGGATCGGCCCCTCCCCGGCGATCAACGGCTATACCAAGTCCGACGGCAAGAGCCTGCGCATCATCGGCGGTTCGGCGTCCGGTGGGGTGAAGCTCGTCGTCGACCCGAAGAAGATCAAGTCGCTGAAGGACGTCAAGGGCAAGAAGATCGCGACGCCTCAGCTCGGCAACACGCAGGACGTGGCCTTCCTCAACTGGATCGCGGAGCAGGGCTGGAAGGTCGACGCGGAGAGCGGCAAGGGCGATGTCTCGGTCGTCCGCACCGACAACAAGGTCACTCCGGACGCCTTCAAGTCGGGCTCGATCGACGGCGCCTGGGTGCCGGAGCCGACCGCGTCCAAGCTGGTCGCCGCGGGCGGCAAGGTGCTGCTGGACGAGTCGTCGCTGTGGCCCGGCAAGAAGTTCGTGATCACCAACATCGTCGTGTCGCAGAAGTTCCTCACGGAGCACCCGAAGGCCGTGGAGGCGGTGCTGAAGGCGTCGGTCGACACCAACAAGTGGATCAACGCCAACCCGGACGAGGCGAAGGCCGCGGCGAACAGGCAGCTGGAGGCCGACTCCGGCAAGGCCCTGCCGACGAACGTGCTGGACCCGGCGTGGAAGTCCATCCAGATCACCGACGACCCGCTGGCCTCGACCCTGAACACCGAGGCGCAGCACGCGGTCAAGGCCGGTCTGCTGAAGGACCCGAAGCTGGCCGGCATCTACGACCTGACCCTGCTGAACAAGGTCCTCAAGAACGAGGGCGAGAGCACCGTCGACGACGCCGGCCTCGGCGCCGAGTAAGCCCGGATCCCGAAGAGTTCCCAGGAGGTGACGACCATGGCCACCGCCCTCGCCAAGGCCGCCGAAGGCGCCGCGTCGGTGGAGCACGCCGCCCGGATCGAGCATGTCTCGAAGTCCTTCGCCGGGCCCGCCGGGCAGCAGCTCGTCCTCGACGACATCACCCTGAATGTCGCCCCGGGTGAGTTCGTCACCCTCCTGGGGGCCTCGGGCTGCGGCAAGTCCACCCTGCTCAACCTGGTGGCGGGGCTCGACAAGCCCTCCGCCGGCACCATCACCACCCAGGGGCGCCCGGCCCTGATGTTCCAGGAGCACGCCCTGTTCCCGTGGCTGACCGCGGGCAAGAACATCGAACTCGCCCTGAAACTCAGGGGTGTTGCGAAGGGCGAGCGGCGCGGCAAGGCCGAGGAGCTGCTCGAACTCGTACGGCTGAAGGGCTCGTACGGAAAGCGGGTGCACGAGCTGTCGGGCGGTATGCGCCAGCGTGTCGCCATGGCCCGCGCCCTGGCGCAGGACAGCCGACTGCTCTTGATGGACGAGCCGTTCGCGGCCCTCGACGCGATCACCCGGGACGTGCTGCACGACGAGCTGACCCGCATCTGGGCGGAGACGGGCGTGTCCGTGCTGTTCGTCACGCACAACGTGCGTGAGGCGGTGCGTCTGGCGCAGCGCGTCGTGCTGCTGTCCTCGCGTCCGGGCCGGGTGGCACGGGAGTGGACGGTCGACATCGCGCAGCCGCGCCGCATCGAGGACGCCCCGGTGGCGGAGCTGTCCGTCGAGATCACCGAAGTACTGCGTGGGGAGATCCGCCGTCATGGCCAGCACTGAGACCACCGAGCGGACGGCGGACTCCTCCGGCGGGGACAGCGCCGGGCTGGGCGGCCTGGAGGCGGGCCTCGACGCCCTGGAGGTCTCCGCCACCGGCCGGACGCCCTTCCGGCAGACCTTCGTCCACAAGATCCTGCCGCCCCTCGTCGCGATCGCGGTCGTCCTGCTGGTCTGGCAGGCACTCGTCTCTTTCAAGATCGTCGATGATCCGACCAAGCTTCCCTCTCCCGCCGATGTCTGGGGCGAGGTGAAGGACGCCTGGCTCCAGGGCAAGCTGCTCGGCTATATCTGGACCAGCGTCTCGCGCGGCCTGCTGGGCTTCCTGTTCGCCCTGGCGATCGGCACCCCGCTGGGTCTGGTGGTGGCCCGCGTGAAGTTCGTGCGCGCCGCCATCGGCCCGATCCTGTCCGGGCTCCAGTCGCTGCCGTCGGTGGCCTGGGTGCCGCCGGCGGTGATCTGGCTGGGCCTGAACAACTCGATGATGTACGCGGTGATCCTGCTCGGAGCCGTGCCGTCGATCGCCAACGGCCTGGTGTCGGGCGTCGACCAGGTGCCGCCGTTGTTTCTGCGGGCGGGCCGGACGATGGGGGCGAGGGGACTCAGGGGCACCTGGCACATCGTCATGCCGGCCGCGCTGCCGGGCTATCTGGCGGGTCTGAAGCAGGGCTGGGCCTTCTCCTGGCGCTCGCTGATGGCAGCGGAGATCATCGCCTCCTCGCCCGACCTCGGCATCGGGCTGGGAGCGCTGCTGGAGAACGGCCGCAACGCCAGTTCCATGTCCATGGTCTTCGAGGCCGTCATCCTGATCCTGATCGTCGGCATCGCGATCGACCTGCTGATCTTCAGTCCGCTGGAGCGGTGGGTGCTGCGCAGTCGCGGTCTTCTCGTCAAGAGCTGAAGTCCCATGCACTCCCAGCCTGTTCTCCTCGTCATCGCCCACGGCAGCCGCGATCCACGGCACGCCGCCACGGTGCACGCCCTGGTCCGCCGGGTGCGGTCGCTGCGGCCCGGGCTGCGCGTGGAGACCGGCTTCCTGGACTTCAACGTCCCCTCCGTGCAGGGGGCGCTGGAGGCGCTGGCGGCTCAGGAAGTGCGCGAGGTCGTGGCGCTCCCGCTCCTGCTGACCCGGGCCTTCCACGCGAAGGCGGACATCCCGGCGGTCCTGCGGGAGGCTCCGGCCCGGCTGCGGATCCGGCAGGCGGAGGTGCTGGGCCCCTCGCCGCTGCTGCTGCACGCGCTGGAGCGGCGGCTGTACGAGGCGGGGCTGACCCCCGCCGACAAGTCCTCGACCGGGGTCGTGCTGGCCTCGGCGGGGTCCACGGACCCGGAGGCGAGCGCAGTGATCGCTGACATCGCGCGGGAGTGGCGGCACACCGGTTGGTGCGCCGTGCGGCCTGCGTTCGCCTCCGCATCCCTGCCCCGCACCGAGGACGCGGTGCGGGAGCTGCGGGCGGCGGGCTGCGCGCGGGTGGCCGTGGCACCGTACGTCCTCGCCCCCGGCTTTCTGCCGGACCGCATCGCCCGGGGTGCCGCCGAGGCGGACGTGCTGGCCGAAGTCCTCGGGCCCGCGCCGGAGGTGGCCAGGGCGGTGCTGGAGCGCTACGACGAGGCCCGGCTGCCGCTGCTGACGGCCCTCGGGGCCTGAGAGCCCCGGGCCCGCTGGGCGCGCACCCCGTCAACGCACAACCGGCGTGTGCCGGTGGACCCGTCCCGTGGGCTCGGCCTGTACCCCACACCGGGGGCCCTGTGGGGTCATGCTCCCGGAGCGGTCATCTCGGCCAGCTTGACGACGGTGTTCCAGTTCCGGGTGGTGGCGATCAGGCCCTTGGTCAGCCGGGGCTTGGCGAGGTGCTCGGCGAGCTTGGAGCGGCCGAGCCCGTCGGGTGCGTAGAGGTAGAGGGCGCGGTCGCCCAGCCGGAACTCCTCCGGCAGATACACGGCCGGGTCGATCTCGGCGAACCGCTCCGCGTCGACCGGCCGCGAGAAGTACGTGAGATGCAGTTGCCTGCCCTCGAGCCGGTCCGCGGGGAACGGACAGGCCTCGCGTACGGACGTCAGATAGGCGTGGTCGCGCACGATGGCGTCGACGGAGAAACCGAAACGCTTCTCGATCGCCCCGGTGAGCTCGGCGGCGAGGGACTCCTCGTCTCCCCGGTCACAGGAGAAGACGGCCTGACCGCTCTGGAGGTAGGTACGGGCGCCGTCGTAGCCGAGCCCCTCCATCAGGGTCCGCAGTTCGGCCATCGGCAGCTTCCTGCTGCCGCCCACGTTGATCCCGCGCAGCAGCACCGCGTATGTCGTCGTCATCCGCACACCCTAAAGCCGGGCGGACCCTGGGGGCGGGCCCCCGAGAACCCCGAGTAGGTGTAAGGGCCGTCCTCCTCCCCGATGGTGAGGCGGCGGGGTCCGCGGGGAGGAGCCGGGGGGTGTGCGGTTCACCGACGAGCACGAGGTGTGGGCCCTTCTGCCGCCCCTACCGTCGTAGCGAGTGGTGGCGGCAGGGGGCCGTCACCCGCACACGAGGGGGCAAGCCCGTCATGGGGAACGGAGACACACGGGTGCGGGGCATCGCCGCCCGGGCCGGCGGCTGGAGCGCCCGGCACCGATGGGCTGCCGTCGGCATCTGGGTACTGTTCGTCGTCCTGGCCATGGCTCTCGGCTCGGCGGTCGGCCGCGTCGACGTCAAGGACAGCGACCAGATGGGGGGCGAGACGCACACCGCCGCGCGGATCATCCAGGACGCGGGGATCGAGCAGCCGGCCGGTGAGACCGTCCTGGTCCAGGCCAGGGACGGCCGGACCACCGCCACGGACCCGGAGTTCCACGCCGCCGTCACCGCGGTCGTGCGGGCCGTCGAGGGCACCGGGCGGGTGACGGATGTGACGTCTCCGTACGACACCAAGACCATTTCCCGGGACGGCCGCAGCGCGCTGGTGCAGTTCGACATGCGCGGCGACGCGGACACCGCGGGCGTCCGGGTCGAGCCGGTGCTGCAGGCCGTCGCCGGGGTCCAGAAGGAGCACGGGCGGCTGCGGATCGAGGAGATCGGCGGCGCCAGCATGCAGAAGACGTTCTCCGACGCGTTCGGCGACGACTTCAAGCAGGCCGAGTACTCCGCGGTGCCGGTGGCGCTCGGCATCCTGCTGATCGCGTTCGGCGCGCTGGTCGCCGCGCTGCTCCCGGTCGCGCTCGCGATCACCGCGATCATGGCGACGATGGGTCTGATGGGCCTCGTCAGCCATCTGCAGGCGATGAACGACACCGCCAACTCCGTGATGCTGCTGGTGGGCATGGCCGTCGGCGTCGACTACTGCCTGTTCTACCTGCGGCGCGAGCGTGAGGAGCGGGCGGCCGGCCGCGACCCGGGCACCGCGCTGCGGATCGCCGCCGCGACCAGCGGACGCGCCGTCATCGTCTCCGGTGTCACCGTGTGCGTCGCCATGGCCGGCATGCTCTTCACGGGCATCGCCACCTTCGAGGCGATGGGGCTGGCCTCACTGATGGTGGTGGCGGTCGCCATGGTCGGTTCGGTGACCGTGCTGCCCGCGCTGCTCTCCCTCCTCGGCGAGCGGGTGGAGAAGGGCCGTCTTCCGTTCCTGCGCCGGCGGCGCGGTGCCGGCGCCCGTTCCTCCGCCGAGGGCAGCCGGCTGTGGGCCGCCGTGCTCAAGGTCGTCCTCGCCAGGCCCGCCGTCTCGCTGGTGGTCGCGGCGGGTGCGCTGCTGGCGGTCGCGGCGCCCGCGCTCGGCATGAAGACCCAGAACCTGACGATGGACCAGGAGTTCGGCGACAAGCTGCCCATCGTGGCCACGTACAACCGGGTCAACGACGCCTTCCCGGGCGGCTCCGAGCCGGCCCAGGTGATCGTCCGGGCGAAGGACATCAACGCCCCCGACGTGAAGTCCGCGCTCGCCGACTTCCGGGCGCAGGCGATCAGTTCGGGCGCCTCGCGTGGCCCGGTGGACATCAGGCTGCACGACGCGCAGAACGTGGCCGTGGTCTCCGTCCCGCTGGTCGGCGGCTCGGACCTGGACCGGGCGGGCAGGAGCCTGGAACTGCTGCGTGACAAGGTGCGGCCGGACACCCTCGGCAAGGTCGAGGGCGTGCAGGCGCCGATCACCGGGCAGGTGGCGGGCTCGCACGACTTCAATGACCAGCTCGTCGGCTCGGTGGTCCCGGTCTTCGCGTTCGTCGTGGTCTTCGCCTTCCTGCTGATGCTCGTCTCCTTCCGCTCGCTGACGGTCGCTATCACCTCGATCGCGCTCAATCTGCTGTCGGTCGGCGCGGCGTACGGCATCCTGGTCGCCGTCTTCCAGCACGGCTGGGGCGCCTCGCTGGTGGGCGCCCACGGCGTGGGGGCCATCGTCACCTGGCTGCCGCTGTTCCTCTTCGTCATCCTGTTCGGTCTCTCGATGGACTACCACGTGTTCGTGGTCTCCCGGATCCGCGAGGCGCGGCTGCGCGGCCGGACGACGAAGGAGGCCATCGCGCACGGTGTGGTGACGACGGCGGGCGTCGTGACCAGCGCCGCGGTCATCATGGTGGCCGTTTTCGCGATCTTCGGCACGCTGTCGATGCAGTCCATGAAGCAGATGGGCGTGGGCCTCGCCGCGGCGGTGCTCATCGACGCGACCGTCATCCGGGGCGTGCTGCTCCCGGCCGTGATGGCCCTGCTGGGCGAACGGAACTGGTACCTGCCGAAGTGGCTGCACCGGCTGCCCGACCTCACACACGACGAGTCGGCCCTGGCCTCCCCGCCGCCTCCGCCGCCGGCGGTGGAGGGGGAGAAGGTCGGCGTCTGATCCCTGCCGGTGAGGACACCGAGGGCATGCGTGGCCGGGGTGAGCATCCCGGCCACGCATGCCGTGTTCACCGGCCGCGCCACCGTCCCCTCCGGCCACGTTGCCGCGCTCACGGCCGCACCGCCACCATCACGCGTTCCGCGGCGCCGGATCGCGCGGCCCCTCCCCCCGTAGGCGGTGACCCCACGCACACTGCGCGACCTGGGGGAATGCGACACTGGCGGTGCGGACGGCCGGGGCGGCGGCCCGAGGGGTGTGTGCCCCGGCGGTTGTTCACCAGGGCATCAAGGACCGCGGCGAGGCACGGAGACGAACACATGGACGAGGCAACGGCGCGCGAGCTGCTGGCGGCGGCGGGCGTGCTGCCCGGGCCGGCCGGGGACGCGCGACTCCTCGCCCTGGGCGAGAACGCGGTGTTCGCCGCCGGTGAACTGGTGGTCAAGGTGGGCCGCGACGCCGAACTCCTGGACCGGGCACGGCGGGAGCTGGACACCGCCGTCTGGCTCGCCGAGGAGGGCGTCCCCGCCGTACGGGCCGCCGAGCCCCGGCCGCTCCTCGTGGACGGCCACCCGGTGACGGTGTGGCACCGGCTGCCCGAGCCCGTACGCCCCGCCGAGCCGCGGGACCTGGCCGAACTGCTGCGGATCGTGCACGCACTCCCCTCCCCCTCCTTCGATCTGCCGCCCCGCGATCTGCTGGGCGGTGTGGAGCGCTGGCTGCGGCTGGCGGGCGACGCGATCGATCCTGCCGACGCGGCGTATCTGCGCGAGCGCCGGGACGGGTTCGCCGCCGCGGCGGCGGCCCTGACGCCGCATCTGCCGCCGGGCCCCATCCACGGCGACGCGCTGCCCCGCAATGTGCACATCGGCCCGGACGGACCGGTGCTGGTGGACCTGGAGACCTTCGCCGCGGATCTGCGCGAGCACGACCTGGTGGTCATGGCACTGTCCCGCGACCGCTACGGCCTGCCCGCCGAGGCGTACGACTCCTTCACCCGGACCTACGGCTGGGACGTGCGCGCCTGGGAGGGCTGTTCCGTGCTGCGGGGCGCGCGCGAGACCGCCAGTTGCGCCTGGGTCGCGCAGCACGCGCCCAGCAACCCCAAGGCACTCGCCGAGTTCGAGCGGCGGGTGGCGTCCCTGCGGGACGGGGACGAGACCGTTCGCTGGTATACCTTCTGAGCCCTGCGCTCTCAGCCCGCGAGGCCCGGTCAGACCGTGTGCTGCAATGCCTCGCGCAACGGCCACGCCCCGTCCACCACGGCCTCGGTGTCGCCCTTGCGGCGCAGAAACGCCTGGAAGTCCGCCGCCCAGTCCGCGTGCCACTCGATCTGACGGCGGTGCAGCTCCGCCGGGCCGAGCGCCGCGATCTTCGGGTGGCGGCGGGCTATCGCGCCGGCGAGCCGGGCCGCGGCCAGGGCGTCCGCGGCGGCGTTGTGCGCCGCGTCCAGCGGGACGCCGTACTCCGCGCAGACCGCCTCCAGGGTGCGCTTGCCGCGGCGGTAGCGGTCGGCCCGGCGGTCGATGGTGTACGGGTCGATGACGGGCGCGGGCCCCGGACCGCCGAGCCGCTCGCGCAGTGAGGGCAGTCCGTACCGGCGCAGCTCGGCCGTGAGCAGGGTGAGGTCGAAGGACGCGTTGTAGGCGACGACCGGGACGCCCGTCTTCCAGTACCCGGCCAGGACGTCGGCGATCGCGTCCGCGACCCGGTCGGCCCGGCTGCCCTCGGCGGCCGCCCGCTCATTGCTGATCCCGTGCACCGCGACCGCGTCCGCCGGGATCTCCACTCCGGGGTCGGCCAGCCATTCGCGCCGGCCGAGCGGCTGCCCGTCCTTGACCTCGATCACCGCCCCCGTGACGATGCGCGCCTCGTACGGATCCGTCCCGGTCGTCTCCAGGTCGAATCCGATCAGCAGCTCTCGGTGCCAGGCCATGGCGGCCCCCCTTCTCGGTGGTGCGTTCCCCCAGTGGCCACCACCTTCGCATCCACCACTGACAATCCCCGGATCGCGTTCCGCTCGGCCCCGGCCGACGCCCCCACAGGAGAGCTCAGGACACGGGGCGCGAATCTGCCCATGCCTGCTCGAACTCCTCGCGATAGGTCGGGAACAGCCCGCCCTCGACGGTTTCGTCCGACTTCACGACCCGGTTGCCGTTGCGCAGCACCAGCACCGGCGCCTCCATGCCCCGGCTGCGCCGCAGATAGGACTGCACCACCGCGATTCCGTCGGAGCCGTCCCCGTCCACCAGGTACGCGGTGAAGCGGGGCGTCTCGTCGAAGACCTGGATCTCGAAGGCGCCCGGGTCGCGCAGCCGGGCGCGCACCCGGCGCATGTGCAGGATGTTCATCTCGACGGCCCGGCTCAGCTCGCCCTTCCTGATGCCGAGTTCCCGCTCCCGCCGTTTGACGGCGCTGGAGGCGGGGTTGAGGAACAGCAGACGCACCCGGGCACCCGCCTCCGCGAGGCGCAGCAGCCGGCGCCCGGAGAAGTTCTGCACGAGCAGGTTGAGGCCGATGCCGATGGCGTCGAGGCGGCGGGCGCCCCCGAAGATGTCCTCGGCGGGGAACTGCCGCAGCAGCCGTACCCGGTCGGGGTGGACGGCGACCACATCCGCGTACCGGTCACCCACCAGGTCCTCGACCGCGTCCACGGGCAGCCTGCGCGCGGACGGCACGTCGCCGCCCGCGCCGAGGATCTCCAGCAGCCGGGCGGAGGCGCGCTCGGCCTGGGCGAGCACCGTCTCCGACAGGGCCCGGTTGCGCGAGACCACGTTCCGGGTCACTTCCAGCTCGTCCAGGGCGAGTTCGACGTCACGGCGCTCGTCTATGTACGGCTCGAAGCACGGCCAGTGCTGCACCATCAGCTCGCGCAGTTGCGGCAGCGTCAGGAAGCTGAGCACGTTGTCGTCGGCGGGGTCGAGCAGGTAGCCCTTGCGGCGGCTGACCTCGCGTACCGCGACCGCGCGCTGCACCCACTCCTGGCCGGCCGGCCCCGCCGCGGCGACCACCCAGTCGTCGCCGTGGACGGGCTCGTAGATGGGGCGGAGAACAGCGGCCACGACCGCGCGCAGCCGCTGTTCGACCAGATTCAGCCAGATGTAGGCGCGTCCCGCCCGCTGGGCGCGGGTCCGTACCTCACGCCATGCCTCGGCGTTCCAGTCCAGTTCCGGTCCGATGGACCCCATTTCCATCGGCCGTGCCAGGGACACCGCCCCGGGCGGGACATCCGTGGAGTTCCCCTCGTGACCCTCGTCACCAGGGGGCAGCTCCAGCCCTCCCGAGCCCACCCGCGCACCGCCTTCCGCTCCCCCGAGCCTCCTCAGGGGCCAGGCCCCAGCCAACGATCAAGGAAGAGTACTCCGGGAGAGCGGCGGGATGCAGCCGGATGCACAGGGTCGTTTCTCAACTACCCGGTCGGCCAAGCCCGTTCCGGCCCGCGAGGGCCGGTGGAGTGAGGGGATTCATAGCCGTGACGTCGCGCGGAGCGATCGAGAAGCCCTGCCGGTGGACCGGCATGGGCTGCTGATCCTCGTCGCGCGCGATGTGATGGAAGCCGACATTCACCCACACCACCGGGTGAGTGAGCGTCTGTCCGTTGACCCATGTGTCGAGGGACGTGCCCGCCCGGGCGCCGCAGTCGCCGAGGTTGTCGCTGGCGACCGCTCACACTTGTCGTACTCGGTGAAGTAGACGTCGTGGCGGGTGAAGTCGTGCCCGAGGTACTTGGTGCTGGCGCCCGGGACGAGTTCGTACGAGCGCGCGTGGCCGTCCCTGTTCTTGCCGGTGCCGCTGACGACCGCCACCAGCGCATGTTCGCGGCGTCGCCCGCTTCTTTGGCCACCCTCGTGCGCGTGGTCTTGTCGGTCGGCGCCTGGGCACCGCGGGACGGCGGGCTGACCTGGGAGTCGTACTGCTCGATGCGGCTCTCGGACGAGCCGTCGAGGCCGAAGTCGAGCCGCCGGAAGACGTTGTGGCTGTGGCTGGTGGCGTAGGCCCGGGCGCCCTTGCCGATCGGCCAGCCGCGGCCGTCGCCCGCGTCGTAGTCGTACGGCGAGAGGCTGCCGGTCGCGCCGACGTTCATGTTGATCGTGCCGTCGTCCTGGAAGCGCCACTCGGTGATGTACTCGTACCAGCCGACCTTGTTGACGGTGTAGACCAACAGGTCCTTGCCCTGGTGGAGAGCTTCTGCTCGATCCGGTACGCCGCGTGCACTCGGCGGCCGGCTGGGCGACGGCCGGTGCGGCCGCCGTATCCCCGAAGGCGAGCCCGGCCGCGAGGAGGCCGGTCAGGGCCCGCCTGCGGGCGCGGCTGTTTCTGTTCACGCGCATGACGAAGAGACTCCTCTTGCACACATCGCACAAGGCGAGAAGGACAAAGCGGGAAGATGAGAGACGAGAAAGGCGAGACGGGACGCCCGCGGTCCGCGGAAGCGCTCCGTTCGGCGCGCGCCGGCGCGTGGCTCAGCCGAGCCTGCCGACCTTCCGGGCGCTCAGGTCGACCACGAAGGAACGGCTGTCGACCCAGGCACCGTTCGGGATCTTCGGGAAGAGCCGCACACAGCGGTGGAGGCCACACTGGTCGAGGACGGCCGGCTGGGCTCCCGGGACCGCCCGGTGGACGATGCCGGTGAGCATCAGCTGACCGGGGGAGGTGATCCCGGCCATCACGGCGGTCCCCGTCACCGCGATGGCCGCACCCGCCACCACCTTGCCCAGATGGCGGCGCACCATCTTGCGCACGTCTCCCCCCACTCCCCCTGCGTCACGGGAGTGGATCGAGCCCCACTGGTTCGGCATACGCGGTCGCACGGGTGGCTGCGCCCTGACACGTATGCACTGGTCGGCTGTTAAGAGGGATGTAAGTCATGGGGGGTTCCCCGACTTTCGGGGAAGACTCGCCCTCAGGGCGCCCCTTGGGGCCAGGACAACTGGGAGAGTCGTATCCATGCAGGTCTGGCCTGGAGAAGCATATCCGCTCGGCGCCACCTACGACGGCGCAGGGACCAACTTCGCGGTCTTCTCGGAGACCGCCGACCGGATCGAGCTGTGTCTGCTGCACGACGACGGTTCGGAGACGGCGGTGGAGCTGCGGGAGACCGACGCGTTCGTGCGGCACGCGTATCTGCCCGGAGTGATGCCCGGGCAGCGGTACGGGTTCCGGGTGCACGGCCCGTACGCCCCCGAGCGCGGGCTGCGCTGCAACTCGGCGAAGCTGCTGCTCGACCCGTACGCGCGTGCCGTCAGCGGCACCGTGACATGGGGCGAGGAGGTGTACGGCTACCCCTTCGGCTCCCCCGACAAGCGCAACGACCTCGACTCGGCGCCCCACACCATGGCGTCCGTGGTGATCAACCCCTACTTCGACTGGGGCGACGACCGCCGGCCGCACACCGAGTACCACCGCACGGTGATCTACGAGGCCCATGTGAAGGGCCTGACGATGCGCCACCCGGCGCTGCCCGACGAACTGCGCGGCACCTATGCGGCCCTCGCCCACCCGGCCATCATCGAACACCTGACCGAGTTGGGTATCACCGCACTGGAGCTGATGCCCGTACACCAGTTCGTCAATGACCACCGTCTGGTGGACATGGGCCTCGCCAACTACTGGGGCTACAACACCATCGGCTTCTTCGCCCCGCACAACGCCTACGCCTCCTGGGGCGACCGCGGCCAGCAGGTGCTGGAGTTCAAGTCGGCCGTCCGCGCGCTGCACGAGGCCGGGATCGAGGTCATCCTCGACGTCGTCTACAACCACACCGCCGAGGGCAACCACCTCGGCCCCACGCTCTCCTTCAGGGGCATCGACAACCCCTCGTACTACCGGCTGACGGACGACCCGCGCTACTACATGGACACGACCGGGACCGGCAACTCCCTGCTGATGCGCTCCCCGCACGTGCTGCAACTGATCATGGACTCGCTGCGCTACTGGGTGACCGAGATGCATGTGGACGGCTTCCGCTTCGACCTCGCGGCGACGCTCGCCCGGCAGTTCCACGAGGTCGACCGGCTGTCGTCGTTCTTCGATCTGGTCCAGCAGGACCCCGTGGTCTCCCAGGTGAAGCTGATCGCCGAGCCCTGGGACGTGGGCGAGGGCGGCTACCAGGTGGGCAACTTCCCGGCGCTGTGGACGGAGTGGAACGGCAAGTACCGCGACACCGTACGGGACCTGTGGCGCGGCGAGCCCCGCACGCTCGCGGAGTTCGCCTCCCGGCTGACCGGCTCCTCGGACCTCTACCAGGACGACGGCCGCCGGCCGCTCGCCTCGATCAACTTCGTGACCTGTCACGACGGCTTCACGCTGCACGACCTCGTCGCCTACAACGACAAGCACAATGAGGCCAACGGCGAGGACAACCGCGACGGGGAGAGCTACAACCGCTCCTGGAACTGCGGGGCCGAGGGTGAGACCGACGACCCGGCGGTGCTCGAGCTGCGGGGCCGGCAGATGCGGAACTTCATCGCCACGCTGATGCTCTCCCAGGGCGTGCCGATGCTCAGCCACGGCGACGAGTTCGCCCGGACCCAGCAGGGCAACAACAACGCCTACTGCCAGGACAACGAGCTGTCCTGGGTGGAGTGGCCCGAGGACGACGGCGGGGAGCTGCCGGCGTTCACGCGCGCGATGGTGTGGCTGCGCCGGGACCACCCGGTCTTCCGCCGGCGGCGCTTCTTCCACGGCCGCCCGGTGCAGGGCACGCACGACGAGCTGTCCGACATCGCCTGGTTCACCCCGCAGGGCCAGGAGATGACCCAGCGGGACTGGACGTCGGCGCAGGCGGGCGCGCTGACCGTGTTCCTGAACGGCAACGCGATCTCCGAGCCCGGCCCGCGCGGCGAGCGGATCACCGACGACTCCTTCCTGCTGATGTTCAACGCCTCGCCGAAGCCGCTGGAGTTCGTGGTGCCCGTCGACCACGGGCGCCAGTGGCAGGTGGTCGTCGACACCTCCGTCCCCGAGGGGGTGACGCCGGGCACCGGTGACAAGATCGCGGCGGGGGGGCTGCTGACACTGGTGGACCGGAGCCTGGTGGTGCTCCACCGGCCCGCCTAGGGGAGGCCGGACGGCACCCGACGGCGCGTTCCCGGCACGAAAGCCGTCGGGGCGGGTACGTAGGTCTCCATGACACCTGAGCGTCCCGCCCCGCCGGTGCCCACCGCCACCTACCGGCTCCAGCTCCAGCCGGAGTTCCCGTTCGGCGCGGCCGAGGCGGCCGTGCCGTACCTGGCCGCACTCGGCGTCTCGCATCTGCATCTGTCTCCCGTCCTGGAGGCCGTCCCCGGGTCGGCGCACGGCTACGACGTCGTCGACCACGCGCGCGTACGGGAGGAACTCGGCGGCGAGGCAGGGCTGCGCGCCCTGGCCCGTACCGCCCGGGAACACGGGCTGGGCCTGGTCGTGGACATCGTGCCCAACCACATGGCCGCCGCCCCACGCCACAACCGTCCCCTGTGGGAGGTGCTGCGCGAGGGGCCCGAGTCGCCGTACGCACGCTGGTTCGACATCGACTGGGAGGCACGGGGCGGGCAGGTGCTGCTGCCCGTGCTCGGGCGCCGGCTCGGCGAGGAGATCGGGCAGCTCAAGGTCGACGGGGACGTGCTGCGCTACCGGGACCACGTGTTCCCGCTGCGCGAGGGCACCGGGAACCTGCCGCTGCCGCAGCTGCTCGACGCGCAGTGGTACCGCCCGGTGTGGTGGCGGCTGGCCCGGACGGAGCTGAACTACCGGCGGTTCTTCACCATCTCCGAGCTGATCGGGGTGCGCGTGGAGGACCCGGAGGTCTTCACGGCGACTCACGCGACGCTGCTGCGGCTGCTCGACGAGGGGGTGATCGACGGGCTGCGCGTGGACCACCCGGACGGGCTCGCCGACCCGGGGGGGTATCTGCGCCGGCTGCACGAGGCCACCGGCGGGCGGTGGACCGTGGTGGAGAAGATCCTCGCCGCGAACGAGCGCCTGCCCGCCGCCTGGCCCGTCGCGGGCACCACCGGATACGACGCCCTGCGGCGGGTGGACGGGCTGTTCACGGACCCCGCGGGCGCCGCGGACCTGCTCGGCCACTACCGCCGGTTCGCGGCCCCCTTGGGCGACCACGGCGGGCACTGGGCCTCCACCGTACGCCGCGCCGCCCACCAGGTGGTCACCCATGAGCTGGCGGCCGAGGTGGACCGCCTCACGCGCGTGGCGAGCCGCCTGTGCGAGGCCTCCCCGGACCCGGCGCTGCACGACCACGCCCCCTGGGCGCTGCGCTCCGCGCTGCGCGAACTCCTCGTCCGCCTGGAGGTGTACCGGCCGTACACCCCGGAGGACGCCGCCGCGGTCGTCACCGAGGAGGCCGCCGCCGAGGCCCGCGCGGCCTTCACCGTGCCGGAGGAGGCCCACGCGGTGACCGTCGTACGGGACCTCGCGCTGGGACGGGCCGGGGACGGGCCCCTGCACGCCGAGTTCCGGGCCCGGTTCGCGCAGACGGCGTCGGCACTGCGCGCCAAGTCCGTGGAGGACACGGCGTTCTACCGCTATGTGCCGCTGCTGTCCGCGAACGAGGTGGGCGGCGACCCCGGCGTCCCGGCCGTAGCTCCGGAGGACTTCCACGCCTACTGCGGGCGCGTGCAGCGCGACTGGCCCGCCACCGGGACGGTGCTGTCGACGCACGACACCAAGCGCAGCGCGGATGTGCGGGCCGCCGTCTCGGTGCTCAGCCAGTGCCCGGAGCGCTGGGCCGACGTGCTGGCCGAGGTGACCCGCGCGGGCGACCCCGGGCCCGACCCGCACCTGGCGTGGGTCGCCTGGCAGACGCTCTTCGGGCTCGGGCGGGCCGATCGGGAGCGTCTGGGCGGGGCCCTGCTCAAGCACGTACGGGAGGCGGGGCTGCACACGACATGGACCGAGCAGGATCCGGCCTACGAGGAGGCCGTGGCGGCGTTCGTCGGTCAGGGGCCGTGCGGGGCCCCGGGCCGGCTTGTGACGCGACTGCGGGACGCGCTCGCGCCGCATATCCGGGCGAACGCCCTCGGGGCCGCGCTGGTCCACCTGACGATGCCGGGCGTGCCGGACGTCTACCAGGGCACGGAGGGTGAGTACCGGGCGCTGGTCGACCCGGACAACCGGCGGCCGTTCGCGCCGCGGGAGGCGCCCTCGGGGAAGGCGGACCTCACCGTGACCGCGCTGCGGCTGCGCGCACGGCGCCCGGAGGTCTTCGGGGCGTCGGGAACGTACACACCGCTCGGGGCCGAGGGTCCGGCCGCCGCGCACTGCGTGGCCTTCGTACGGTCGGGGGAGGTGCTGACGGCGGTCACCCGGCTGTCGCTGCGACTCGCGGAGAGCGGCGGCTGGCGCGACACGTCCCTCGCGCTGCCGCCCGGCCGGTGGACGGACGTACTGGCCCCCGAGCGCCGGTTCGAGGGGCACACGCGTGTGGAGGACCTTTTCGCGCGGTTGCCGGTGGCGCTGCTGGAGCGGGTCGCCGGGGAGTGAGGGGCCCGTCGCCGGAAGCGGGGGCGGGCCGGGGCCGCAAGGGGGGCAGGCGTCAGCCCGCGCGCGTGCCGTGCTGGACGCCAGGCACGCGCGCGGGGCGCGGCTCAGTGCCGTACACCCGGGACCGTCCGGTGCCGTACGCCCGGGACCGTCCGGTGCCGTACGCCCGGGACCGTCCGGTGCCGTACGCCCGGAACCGACCGGTCCGCCAGCGCGAACACCGCCCCGGTGCGCGCCTGTAGCTCGCACGCGTTGGAGAAGGTGTGGCTGTACTCCACCGGACGGCCGTCCCACTCGCCGCGCGCGGACACGCTGACGGGGCTGTAGAGCATCGGGCAGAGCGAGTCGTCCGGCGGGATGCGGCCGATGTCCCCGTCGGCCGCGTCGAGTTCCGCGCAGGCCTCGGCGGCCTGGGAGTGGCCCCGGGGCGGGTCGCACAGCAGCAGCGTGCCGCTGATGTCCCGGGACCGGTCGTCGCCGTTGGTGACGGTCAGATAGAGCCAGTTGCCGGCGACGGCCGGCCGGGGCGCGGCCTGCGCCGGGGTCATGGGGAGCAGGGCGGCCGCGGCGATCAGGGCGCCGCCCACGGCCAGGGTGGTCTTGGTCGTCATTCCGTATGCATCGGCACCGCGGCCTCCGGGCCCCAGCCGGACTCACCCGAATGGGAGCGCACGGGCGCCTCCCGGCCGGCCAGCTCGACGGCGGCGAGCACCACGCGCGCCTGGTACTCGGCCTGGCGGGCGACCGGGATCCAGCGCGCCCCGTAGCCGTCACGGTAGTCGGCGCACCAGTCGTCGATGAGCCGGTCGAGTTCCGGCAGCACCCCGGCCGCCTCGCGCCCGGCGGCCCGGGCGAGCTGCTGGAGCAGCCCGGCGGTGCGCAGCGCGACACGGCGCCCGGAGATGCCGAGGGCGGTCAGCCGGGCGGTGTCGAGCGGGGGCAGGGGCCGCTGACCGGCGCCGTAGACGTCCGGGTCCCAGGAGTCGGCGAGTCCGGGGCCGACCAGTAAATAGTCGTCGACCGGGGCGAGCAGCCGGGCGGCGTCCGGGACGACGGCCAGCCGGGGGCGGATACGGTCCAGGAGTCCCGCGAGCAGCCGGGTGTCATGGCGCAGGGTGGCGCTGACGGCGCGCAGCACCGACTCGGGGTCCGGGGGCCGCGAGGCGTCCTCCACGGCCCTCACCCCCCACATGGGAGCCTCCACGACCGCCGTCACGGTGCCGTAGCGGTGCGGGTGGAACCAGGTCGACTCGACCGCGGCCTCCGTGATCGCGGCGGCCAGGTCGCCGCGCCGGGGCGGCGGGATGCGGTACACGGCGGGCCCGAGGGTCGGCCAGTACAGGGTGTCGTAGGGGCCGAGTTCGCGCGGGATGCCGAGCCGGGCCGCGGACTGGGCGACTCGCTGGGCCATGCCCGGCAGGTCGCGGGTCAGCTCGACGAAGCCGCCGCCGACGTCGACCCCGTGCAGGGAGCACTGGAAGAAGGGCCGCAACTCGTCCTGCAGGGCGAGCAGGGCGCGGGTCTCGGGCAGGGCGGCGCGCTCCGCGCCGTCGGGCAGCCACTCGGGCTGCTCCAGGAAACCGGGCCGGAAGAAGTTCCGGAAGTACCGGCCGAGGGTGTACGGGCCCGACAGCCAGCCCTCGTTGCGGCGCGCGCCGTCGGGGTCGAGGCAGAGCAGCAGGTTCCAGGTCGTGCCGGCGCCCAGGCGGGGGTCGGCGAGCACCCGCTCGGCCAGGCGCAGGACGGTGACTCCGCCGACGGGTTCGTTGGCGTGGGGTCCGGCGACGACGAGGGCGTGGCGGTCGCCGTGGCCGACGGAGAGCAGCCACAGGGGTGTGCCGCCCCGGGACGTGCCGATGCGGCGCAGCCGGGCGTCGCCTGGGCGGCGGGCGACAAGCGCCGCCGCGTGCGCGCCGAGTTCGTCCACGGTGGGGTAGCGGAGGAGTGGCGACAGGGCACACCTCCACTGTGCGGTGCCGTCGGTTCACCTGATGTGCACGGCGTACGCACAGTCAGTCACGGCCCGGGAGCTACGTCAACACCGCGGCGGGGAGGCGGACGGGGCGGGGGCGGGACGGCACTCCGACGGCGGAACGGGCCGGACCGGCGCGCTCCGGTGCGCCCGGGCGGCCCGCTACCCAGCGGCCAGCCGGAAGGTCATGGACCCGAAGCTCACCTGGTCCCCGTCCCGGACGACGGCGGCGCCGATCACCCGGCGGCCGTTGACGGTGGTGCCGTTGGTCGAGCCGAGGTCGCGCAGCACCCACAGGCCGCCCTGATGCCGGAGTTCGGCGTGCACCCGGGAGACCGTCTCATGGCTGAGCCTGAGGCCGCTCGCGGGGTCTCGGCCGATCCGCAGCGGATAGGGGTTGGCCGGGTGCGGCAGCAACAGCTTCGGCAGCCGCTCGGCCTGCCAGGCCCGGCGCAGCCGCACGGTGAACCCGGAGACGGCCTCGACCGTCCCGAAGACAAGACGCGACCAGCGCTTCTCGGTGGTCAGGTCGGCGGTGAGCGCGGCCAGTTCCTCCGGCTGCCGGGCGGCCAGGGCCAGCTCCATCCGCCGCAGGAACGTCTCGTGCGACAGGCGCCCCAGGGCGACGCCGTCGCTGAGCACCTTCAGCGCCCTGTCGCGTTCGGCGTCCGAGAGCCGCGCGGGGTACGTGTGGAACTCGAAAGACGACGTCACGGAGGAGATTGTCGGTCAGTCGGCAAGCACTGTCCAGGAAACGACAAAACGACCGCCGACGCCGTCGGGGTCCTTCGGGCGTGTCAAAAGAGTGGATCCGGCGGCCGATTGATCTCGTATGAAGCACCATGGACGGGCTACATCACGATGAGCAGACGAGGGGGAACCGTCCGTGCAGTTCGAGGTGTGGGCACCACAGGCAGCCCGGGTGACGCTCCATTGCGAGGGCACCACGCGCGCGTTGGAGCGCGATTCGGAGCGCTCGGGGTGGTGGACCGGTGAGACGGAGGCCGGGGACGGCGCCCGGTACGGGTTCGCGGTGGACGACGGCCCGGTGCTGCCCGATCCTCGGTCGCGCCGCCAGCCGGACGGCCCGGACGGGCTGAGCGCGGTGGTCGACCAGGGGCGGTACGACTGGCGCACCCGGTGGGCGGGGCGCGGGCTGTCCGGTGCGGTGCTGTACGAGCTGCATGTGGGGACGTACACCCCCGAGGGCACGCTGGACGCGGCGGCGCGGCGGCTGGACCATCTCGTGGAACTGGGCGTCACCCATGTCGAGTTGATGCCGCTGTGCCCGTTCCCGGGACGGCACGGCTGGGGGTACGAGGGCGTCAGCCTCTGGGCGGTGCACGAGCCGTACGGCGGGCCCGAGGCGCTGAAACGGTTCGTCGACCGGGCCCACGAACGGGGCCTCGGGGTCGTGCTGGATGTGGTCCACAACCACCTCGGCCCTTCCGGCAACCATCTTCCCGTGTTCGGCCCGTACTTCACGGAGACGTACCACACGCCCTGGGGCGCCGCGGTGAACCTGGACGGGCCGGGCTCGGACGAGGTGCGCGCGTATCTGATCGGCAGCGCGCTGGCCTGGCTGCGCGACTACCGGCTCGACGGGCTGCGCCTGGACGCGGTGCACGCGCTCCACGACACCCGCGCGCTGCACTTCCTGGAGGAGTTGTCGTCGGCGGTGGACGCGCTGGCCGACGAGACCGGCCGGCCGCTCTTCCTGGTCGCCGAGTCGGACCTCGGGGACCCTCGGGTCATCACCCCACGCACGCAGCACGGGCTCGGGCTGCACGCCCAGTGGAACGACGACTTCCATCACGCGCTGCACACCGCGCTGACCGGGGAGTCCCAGGGCTACTACGAGGACTTCGCCCGGGCGCCCCTCGCAGCCCTCGCCAAGACCCTGACGGGCGGCTTCTTCCACGATGGCACCTACTCGACGTTCCGTGGCCGGCGGCACGGACGCCCCCTGGACCGTACGCGTGTCTCCGCCCACCGTCTGCTCGGCTACGCCCAGACCCACGACCAGGTCGGCAACCGCGCCCTCGGGGACCGGCTCTCGGCGTCCCTCTCCCCCGGGCTGCTGGCGTGCGCGGCGACCCTGGTGCTCACCGCCCCGTTCACCCCGATGCTGTTCATGGGCGAGGAGTGGGCCGCGGGAACGCCCTGGCAGTTCTTCACCGACCACACCGATCCCGAACTGGCCGAGGCCGTACGACGGGGCAGGCGCCGGGAGTTCGCGGCGCACGGCTGGGCGGAGGAGGACGTGCCGGATCCGCAGGACCCGGCGACCCGCGACCGCTCCTGCCTCGACTGGTCCGAGCCGGAGAGCGACCCCCACGCGCGCGTGCTGGCCTGGTACCGCGAGCTGATCGCGCTCCGCCGCGACCGGCCCGACCTCGTGGACCCCGACCTCGAGGGCGTGAAGGTCGCCTACGACGAGGACGCGCGCTGGTTCGCCTTCCGCCGCGGCGATGTACGGGTCGCCGTGAACCTCGCCAAGGAACCCGCGCGGATCCGCCTCGGTCTCCCGCACGCGCGCCTACTGGCCGCGTGGGAGCCCGTGCAGCCGCCGGACGAGGAGGGGGTGCTGCAACTGCCGGGCGAGTCGTGCGTGGTGCTGACCCAGGGGTGACGAGGCGTCGGGGGCCCGGTGCGGGACGGACGGCCGGTGCGGGACGGACGGCCGGTGCGGGACGGACGGCCGGTGCGGGACGGAGGGCTGATGCCGGACGGACCGCCGATGTGGGACGGACCGCCGGTACGGAACCGACGGCCGATGGCGGACGGACCGCCGGTAACCGGACCGACGGCCCGTGCCCGACGGACCGCCGATGCTGGTCGGACCGCCGGTACCGGACCAACTGCCGGTACCGGACCGACCGCCGATGCGGGACCGACCGCCGGTGCCGGCGGACCGCCGGTACGGGGCGCCCCCTACGGGGTCTCATCGTCCGGCAGTTCGGTGACCCGCTCCAACAGGATCGCCTCCCATGCGCGTCGCAGCCGGGAGCGCAGCACGGGCGGCGGGGTGGGGTCGCGGCCGTCGAGCCCGTCGGCGAGGCGGGTCAGCGTGTCGCAGCGGGCCAGCCACAGGCCACGCAGACAGGGGCGGGCACCGTAGCCCGCCAGGGTCGCCGCGCGCACCGCCGCGGGGGCGCCGGCGGCGACCGCGAGGGAGGCGATGTCCTCGGCCGGGTCGCCGACGACCGCCTCGGTCCAGCCGAGGACGCCGCGCACCCGCCCGTCGCCGCTCACCACGAGGTGGTCGCCGCGGAGGTTGTGGTGGACCAGGACGGCGGCGCCGGGCTGGGGGACGAGCTGGCGGCCGGCGGCCGCGGTGAGCTGGGCGAGTCGCGCGGGGTCGAACTCGTCGTCCTCGGCGAGGCGGCCGGCGGCGCCCGCCGCGGCGCCCCGGAGCGCCTCCAGGGAGCGGGGCGGCACCCGGGGCACGCCGAGCGACTCGGCCTGACGCACCGGCACCTCGCGCAACCCGGTGAGCAGCGTCGCGAGGTCCGCCTCGCCGAGCGCGGAGACGGCCGGTCCCTCACCGGTGGTGCCCGGCAGCCGGGTGTCGAGGGTGTAGCCGAGGCCGGCGGCCCACTCTCCGTGCGCGACACTCGTCGGCACCGCGACCCCGGCGTGCGGCCGCACCAGGGCGCGCAGCCGCAGTTCGCGACGCTGGCGCGCGGAGGCGTCCCGGTCGGTGGCCAGCCGCAGCACATGGCGGGTGCCGACCCACCAGGTGGAGTGTCCCGGGCTCTCGGCGGCCGGCGTCACCTCGGGGCCGCCCTGGTCGGGAAGCAGGGAGCGGACCAGTCGGCGAACGGTCTCCGCCGTCGGTGTCGGTGCCTGGGTCATGATCGCGCCGTTGTCGTCTCGGGGGCGTGCTGGGGGCTCCTGGTGCCGGGGCGGCGAGCCGTGTGTGCCGCGCGGTCGCGGCGCGGCCGGCCCCTGCCCGCTCAGTCGACCACCGCCATCTCCCGGGAGGTGTCGTTGAGGCGGCGACCGCCGTTCTCGGTCACCGTCACGATGTCCTCGATCCGGACGCCGAAGCGGCCGGGCAGATAGACACCGGGCTCCACGGAGAAGCACATGCCGGGGACGAGGGGCTGCTCCTCGCCTTCGATCATGTACGGCGGCTCGTGTGTGGTGACGCCGATGCCGTGCCCGGTGCGGTGGATGAAGTACTCGCCGTACCCGGCGTCGGCGATGACCGCGCGAGCCGCACGGTCCACGTCCTGGCAGGCGGCGCCCGGCCGGACCGCGCGGAAGCCCGCCTCCTGGGCCGCGCGCACCAGATCGTGCACCCTGCGCTCCTCGTCGGTCGGTTCGCCCACGTGGACGGTGCGGGAGGTGTCCGAGCCGTAGCCGTGCTTGAGGCCGCCGAAGTCGAGGACGACCATGTCGCCGCGCTCGATGACGCGCTCACCGGCCTCGTGGTGCGGATTGGCGCCGTTGGGGCCGGAGGCGACGATGGTGAAGTCGACCTGGCTGTGCCCGAACCGCCGCAGCAGGTCCGCGAGATCCGCGGCGACCTCCCGCTCCCGGCGCCCCGCGAAGGGGACCTTCCTGATCTCCTCGTAGGTCGCGTCCGCGGCGGCCCCGGCGGCCGCCAGCCGGTCGAGTTCCGCGGCGTCCTTGACGGCCCGCAGCATCGGCAGGGCGCGGGTGAGGGCGATGTGCCCGGCGTCCGGGAGGCGCTCGCGCAGGCCGAGCAGGTGCAGGGCCCAGGCGTTGTCGCTGATGCCGTACCGGCCGTCCGGCCGCAGCAGGGCGGCGGCGGCCTCGTACGGGTCCTTGCCGTCGGTCCAGTCGCGCAGTGTCAGCGCGGGCGCGCCGGCCGCCTTCGCCGCGTCGGGCGCCTCCAGGGTGGGCACGACGAGAACGGGGTCGTGCCCGGCCCGCAGCACCAGCAGGGTGAGGCGTTCGGTCTCCACCGGCCGGTACCCGGTCAGCCACACCAGGTCGGGTCCGGGCGCGATCAGCAACCCGGCGAGCCCGGCCGCGTCGGCGGCCTGCGCGGCGCGCCGCATACGGGCCGCGTAGTCGTCGGCGGTGAAGGGCGCGGGGCCGCCTTGGTCGGGCTGCGCGGGCGTGCCGGTCATCCTTGTCCTCCGCGGGTCCGGATTCTCCCAGGGTCTACGGGCAGCATCCTGCCCTTCCACCGGGACGGATGCGAGCCCATCGCGACCATGGCGGCCGTCCTGTTCGACGGGCGGACCGGCCGCAGCGGGGTACCGCGACGATCGGTGGACGACCGCGGCGGTACGGCTCACATGGGAACGCCGGGTGTCGCGGTCAGGAGCGCATGGGTGCCGTCGGCATGGCGGACGGTGAGGGTGACGGCGGTGCCGGGGCGGACGGCGGCGATCGCCCTCGCGAGGTCGGCGGCCGAGCCGAGGCGCGTCTCGTCGAGGGCGAGCAGGACGTCGCCGCGGACGAGACCCGCCGTGTGGCCCGGGCCCGGGACATGCACGCCGACCAGCAGAGCGCCGCCGGATGCGGCGTCGACGGCCTCGATGCCGAGCGAGGGCCGGGAGGGCGCAGGCGCGGGACCCGGGCCGCCCCCGCGGGCCGCGGCGGAGGTGGTGTGCGCCGGGGTGCGCCCGGTGCCTGGCGACCGGCCGCCGGAGACCGAGGGGGTGATCCGCCCGGACGCCGCCGCATGCCGCTTCACCTGCGCGAGCCTGCTCATGCCGGTCACCGTGGCGCCCACCGTGCCGAGCCCCACCCCGGACAGCACCATGAACATCCCGACGACCAGGACGCACAGCAGGGTGGTCAGGCGTCCTCCCCGGCGCGCGGGGGCGTGCGGGCGCCGTGCGGGCCCGGACGGCCGCCCCTCGCCGCTCTCCCGGCCGGGCACCGCGTCGGGGCGCGACGCGCCCTGGTCCATGGATCGTCTCCCCATCGTCCCGCCTCGCCTCCGCCCGGCACGCACGCGGTCAGCGGGGCACCGGCTCAGGCCGCAGGCCGGCGGCCGACGCCAGGTCCGGGACGAAGCCGTGGGTGCGCCGGGCCAGGTCGGCGGCGCCGTAGCGATGGCAGCCGCGATGCCAGTTCAGGATGCCGGACATGTAGTTCCCCAGTTCCACGACATAGCCGTCCAGGATGGCCCGGGACTCCGCCGTGAGGCCCAAGTCGTCGCAGAGCACGGGCAGTTCGCGGGCGGCGACATGCTGGAACTGCCGCATGCGCTGGGTCATCAGATCGCCCACGATCCGCACGGCCGTCGGGTAGTCGCAGCCGAAGAAGTTCTGCACGACGAGCAGGGCGTTGTGGATCTCGCCCTCGTACTGGATCTCCTTCTGGTACGAGAAGACGTCGTTGATCAGCATCGCGTAGTCGATGGCCGCGTTCTCCAGGGCGCGGACCGTGCCGCTGCGGTACACCTCCGGCGGCACCTCGGGGCCGTGGCCCATGCGGCACAGGTTCTTGGTGAGGTCGGCGCCGAAGGTCGCGCGGCGCATCTCCAGATAGTCCACGGGGTCCGGGATGCGGTTCTGGAGCTGGTTGGACAGCTCCCACAGCCAGCTCTCGGTCATCGTGTCCACGGCGGCGCGCAGGGTGCGCCGCCGGTCGAGGGTCATACCGGCGGTGGTACGCGCCCACAGGTCGATCAGACCGCGCTCCATGCCGTTGACCGGCACCGGGAGTTCCTCGCCGTCGAGCGGCATGCACGACGACAGCCGCTCGGTGCACACCCGCGCCGCCGCCAGGTCGCGCCGAAGACCGAAGACCAGCGGGTAGTAGTCGTCGCCGTAGGTGCCCCAGGCTAGCCACTGGGAGCTGAGGTCCAGCGCCTCGGGGGTCGCGTCCGGGTCCAGACCGGCCGCGCACAGCGGAAGGTCGTAGGCGAGGAGCTTGTCCTCGTCCCAGACGCCCTCCTGGAGGATGCCCGTCCGGTGGGCCCAGGGCGTGAGTCTGTCGCGGGCCCCGTCCAGGTGTGGGCTGAGTTCCAGCTCGTAGGGCATGACGAAGTCGGGGAGCAGCGAGGGACCCACCCGCTGGAAGGGGACATGGGTGTAGGCGCGCATCCGCTCCGCCCCGGCGTCGGCGAGCAGTGCCCGGACGTCGGCGGCGGATGTGCCGAGGCCGGTCGGAGCCGGGCCGCGCCCGGGGCGGACCTCCTTGTTCATATAGCGGCTGGACCTCATGTGCCATGCGTGGCCGCCGGACTGCCAGTCCTGAAGTCCCTTCGCGTACGCGCCGATCGCGGCGACCTCGTCCGGGGTGAGCCCCCTGTCCAGGGCGAGGGCGGGCACCTCGGTGAGCGCGGTGTGCTCGAACTGGTGCAGCCGTGAGGTGAGGATGTCGTTGACGGTGTCCGCCGCCTCCTGTGTGGTGCAGCCGAAGAAGGTCTCCAGGACGAGCACACCGTTGCTGAGTTCGCCCTCCTCCTCGACCTCGCGCTGGTACGAGAACAGGTCGTTGCGCAGGTGGACGCCGTCGGAGAACGTCTCCATGAGCACGCGCAGCGGGCGCGACCCGGCCACGGCGGCGGGCACTTCGGCGGTCGCGAACTCGACCAGGCCCGCGGACCAGGGGGCGCCGCCGACCTTGCGGCGCATCTCGATGTACTCGACGGGGTTGGCGATGCGTCCTTCGTTGATGTTGGACAGCTCCCACAGCGACTCGTTGAGCAGATGCTCGGTCGCGACCGCGAACCGCCGGCGCCAGTCGGGGGACATCGACGGCACGGTGCGCGCCCACAGATCGGCGAGTCCCGCCTCCACGGGGTTCTCCGGCTGCGGTACGGGAGCCGCCGGGTCCATGGGCATGAACAGCGGCAGCCGGTCCAGGTGGGCCTTGCCGGCGTCGCGGTCCTGGGTGCGTTTGAAGGCTTCCAGGAAGTGGTCGTCGAAGAAGAACACCCAGACGTACCAGTCGGTGATGAGGGAGAGGGCCGGGCCGTCGCAGTCGGGGTGGGTGTACGCACAGAGCAGCCCGTAGTCGTGCGCTTGGAGGTCGGACTGCTCCCAGATGCCGGAGCCTTCCAGCATGCCCATGGCGCGGGCCCATTCCGTGGAGTGGGCCCGCGCTTCGTCGAGATGCGGGTTCAGCCGCGCGGGATACGGCATGTAGAAGTGCGGGAGTTGGAACGGCTGCGTCATGGCCGGGCACTACCCGGGGGCCCTGCGGGCCATCCGTGTGACGGGATGTGATCACACCATCGCGTGAATCGGAGGCGGAGGCACCGTCCGGGGCGCGGGCCCTGGCGGCTTTTCCGGCGCACGACGTGTCACGCCCCCTTGCCGCCCCTCCTCCCCCGGGCCACGGTGGTCGCATGACCTCCTTCGTGCTGCCTCATGAAGTGCACGGCGACGGCGCCCACAAGGTGTTCGCGGTGCACGGCTGGTTCGCCGACCGGTCCGCGTACGCGACGGTGCTGCCGGATCTCGACCGCGACGCCTTCACCTACGCCCTGGTGGATCTGCGCGGGTACGGGGCGGCGCGGGACGCGTCCGGCGCGTTCGGCACCGCCGAGGCCGCCGCCGACCTCGTGGCCCTGGCGGACCGGCTGGGCTGGGACCGGTTCTCGGTGGTCGGGCACTCGATGGGCGGCGCGGTCGCGCAGCGGCTGCTCGCGCTCGCCCCCGGCCGGCTGCGCAGGATCGTCGGGGTCTCGCCCGTCCCGGCCTCGGGGATGGCGCTGCCCGCCGACCAGTGGGAGCTGTTCGCCGGGGCCGCCGACAAGCCGGCGAACCGGCGCGCCATCCTCGATGTCACCACCGGCGGCCGGGCCCCGGCCGCCTGGCTGGACCGCATGGTCGCGCGGTCGCTGGCGCACAGCGACGCGACGGCGTTCCGGTCGTGGCTGGACTCATGGGCCGGGGAGGACTTCCACGCGGAGGTCAAGGGGTCGACCGTGCCCGCGCTGGCCGTCACGGGCGCGCTCGACCCGGCGCTGACGACGACGCTGCTGCGCGAGACCTGGCTGCGCTGGTATCCCGGTGGCTCGCTGGTCGAACTGCCGTCGGCCGGCCACTACGCGATGGACGAGGCGCCCCTCGACCTGATCCGCGCGGTGGAGGACTTCCTGCGGGCCGAGGACGTTTCGGCGTGAACGTACGACAGGCGCCGCCCGTCCCCGATGTCTTCGACCCGCGCCGGTATGCCGACGGGGTGCCCCACGCGGCGTACCGGACGCTGCGCGACCACCATCCCGTCGCCTGGCAGGACGAGCCCGAGGTGCTCGGCTGGCCGGCGGGGCCCGGCTTCTGGGCCGTGACCCGGCACGCGGACGTGGTGCGCGTGCTGAAGGACTCGGCGACGTACTCCTCGTATGTCGGTGCCACCCAGATCCGGGATCCCGACCCCGCCGACCTGCCGTTCATCCGCAGGATGATGCTCAATCAGGACCCGCCTGAACAAGGGCGGTTGAGACGCCTGGTGAGCCGCGCCTTCACGCCGCGGCGCATCGACCGCTTCACGGCGGTCGCCCGGGCCCGGGCCCGGGCCCTGTTCACCGGGGCGGTGGACCGGGCGCGGGCCGGTGACGGCACCTGCGACGTCGTCGCCGCCGTCACCGACGACTACGCGGTCCTCAACCTCGGCGACCTGCTCGGGGTGCCGGAGTCCGACCGGAGCTTGCTGCTGCGCTGGACCCAGCGTGTGATCGGCTACCAGGACCCGGACGAGGGCGAGGCACGGCGGGACGTCACGGGCCGGCCCGTGGATCCGCGCTCGCCGACCGCCCTGCGGGACATGTTCGGGTACGCCCAGGAGCTGGCGGCGCACAAGCGGCGGCACCCCGCGGACGACATCATGACCACGCTCGCCACGGACTCCGAACTCAGCGGCCGCGAGCTGGAGATGTTCTTCTTCCTGCTGACGATCGCCGGCAACGACACGGTTCGCGCCGCCGCGCCCGGCGGACTGCTGGCCCTGGCCGAGCACCCGGAGGCGTACCACGCGATGCGGGAGCACCCGGACCGGCTGCCGCTCGCCGTCGAGGAACTGCTGCGCTGGCACCCGCCCGTGCTCAGCTTCCGGCGGACCGCCGCCCGCGACACCGAGCTGACCGGGCGGCGCATTCGCGCGGGCGACAAGGTGGTGGTCTTCCACGCCTCCGCCAACCGGGACGAGCGTGTCTTCACCGCGCCGGACCGGCTCGACCCGTTCCGGACGCCGAACCCGCATGTCTCCTTCGGGGACGGCCCGCATGTCTGCCTCGGCGCGCACTTCGCCCGGCTCCAGTTGCGGGTGCTCTACGAGGAGGCCCTGCGCGCCCTGGCCGCGCCGCGCCTGGCGGCGCCGCCGGGACGGCTCGTCTCCAACTTCATCAACGGCGTCAAGTCGCTTGTGCTGCACGTAACTTGAGATTCACGGCCGGACCTGGACCAGCGCGTGGGTGCCGCTGGTGCGCCATCGCTGCCCCTCGGCGGCGACCAGCGCGGCCTCCGTGGCCGGGTCCAGGCCGACGATCACGTCCGACTTCAGGGTGCGCAGCGCCGCTGCCGGGCCGGGGAAGTAGGCGGTGATGTCCGCGAAGGGGGTCGTCGGCGGATGGAGCCGGTCGCCCACCAGGCGGCGGTAGTTGAGGTCCCCCTTGAAGATCGTCAGGTCCGCGGCGGCGAACTGGGCGCGCAGGTCCTCCGGCATGTCCGCGTAGGGCAGCGGGGCACAGGAGAAGGGGTGCGCCCTGACCTCGAGACGGCCGTCGGCCAGCGCCGCCCACAGCCGCTCCCCGGCGTCGGCGGCCGCGCCCTTGGCGGCGGTCAGCCGGCGTACGGCGTCCACGACATCGGCCGTCGTGGCGTCGGAGATGTAGTAGGGGTACGGCTTGACGTGCAGCAGAGTCCGCCGGGCCCGCCCGTGGCGCAGCAGATGATCGAGGAGCAGCAGGTCCGGGATCAGCTCACGGCCCGCGTTGTCGGCGACCAGGCAGACGGTGTCGGCGGGCAGCAGGGACCAGAGTGCCTCGCTGTCGTCGGCGACGAGCTGGGAGACCGCAGTGGTGGCGCCGGGCATGGAGAGCCGGAAGCCGAGGTCCGCGCGGTTGCCCCAGAGCGAGCCGTGGAGCAGGGCCCGGGCCTGCTCCCGCTCGGGCCGCCCTGTCAGCCGGTCGAGCGCCGCGAGTTCCTCGTCCGTCTCCGGCGCGTCGAGTTCGGCGAGCTTGAAGGGCCGGAAGGGGTCGAGGCCCTGCCAGGGGCCGGGGCCGAAGTAGCCGACGGCTTGGAGGAGTTGGCGGTAGAAGTAGCTCTCGGACCACAGGAAGGGGACCTCGAACCAGGAGCGGCCGAGGTACGGCCGGGCGCCCCACGCCGCCCAGCGCTCGTCGTCGTCCGTGCCGAGCGGCTCGATCACGCCCTCGGTGGCGCTGGCCAGCAGCCTGTCGAGCGCCCGCCGCTGCCCGGGTCCGTACGGGAAGGCGTCTCGTACCGCGTGGATGAGGGCGGGGTGACGCGCGGCGAGCACACCGTGCGCGAAGGAACCCGGCTGGTCGGCGAGGATCACGGGGGCGTCAGGCATGGTCGGGGCCTCCTCCAGGGCCGGCCGGGACCCCGGGCGGCAGTTCCACGTCCGTGAACTGTTCCTCGAGCTGCCGTCCGTAGCCGGCCTCGGTCCACACCAGCTTCCTGAACTGCTCCGGCGTCAGCCGACCCTGCCACGGAGTGCCGCCGGGGCAGAACACCGACGCGCACCCGGCGCAGTAGTACGCCGATCGCCACAGCGCGTCGGCCCGGGGCGCACCCGCCGCCACGAGGGCCCGCTCACGGCCCTCTCCCCGGACCACGACGAACGTGCCGATGATCACCAGCACGGCGAGCAGGGCGCCGCCGGCGGTGTAGAGCGGCTTGCCGCCGTCCATGCCGTCGTAGGCGAGGGCGGCGCCGACACCGGCCATCAGCATGCCCTCCGCGAAGTGCAGACAGCTGTCGAACCGCGAGGGCGCATCCGGAGACCGCGCCAGCCGGTCGGCCAGGCCCTGGCTCCGGGCGGTCTGGTCGGCGCAGACCTCCGCTGCCGACCGCGCGTCGGCTGAGCCGCAGCCCGGACATATCACCTCGACCGCTTCTGGGACGCTCTCCGTTGCCATGGCCCTACGCTAACGGCCGCCGCCGGCCGGCTCCGACCGACAGGGCTTCCGGCCGCTCCGGCCGTCGTCGCTCGCCGCAGGTGGGGCCGCGGGTGAACGCCCGTCGCCGTTTCCGCGTACCTCTCCATACGCACCCGCCGGACCCGATGCGCGTTGGAGGCACCGGATGACCGCACACCGCACCACCGCCGCGGCCGCCGTCGCCGTGGCGGTCACGCTGCTGCCCGCGACCCCGGCTTTCGCCCATGGCGCGCCCACCGACCCGGTCAGCCGGGTGTTCGCGTGCTCGCCCGAGGGCGGCGGACGCCAGCGCACCGCCGCGTGCCGGGAGGCGATCTCGGCGAACGGCGCGCCGTTCACGGCCTGGGACAATCTGCGGGTGGCGGATGTGAAGGGCAGGGACCGGCAACTCATCCCGGACGGCCGCCTGTGCAGCGGCGGACTGCCCGCCTACCGGGGGCTGGACCTGGCGCGCGCGGACTGGCCCTCGACCCGGCTCGCGCCGGGGGCCGCGCTGACGATGAGGTACAGCTCGACGATCCCGCACACGGGCACGTTCGAGCTGTATCTGACGAAGCAGGGGTACGACCCCACCAAGCCGTTGACCTGGTCCGACCTGCCCGCGAAGCCGTTCGCCGAGGTCACGGACCCGCCGCTGACGAACGGCGCGTACCGGATCAGGGCGACGCTCCCGGCGGACCGCTCGGGGCACCACGTCCTCTACACGATCTGGCGGAACTCCAGCACGACCGACACGTACTACTCGTGCTCGGACGTGGTCCTTTCGGCGTCGGGCGCCTCCGGCGCCTCGAACGCCGACGGAAGGAGCGCCGGCCGGAAGGACGCCGACGGGAAGAAGGGCACGCCCGGCACGCCGCCCGGCCCGTCCCGGAGCCCGGGCTCGCCCGGCGCCTCCGGCGCGCCCGCGCCGTCACCCGACGAGCCGGCGGCCACCGTGTCCGGGGCTCCGGCGGCGGCCACCGTGCCCGGTGGCGGAGGCCCGTCGCTGCCGCTGCTGACGGGTGGTGCCGTGGTGCTCGCGGCCCTCGCCGGGGGCGCCGCCCTGGCGCTGCGCCGCCGGCGCGGGTGAGACGGCCGGGAGGGGCCGCCCCCGGCCCACATGGGCCGGGGGCGGCCTTCGGGCCGGGCCCTCAGTTGACGCTGACCGCCGGGCTCCCCGACTGGCTGGTGTCGGTGACCGGGGCGTACTTCGCCGTGAAGTAGCCGTTGGCGAAGCACAGGGACGAGCCCGACGACTTCGTGAACTGCTGGTTGGTGAAGGCGAGGCTGTTGTCGGTGTTGTCGGTCTTGCCGGTCAGGCCGGCGGCCTGGTAGACGCAGGTGATCGTGCCGAGCAGGGTGCGCAGTTTGACCGTGGTCTGGATGGTGGAGCCGGCGGCCGGGGTGACGCTGACCGTGCCGTCGGAGGCGACCGCCGTGGTGTAGGGCAGATTGTCGACGGTGATGCCGGTGACGCCCAGGACGCCGGTGACATTGCTGGTGCAGCTGCTGCTGGTGAAGGTGTGGCCGGTGAGCGACTCCGTGGCGATGCCGGGCGCGGCGGGGTTGTCGGTGACGGTGGCGGTGAACGCGGACGAGGTGCAGGAGACGCCGCTGGTGCCGGTGGCGCTGGAGTAGAGAGTGGCGGTGGTGCCGCTCGCCAGCGACGCGTTGAGCACATCGCCGACGGCGACGGCGGTGCCTCCGGCGGTGAGCACCGCGCTGTCCGCGGAGGCGGGGGAGGCGGCGGCCAGGGCGAGCGCCGCGGCGGCGCCGGTGAGGGCGAGGAGGGGTCGAGTCGTACGCATGGGGGGTGCCTCTTCTCCGTAACGGGGAGCTGTGCGGGTGAGGGGCCGCTACCGGCCCGGACGCCTTCTCCGTACGAGACGGGCCGGCAGCGACCGCCGGCCACCGGGCGGGCCGCGGACAGGGGATGGCGGCCGTGCCGGTGTCGCGGAGGAGAAAGAACGGATCGCGGTCGGAAGGTGACGGGATCCGTGCGGGGCACCGCGCGAAAGGGGATGTCGCGACCCCCCGGGCGGACGGGGCCGGGAGAGCGGCATTGCGCGGTGCCACGGATCCGGCGCCACGGATCCGTGGGAAGCAGTCGAATTTGTAGACCTGATGGGACATCAACGTCAAGGATCCGCACGGGAGTTGGTGAATGACGCTGCTACGGGCCGGGTGGGGGCGGGTGCGGCGGACGGGGCGCCGGCACCGCTCCCTCACAGGCACCCCGTATTCGGCACACCTTCTGCCACATCTCCCTTGACCCTTCATGTAACCCCCGGTAACTTCCTCGTCGGTAACTGCCGCGTCACGAGAAAGCCCTTGCACCCGACGGGAGTGTGAGGAGGCGTCACGCGGCAGCCACTGTCCGCGCCAGGACGCCGTGCCGGAGAAGCCCTCCCCGCATCGCCTATGCCCAGGAGCAGACATGGCCTCGCCCTCGGACGCCACGGCGTCCCCCGGTTCCACCCCCGACCACCCGGAAAGCGGTTCCACCGCCGAGCTTTCGACCGCGAGACGCGGGCGGGTCCGCCTGCGCCGGGCCGCGGTGATGGCGGTGCCTGCGCTCGCCCTCGCCGCGGGGCTCGCCATCATGACCGCTCAGGGGGCGCTGGGCGTGCAGTTCGCGATCTCCGGCATGCCCTTCACGGTCACCGCCGTCGATCTGGACGGCACCGGCTTCGAGCAGTTCGGCAACCTCGACACCATGGCGGAGGACAGCCCGAACGCCGGCGACACCGGTGGCCAGGTGCTGGTCGTCACCTCCGTGGTGAAGAACGCGACGCTCACCAAGCTGTGCCAGAGCGTCGACCTGGGCGGGACCAATCTGTACATCACCGCGGGCGACGGCAAGGACAAGGTGACCGCGACCGATCTGACCACCGACTCCACCGTGATGTCCGGCAACGCCGCGTTCCGCAACATCGAGATCGGCGACGACGCCAGCACCCTGGACAAGGGCGGGGTGCAGGGCGCCAAGGGCGTCTTCAGCCAGCAGGCCGACACCGTGCACATCGACAACCTGCGGCAGACCAACTACGCCACCACGGCAGGGGTGTTCACGCTGCCCGGACTCCATCTCAGCTTCCACGAGACGGGCTGCTGATGTCCGGCCGGGCGAGGTCCGCCTTCCGGCGCTGGCAGGGCAACCGCCCCTTCTGGGGCGGGCTGCTGCTCGCGCTGGGCGGGGCGGAGATCCTCCTCACGGAGAAGGCGCCGCTGAAGGTGATCACGCACATCGGCATGCAGGGCCTGGCGGGCTATCTGCTGCCGACGGTGATGCTGCTGTGCGGTCTGCTGCTCCTCTTCCATTCCGCGCAGCGGCTCTTCTACTCGATCGTCGGCATCCTGGCGTCCCTGGGCACCTGGCTCACGTCCAACCTGGGCGGATTCCTGATCGGCCTGCTGCTGGGCGCGACGGGCAGCTGTCTGGCGTTCGGCTGGCTGCCGGACCAGCAGCCGCGCCGGCGCCTGCTGCGCCGCCGTCGGGCGCCGTCCACCACCCCCGACTCGGCCGTGTCCTGAGCCCCTCCCCCTCCCCCCACAGGCTCCCTCCCCCCCGGGGCCCCGCCGGATCCGGTCCGCCGGGGCCCCGGGGAGCCGGATCCGACGTCAGCCCTCACGCTTGGAGGTCACCGTGAAGCGGGCGCCGTCCGGGTCGGCCAGGACCGCCTCCTCGGCGCCGTCCTCCCACTGGAGTACCTCGCCGCCATGCATGCGGGCGGTCCGTACACAGGCGGCGACGTCGGCGACCGCGAAGTTCACCTGCCAGTGGGGGCGGATCGTGGGGTCCGGCGCCGACTCCACCGCCCCCGAGTGGATCCGCGCCACCACCACTCCCCCGCTGCGCAGGACGACCTCGTCACCGACGTACTGCACCTCGCAGCACCCCTGGCGCGAGGAGGCCCAGTCGAGGACCTCCCCGTAGAAGATGGCAGCGTCGAAGGCGTTGCGGGTGTGCAGCCGTATGAAGGTCTGGGCGGCCTTGCGCCACTGCTCCCAGTCCGTCACGAGCCGGCCCTCCCAGATGCCGAAGACGGCCCCGTCGCGGTCGGCGAGGAGAGCCGCCCGGCCAGGCGGCAGGGAGAGCGGGCCGACGGCGGTCGTGCCTCCGCGTTCGCGGCAGCGGGCCGCGACGTCGTCCGCGCTCGGGACCGCGAAGTACACCGTCCAGGCCACCGCCATCTGCCACATCGAGGCCACGGCCGCGATCCCGGCGACGGGCACGCCGTCCACCTGCGCGACCCTGAACCGGTCGCCGAGGCTGTTCGGCCGCCACTCCCAGCCGAACACGGCCCGGTAGAACTCCTCCGTGGTCTCGACGTCGCGTGTGGTCAGACTGACCCAGCACGGCGCGCCGAAGACCGCGTCGCTGAAGACTCCCCCCTTGCCGCTGGTCGCGTTCTCGGCCATGCCCACACACCGCCCGGTTCCTCGGGGGAGGCGCCGGCCACCTCTCCCCTCGCTCGCTCAGGGCATCCGGGTACCCCGATCGCGCCCCTGCAAGGATGCGCCACCGGACGCCGGACGTCATCCGGAGCGGGACCGGCCCGGGCGCCTGAGGCCCGGAACCGCCTCAGGCGCCGACGCCCGGTGACCAGTGCGGAACGCTGCCGGCCAGGCGGCAGACCAGGAAATACAGCGGGAGGGGCGGTGTGTACGGAGAGTCACCGTCCGGGCGGTGGATCAGCAACGGCAGGGCGGGGCGGGGGCCGCGCCAGGAGGGGTCGGCGAGCGGCGCGTCCGTGGGCGGGGCCACGGACCGTTCCAGGCGCGCCCCGACCGCGTAGGACGTCGACGGTGGCCAGGTGACACCGATGTCCGAGCCCGCGGGGACGATCCACCACCAGCGGAGCTCGTCGGCGAAGACGCAGCCTACGCGGGGCAGACAGTTCATGATCTTCGCGCCGTGTTCCCGGGGGGTGCCCACGGCGTCGCAGCCGAGACGGGCGGCCGGCTCAGCGGGGAGGGCGAACCGCCCGGCGGGGGCGGACGGCAGGCGGACAGACGGCCGGCCGAGGGACGGATACGTCAGCGGGTCGCAGGAGTGCGGTCGTTTCATGGGGGGAGTCCTTGGTGCTCGTTCGCCTCCGGGGTCGTGCGCCGGGGAGCAGGGGTCCGGGCGTCCTACGCCCTCTGCCCGCCGGTGCGCCCCGTCGGCTCGGTCGGCCGGATGGGGGACGGGCCTAGAGGTGCGGGGCGGTCGCGACCACTTCGCCGGGTTCCGGTGGCAGCTCGGCCCAGACGACGCGGCCGGACCCGTGCGGGGCGTCCCGCACGCCCCAGCCGCTGCTCAGGGCGTCGACCAGCACCAGCCCGCGGCCGCCCTGGTCGTCCGGGCCGGGGCAGGCCCGGGTCGGCACGGTGCCGCTGAGGCTCTGATCCTCGACCTCGATGCGCAGCCGGTGGCCGTCGGAGCTCACCCGGCAGACGACCCGTTCGCTCGCGGTGTGCAGCACCGCGTTGGTGACGAGTTCGGAGATCACCAGGACGGCGTTGTCGCCCGTCGCCGCGCCGGTGCCCCACCGGCGGAGCAGCCCACGGACGCCGCTGCGGGCCGCGCCGGGCGCGGCCGGGACGGCCGGGAGGTCGAAGACGGCGGATCCGTCTGGGGACGCGCCCGCCGGAAGGCGGGCGGAGGAGCGGGGGAGGGAGGGCGGAGCCATCGCCGTTCGCCTTTCGTCTGCCGGGGCACCCCGGCCGGTGCCCGCCGCCGGGCGCCCGGACGCGTGCCCCGTGTCCCTCGCCGCATGTACTGACGCGCAGCCCCGGTCTCCCCCGACCAAGCTGCTCAGCCGCTTCGTTCATCGGCCTTCGGCGGTGGGAACACTCTGGCATCCGCCAACAGGCCCTCGCAACCGGCAAGTTGAAAATTGCATTCCGCGAGGTGCATGCTGCTTCGGTCGGCGGGTGATCGTGCCGTACGGCGACCGTGCATCCCGGGCGAGGGGGTAGGCGTGACGGCGGAGACCGACTGGGGCGGCGCCCCTTCCGTCCTGCGCATGATCCTCGGCCGGCAGCTGGAGGAGCTGCGGACCCGGGCCGGCCTGACCTACGAGCAGGCCGGCGACGCGATCGGCGTCAGCCACTCCACGATCCGCCGCATGGAGGGCGCCAAGGTGGCCCGGCTGCGGCTCGCGGACGCCGAGAAACTGCTGCATACCTACGGCGTCACGGACCGCCACGAGATCGACACGTTCCTGAAGTCGGTCCGCGAGGCCAACAAGCGCGGCTGGTGGCACACCTACCGCGATGTGCTCCCGGACTGGTTCGAGGCGTATCTGAGCCTGGAGCAGGCGGCACTGCAGATCCGGGCGTACGAGACCGAGTTCGTGCCCGGGTTGTTGCAGACCGAGGACTACGCGCGTGCCCAGCTGAGCGCGGCCACCCCGCACGCCCCCGCCGAGGCGACCGAGCGGCGGGTGGCGCTGCGCATGCGGCGTCAGGAGCTGCTGACGCGGCCCGCGCCGCCGCGCATGTGGGTGGTACTGGACGAGACGGTGCTGCGCTGGCCGGTCGGCGGCCGGGAGGTGATGCGCGCCCAGATCGACCATCTCATCGCGGTGCACGCGCTCCCCCATGTCACCGTGCAGATCATGCCGTTCGGCAACGGCCCGCACCCGGCCCTGCGCACCGGTGCGTTCCATCTCTTCCGGTTCCGGGCGCCCGAGCTGCCGGACGTCGTGTATCTGAGCGGCCTCGTGGGCGCGGTCTACCTCGACAAGACCGACGACGTCATGGTCTACCGCGAGGCCCTGGACCGGCTGGGCGCGCAGGCCGCTCCCGCGAAGAGGACCGAGGCCGTCCTCGGCGCGATCCGCAAGGAGTGGTGAGGGCCCCCTCCCCCACTCCCGCCCCGTCCCAACCCCACGAGACCTCTGGAAGAGGAGGCAGCGTTGTCCGACAACGGATGGCCGGCCGACCGCATCGACACCGAGAGCGCGCATTCGGCGCGTATCTACGACTACATCCTGGGCGGCAAGGACTACTACCCCGCCGACCAGGAGGCGGGCGACGCCATGACCCGGGAGTGGCCCGCTCTCCCCGTCCATATGCGCGCGAACCGCGACTGGATGAACCGGGCGGTGCGCCGGCTCGCCGAGCAGGAGGGGATCCGCCAGTTCCTGGACATCGGCACCGGCATCCCCACCTCCCCCAACCTCCACGAGATCGCCCAGTCGGTGGCACCCGAGTGCCGGGTGGTGTACGTCGACAACGACCCGATCGTGCTCACCCTCTCCCAGGGCCTGCTGGCGAGCGCGCCCGAGGGGAGGACCGCGTATGTCGAGGCCGACTTCCGCGACCCGGAGGCCATCCTCGGGGCCCCGGAGTTCCGCGAGACCCTCGACCTCACACGGCCGGTCGCCCTCACGGTCATCGCCATCGTCCACTTCATGCTGGACGAGGACGACGCGGTGGGGATCGTACGGCGGCTGCTGGAACCGCTGCCGTCCGGCAGCCATCTGGCGATGACCATCGGCACGGCCGAGTTCGCGCCGGAGGAGGTGGGGCGGGTCGCGCGCGAGTACGCGGCGCGCAACATGCCGATGCGGCTGCGGACGATCGACGAGGCCCATGAGTTCTTCGAGGGGCTTGAGCTGATGGAGCCCGGCATCGTGCAGGTGCACAAGTGGCATCCGGACGGCTCGGGCGAGAAGGACCTCCGTGACGAGGACATCGCGATGTACGGAGCGGTGGCCCGCAAGCCCTGAGCCGGGGGGACCCCGCTACAACTCCGAGAGGCCGGACAGCAGTTCCGCGGCCGCCGTCACGTCCGCCGTCAGGGGGCGGTCCTCCGTGCCGTCGGGGAGCGCCGCCGCGGCGGCCCGGAAAGCCGGTACGTCCGGCGGGGCGGGGTGCACACGCAACGCCCTGACGGCGACGACCAGTTCGCAGGCCAGGACGATGCGGTAGGAGTCCACGGCCCGCAGGGACTGGCGGGCGGCCTGCGAGGCGAAGCTGGCCGCCTCCTCCAGGCCGTGCGAGAGGACCGCGTGGCCCGCGGACGCCGGTGCCGCGCAGGCGCGCAGTTCGGCGAGCGCGGAGTTGGCGGTGTATTCGAGGATCATCGTGCCCGAGCTGCTCGCGGGTCCCGAGGCGAGGAACGCGGGCAGCCCGGTGAGGTCCGGCCGGCCGAGTGCGGTGAGCCGTGCGATGGACAGCCGGGCGGTGCCCAGCAGCGCGAGGCACAGTCCGTCCAGGGCGAGCCCCAGCGGCGCCGCGAAGAAGCCGCCGTGGTGGTGGGCGGTGCCGTCCTCGCCGATCAGCGGGTTCTCCGAGGGGCAGTTGATCTCGACTTCGAGGATCCCGCGCAGCCTGTCCGCGGCCTCCAGGGCCGGGCCGTGCACCTGGGGAAAGGCCCGGAAGCCGTACGGGTCCTGGATGCGGCCCGGCGCCGGCGCGGGCCGGTCGGGGGCCCCGAGCAGCCGGCGTACCTCCGCGGCGGCACGGACCGCTCCCGGGTAGGGCCGCAGGGCGTGCACGGGAGCCGCGTAGGCCTCCAGGGAGCCGGAGACCGCGGCCAGCGACAGGGCGGCCACCGCGTGTGCGGCGCGCAGCAGCACCGACAGCGCGTGGCAGGCCAGCGCGGACTGGCCGAGCGCGAGGGCGTTGCTGCTGAGCAGCGCGAGCGCGTCGCCGGGACCCGGGGTCACGGGCGCGGGCAGGCCGCCGGCCGGGTCGCCGAACCAGGGGCGTTCGCCGATCAGGGTCAGCCCGGTCTGGGCGAGCGCCGTCAGATCACCGGTTCCGATGCCGCCGTACTCGTTGACGGCGGGGTGGACGCCGAGGCGCAGTGCCTCGGCGAGCGCACCGACGAAGGCGGGCTGGATGCCGGAGCCGCCCGCCAGCAACTGGTTGGCGCGCACGGCGAGCATGGCCCGTACCTCACGGGCCGGGAGCAGGGCGCCCGCACCGCCCGCGTGGCTGCGCAGCACGCGCAGTCCGTGGCCGGCCTGGTCGTGCGCCGGGACGGTCACCGAGCGATGGGCGCCGACGCCCGTGCCCCGGCCGTACAGCCGGCCCGTGGCGGCGTGCCGCTGGGCCGTGCGCCAGGACCGCCGGGCACGATCGAGCGCCTCCGGGGACACGGCGGGCACGGCCGTGCCGTCGGCGAGGCGGACCACCCCGCCGACGTCGAGGCCGGTGCCGTCCAGGACGACACGGGCTACCGTGCCCCCGGGGCACGGGGGTATCCGCGCCGGTCCGTCCGCGGTGGTGTCCACGGCGGGCGGATCAGTCCAGGCCGGCCGACTTCAGCCAGGCCTTGGCGACGTCGAGCGGGTCCTTGTTGTCGAGCTGCACCTGGCTGTCCAGGTCGAGCAGGGCCGCGGTGTCGAGCTTGGCCGAGACCGCGTTGAGGGCCTGGACACCCTTCTGGGACAGCCCCGACTTGTAGACCAGTGGCTGCACGTTCTCGAACCCGAAGAGGTTCTCCGTGTCCTGGAGGACGACGAACTTCTCCTTGGAGATGGTCGGGTCCGTGGTGAAGAGGTCCGCGGCCTGCACGGTGTTCTTCTGGAGCGCGGCCTGGGTCAGCGGGCCGCCCGCGTCGAGCGCCTTGAAGGACTTGAACTCCAGCCCGTAGACGTCCTTCAGGCCGGCGAGGCCCTGGTGCCGGGTCTGGAACTCCGGCGAGGCGCCCATGACCAGGTCCTTGGCGACGCTCTTCAGGTCCGCGATGCTGGACTTGCCGGTGAGGTGGTACTTCTGCGCGCTGGCCGCGTTGACGGTGACCGAGTCCTTGTCCTGCGCGGGCGCCGGGTCGAGCAGCGTCAGCTTGGAGTCGAGCTTGGCGTTGATCGCGGCCGTCGTGGCGGCGATCGTCTTCGGGGCCGCGTTCTTGTCGAGGTAGGCCAGCAGGGCGCCGTTGTACTCCGGAAGGACCGTGATCGAGCCGTTCTTGAGCAGGCCGTACGTGGTCTCGCGGCTGCCGATGTTGGGCTTGTAGGTGACCTTGACGCCCTTGGCCTTGAGGGCCTCGCCGTAGATGTCGGCGAGCAGGATGCTCTCGGCGAAGTTGTTGGAGCCGACGACGACGGTGTCGCCGCCTGCCTGGCCGCCCGAGAGGGGGTTGTCGGACTTGCCGTCGGAGGACGAGGAACACCCCGCGAGCAGTGCCGCCGTGGCGGCGAGGGCGACGGCGGCCGCGCCGGGGAGTCTCCTGCTGGACGTGCTGGTGTTCGCGGTAGAAGTCACGATTCCCGTTCCGGCTCAGGGGTTGAGGCAGGGCATGGCAGAGCTGTGCGGACATGCGGGCACCGCACTCACCGATCCAATCCAGCCGGTTCTCGGTCAGTCAAGTCTCTTCTGGTCACGATTGGCTTCGGCGTACGGCCTGTTGTGAACGCCCGGCGGTGAGGCAACGACGGACGGACCGGAGCGGAACCAGGCGCTCTTTGTAATGGATTCTTGACGTAGGGCGATCGGAGCGGGGCCTGAAGAGGCGGTAGTCTCCCGGAAGTTGGGGGCCGGCCGCACTGCGGGCCGACAACGATGTTCCGGCCGCCGCATTCCGATCTGTGCCGACCACGTCCGGTTCCGAGGGTGACCCCCCGTCGACCGATGACGATCATGTGAAATCCTCGCGCGCCCTGAGAGGCCTTCGAAGGAGGCTTGGTGCCCACGAACGAGGTGGACGCGCCGGCCCGGCCGGCGCCGTCGTCGCCGAGGGGTGGCCCCCGCGGCTTCGCCGACCGGTGGCCGTTCAGACGCAAGCTCAACGTCCTCGTCGGCATCCCGCTCGCGGTGGTCGCCGTGCTGCTCGCCTACCTCATCACCGACCTGCTCCAGCGGTCGGGCAGCGCCGAGTCGGCGGCCCGGCTCGTCCGGGACAGCACCCAGGTCGCCCGGCTCGTCGACCGGGTGGAGGCCGAGCACCAGCAGGCCGTGCTGCTCTCCGTGCGGTACGAGGCCGCCGCCGGCCACGGCAGGCCCTCCCTGTCCGCCTACCGTGGCGCCCAAAGAGCCGTCGACGCCCAGATCGGCACCGTGCGCCGCACCTTCGGCGACCGGCTGCCGGCGACGGAGGACCAGGCCCTGAAGCAGGTCGAGGGGCTCACCAGCCTGCGCGAGAGCGTCGAGCAGAGCTATCTGCCCGCCGACAACATCGACCCGGCGTACACCAACGCCGCCAAGGGCCTGATCGACGGTCTCGGCCTGGAGCGCGACACGGATCTCGCGACGACCTTCACCGGCAATCTGCTCGACTCCCTCCTGCGCGCCGGCTCCGCCCACGCGGCCTTCGAGACCGGTGTGTTCTCGGCGACGACCGGGGACGCCAACGCGCTCATCGAGTTCACGGGCGCGGTCGGCTCCTACGAGCTGTACACCTATCAGGCCGACCGCTTCGGACGGTTCGCCACCGACGAGCAGGCGGACGAGCTGTCCGGCATGGAACACAGCGCGGCCCAGCGGGAGATCGCCACGGCCTACGCCGAGCTCAGCATCGACCCGAGCGGGTTGCAGGCCGACACTCCGGCGCAGATCCGGCAGGCGTTCGAGACCGCGCTGACGGACTACCCCGCCTACCCGAAGCAGGCCGAGAGCCGGCTCAGGATCACGACCTCCCTGATCCGGCAGATCGCCGACCGGGCCGAGGACGCCTCCGACACCGCGCAGTGGCGGGCGGGACTGCTGCTGAACCTCGCGCTGATCGGCTTCGTCGTCTGGATCGCCTTCTCCGTGGCGGTACGCCGCTCGGTGGCCCGCCCCGTGCAGGCCCTCACCGGCGCCGCGCGACAGGTCGCGGAGGTCGCCGGCCGCGAACTCGCCCGGGTGGCCGACGACGACGCCGAGGACGACGGCCCGCCACGGCTGCGGGAGATGCCCGTCACCGCGCGCGACGAGATCGGCGAACTCGCCGAGGCCTTCAACCAGGTGCAGACCACCGCCGCCGCGCTGCTGGAGCGCCAGGTGCTCAGCCGCCGCAACGTCGCCGAGATGTTCGGCAACGTCGGCCGCCGAGTGAGCAATCTGACCACGCGTCAGCTGTCGCTGATCGACGCGGTGGAGCGGGGGGAGACCGACCCCGCGCTGCTGGAACGCCTCTACTCCATCGACCACATCGCCGTGCGTCTGCGCCGCAACGCGGACAGTCTGATGCTGCTCGCCGGCATCCGCGAGACGGTCCTGGACTCCGGCCCCACGGCGCTCACCAATGTCGTACGCGCCGCTCTCGGCCAGATCGAGGGCTTCCAGCGGGTGCGGCTGCTGGCCGGGGCCGAGGTCATGGTGGAGCCCGACATCATCGGGGATCTGACCCTGATGGTCGCCGAACTTCTGGAGAACGCCGTCTCGTTCTCGCCCGCGGGCAGCCCCGTCGAGGTCACGGTGCGCGCGGGCGCCGAGGGCGCGGTGGTCGAGATCGTCGACCACGGCCTGGGCATGAGCGCCGAGCGGCTGGCCGAGGAGAACGCCCGGCTGATCCGCCGCGAGCGCCTGGACCTCGTCCCGACCAGGGTGCTCGGCCTGTTCGTGGTCGGCACGCTGGCGCGCCGCTGGGAGGTCGGGGTCGTGCTGTCCCGTACGCCCGGCGGTGGTGTCACGGCGACGGTCGAGATCCCCTCGTCACTGCTGCTGAGGATGAGCCCGGTGAGCTCCCCGGTGGTCTCCGCCGCGACACCCCTTCCCTCCGCACCGGCACCCGCGCCCGCCGTGTCAGGGCTGGTGCCCTCACGGGCCGCCACCGCCCAGGACGCGACGCCCGCACGACGAACCGGCTCCGCCGCCGCGGACTCCACGGCCGCGGAGTCCGTCCCCGCCGCCGACGACGGGCCGGACCCCCTGCCCCGGAGGGTCCCCCGCCGCGATGCCGGTCCGGCCCCCGAGAACCACCGGGATCCCACGGACGCCTCCGGCACGGCCGCGCCCCACGTCCGCGCCGAGGAGCCCCCGCTCATCCCCCGTCCCCGGACCGAGGAGAGCGCGCCGGACCCGGGCGCGCCCCGCCCGCTGCGCCGTCGCGTCCGGGGTGCGACGCTGTGGACCACCGCCGAGGCCGCCGAGCGCCCGGCACGGCAGGTGTCCCGGCCCGCCGACCCGGAGGAAGTACGCGCGGCGCTCGAGGAGTTCGAGGCCGCCGTGGAGCGCGCGCACCGCGACAGCTCCGTCCCGACCGCTTCGCACGACCCGCAGGACACGCTCGACCCGCATGACCCGCACGACAGGCTCGACCCGCATGACCCGCATGACCAGAACCACCTCCCGGAAGGAGCGGAGCAGTGAGCACGTCGACAGGTGACACTCCGGCAGGAGGCACCACGCCGACCGACCTGAAGGCCGCCGCAGCCGACTTCACCTGGCTGCTCAACCGGTTCGCGACGGAGACCGCGGGCGTCGTCGACGCCATCGCGGTGTCCTCGGACGGACTGCTCATCGCCGTCTCCGAACTGCGCGAGCACGCCGACTCGGAGCGGCTCGCCGCCATCGTCTCCGGCATCACCAGCCTGGCCGCCGGTGCCTCCGGCAACTACGGCCTGGGCGGTCTCAACAAGGTCATCATCGATCTGGAGGGCGGCCATGTCCTGGTCTCCGCGATCGGCAGCGGCGCCGTGCTCGGCGTGGTCGCCGGCAAGGAGGCCAAGCTGGGCAACATCGCCTACGAGATGACCCTGTTCGCCAACCGGGCCGGTGCCGCCCTCAGCCCCCGGCTTGTGCTGGAACTGAAGAACAGCGTCGGCGCCACGTCGACGGGGTGACAGGTCTTCGCCCGGTCGAGGAAGGACGTGGCACCCATGGCGGACGGCCGCACTGCGCGCGGTGCCGGTGAGGAGGGCGGCCTGGAGCCCGTCGGCCCCGCCCCCGCCGTACGACCGTTCCTGGTCACCGCCGGCCGGGTGGCGCCCACCGCCTCCGGCCGGCCGGTCCCCGTCGAGACCCAGGTGGTGGCCACCGCCGCCGGCCTCGAGGCACTCGACGGGCTCTCGTTCGAGCAGCACGACATCGTTGCCGTATGCAGGCAGCCGCAGTCCGTCGCGGAGATCGCGGCCCGGCTGCGGCTGCACCTCAACGTGGTCCGCGTCCTGGCCGAGGACCTGCGCGCCACCGGGCATCTGACGGTGCATGTGCCGCAGACCGACGTCACCCACCACGCGTCCGTGCTGCGCAGGGTTATCGATGGCCTCCGGGCCATTCCCGACTCCCGGGGGGTACTCCGTGACACCGACTGAACCCGTCATCCGCGGTGCCGGGACACAGACCGCCGTACGACCGCCGCTGCCGGTCAAGATGGTGATCGCGGGCGGCTTCGGGGTGGGCAAGACCACCGCCGTCGGCTCGATCTCCGAGATCGAGCCGCTCACCACCGAGGCGGCCATCACCGAGGTCGCGGCGGGCGTGGACGACCTCACGCACACCCCGCGCAAGACCACGACCACGGTCGCGATGGACTTCGGCTGCATCACCATCGACCCGACCCTGAAGCTGTATCTGTTCGGCACGCCGGGCCAGGAGCGGTTCGGGTTCATGTGGGACGACATCGTGGAGGGTGCCGTCGGCGGGCTCGTCATCGTCGACACCCGCCGCCTCGACGACTGCTACGCGGCCGTCGACTACTTCGAGCACCGGGAGATCCCGTTCGCGGTCGCCCTCAACGCCTTCGACGGCAAGGTGGAGTACGACGTGGACCAGGTCCGCTGGGCGCTGGACGTCGCCGAGCATGTCCCGGTCATCGTGTTCGACGCGCGGGAGCGCGGCTCGGTGCGGGACGCGCTGCTCGTCGTACTGGAGCAGGCGCTGGCCCTCACGGAGGGCTGAGAAACGCCCGAGGGCCCGGGGGTCTCCCTCCGGGCCCTCGGGCCCTCGTATGTGCCGTCAGGCGCTTCTGCGCACTCCGGGCGACACGGCGGTCCGCGCCACCGCCCAGAACACGCCGAGGGTCACCAGCGCCAGCACGGCCACCAGCGTGGCCCCGCCCACGACCTTCTCGTAGTCGCGCTGGTAGAGCCCGTCCACGATGTACCGGCCGACGCCGCCGAGGCTGACGTACGCGGCGATGGTGGCCGTGGAGACGATCTGGATGGCCGCCGAGCGCAGACCGCTCAGGATCAGCGGCAGCGCGACGGGCACCTCGACCTGGAAGAGGATCCTCGGCTCGGTCATCCCCATGCCCCGCGCGGCGTCCACGGGCGGCGGGTCGACGGACCGCACGGCCTCGTACGTGGTGACCAGGATCGGCGGCACGGCGAGCACCACCAGCGGGATCATCACGGGCAGCAGTCCGAACCCGAGCAGGATGAACATCAGCACCAGCAGGCCGAAGCTGGGCAGCGCCCGGGCGGCGGTGGCGATCAGGGCGAGCGTGTTGCCGCCGCGCCCGCTGTGACCGGTGATCAGGCCGATCGGCAGCCCGATCGCGGCGGCGAAGGCGAGCGCGAGGAGCGAGTACCGGACGTGTTCGAGCAGACGGTGCGGAATGCCGTCGTAGCCGTGCCAGTGGGCGCTGTCGCCGAAGAAGGCGTTGACGAAGTGGAGTACGTTCACCGGACGGCCTCCTCCAGGGCGGGCAGGGCGGGTTCGGGCCGGGCCCCGGCGTCCTTGGGTTGCCGCCGGCCCGTGCCCCGCGGCATCCAGGGGGTCAGCAGGACGCGGACGAGGACCAGCAGGCCGTCGGCGAGGATCGCCAGGACCGCCGTGGTGAGCACGGAGTTCCACGCCAGCTCGGGCCGGTGGTAGATGTTCGCGTCGTTGAGCAGATTGCCCAGTGCGCCCTGGTTGCCGATCAGCATGCCGACGCTGACAAGGCTGATGCTGGACACGGTCGCCACCCTGAGGCCCGCGAGGATGGCGGGCACGGCGATCGGCAACTGCACCTGGACGTAACGGCGCAGCGGCCCGAAGCCCATGGCGGTGGCCGCGTCGAGCGTCTCCTGCGGCACCGAGCGGACGCCGTCGACGATCGCCGGGACCAGGACGACCAGGCTGTAGACGGCCAGCGGAATCATGACCGTCAGCTCGGTCTGGCCGGTGTAGTCGATGAGGACGACGAAGAACGCCAGCGACGGGACGGCGTAGAGCACGGTCGTCACGCCGAGCACCGGCGGGTACAGCCAGCGGAACCGCACGCACAGCTGGGCGATCGGCAGGGCCGCGAGCAGACCGGCCAGGACCGGCAGCAGGGCCTCCCGCAGATGCAGCCCGATCAGGCCGAGCCAGCTGTGCTGGAGGTCGCTCGGGATGTCGAAGAACCGGTTCATCCGGCGACCTTCTCCTCGCGCTGGTCCTCCCGCTCGCCCGCGGCGTGGGCGCTGCGGATGGCCTCGCCGACGGTCTGCTGCGACACGACCCCGGCCACCCGGCCGTCGCCGTCCACGGCGACGGCCCAGCCGGTGGGCGACAGCACGGCGCCGTCGAGCGCGGCGCGCAGCGAGTCCCTGCCGTGGACGAACGGCCGCCCGTACGGCAGCAGTCGCTCCGGCGCGATGCCCCCCGCGGTCAGCTTCCCGGGCTCGCTCCAGCCGAGCGGCCTGCCGTCGAGGTCGGTGACGAGAAGGTAGGGCGTGTCCGGGGTGATGCGGGAGGCGATCTGCTCGGCGGTGGAGTCGACGGCGACAATCGGGGTCTTCGTCAACTCCAGCGCCCCGGAGGTGAAGAAGGACAGCCGGCGGATGCCCCGGTCCGTGCCGAGGAAGTCCTCCACGAAGGAGTCGGCCGGGGAGGAGAGCAGTTCGGCGGGCGGGGCGAACTGCGCGAGCCGGCCGCCGGTCCGCATGACGGCGACCATCGTGCCGAGCCGGATCGCCTCATCGATGTCATGGGTGACGAAGACGATGGTCTTGCCCAACTGGTCCTGGATCCTGAGGAGTTCCTCCTGAAGACCCTTGCGCACGATCGGGTCGACCGCGGAGAACGGCTCGTCCATCAGCAGCACCGGCGGGTCCGCGGCGAGCGCCCGCGCCACGCCGACGCGCTGCTGCTGCCCTCCGGAGAGCTGGTAGGGGTACCGCTTGGCGAGTGACGCGTCGAGACCGACCCGTTCCATCAGCTCCCGGGCGCGCGTCCGGGCGCGGTCCTTGCCCCAGCCGAGCAGCCGGGGCACGGTCGCGATGTTGTCGACGATGGTGCGGTGCTGGAAGAGGCCCGCGTTCTGGATGACGTAACCCATGGACCGGCGCAGCGAGTTGACGGGCCGGCGGCCGATGTCGACGCCGTCGATGGTGATCGTGCCCTCGCTCGGCTCGACCATCCGGTTGATCATGCGCAGGGTCGTGGTCTTGCCGCAGCCGGAAGGACCGACGAGGACGGTGATCGAGCGGTCCGGTATCTCCAGGGACAGCCGGTCGACCGCCACCGTGCCGTCCGGGTACCGCTTGGTGAGTGACTCTATCCGTATCAAAGCGCCGAATACCCTTCGGGTGTGGCAGGAGCGGCCCGATCCCCGGCCGATGTCGCACGGGCCGTTGCGGGGAGAGTGTAGACGGCGAGTGTTGCGGCCCTGTGGCGGGTGACCTGGGGGTCGGCCCGCGGAAGAGTCACAGGACGCGTCCTGGACCGGGGAACGGCGTCGCCGTCAGGCCCACGCCCCGAAGGTGCCGTCCACCCGGATCGCGTGGACGCCGCTGACGTACCGTGCCCCGCAGCGGTCCTGGGGCAGCACCAGTTGGGGCCCCGGCCGGTCCAGCGGGGTGTCGTCGATGCTGCCCGCGAGCAGCACGGGCGCACGCCCGAAGTCGGGGTCGATCTCGGCCCAGGACAACAGCACATGATGACCGTCCGCGCCGGTCACGGCGATCAGGAAGCGGAGCCGGTCCTTGCGCCGGGCGGGATCGAAGCCGGGGCCCGCGGCCGACAGCACGTCGTACAGGAGCGGGCCGGTGAACCGGTGGTGCCGTACGCCGCTGGTGGCGCACTCGAAGCTGACCCGCACCCGGTGCTGGGGCCAGGCGCGGAGGCCGGGCACGGTCAGCCGGACCGGGCGTGCGAGGTCACCGGTCAGCGCCAGCTCCGCCGCCGGTCCGGTGCCGACGGCCGGCCCCCTCGGGGACGGGCTCATGGGCCACCACCTCCGTGGGCAACGGTACCCACACGGCGACCCCGCACAAACGCATCCGCCCGCCGAAACACGGAAAGGCCTTGGCCCCTGCGGCAGAGACAGGGTCTTTTGCCTCGCAGATACGGGAGGCACTCCCCCGGTGCCCGCAGCGGCGCCGCTGCGCCGCGACGCCACCGCGAACGTGCGCTCCGCCGCCCGGCGGGTGTCAGCCCTCGTCGGGGAGCAGCCGCAGCGAGATCGAGTTGATGCAGTACCGCTGGTCCGTCGGGGTCGGGTAGCCCTCGCCCTCGAAGACATGCCCCAGATGCGATCCGCAGCGGCGGCAGCGCACCTCGGTGCGGACCATCCCGTGCGAGCGGTCCTCGATCAGTTCCACCGCGTCACTGTCCTTCGGGTCGTAGAAGGACGGCCAGCCGCAGTGGGACTCGAACTTCGTGCCCGAGGTGAAGAGTTCGGCACCGCAGGCCCGGCAGGAGTAGACACCCCTGGTCTTGGTGTCGGTGTACTCACCGGTGAACGCGGGCTCCGTCGCGGCCTGACGCAAAACCGCGTACTCGGCCGGGGTCAGCTCCGCGCGCCACTGCTCGTCCGGCTTGTCGACGTCGTACGCCATGCCGTATCAGCCCCTTACTTCGACAGACGGTTCAGGATGTGCGGACCGAGGTCGGTGACATCGCCCGCACCCATGGTGAGAACCAGATCACCGGGCTTCACCATTCCCGCCACCGCCTCGGGGACCTCCGCCTTGTCGTGGACGGCCTGCACCTCGGCCCCCGCCGCCCGGGCCGCCGCGATGATCAGCTCGCTCGTCACCCCGGGGATGGGGTCCTCGCGGGCCGGGTAGACGTCCAGGACCACGGAGGCGTCCGCGAGGGCCAGCGCCTCGCCCATCTCCTTGCCCAGCTCCTGAGTGCGGGAGAACAGGTGGGGCTGGAAGACGACCAGAATGCGGGAGCCGTCGGCCGCGGCCCGCATCGCCTCCAGGTCGGCCGTCATCTCCGTGGGGTGGTGCGCGTAGGAGTCGATGACCTGGACGCCGGCCTCCTCGCCCTTGAGCTGGAGGCGGCGCTTGACGCCCGTGTAGGCGGCCAGGGCCCCGGCCAGGCCGGCCGCCGGGACACCCAGCGCCACGCCCGCCGCGAGCGCCGCGACCGCGTTGTGCGCGTAGTGGCGGCCCGGAACGGAGACGGTGAAGCTCAGCTCCGAGCCCTCCAGGACCACCGTCACCCGGCTCTTCAGACCCTGCGGGACGACCGAGAGGATGCGTACGTCGGCATCCTCCGCCTCGCCGTACGTCACCGTCTTCACCGAGCCGTCCAGCCGCCGCGTCAGCTCGCGTGCGCCCTCGTGGTCGGCCGTGATCACCAGCGTGCCGCCCGGCACGATCCTGCCCGCGAAGGTCTGGAAGGAGTCGTAGATCTCCCCCATGGACGCGTAGTTCGCGTGGTGGTCCAGCTCGACGTTGAGGACGATCGCGACCTCGGGCGCGTACTTGTGGAAGCTGCGGTCGCTCTCGTCGGCCTCGGCGACGAAGATCTCACCCTCGCCGTGCAGGGCGTTGGAGCCGGGGGCGTCCAGGTCGCCGCCGATGGCGTACGACGGGGCGAGGCCCAGCTCGGTCAGGGACACCGCCAGCATCGACGTGGTGGTCGTCTTGCCGTGGGTGCCGGCGACGGCGATCGGGCGCAGGCCGTCCATCAGGCGTGCGAGCGCGTCCGAGCGGTGCACCACGGGGATGCCCAGCTCCGCCGCGCGGGCCAGCTCGGGGTTGTCCGCCCGGATCGCGGAGGAGACGACGACGCAGGTGGCGTCGTCGGCGAGGTGCTCGGCGGCGTGTCCGGTGTGTACGGTCACCCCCAGTGCCCTCAGGGCCTCGGCGGTCGCCGAGTCCTTGGCGTCGCTGCCCGCGACCCGGGCGCCGCGCTGCGCGAGGATCTTGGCGATGCCCGACATTCCGGCGCCGCCGATGCCGATGAAGTGCGGTCGCTCCATGGCGGTGGGAAGGCCGGGGGCCATATGCGTCTCCTGGGGTGGTGCGGCGAACGTCGACGGGCACACCACCCTAGTCGTATCGCGCGCGCAAGGCTTTCTCCGCGCTGCTCACGCCTTGCTGTGCGAGAACAGCTTCAGCACCGGCACGCCCACCTTGTGCCGGGCCCTGGACGCCCAGTCGCGGTGGAAGAACTCCTCCACGTAGTGCGGGTCGGTCAGCACGATCACCTCGTCCGCGGCGACCTCGTCGACCAGCTTCTTCAGCGCGTCCAGCGGATGGTCCTCGATGAGGCGGCCCTCCGCCTCGCTGCCGGCCGCCCGCAGCGCGGTCAGCGACACCTCCAGGGACTGCTGCCCGAGGGCCGCGGCGTCCTTGCCCTCCGGGGTCTCCCGTTCGTGCGCGGCCTCGTCCAGCTCGCCGAGGGCGATGTCGTCGATGGCCCGCAGCAGGCGGTCGGCCTGGTCGCCGCGCGGCTGGAGCAGCACGCGGAAGGAGACCGGCTCCTCACCGTGCAGTGTCGTCACGAACTCCACATCGGCCGACGTGAGGGCCTTCTCGATCATCAGTACGCTCGTGAACACGGCAGGCGCCCCTTCCTCCTGTGAGGACCCCGCCGGGGGCCTCTGTTGTCCGTGGGCCGCGGAGGCCCTGCGGAAACCATCCTGCCCCGTGATCGCACGGGGTTAGCAAGATCTATTGTGCCTGGCGGACGACCAGCTCGTCAGGCCCGACGGACGCACTCCGGCCGGGCCGTAGCGGTCGTGACGGTCGAACCCGTCGCCGTCGGGCCCGGTCCAACCCGTCGCCGTCGGGCCCGGTCCAACCCGTCGCCGTCGGGCCCGGTCCAACCCGTCGCCGTCAGGCCCGGTCCAACCCGACGCCGTCAGGCCCGGCAGTAGCGGCTGAAGAGGAAGCCCTCCTCCTCCAGCAGCGACACCAGCCCGAAGCGCCGGGGCACCGCCACCGAGGGGCCCCCGGCGATCCGCTGGGCGTCACCCGCCGTGAGCATCGGGGAGATCGTCAGACACAGCTCGTCCAGGACCCCAGCGGTGATCAGCTGCCCCAGCAGGCGCGGGCCGCCCTCGGTCAGCATCCGGGTCATCCCGAGGTCCGCCAGGGCGCGTACGGCGCGGGCGGGGTCCACCCCCATGCCGTCCCCGGCGATCAGCACGCGGGCGCCCGCCCTCTCGGCTGCGGCCACCCGGTCCGGTGCGGCGGCGGCGCCGGTCAGCACCAGCGTGGGCACCAGGGGCGACGTGAACAGCGGCCATGAGAAGTCCAGGTCGAGGCCGGCGCTCACCACGGCGATCGCGGGTGCGGGGGCCTGCCCGGCGGCCTCCCGGGCCTCCGCGAAGGCCGCACGCGCACGTGCCGGGCGGTAGCCCTCCTGCCGTACCGTCTCGGCGCCCACGAGGACGACGTCCGCGAGCCCCCGCAGCGTGCCGAAGATCCGCATGTCGGCGGTGCCGGAGATGGGCTGGGAGCGCCCCTCGTGCTGTGCGGCGCCGTCGAGGGTGGAGACCATGTTGGCGCGCAGCCAGGGCTCCCGGCCGCCGGGGCCGGGCTCGGGGTAGGCGTACGCGGCGGCCAGCTCCCGAAGGCTCCACTCCCGGCCGGCGGCGTCCGCGGCGGCGGGTCCGCCCGCCGCGCCCGCTCCCGCGGCCTCGGCAGCGCCGGGGGGCGTGCCGCCCGGCCGGGGCGCTGTCTCGTCGGTCACAGGGAACAGGCGTCGCATGACGTGCAGTGTGGCACGCCCTTTAGCATGGGGAACCGTGTCCTCCTCCTCCGCCGCCTCCGGGATCGAGCCGATAGCCGACGCGGTCCCGTTGTCCCTGTGCGCCCGCGAGCCGCACGTCCCCGCCGACCGGCTCGTCGCCGAGATGGTGCCGCCGCCGCGGTTCGACTCGGTCCGCTTCGCGACGTACATCCCGGACCCGAACCAGCCCAGCCAGAGCGAGGCCGTGCGCGTCCTGGAGAGCTTCGCCACAGGCCTCGGCGGCGCCCCGTCCGCCCCCGCCAAGCGCTCGCTCTTCGGCTTCGGGCAGACGAAGGCCCCCAAGGCCCCGGCCGGCCCCCGCGGTGTCTACCTCGACGGCGGCTATGGCGTCGGCAAGACCCATCTGCTCGCCTCCCTGTGGCACGCCACCCCGGCCGAGCCCGCGCTCAAGGCCTTCGGCACCTTCGTGGAGCTGACCAACCTGGTCGGCGCGCTCGGCTTCCAGCAGACGGTCCGCACGCTCTCCGGACACCGCCTGCTGTGCATCGACGAGTTCGAGCTCGACGACCCCGGCGACACCGTCCTCGTCTCCACCCTGCTCGGCAAGCTCGTCGAGGCGGGCGTCGCGCTCGCCGCCACCTCCAACACCCTGCCGGGCAAGCTCGGCGAGGGCCGTTTCGCCGCCGCCGACTTCCTGCGGGAGATCCAGGGCCTGTCCGCGCACTTCCGCACCCTGCGCATCGACGGCGAGGACTACCGGCACCGTGGTCTGCCCGAGGCCCCGGCGCCGTTCACCGACGAGCAGGTCGCGAAGACGGCGTACGCCACCGAGGGCGCCTCGCTCGACGCCTTCCCCGAGCTGCTGGAGCACCTCGCCCGTGTCCACCCGAGCCGCTACGGCGCGCTGACCGACGGGGTGAAGGCCGTCTGCGTGACCGACGTCGGGCCGGTGCCGGATCAGTCGACGGCCCTGCGGCTGGTCGTGCTCGCGGACCGGCTCTACGACCGGGAGGTGCCGGTGCTCGCCTCCGGACTGCCGTTCGACCGGCTCTTCAGCGAGGACATGCTCAAGGGCGGCTACCGCAAGAAGTACTTCCGCGCGATCTCCCGCCTCACCGCCCTCGCCCGTGACGCAAAGGGTCTCGTCACGGCGTAACAGTCTCAAACGGTTGTGCGCCGTCGGCGCCTTCCGGCCATCCTCACCTCGGTTTTTGGGCTCTCCTTTACCTGAAACGCGAAGTTGACCCCGCAAACGAGTGGGCCGGGTTAACGTGTTGGTCACGTCATCCGTGACGCACGCACACAGCGGGGAGGAGGGGCGCATGGTTCGCGGCACGACGGTCCGGTGGGTGCTGACGGCGCTGTCCGCCGTCCTGCTGGCCCTGCCGCTCTTCGCGCCCACCGCCTCCGGCGCCTCCGCGCACCGGACCCAGGTGACCGCCGCCGGCTCCCCGGAGCCGGTCACGACCAAGCGCGCCGAGGACACGGACGAGCCCGTCCTCCACGGCGGGACCGGCCGCCTGGCGGTTTCGTCCGGCCCGCCGCGCATCCGCGACCGCCATCGCACGGCCGTGGACCCCGTCCCGGGAAGCCCCGCGCCGACGCGATCGGCGTGTGACGCCCCGGCCGTCCGGCCCGTCTCGCCGCACATATCCAGACCCGCGGCCGCTCACACTGCCGCGGCACTCCAGGTGTTCCGTTGCTGAGCGATCCGCCCGGTACGGACTGACAGCGCCCCCCCTCACCACGCCACGTTGGCCGAGCGCGTCGACGTGGGGCCATGTCGCCGTACCCGCATATGCCACGTTCTCGTACACCGACGCGCCGAACGAAGCGCGCCAGGAGGAACTGACAATGCAGCCCCTCATCGATCACGCCCGTGCCCACGGACAGCGCCCCGAGAAGTTCGCCCGGCTGGCCGAGGGCCAGTCCCCGCAGGTCCTGTTCATCACCTGCTCCGACTCCCGGGTCGTGCCCGCACTGATCACCGGAGCCCGGCCCGGTGAGCTGTTCGAACTGCGCACCGCGGGCAACATCGTGCCCCCCTACGCCTCCGCGCACCCCACCAGCGAGGCGGCCACCATCGAGTACGCCGTGGAGGTGCTCGGCGTCGGGGACGTCGTCGTCTGCGGCCACTCCCACTGCGGTGCGGTCGGCGCGCTGGTACGCGGCGACGACCTCACCGCCGTCCCTGCCGTGCGCGACTGGCTCGCGCACGCCGCGCCCGAGCCGCGCGCGGCCGACGCGGACGACCCGGCGGTGGCGGACGCCGTGCAGAACCATGTGCTCGCCCAGTTGCTGCGCCTGCGGTCCTACCCGTGCGTGGAACAGCGTCTGTCGGCGGGCCGGCTGCGCCTGCACGGCTGGTACTACGAGGTGCACACCGGAGCCGTGCACGAACACCGCACCGCCACCGACACCTTCGAAGCCCTGTGAGCGGCCCGATGAAGAAAGCTCCCTATCTCAGGCAGGACTTCACCGCTTCCCTCGTCGTCTTCCTGGTCGCGCTCCCGCTGTGCGTGGGCGTGGCCGTCGCCTCCGGCGTGCCCGCCGAACTCGGCCTGGTCACCGGCATCGTGGGCGGTCTCGTCACCGGAATGCTGCGCGGCAGCAGCCTCCAGGTGTCCGGACCCGCCGCCGGGCTGACCGTGCTGGTCTTCGAAGCGGTACGGGAGTTCGGACTGCCGCTGCTGGGTGTGATCGTGCTCGCCACCGGGCTGCTCCAGCTCCTCATGGGCGCACTGAAGCTGGGGCGCTGGTTCCGCGCCATCTCGGTCTCCGTCGTGGAGGGCATGCTGGCCGGCATCGGCCTGGTGCTGATCGCCGGACAGCTGTACTCCGTGGTCGGGGCGAAGGCCCCGGCCTCGGGCCTGGGCAGGATAGCCGGGCTGCCCGGGGCGCTCGTCGAGGCCGCGTCGAGCACTCGGGCACTGGCCTCCCTGGCCCTCGGCGCGGGCACCATCGCCATCCTCCTCATGTGGAAACACCTGCCGCGCGCGGTGCGTACGGTGCCCGGTCCGCTCGCCGCGGTCGGCCTCGCCGGCCTCGCCGCCGCGGTCCTCGGCCTGCCGGTGGCAACGGTCGCGGTGAAGGGGCTGCTCGGCTCGATCCAGCCGCCTCCGCTGAGCGCCTACGGCGAGCTGGCGGACCCGGGGCTGCTCGGCACGGTCGTCGCGTTCACCCTGATCGCCTCCGCCGAGTCCCTCTTCAGCGCTGCCGCCGTGGACCGGCTCCACCACGGTCCGCGCACGCAGTACAACAGGGAGTTGATGGCCCAGGGTGCCGGCAACGCGGTGTGCGGACTGCTCGGGACGCTGCCCATGACCGCGGTGATCGTGCGCAGCGCGGCCAATGTCCAGGCGGGCGCCCGCACAAAGGCGTCACGGGTGCTGCACGGTGTGTGGCTGCTGCTGTTCGCGGCGCTGCTGCCGTCCGTGCTGGCGTACCTGCCGGTCCCGGCGCTGGCCGGTGTCCTTGTGTACTCCGGCGCCAAGCTCGTCCCCGTGCGGGCGCTGGTGGCGCTGTGGCGCGAGCACCGGGGCGAGGCGCTGATACTGCTGGTCACCGCGGTGTCCATCGTGGCGGTCAGCATGTTCGAGGGCGTGCTCATCGGGCTCGCGCTGGCCGTGCTGAAGACGGCGTGGGAGGCCTCGCACATCCGGCTGGAGGTCATCGACAAGGGCGCGGGCCCGGTGCAGGCGTATCTGTCGGGCAATGCGACGTTCCTGCGGCTGCCGAAGATCCTCGAGAGCCTGGAGGCGCTGCCGCAGGACCGGCCGGTGGAGCTGGATCTGACCGGGCTGCACCATCTGGACCACGCCTGCCGTACGGCCCTGGAGAACTGGGCGGAGCGGCACAGCGCGGCCGGGACGGAACCCGTCCGTCTGACGTCCGGCGGCTGACACTCCGGGCCGCTCGGCCCCGGCGCACAGGGCCCGCCGGTGCCGCACCGGCGGGCCCTCGCCTCATCCACCGGGCGGAATTATCGTGGCAAGTGCGGATGTATCCGGAGACACCGGATGCACGGGCTACACCGGACCTCTCGGTGAGGAGGTCGTCATGCTCTCGGAGCTGGTGGGTGCGCTGGTCGGGCTCGGTGCCGTGGGACTTGTGTATGTGTCCGCGGCGGCCCGCGTGGTCAAGCAGTACGAGCGTGGGATCGTGTTGCGTTTCGGACGGCTCCTCGGCCCGCCGAGGCCGCCGGGCTTCACCGTGATCGTTCCCTTCATCGACCGGCTGCAGAAAGTCAATATGCAGATCGTTACGCTCCCGATCCCGGCGCAGGAGGGCATCACCCGGGACAATGTGACGGTACGCGTGGACGCGGTCGTCTACTTCAAGGTGATCGACCCGGCGAGCGCGGTCATCCAGGTCGAGGACTACCGGTTCGCGGTCTCGCAGATGGCGCAGACCTCGCTGCGCTCGATCATCGGCAAGAGCGATCTGGACGACCTGCTGTCCAACCGGGAGAAGCTCAACCAGGGCCTGGAGCTGATGATCGACAGCCCGGCCGTGGGCTGGGGCGTGCAGATCGACCGGGTCGAGATCAAGGACGTGTCGCTGCCCGACACGATGAAGCGGTCGATGGCCCGCCAGGCCGAGGCGGACCGGGAGCGCCGTGCGCGCATCATCAACGCGGACGCGGAACTCCAGGCGTCGAAGAAGCTGGCGGAGGCCGCCGGGGTGATGTCCGAGCAGCCCGCCGCGCTTCAGCTGCGGCTGCTCCAGACGGTGGTGGCGGTCGCGGCGGAGAAGAACTCCACGCTGGTTCTGCCGTTCCCGGTCGAGTTGCTGCGGTTCCTGGAGCGGTCCGCGCCGTCCGAGAGCGCGGGTGAACGGGACGGAACGCCGTCGGCCCTCGGCGCCCCGGACCGGCCGGCCCCCGACACTCCGGAGCGGCCGGCCGAGGGCACAGCGGAGCCGGCGGGCGAGACGGCACCGGGGCCGTCGGAGGAGGCGGGCGCGGCGGCTGTGCACGGAGTCGCCCAGGTTCCCCTCGGCGAAGGTGCCTCGGCTCCTTCGGGTGAGGCCCCTCCGGAGCTGTGGGCGGAGCCCCCGCCCGAGGAGGTGCCGCCGACACCCGCCCCCGCCTCGGTCACCCACGACGACTGATCCACCGGCGCCCGGCCGCCGCGGCCGGGCGTCCGCGGCGGCCGGGCGGGTGACTTCGCCGTCGTACGGGCCCGGCGCACCGGCGCCGGGGCCCGTTTCCTCGTAGGGCCGCCCGTACGTTGGTGCGGTGATCGCGCTTGTACGACGTATCGCCTCCGTCTGTGTGCTCGGCGCCGTCTTCGCCGCCTGCGGAGCCCCGAAGGCGCCGCACGGCCCGGCGCAACCCTCGGCGCCGTCCTCGACGGCCGCCTCCAGGATGCCGACGCTCGCGCCCGGGCCCGCCGGGCTGACGCCGGTGTTCAAGAACGGCCGGACACAGGAGAAGACCGTCGCTCTCACCTTCGACGCGGACATGACCGCCGACCAGGGGCCGCGGGCGGCGGACGGCGAGCACTTCGACAATCCCGAGCTGATCGACACACTGCGCGAGCTGAAGGTGCCGGCCACCCTGTTCATGACCGGCCGATGGGCCGACCAGTACCCCGAGGAAGCCCGGGACATCGGCCGGGACCCACTCTTCGAGGTCGCCAACCACTCCTACAGCCACTACTCGTTCACCGACAGCTGCTACGGCCTGCCGGTGCTGCCCGAGTCGAAGATGCGCGCGGACGTGGAGCACGCCTTCACGGCGATCCGCAAGGCGGGCGTCGCGCATCCGATGCCGTACTTCCGCTTCCCCGGCGGCTGCTACGACAACCGCGCCCTGCGCGCGCTCAGTCCACTCGGGATCACCGCGATCCAGTGGGACGTGGTCAGCGGGGACGCGTTCGCCACGGACGCGGCCGCGGTGGCGCGGCAGGTGCTGCGCGGGGTCCGGCCGGGTTCCGTGGTCATCATGCACTGCACACAGAGCGCGGCACCGGTGACGGAACCGGCGGTGCGGACGCTGGTGCCCGAACTGCGCAAGCAGGGCTACCGCTTCGTCAAGGTCTCCGAGCTGATCGGGGCGCCCGGCGGACGCCGGTAGGCACCCGGCCGTCTCGGCCTACGCCGGAGGCATGAGCGAGTACCGCGACACGGAGGCGGCGGCCCCGTCCACGGCGGACGGCCCGCCGTTCGCCGAGTGCGTGCTGTGCCGGGAGCCGACCGAGTATCCGGAGTCCTTCAAGGGGATCACGCTCTGCCCGGTCTGTACGTGGCAGGAGGCACAGCGCACGGCCTGCTCCGGGTGAGGGCCGGCCGAGTCCGCCGCCGACGACGTCCCCCCGTACGACTCACCGATGACCGGATCTACCGCCTGGCACACTGGGCGTCGTGAGCAGTGACCGGACCCCCGCAGCGTCGGCGGACTCCCCGCGCGACGGCCAGGACAGCCCCTTCCACGCCGAGCGCACCGCGCGCGACAAGGCGCCGCAGTTCGTCATGCCGCTGGTCGTGCGCATCGAGCGGGCCGCTCCCCCGGCGCGTACGGACGCGCTGGAGACCGCGGCACGCGCCGTGCTGGTGATGCTCAGCGACGCGCGCTCGCTGGGCGAGGGCGAGTGGGCCCAGGCGATGCGGGACTGGCAGGACGCGCGGATCCGCAAGGTGGTGCGCCGGGCGCGCGGCGCGGAGTGGCGCCGGGCCGAGGCACTGCCCGGCATCACGGTGACGGGCAAGTCCGCGGAGGTACGGGGCTTCCCTCCGGTTCCGCTGGACGGCTGGCCCAAGGACCTGGCCCGGCTCCAGGTCTCGGGCACGGAGCTCGACGACCCGGAGCCGCCGGTCGAGCCGGACCCGTTGACGCCGGTGCTGTGGCTGAACCCCGACCTGGAGATGTCCGCGGGCAAGGCGATGGCCCAGGTCGGTCATGGCGCACAGCTCGCCTGGTGGGCCCTGCCGGACGACGAGCGCGCCGCCTGGCGCGAGGCCGGATTCCCGCTCCGGGTCCGCACGGCGCCCCCGTCCCGCTGGCCCGAACTGACCGCCTCCGGCCTCCCGTTGGTACGCGACGCCGGCTTCACGGAGATCGCCCCCGGCAGCTGCACGGTGGTGGCGGACCACCCGGCCCTGCACCGGGACTGACGGCCCGCGCCGGGGCAGCAGGCCGACGCTGCGAAACCGCCCCTTCCCGGGGCCGCCGCCGGCCGGAGTGCCCGTGATGCGAGTCCGACCGGATGGATGGTCTCCGAGGCGGCGCGGGGGACTCCTTGGTGACAGGATCGGCGTTATGGGCACCGAGACCGACTGGGTGTACCGGGTGTTCGAGCCGCATGGCTCGGAGGGATGGCGCCCCTACGGCAGCGACCCCGAACGGTGGCGGGGTGCGATCAGCGCCGCCGATTCGAGCGACGGTGCCCAGTACGCCGTCGCCCTCGTCGTCGCCGACCTGATGACCGAGTGGAAGGCGCGCGGCTTTCCCCGGGCGAAGCATGTGCGGGTCTTCCTGTGGCGCGACGAGGAGGGCGACGCGGCGGACGCGGACATCATCGTGGAGGTCCGGCCGGACATCCACGCAGTGTGACGGCCGGGTTCACGAAGGGTGAAGAGGTGAGGCGGTGGCCCACGGGGCGCCGAGGGCTCACCTGTTCGCCGCTGCGTAGGTGTAGCAGGTCAGCCAGGTCGTGTCGATCTGGACGGAGGAGCCCCTGGCGGCATAGTGGCCGCCGAGGCTGGACTCGTTCTGGAGCACCCAGGGCGCGGCGTCGGGGTTGTTGCCCGACACTCCGCCGATCTTCCTGCCGTCCAGGTAGAAGGTGACGCCGGACGGGGTGATCTCGTAGGTGCTGGTGTGCCAGTCGGTCCAGCGGCCGGGGGCGTCGGCGTTGTACTCGCGGAAGCCGTGGACGAAGGCGCTGATCGGGTCGTAGGCGAAGTTCTCGCCGGCCTCCGGGAAGTCGATCTCGCTTCCGGCGTAGCGCAGGTGGGCCATCTTGTAGCCGTCGAGCGTGCCGTGCACCCGCCAGCGCTCGCTGAACTTGCCGTAGCGGATGTTCATGCAGCCCAGCGGGACCGCTGCGGACACATGGTTGTCGCCGATGAGCGGCCGGTACATACGCACGTGCAGCTGGCCGTCGCCGGTGGGGGACGGGCCGATCCAGGTGGTGTCGTCGGCCCGGTACTCGCCGCCGAAGACGCGGGTGTTGCCGTTGGAGTGGTTCTTGGGGTTGGCCGTGTCGTACCAGCCGCGCGGGTAGGCGCCGATCTGGTGGTAGACGGCGCCGAACATCCTGAGGCCGGCGCAGTGGAAGTCACCGTCCCCGGCGCAGCCGCTGAAGGCCCCGAGTGGCACGTACTGGCCGTTGAAGTTGTCCGCGAAGATTTGGTGGAAAGGCCCGCAGTCGCCGTGGGGCATCGCGTCGCCGACGGTGTGGCAGGCGTCCTGAGACGGTGTCGCCGCGTGCGCCGGGGCCATGCCGGAGGACATCACGAGGGCGGCCAGGACGAGGGCGACCGCACCGTGCCGGCGGTGCCTGTGGGGACGGGTGATCACGGTTCCTCCGGGTGGGCGTTGGCCGCGGGCGGCAGGGCGGCGGGCGTACGTCTCGGGCAGCCGCGAGGTGCCGCATGGTCATCAGCAGCTCTTCCTGGAGGTCGCATGCCGTAGTGCCGCCCGTTGGAGTGGAACTCGGAACCCGTGGGCTCGGAGGAGGTCCTGCGGGTGGAGACGGGCGGAGTCCGCGCAGACAAGTGGAGACGGGCGAAGGTGGGCGGAACCTCAAATGTTCCTCTGAAGGTCCCCCTGGAGGGGTTCGGCCCTGGACGCCGGGGCCATCACTCCGTCACACCGGCAGCGGCGGGGGTCGCCGTTGCCGCTCGCCGTGGTCCGCACGAGGGTGCGCCGGTGGATCCGTGGCGGAGGAGGGGACGATGGAGCGACTGGGTACGGGCATCGGATGGCGGCCGGAGATCGCCGACGCCGTGGAGCGGATGCCGGCCATCGACTGGGTCGAGGCCGTCGCCGAGAACGTGTGCCCCGGGCACCTTCCCGAGTCGCTGGTGCGTCTGCGCGAGCGCGGCGTCACCGTCGTCCCTCATGGGGTCTCCCTCGGCCTCGGCGGCGCTGACCGTCCCGACGAGGCACGACTGGCCGCGCTCGCCGAGCGCGCGGGGGCCCTGGGCTCTCCGCTGGTCACCGAGCACATCGCGTTCGTACGGGCGGGCGGGCCACTGACCGCCTCCCCGGCGCTGGAGGCGGGCCATCTGCTGCCGGTCCCGCGCACCCGCGACGCGCTGGACATCCTGTGCGAGAACATCCGCATCGCCCAGGACGCGCTTCCCGTGCCGCTCGCCGTGGAGAACATCGCGGCGCTGATCGCCTGGCCGGGCGAGGAGATGACCGAGGGACAGTTCCTGTACGACCTGGCCGACCGCACGGGCGTACGACTTCTGATCGACGTCGCAAATCTGCACACGAACCATGTCAATCGGGGCGAGGACCCGGCCAGGGCGCTGGACGAGCTGCCCGTCGAGGCCATCGCGTACGTCCATGTCGCGGGCGGCTTCGAACGCGACGGCGTCTGGCACGACAGCCACGCCCACCCCGTGCCGCAGCCGGTCCTCGACATCCTGGCCGGCCTCGCGTCGCGCGCCACCCCGCCCGGGGTCCTGCTGGAGCGTGACGAGAACTTTCCCGAACCGGAGGAATTGGAACGGGAGTTGACCGCCATTCGGCAGACGGTCGAGATGGCGGCGATCGGGACGGACGCCGGTGTCGGCGCCATGGCAGCACGACGGACGGCAGGGGCCGCGCGGGCTGTCTCAGTCCCGGCGCGCGCGGCCGGGGCGCGTGGGGCCGTCGCGGCTCCGGAGTCGACGGACGCGGTGGGTTCGGACGAGTCGGCGGACGCGGTGGGGTCGGGATCCGGCCATGTTGATGGCGGTGGCGCGTCGGCGCGGGAGCGGCTCGCGCTCGCGCAGACCGCGCTGCTGTCCTGTCTCGTCGCCGGCACTCCCGTGCCCGAGGGCTTCGACCGCGTACGACTCGGGGTGCAGTCGCGCGCCCTCGCCGCCAAGCGAGCCGGTGTCGTCGCGAAGGTCGCGCCCGAGCTGCCGCTGATCCTCGGGGAGGCGTACCGGCCGCTCTTCCTCGACTACGCCCACAGCCGTGCGATGACCGGCGGCTACCGGCGTGACGCCCTCGACTTCGCCGGGCGTCTGCTGTGTGCCGGGCTCCCCGAGGACGCCGGGGCGCGGCGACGGCTGCGGGACTGGTGGCTGGAGCGCTCGGGCCCCACCCCGCCGTCACGGCACCCCGCGGCCCGACTGGCCCGGGCCACGCGCCGGGTACTGCTACGGCACTGAGCGGCCGGCCCGCCCCATCGTTCCCCCAGCCCAGCCCCGTACGCCACCCTTACCACTCTCGACTGCACGCCGGGGCCTGCTCCGCGGAATGTGCCCCGGTTAACACAGCGGCCCCGCGGCTCACCCACAGCGGGCGATTTGCATGCCTTCGGAAGGGAATACCCCTCGCCGCTCCTGCGGCATTCCATGCGACTTGCCCGTTTTTCCAACTGTTTCTTCCTGCACGGCAGTTGACGCAGGCAGCGCAGTAATATGCCAAACCGCACCCGAAGCGCACCAGCGTGCTGTGCCGCAAGCAGGAGGCACCATGCGATCCAGACCCGTCAAAGGCCGCGGAATCCTCAGTGGCACCGGGATCCTCATCACCATGCTCGCGGGGACCCTCGCCGCACTGGTCTTCCCGGTCTGGTCCTACGCGGACCGCTCCGGCACGGGCGTGGACACCCTGAGCGCCCAGACCATCCCGACGAGCTACGGCCCGCTGTCCGCGCTGGACCGGGACTTCATCACCCGGGTCCGGCTGGCCGGGCTCTGGGAGCTGCCGGCGGGACAGCAGGCCGAGCAGAAAGGCACCACGCAGGCCGTCCGCACCGCGGGAGAGCACCTCGTCCAGGGCCACACCTTCCTCGACGCGCGCGTCCGCGATGTCGCCGGACGCCTCGGGCTCGCCCTGCCCAACCAGCCGAACGCGCAACAGCAGCAGTGGCTCGCGACCCTGGACTCGGCGCAGGGCGAGGAGTACGACCGCGACTTCGCCAACCTCCTGCGCCAGGCCCACGGCAAGGTCTTCACCGTGGTCGCCCAGGTGCGCGCCACCACCCGCAACTCACTGGTGCGTGCCCTCGCGGACGACGCGAACGCCACCGTGCTCGACCACATCAAGGTGCTGGAAGCCACCGGCTTCGTGGATTTCGACGCGCTGGCCCGGGACGCGGCCACCGCGGCCCCGCCGCCGCTCACCTACTCCCCCGCCCCGCCGGGTCCCGCGAGCGACCCGGGCACTCCCGTTCCGGTGACCCCGTCGGCGACGTATCCGCTGCCGCCCGCCGCATCCAGCCCCCCTCCCCCCGTGACAGGCTGACGCGCCGGGCACCCAGGGGTGCCCGGCGCGCATGCGCCGCGGTCAGGCGAGACCGGCGACCAGCTCGGCCACCGACTTGCGCCGGCCGGTGAAGAAGGGGATCTCCTCGCGGACGTGCATCCGGGCCTCGGAGCCGCGCAGATGGCGCATGAGGTCCACGATGCGGTGCAGCTCGTCGGCCTCGAAGGCGAGGACCCACTCGTAGTCGCCGAGGGAGAACGAGGCGACCGTGTTGGCGCGCACGTCCGGGTAGCCGCGGGCCATCTTGCCGTGGTCCGCGAGCATGCGGCGGCGGTCCTCGTCCGGCAGCAGGTACCAGTCGTAGGAGCGCACGAACGGGTAGACGCTCACATAGTTGCGCGGCGTCTCGTCGGCGAGGAACGCCGGGATGTGCGAGCGGTTGAACTCGGCCGGGCGGTGCAGCGCCATGTTCGACCAGACCGGGGTGAGGGCGCGGCCCAGCTTCGTGCGGCGGAAGAGGTTGTACGCCTCCTGGAGCTGGTCGCTGGTCTCCGCGTGCCACCAGATCATGAGGTCGGCATCGGCGCGCAGGCCCGAGAGGTCGTACGTACCGCGGATGGTCACGTCTTTCGCGGCGAGCTGGTCGAACAGCTCCTGGACCTCGTCGGCGTAACCGGCGCGGTCCTCGGGCAGCGCGTCCTTCAGCCTGAAGACGGACCACAGCGTGTAGCGGATGACCTCGTTGAGGTCCTTGGCCAGCTTGCCCTTGTTCGGGATCCTGCCGGAGTCGGTGGTGGGGGCGTCGTCGCTCATGTGCCTATTCTCCCGCTCCGCCATGGAGGCTCTGCACCGGGTTGGCGGTGAGCTCCTGCACACCGCGCAGATCGCCGCCCAGCTGGTCCGCGGCCGCGTACGCGCTCGCGATGCAGGCGGGGATGCCGACGCCGTCGTAGGCCGCACCGCACACGGCCAGTCCCGGGAGCTTCGCGACGGACTCACGGACGCGGGCCACGCGCGCGTGGTGGCCGACGGGGTACTGGGGCAGGCCGTCGGTCCAGCGGGTGACGCGGGTCTCCACCGGGGAGGCGTCCAGGCCGGTCGCCTCCCACAGGTCGTTGCGCGAGACGGCCACGAGGTCGGCGTCCTCGTGCTCGAGGATCTCGGTCTCCCCGTACCGCCCCACGGACGTCCTCAGGACGAACAGGTCGGGCATCTCGTCGGCGATCCAGCCCCACTTCCGGGAGGCGAAGGTCGACGCCTTGATCGTGTGCCCGTCGACCGGCGGCACCAGAAAGCCGCTGCCCTCGGGGAGGGCGGCATCGGTGCGGCGGTAGGCGAGGGTGACCAGGGCCATGGAGGCGTACTCGACCGTGCGCAGTTCGGCGGCGGCCTCCGGGGACGCGGTGCGCAGCAGGCGGGCGGCCTGGGGGGCGGGGGTGGCGACGACCACCGCGTCCGCCTCGAACCGGTAGTCCTCGACGAGGACCTTCCAGCCCTCGTCCGTGCGGTGCAGCCGGTCCACGGCGGAACTCAGGAGGATCTCGCCGCCCCGGGCCCGGACCGACTCCGCGACCGCGAGCGGAAGCCTGCCGACGCCGCCCTCGATGCCCATGAACACGGGGCCCGTCTGGGCGGCCGCGGCGGCCTTCGCCTGGATCTCGCGTACCGCTTCCGTCAGCGAGTCGTGGACCTGTGCGGCCTGGAAGAGCTGCGGCACCGCCGAGCGCATCGAGATGCGGTACGCGTCGCCCGCGTACACCCCGCCGAGCAGGGGCTCCACCAGGCGGTCGACGACCTCGCGGCCAAGGCGCTCCGCGACGTACTCCCCGACCGCGACATCGTCGCCGACCTCCGTGCGCGGCAGCCGTGCGTCCTGCTCGATGCGGCGCAGGCCGTCGTCGGAGAGGAGGCCGAGGAGCGCGGACGCGGTGCCGGGGACGCCCATGACATGGCCCTTGGGCATCGGCCGCAGGGCGCCGCGGGTCCAGATCGAGGCCGTCGCCGTGGTCGGCGGCTGGAGGTGGTCCCCGAGACCCACGGCACGGGCCAGCTCCACCGCCTCGGGGCGCCGCGCCAGCATCGACTCGGCCCCGAGGTCGACCCGCACACCCGCGATCTCGCCGGGCAGCAGCTTGCCGCCGATCCGGTCCGACGCCTCCAGCACCGTCACCCGCGCGCCCCGGCCCAGCAACCGGTGGGCGGCGGCCAGACCCGCGATCCCGCCTCCGATGACGACGACGTGCCCCGCGTCCGCGCGGGCGTGCAGTGCGCTCATGTCCCCCAGCCTCTCAAACACCACCGGCAGGCCCGCAGGGGCCGGGTGTCCCCGTCCTTCCAGGGCCGGGTGTCCTCGTCCCGCAGGGGTGGGTGTCCTCGCCGGGTCCGGACCGTGACCGCACGGGGACCGGATCCGGCCAAACGTTCCGGCCTCACCCGACGTCGAAGGATCGTCCGTCACGACGACCCTCGGGGGTTGGACCGTATGCACACTCCACGTTCGGCTCGGCCGGTCCGGGCGCTGGCCGCGACCCTGCTCGTCGCGGCGCTCGCGCTCGCGGGCTGCGGCGCGGCCGGCGACGACACCAAGAGCACCACGGACGCCGGCGGTGCCAAGGCCGCCGCGTCCGGCGCACAGGGGCAGGGCGCGGCCGGCGGCGGCGCGGGCGGGGGCTCCCGGGCCGGCGGCGCCGTGCCCCGGCTCACCGACGCGATCATCCGGACGGCGTCCCTCACTGTGCGGGTGAAGGACGTGCCCAAGGCGCTCGACGAGGCGCGCACGACCGCCGAGAACGCGGGCGGGTACGTCGGCAGTGAGAACACCAGCCGCGACTTGGAGGGCCACGAGCGCACCCGGCTCGTCCTGCGCGTGCCCACCGGGACGTACGACGAGGTGCTCGCCGCGCTCGAAGGAGCGGGCACGCTCGTCGAGCGCACCGCCAGGGCCGAGGACGTCACCGACCAGGTCGTCGACGTCGACAGCCGCGTCAAGTCCCAGCGCGCCGGTGTCGCGCGGGTGCGCGAGCTGATGGACCGGGCGACCGGCATCCGCGATGTCGTCGCCCTGGAGGACGAGTTGAACACGCGCCAGGCCGATCTGGAGGCGCTGCTGGCCCGGCAGGCGTCCCTGAAGGACCGCACGGGCCTCGCCACCATCACGCTGTCGCTGTCGGCGCCACCGGTGAGGAACGAGACGAAGAAGAGCGGGCCGGGCTTCCTGGACGCCCTGGCGGGCGGTTGGCGCGTCTTCGTCACCCTGCTGCGGTGGATCGCCCTGGCGATCGGGGCGGCGCTGCCCTTCGCGGTGCTCGCCGCGCTGCTGGTACTGCTCTGGGTGCGCGCCGTGCGCCCCCGGCCGGCCGGGCACGGGGCGGTGGCGCCGACGGCGGATACGGCGCCCGGGCCCGACGGGCGGCCCGGGCGGGACGCGGATGCCGCGTCCTCGTAGCGTGTGCGCATGAGCATGAGCCGTACGAGAGAGCGCCTCGTCGTCATCGGCGGCGATGCGGCCGGCATGTCCGCCGCGTCGCAGGCACGTCGCCTCAAGGGCCCCGACCGGTTGGAGATCGTGGCGTTCGAGCGCGGCCACTTCTCCTCGTACTCGGCGTGCGGCATCCCGTACTGGGTGGGTGGGGGCGTCGGCACCCGGGACCGGCTGATCGCCCGGACGCCCGAGGAGCACCGGGCGCGCGACATCGATCTGCGGATGCGGACGGAGGTCACGGAGATCGACGTCGCGCGCTGCCGGGTACGCGCGCGGGACGTCGATTCCGGAGCCGAGTCCTGGATGTCCTACGACAAGCTCGTGATCGCGACCGGCGCCCGCCCGATCCGTCCCGACCTGCCGGGCGCCGACGCGCCCGGGGTCCACGGGGTGCAGACACTCGACGACGGCCAGGCCCTGCTGGACTCGCTCGCCGCCACACGGGGGCGCCGAGCGGTGGTCGTCGGCGCGGGGTACATCGGTGTGGAGATGGCCGAGGCGATGATCAACCGCGGTTACGAGGTCACGGTGGTCAATCGCGGCAGCCAGCCCATGGCGACCCTCGACCCGGACATGGGCCGGCTGGTGAACCGCGCCATGGAGGGCCTCGGCATCACCATGGTGAACGACGCCGAGGTCACCAAGATCCTCACGGGAGCCGCCGGCCCGGGTCGCCGGGTCCGGGCGGTCGGCACGGACGCGGCCGAGTACCCGGCCGACGTGGTGATCCTCGGGATCGGCGTGCGCCCGGAGACGGCGCTCGCGCGCGCGGCCGGTCTGCCGCTCGGCGCGCACGGCGGGCTGCTCACCGATCTGGCGATGCGGGTGCGCGGCCACGAGAACATCTGGGCGGGCGGCGACTGCGTCGAGGTGCTCGACCTGGTCTCGGGGCGGATGCGGCACATCGCGCTGGGCACCCATGCCAACAAGCACGGCCAGGTCATGGGCACCAACGTGGGCGGGGGCTACGCCACCTTCCCGGGCGTGGTCGGCACGGCGGTGAGCAAGGTCTGCGACCTGGAGATCGGGCGCACCGGGCTGCGGGAGAAGGACGCGCGACGGGCCGGGCTGCGGTACGAGACGGTCGTCGTCGAGTCGACCAGCCGCGCGGGCTACTACCCGGACGCCGCGCCCATGACCGTCAAGATGCTCGCCGAGCGCCGTACGGGGCGGCTGCTCGGCGTCCAGATCGTCGGCCGGGAGGGCGCGGCCAAACGCGTCGACATCGCGGCGGTGGCGCTGACGGCGGGGATGACGGTGGAGGAGATGACGTCCCTCGACCTGGGCTACGCACCGCCGTTCTCGCCGGTGTGGGACCCGGTCCTGGTGACCGCGCGCAAGGCGGCAGCGGCGGTGGCCGAAGCCCCCCGGTAGGAGCGGGAGTCAGGCTGCCGCTTCGTACCGCCGTCCGGCCCGGTTACGCACGGCCCGGTCACGCACGGCCGTCCGGCCCGTCCGTCAGGCACGTCCCATCCGGCCTGTCCGTCACACAGGTCCCCCTCCGGCCTGTCCGTCAGGCACGTCCCGCCCGGCCCGGTCACGCACGGCCCGCCCGGCCCGGTCACGCACGGCCCGCCCGGCCCGGTCACGCACGTCCCGTCCGGCCTGTCCGTCAGGCCGTCCCGTGCCGCCCTGCTCCGTCAGGCCGTTTCGTGCTGGCCGACCCCGTTGATCCGCTCGATCGCCTGCCGGGCCTGCTCGGCGGGTGGGCGCGGCGGCAGCGAGGACACGGACGCACTGGAGGCGACGGCGGCCGGCTGGGGCTGCACCGCCGGCTTGGCGTGCGCGGCGCCGGGCCGGGTGGAGCGCAGCCGGTGGCTGACGGCCTCGTCGAGGGTCACGGGACGCTGCATCTGGGACGCCAGCCGGCCCGCCTCCTGGCCCAGCCGGGCGACGTCCTCCCAGGGCAGGTGGATCACGAGCGCCAGTTCGGCCTCGCCGTCGGGCAGGGCGTGTATCGGAGGAGTAACTCGGTCGTTCATCGCCTGTTCCTCACGTCGTCCCCGCGACACGCCTTCCCCGCACCGCGGGCGGTTGAGGAGACATACGCACGGGCGGAGCGGCGCGTTCACCGGTTCGCCGATCGCATCCCGGGCACTACTTTCTTGTGGTCATTCCCGTTCATGACGTCAACCCGGTGCGGCGCACGCCCTATGTGACGTACGCGCTGATCGCCGCCAATTTCGTCGTCTTCCTGCTCACCCCCGGCATGGCGGGCTCGGTGGCCGGACAGAGCGACCTGTCCCAGCTGTGCCATCTCCAGGCGTTCCTGGACCACTATGCGGCGGTGCCCCGGGAGTTGATCCACGATCAGCTGCCACGGCTCGTGCCCACGGGCGCGGTGGGCGTCGGCCCGCACGGCGCGGGCTGCGTGGTGGCCCCGCCGGGCTACCACAAGTCGCCGCCGGCGTCCGTCTTCACGGCGATGTTCCTGCACGGCAGCTGGCTCCATCTGCTGGGCAACATGCTGTTCCTGCTGATCTTCGGCAACAACATCGAGGACCGCCTCGGCCACATCCGTTTCGCGCTGTTCTACGTGGCGTGCGGCTATGCGGCCGGGTACGGCTTCGCCCTTCTCAACGACACCTCGGGCGCCCCGCTGATCGGCGCGTCCGGTGCGATCTCGGGCGTGCTCGGCGCGTATCTGGTCCTGTATCCGCGGGTCAGGGTCTGGATCCTCGTCCCGTTCCTGCTCTTCCTGCCGCTGCGGCTGCCCGCCTGGATCGTGCTGGGCTTCTGGTTCGTGCTCCAGGCGTTCTACTCGTCCGGCCAGGGCGTCTCCAGCGCCGGGACCGTCGCGTACGCGGCCCATGTGGTCGGCTTCCTCGTGGGCATGATCCTTGCCTGGCCGCTGCGCGCGGGCACCCCGGCGCCGCCCGAGCCGCGCGGTCCGCGGTGGGGCAGGCAGGCGCGGACCGGGTGGTGAAGGGGCGGCCGGGGAACGGTCAGCGGGCCGTCTGCGCGTGGACGTACTCCACGAGCCGGGTCAGGGCGTCCGGGTCGGTGGACGGCATCACGCCGTGGCCGAGGTTGAAGACATGGCCCTCGAGCCCCGCGGCGGTGTCCAGCACCTCCCGGGTCTTCGCCTCGACGGCCTCCCTCGGGGCGAAGAGGACCGCAGGGTCCAGGTTGCCCTGGAGGGCCTTGCCGGGGCCGACGCGGCGGGCTGCCTCGTCGAGCGGGACGCGCCAGTCGACACCGACGACGTCCGCGCCGGCCTCGCCCATCAGGCCGAGCAGCTCTCCGGTGCCGACACCGAAGTGGATACGGGGCACGCCGTACCCCTCGACGGCCCGGAAGACCTTGGCGGAGGCGGGCAGCACCGAGCGGCGGTAGTCCACGGGGGCGAGGGCGCCGGCCCAGGAGTCGAAGAGCTGGACGGCCGAGGCGCCCGCTTCGATCTGGACCTTCAGGAAGGCCGCCGTGATGTCCGCGAGCCGGTCGAGCAGGTCGGCCCACAGCCGCGGGTCGCCGTGCATGAGCGCCTTGGTGTGCTCGTACGTCCGGGAGGGGCCGCCCTCGATGAGGTAGCTCGCGAGGGTGAAGGGGGCGCCCGCGAAGCCGATCAGCGGGGTCGCGCCCAGCTCGGCGGTGAGCAGCCGGACGGCCTCCGTGACGTACGAGACGTCCTCGGGGGTCAGGTCGCGCAGCCGCGCCAGGTCGGCGCGGGTGCGGATCGGGTGCTCGACGACGGGGCCGACGCCCGGCTTGATGTCGAGGTCGACGCCGATGGCCTTCAGGGGGACGACGATGTCGCTGAAGTAGATCGCCGCGTCCACGCCGTGCCGGCGGACCGGCTGGAGCGTGATCTCCGCGACCAGCTCGGGTCGCATGCAGGACTCGAGCATGGGGATGCCCTCGCGCACCTTGCGGTACTCGGGCAGCGAGCGCCCTGCCTGCCTCATGAACCACACCGGCGTATGCGGCACGGGCTCGCGCCTGCACGCCTTCAGGAAGGCGGAGTCGTACGTCGCTGTCGGCTGGCCCGTCGCGGGGCGGTCATTGGCGCTCACCATCAAAGTCTCGCACGGCGCACCGACATGCCAGTCCCGGGTGGGGCCCCGGTGCGTACCGCGGCGGCCCCGCTCGAACCGCTTGACCCCGGCGCGACGGCGCGCGGTCGTGACTCGGCGCCGGCGGCCGCAACCACACCGCGCCGTTCCCCGCCAAACCGCCGCGGGCTTCGGGTGTCTCTCCCTGCGAACGCGCTTTCCTCCCCTTACTCTTCCCCGCATGGCTGCGGCTCAGGGACGACTGACGGACGGCGCTGGCGGAATGGACGACGAGCAGGAGGGGGACCCGGATGCGAGGGATACGGCTCCGCCGCCCTTCCGCGCCGCGGTCGACGCGCTGAGGACCGCGCGCCTCCGGGCGGAGATCGAGATCGAGCCCACCCGCCCGCCGCAGCGGCTCGCCCCCTTCGCCTATGCCCTGGAAGCGGCGGTCGTCCAGGAGGACGAGGATCTGGCCGACGGGCGTCTCGTCCTGCTCCACGATCCCGCCGGGCACGAGGCCTGGCAGGGTTCCTTCCGGCTGGTCACCCTGGTGCGCGCGGAGCTCGAACCGGAGATGGCCTCTGATCCACTGCTGCCCGAGGTGTGCTGGTCCTGGCTGACCGGCGCGCTCCAGGCCCGCGGTCTGTCGTACGGGGAGCCGAGCGGCACCGTGACCCGTGCGAGTTCGCACTACTTCGGCGGGCTCGCCGCCCGGCCGGCCGCCTCCCAGATCGAGATCCGCGCCTCCTGGACGCCGCGTGAGGGTGCCGGCGGCGCCCCGGACACCGCGGGCCACCTGGCCTCCTGGTGCGATCTGCTGGCCCAGGTGGCGGGTCTGCCCCCCGCGAGCCCCGGGGACCCGTCGGTGGTGACGCTTCCGCAACGGCGGGGGCCACAGCCCCGCTGACACCCCCGGCGACGGATGCCGTGACGATCACGCGCGCGTACATCCCGCCCTTGTCAACACCGACTTGACCATTCTTGCCGTCTCTTTGTCGATACGACCACTTTCGGCCTCTTATCCATAAAGGACCGAACTCATTCGATCTTCAGCTGATCGCTCGTGCATCCGAATTGCCCGGATTGTTACTCACCAAATCGCGATCATTCTCTAAAGGAGCACGGGTTTGGTGCCGAAGACGACTGTGACCTTGAAAGCACGGTTCGTCCCGGCTTCATCCCCAGAGCCGGCCCCGTCCCGCACCCCCAGGAGGCCTGGTGTCCGTTCTCCTCGAGCAGCCCGCAAGCCTGGTCGCCTACCGCCCGAACAAGCCGACCGCCATGGTGGTCGTCGCCGACCCCCGGGTCCGTTCCACCGTCACCCGCCACCTCTGGGCGCTCGGAGTGCGCGACGTCATCGAGGCGTCGTCGATCGCGGAGGCCCGCCCCCGTATCGGCAACCCGCGTGACATCTGCGTCGCCGACGTCCACCTCCCCGACGGCTCCGGTCTCACCCTCCTGTCGGAGACCCGCGCCGCGGGCTGGCCCAACGGTCTCGCCCTGTCCGCCGCCGACGACATCGGCGCGGTGCGCAACGCCCTCGCGGGCGGCGTGAAGGGCTACGTCGTCACCGGTACGCGCACGAACGTCGGGCTCCCCACCCGGCCCGGCGCCGCCCCGATCGGCGCCGCGGCCGCGCGCCTGCACCGACGCCCCCCGGGTGCCCCGAGTCACCCGGGCGGCTATCGCGAGCTGTCCGGCCGCGAGGTCGAGGTGCTGCGCCTCGTCGCCGAGGGCCAGTCGAACAAGGCGATCGGCGTCTCCATGGGCCTGTCCGCACTGACCGTCAAGAGCCACCTCGCCCGCATCGCTCGCAAGCTGGGCACCGGCGACCGCGCCGGAATGGTCGCGGTGGCCCTGCGGACCGGCATCATCCACTGACCAGCCCCCTACTTCACTCCCCCACCGAGCCGCTTTCCCGAACGTGTCGACACCGAGCCGCCGCCGACACGCTTTCGGGCCCCCGATCCGCTGGACGCCTCCTCCCCGCGCCGCCCGCGGGCACGGGAAGCACATGCCGCCCTGTGTCACACATGACTGGTTTACGCCCCTCTCGCGTCCGTCGGCGGAACGTTCCGTCGACGGGCGCCGTCCACGCACAGATACCCTTGACAGGTGACCGACGCCCAAGAGACCGCAGCAGACAGCCCACTGCGAACCACCGGAGGCGCCCCTCCGGACGATGTCGAAGCGGCGCCGATCCCCTTGCTGGAGCCGCGCGACGGCGTTCCGCCCGTGATCGCCGACGAGGCCTCGCTCGCCGAGGTGATCGCCGCGTTCGCCGCCGGCAGCGGCCCCGTCGCCGTCGACGCCGAACGCGCGTCCGGCTACCGCTACGGCCAGAGCGCCTATCTGGTCCAGCTCCGCCGCGAGGGCGCGGGCACCGCGTTGATCGACCCCGTGGCCTGCCCCGACCTGTCGGGCCTGGGCGAGGCACTCTCCGGTGTGGAGTGGGTGCTGCACGCCGCCACCCAGGACCTGCCCTGTCTGCGCGAGATAGGCATGGTGCCCACGCGCCTGTTCGACACCGAGCTGGCGGGGCGCCTCGCCGGATATCCGCGGGTGGGCCTCGGCGCCATGGTGGAGAGCGTCCTGGGCTTCGTCCTGGAGAAGGGGCACTCGGCCGTCGACTGGTCGACCCGGCCGCTGCCCGAGCCGTGGTTGCGCTACGCCGCCCTCGACGTCGAGCTGCTCGTCGACCTGCGGGATGCCCTGGAGAAGGAGCTGGACCGGCAGGGCAAGCTGGACTGGGCCCAGCAGGAGTTCGACGCGATCGCCTCCGCGCCGCCGGCGGAGCCGCGCAAGGATCCCTGGCGCCGTACGTCCGGGATGCACAAGGTGCGCCGCCGCCGGCAGATGGCGGCCGTCCGTGAGCTGTGGCAGACCCGGGACCGGATCGCGCGGCGCCGCGATGTCTCGCCGGGCAAGGTGCTCGGGGACGCCGCGATCGTCGAGGCGGCGCTGGCCCTGCCGCCGAACGTGCACGCCCTGGCCTCGCTGAACGGCTTCGGCCACCGCATGGGCCGGCGTCAGCTGGAGCAGTGGCAGGCCGCGATCGACCGGGCGAGGGCACTGTCGGAGGCCGAGCTGCCGCAGCCCGGCCAGCCGGTGGCCGGTCCCCCGCCGCCGCGGGCGTGGGCCGACCGGGACCCGGCGGCCGCGGCCCGGCTGTCCGCCGCGCGGGCCGCGGTCTCGGCGCTCGCCGAGGAGCTCGCCATGCCGCAGGAGAACCTGATCTCCCCGGACGTGGTGCGGCGCCTGTGCTGGGAGCCGCCGAAGCCGGCCGACGCCGCGTCGGTCGCCGCCGCGCTCACCGGATACGGCGCCCGGCCCTGGCAGGTCGAGCAGGTCACCCCGGTGCTGGTGACCGCGCTGTCCGTGGACGCCTGAGCCCCGGCGCACAGGCACGAAGGACGCGTGTGCGGGCGCGGCCATGCGCCGCCCCGCCACCGGGGGAACACGACCGCGACCCTCGCCGGCGCCTACGCACCGCCTGCCGAACGTGTACACGGTGCGGATGGCACCCCCTGCCGGACGTGTACACGGCGCGGACCGGCCCTTGCCGGACATGTGCACAGCGCGGACCGGACGCGCAGGCATCCTTGCCCGACGCCTGCGCATCCCCCTGGCTCTCCCCCCCTCTGTCCCTCTCCTCCCCTTTCCGCCCCTGGGCCGACGGTGTGACCTTCACCGCTTGGCCCGGCGGGACTGGGCAGCTTGGTTACCCACAAGTAGCATGGTGCTGAGCGCGCGCTCAGCGCGTCGCAGCAGTGCCACCCCGCACCCTGGAGGAGAGCCATCGTGCCTCGTACCGTCAGGGACGTCGTCTTCGTCGACGGCGTCCGTACCCCGTTCGGCAAGGCGGGCCCGAAGGGCATCTACCACGAGACCCGCGCCGACGACCTCGTCGTGAAGGCGATCCGGGAGCTGCTGCGCCGCAACCCGGGTCTCGACCCGAAGAAGATCGACGAGGTCGCCATCGCCGCGACCACCCAGATCGGCGACCAGGGCCTGACCCTCGGCCGCACCGCGGGCATCCTCGCGGGCCTGCCGACCTCGGTGCCCGGCTACTCCATCGACCGCATGTGCGCGGGCGCGCTGACGGCCGTGACGACCACGGCGGGCTCCATCGCGTTCGGCGCCTACGACGCCGTCATCGCCGGTGGTGTCGAGCACATGGGCCGCCACCCGATGGGCGAGGGCGTCGACCCGAACCCGCGCTTCGTGAGCGAGAAGCTGGTCGACGAGTCCGCCCTGTTCATGGGCATGACGGCGGAGAACCTGCACGATCGCTACCCGCACATCACCAAGCTGCGCGCCGACGAGTACGCCGTGCGCTCGCAGGAGAAGGCCGCCAAGGCGTACGCCAACGGCAAGATCCAGCAGGACCTCGTGCCGATCTCGGTCCGCCGCACCAACCCCGAGGGCGGCGAGACGGGCTGGGGCCTGGTCACCGCCGACGAGCCGATGCGCCCGGGCACCACCCTGGAGAGCCTGGCGAACCTCAAGACGCCGTTCCGCGTCCACGGCCGGGTCACCGCGGGCAACGCGGCCGGTCTGAACGACGGCGCCACCGCCTCGATCATCGCGTCCGAGGACTTCGCACGCGAGCACGGCCTGCCCGTCAAGATGCGCCTCGTCTCCTACGCCTTCGCGGGCGTCGAGCCGGAGGTCATGGGCTACGGCCCGATCCCGGCCACGGAGAAGGCCCTCGCCAAGGCGGGTCTGTCCATCTCGGACATCGGCCTGTTCGAGATCAACGAGGCCTTCGCCGTGCAGGTCCTGGCCTTCCTCGACCACTACGGCATCGCGGACGACGACGAGCGTGTCAACCAGTACGGCGGCGCCATCGCCTTCGGTCACCCGCTCGCCTCCTCCGGCGTCCGTCTGATGACGCAGCTGGCCCGCCAGTTCGAGGAGCAGCCGCAGGTCCGTTACGGCCTGACCACCATGTGCGTCGGCTTCGGCATGGGCGCGACGGTCATCTGGGAGAACCCGCACTTCGAGGGGGACAAGTGAGCACCACCGCTGAGCTGCTGAAGGGTGCGGCCGAGCTGTTCCCCGGCGAGGTCGTCACGCAGGCGCACGTACGGCACTTCGACCTGCCGCTGAACGCCGGGCGCTTCGCCCTGATCACCCTCGACAACGGCCTGGACCACACCAAGCCGACCACCTTCGGACCGCAGTCGCTCGCGAATCTCGACACCGCGATCGACCAGGTCGAGAAGGAGGCCGCGGACGGCGAGATCGTCGGCGTCGGCATCACCGGCAAGCCGTTCATCTTCGCGGTCGGCGCCGACCTCAAGGGCGTCGAGCTGCTGAAGCGGCACGAGGACGCGCTGGCCATCGGCAAGGGCGGCCACGAGGTCTTCAAGCGTCTGTCGAAGCTGGCCGTCCCGACGTTCGCGTACTACAACGGCGCGGCGATGGGCGGCGGCGTCGAGGTCGGCCTGCACTGCACCTACCGCACGGTGTCCGCGGCCCTCCCGGCGTTCTCCCTTCCCGAGGTGTTCCTCGGCCTCGTTCCGGGCTGGGGCGGCTGCACCCTGCTGCCGAACCTGATCGGCGCCGACAAGGCCGTCTCGGTCGTCATCGAGAACTCGCTCAACCAGAACAAGCAGCTCAAGGGCAAGCAGGTCTACGAACTGGGCATCGCCGACGCCCTGTTCGAGGGCGCCGACTTCCTGGAGCAGTCGCTGATCTGGACGGCGTCCGTCCTCAAGGGCGAGATCGAGATCGAGCGCCCGGTGATCGACCGCGGCGAGGCCTGGGACCAGGCCGTGGAGCGTGGCCGCTTCATCGCCGACGGCAAGGTGCACGGCGCGGCTCCGGCCGCCTACCGCGCGCTCGACATCATCGCCGCGGCCAAGAACGGTGACCTCCAGCAGGGTTACGACGCCGAGGACCAGGCCCTCGCGGACCTGATCATGGGCGGGGAACTGCGCGCCGGCATCTACGCGTTCAACCTCGTCCAGAAGCGCGGCAAGCGTCCCGCGGGCGCCCCCGACAAGAACCTGGCGCGCCCGGTCACCAAGGTGGGCGTGGTCGGCGCGGGCCTGATGGCCTCGCAGCTCGCCCTGCTCTTCCTGCGCCGCCTCGAGGTCCCGGTCGTCCTCACGGACATCGACCAGGAGCGCGTCGACAAGGGCGTGGGCTACGTCCAGGCCGAGATCGACAAGCTGCTCGCCAAGGGCCGCGTCAACCAGGACAAGGCCAACCGCCTGAAGGCGCTGGTGTCCGGTGTTCTGGACAAGGCGGAGGGCTTCGCGGACGCGGACTTCATCATCGAGGCCGTGTTCGAGGAGATGACGGTCAAGCAGAAGGTGTTCGCCGAGGTCGAGGCGGTCGCGCCCGCGCACGCGATCCTCGCCACCAACACCTCCTCCCTCTCGGTGACGGAGATGGCGTCGAAGCTCCAGCACCCCGAGCGGGTCGTCGGCTTCCACTTCTTCAACCCGGTCGCGGTGCTGCCGCTGCTGGAGATCGTCCGCGGTGAGAAGACCGACGACGCGTCGCTCGCCACGGCGTTCGCCGTCGCCAAGAAGCTGAAGAAGACCGCGGTTCTGGTCAAGGACGCCCCCGCGTTCGTCGTCAACCGCATCCTGACCCGCTTCATGGGCGAGATCCAGAACGTCATCGACGAGGGCACCCCGGTCGAGGTCGCGGAGAAGGCGGTCGAGCCGCTCGGCCTCCCGATGTCCCCGCTGGTGCTGCTGGAACTGGTCGGCCCGGCGATCGGCCTGCATGTCTCGGAGACCCTCAACAAGGCGTTCCCGGACCGCTTCACGGTCTCCCCGAACCTCAAGGCGGTCGTCGAGGCCGGCAAGCGCGGCTTCTACGTCTACGACAGCGGCAAGCCGGAGCTGGACCCGGAGGTCGCCGCGCTGCTGAAGCAAGGCGACACCGCCCTGACGGAGGAGCAGGTCCGCACCCGCGTCCTGGACGCGGTGGCCCAGGAGATCGGCCTGATGCTCGACGAGGGTGTCGTCGCCGAGGCCCAGGACATCGACCTGTGCCTGATCACGGGCGCCGGCTGGCCCTTCCACCTGGGCGGCATCACGCCGTACCTGGACCGCGAGGGCGTCTCCGAGCGCGTGAACGGCAAGACGTTCCTGGAGCCGGGCGTGGCGTCGATCCCGGCGTAACCGAACGCGACGGCAACCGCCGTACATGACAAGGGCCTCCGCACTCCGCGGAGGCCCTTCGTCGTAACCGCGAGACCGATGGGCCGGACCGCCCGGCTCGGCGCCTCACTTCGCCGACCCGTCCGCGGTATCCCCTCCCCGGTCGGGGGTCAACGGCGCACTGCCCCCTGACCGGTCAGCCGGTCAGCTGCCAGGGGCCGGACTCCGGGGAGCCCGGGGCCGTCTGGCGGGAGACTGCCAGGCGGCCGTCTGCTCCGAGGGCCGCGATCGTGGCACGGCCCAGCGCGCCGAAGGCGGCCGCGGGCGCGTGGGCGATCGTGCCGCCCGGTGAGGCAACGCCCCCGGTGACCGCCCGTCACACCGACTGCCACGCCGCCAGCGCCAGCCCCGGCTCGTCCTTCTGGCGGGCCACGCGGAGCTCACCGTCCGGGGTCAGGCTCGCGGCCACCACCCGGCCCTCGGCGTCCTCGGCCAGCGCCACCCGCGTGCCCACCGGCAACTGCGGGCCCGACTCGCTCCACCACAGGCCGGCCGACTCCTGTTCGGTGGGGCAGGCCGCGACGACGACACGGCCGGACTCCGAGCGCTGGGCGAGCAGCGTGCAGTCGTAGCCGTCGACGGCGCAGCGCAGTGCCGCCGCCGGGCCCGGGCCCGCGGCACGGAGCAGCGGAACCGGGTCACCGCCCGGACGCCACGCGTGCAGCATGCCCTCGGGGTCCGCGAAGAACAGCGTGGTGTGCTCCTTGGAGGTGGGCAGGGCGGTCAGCGTGCCCGGCCTGACGGCCGCCTCCAGCGCCTCGTCGGGGACCAGGGTCGCACCGGGCTCCTCCTGACGCCAGCGCAGAATGCCGTCCGAGGTGGTGGCGTACAGCTCGACGCGCCCCGACCCTCCGGTCACGGCGGCGAGCTCCTCGTGCGCGCCCGGGCCTCCGATGTCGCGCCAGGGGTCCCAGCCGCCGCGCTCCTTCTGGGCGACCATGCTGACGCCCCCGCCCTTGTTGCGCGCGAAGACATGGGCGCGGCCCTCGGCGTCCACCGCCACCGCCGGCAGGCCGGTCCGGTCGCCCTTGTTGTCCGGGTGGCCGATCGGGAGCCAGTCGAGCGCGGACAGGTGGGGACGGAAGTGGGTGGAGTGGACAAGCCCCGACTCGCCCGGGACCGTGGGGCGCCACGCGAGGAGGTGGGCATACCCGTCGGGGCCTTGGCCGAGCGCCAGTTGGGTGTACAGCCGCTGGTCCCCGCCGACCTTGCGCGGGGGCGTCCAGGGAAGACCGGGGTGGTGTTCGGCCCGGCACCACACCGCTTCGTCCCGCGAGGCATAGGCGCTCAGGCTGCCGTCCCGGCCGCGCAGCAGCCAGGAGCCGTTCAGAGTGGGGACCGTTGACACTCCCCCACTCTAATCGGGAGCCCGCCGAGCGGGCGTCGCGGGCTCGTGCGAGGCTGTGGACATGAGCGCCCCGCCCCTGGTGATCGTTGACGCCGCGAATGTCGTCGGATCGGTGCCCGACGGCTGGTGGCGGGACCGGCGCGGCGCGGCGGAGCGACTGCGGGACCGCCTGGCGGGATACGCCGAGGCAGGGCTGCCCGGCCGCCCCGGACCGGTGGAGCTGGTGCTCGTGGTCGAGGGCGCGGCCCGCGGGGTGGAGTCGGTGCCCGGCGTACGGGTGGAGGCGGCGCCCGGCAGCGGGGACGATCGCATCGTCGAGCTGGTGGAGGAGGCCGGGGACCGTCCGGTCCTGGTGGTCACGGCGGACCGGGAGCTGCGCCGCCGGGTCGGGGAGCGGGGCGCGGAGGTCATGGGCCCGCGGTCGGTGCGCGAGCCGGAGCCTCCGGCCGGCCCGCGCTGAGCAGCGGTCACGGGGTCACGTCGTCCGGCCGCCCGGTCACCCGCCCCGCCGCGCGCTGCTCCTCGCCCACGCGGCTGTGCGTGCGGCCGTAGAGGAAGTACACGAGGAAGCCGGCCACCAGCCAGACGGCGAACCGCAGCCAGGTCATGGCGGGCAGGTTCAGCATCAGCCACAGCGAGGCGCACACCGAGAGGATCGGCACCACCGGCACGAACGGGGTGCGGAAGGCGCGAGGCAGATCGGGGCGGGTCCGGCGCAGGATGACCACGCCGATCGCGACGACGATGAAGGCGAAGAGCGTACCGATGTTGACGAGTTCGGCCAGTTCGCTGAGGCTGGTGAAGCCCGCGACGACGGCGACGATCACGCCGAGCACGATGGTCGGCCGGTGCGGGGTCTGGAAACGCGGGTGGACCCGGGAGAAGAACCGGGGCAGCAGTCCGTCCCGGCTCATCGCGAAGAAGACCCGGGTCTGGCCGAGGAGCAGAATCAGGCAGACCGTGGTCAGACCGACGGCGGCACCGAAGCTGATCACTCCCGCGTACCAGGGATGTCCGATGCTCTTGAAGGCGTCGGCGAGCGGTGCGTCCACGGACAGATCGTTGTAGTGCTGCATCCCGGTGACGACGATCGACACCGCCACATACAGCGTGGTGCAGATCAGCAGGGAGCCGAGGATACCGCGGGGCATGTCGCGTTGCGGGTCGCGGGTCTCCTCGGCCGTCGTCGCCACGATGTCGAAGCCGATGAAGGCGAAGAAGACGACGGACGCGGCGGTGAAGATACCCAGCACACCGAAGTCGGAGGGCACCCAGCCGGCAATGAGCTGGATGAGCGGTGCCTTGAGGCTGGCACTCGCCGGTACGGCCTCGGCCTTCGGGACGAACGGCCTGTAGTTGGCGGTGTTGACGAAGAAGGCACCCGCGACGATCACGATCAGCACGACGGCGACCTTCACGGCGACGACGAGCCGGGTCACCCGGGCCGACAGCTTCATCCCGACGACGAGGATGGTGGTGAGCAGCAGGACGAGGCCGGCGGCGAGGATGTCGAAGCCGAACCCGCCTGTCCCTTCGCGGCCGCTCAGCCACGCGGGCAGATGCAGGCCCGCGTTGTCGAGCAGGGAGCGGATGTATCCGGACCAGCCGACGGCGACCACCGCCGTGCCGAGCGCGAACTCCAGGATCAGGTCCCAGCCGATGATCCAGGCGGGCAGCTCGCCGAGTGTGGCGTAGGAGAACGTGTAGGCGGATCCCGCGACCGGGACCGTCGAGGCGAACTCGGCATAGCAGAGGGCGGCGAGCGCGCAGACGACAGCCGCCACGACGAACGACAGCGAGACGGCCGGTCCCGCGTTCTCCTTGGCGACCTTGCCGGTGAGCACGAAGATGCCGGTGCCGATGATGACCCCGACGCCGAACACGGTCAGATCCAGCGCGGAGAGGGTCTTCCTGAGCGCGCGCTCCGGCTCCTCGGTGTCCTGGATCGACCGCTCGACGTTCTTCGTCCGGAAGAGGGTGCTGCTCACGGCGTACCTCCCACGCTCGTCGTCCTCGACATGATCGAGAGGGGGCGTAGTGCGTATGCCCCGAAAGGGTGGGATTCACGCAAACGGGCCGGTCCCGCCACCGTAAAGGATGGCGGGACCGGCCCGGGGCGATCGGGGGGAGGCGTCAGTCCCGCGCGGACTCCACCGAGTCCACGGACCGCGCCGCGGGCCTACCGTCGGTGGCGGTCCCCTCGGTGGAGCCGAGCCGGGAGTGGGGGAGGCCGTCGAGCTTGGCGACGAGCCCGGTGACCTGGCGGGCGATGTCCGGCGCGGTCAGGCCGATCTCCGCCATGACCTCCTTGCGGGAGGCGTGGTCGAGGAAGCGCGGCGGGATGCCGAAGTCACGCAGCGGCACATCGATGCCCGCGTCGCGCAGGGTCTGCGCGACCGCCGAACCGACACCGCCGACACGCGAGTTGTCCTCGACGGTGACGACCACCCGGTGCTGCTCGGCGAGCGGGGCGAGCGCCTCGTCGACGGGCTTGACCCAGCGGGGGTCGACCACGGTGGTGGAGATGCCCTGCTTCTTGAGCAGGTCCGAGATCTCCAGGCACATGGGCGCGAGCGCGCCGACGGACACCAGCAGCACGTCCGGCACCGGGGCGTCGGCCTTGCGCAGGACGTCCATCCCGCCGACCTTGCCCACCGCGGGAACCGCCGGGCCGACGACGCCCTTGGAGTAGCGCAGCACGGTCGGCGCGTCGTCGACGTCCACGGCCTCGCGCAACTGGGCGCGCAACTGCTCGGCGTCGCGCGGCGCGGCGATCCTGAGGCCGGGGACGACCTGGAGCATCGACATGTCCCACATACCGTTGTGAGAGGCGCCGTCGTCGCCGGTGACGCCGGCCCGGTCCAGCACGAAGGTCACCCCGCACCTGTGCAGGGCGACGTCCATGAGGACCTGGTCGAAGGCGCGGTTGAGGAAGGTCGCGTACACCGCGAAGACCGGGTGCAGTCCGCCGGTGGCGAGACCGGCCGCGGAGACCGCGCCGTGCTGCTCGGCGATGCCGACGTCGTAGATCCGGTTCGGGAAGGCGTCCGCGAACTTCTTCAGGCCCACCGGCTGGAGCATCGCCGCGGTGATCGCCACGATGTCCTTGCGCTCGCGGCCGAGCCGGACCATCTCGTCGCCGAAGACGGAGGTCCAGCTCGCGGCGGCCGCCTTGATGGGCAGGCCGGTGTCGGGGTGGATGGGGCCGATGCCGTGGAAACGGTCGGCCTCGTCCTGCTCGGCGGGCTTGTAGCCGCGGCCCTTCTCGGTGAGGCAGTGCACGATGACCGGGCCGCCGAACCGCTTGGCGCGGGCCAGCGCGGACTCCAGGGCCTCGATGTTGTGACCGTCGATCGGGCCGACGTACTTCAGGCCCAGGTCCTCGAACATGCCCTGCGGGGCGATGAAGTCCTTCAGGCCCTTCTTGGCGCCGTGCAGGGTCTCGTAGAGAGGCTTGCCGACGACGGGGGTGCGCTCCAGCACCTCCCTGGTGCGGGCCAGGAACTTCTCGTAGCCGTCCGTGGTGCGCAGGGTGGCCAGGTGGTTGGCGAGACCGCCGATCGTGGGAGCGTACGAGCGCTCGTTGTCGTTGACGACGATGACCAGGGGGCGGTCCTTGGCGTCCGCGATGTTGTTGAGCGCCTCCCAGGCCATGCCGCCGGTCAGCGCCCCGTCACCGATGACGGCGACGACATGGCTGTCGCGCTCCAGCAGTTCGTTGGCCTTGGCGAGGCCGTCGGCCCAGCCGAGGACGGTGGAGGCGTGCGAGTTCTCGATGATGTCGTGCTCGGACTCGGCGCGGGAGGGGTAGCCGGAGAGACCGCCCTTGCTGCGCAGCCCGGAGAAGTTCTGACGGCCGGTGAGCAGTTTGTGCACATAGGCCTGGTGACCGGTGTCGAAGAGGACCTTGTCCTTGGGCGAGTCGAAGACGCGGTGCAGCGCGATGGTGAGCTCGACCACACCGAGGTTGGGGCCGAGGTGGCCGCCGGTCTTGGAGACGGCGTCGACGAGGAAGGTCCGGATCTCCTCTGCCAGCTGGTCCAGCTCCTCCAGGCTGAGCCGGTCCAGATCGCGCGGTCCCCTGATGCGGGTCAGCAGCGGCACCCGTGCCTCCTTGCAGTAGAGCTGAGTCGAGCTTGCCGGGCCCGTCGAGTCTAATGTTCCGCCTGTGCGGATCATGGGCCGCCCTCACATTCGGCGTATCCGTTTTCGGCCGCACCACGCCGCACGGGCCCTGTGAGCTGCACGGGCGGTCCGGGAGCCTCCCGGGCAGCGTGCGTTCCACGGGCTGCACCGGCCGCGTGGGCGCGCTACGGGCTCCCGGGGCAGCGGGGTCCACGACGTTGCCCAGGCCGCGTGGGCTCCACGGCTTCCCGGGCCGCCCCGGCCGCACAGGACTGTGCCCGGCACCCCCATGGGTACCGGGCACGGGTCGAAGAGGGACGGCCGCGTCCCGTCCACGAGGCGCTGTGCGCGCCCCCGCGGTCGTGGGACTACGCGCGGCCCGCCGTCTTCTGGGTCTTGCGGGTGACCGCGTCGATGACGACGGTCGCCAGCAGAACGCCACCGGTGATCATGTACTGGACCGGCGAGGCGATGCCCTCGAGGGCGAGGCCGTACTGGATCGACACGATGACCAGCACACCGAGCAGCGCGTTCCATGTGCGCCCACGGCCACCGAACAGCGAGGTACCACCGATGACCGCCGCCGCGATCGCGTTCATCAGCAGGTCACCGGCACCGGCACCCTGGTTGGCGGACGCGATCTTCGAGGCGATGAACAGACCGCCGATCGCGGCGAACGTGCCGGAGATGGCGAACACCGAGATCCGGACCGCGGCCACGTTGATACCGGCACGGCGGGACGCCTCCACGCTGCCGCCGAGTGCGAACACCTTGCGGCCGTACGCGGTGCGGCGCAGGACGAAGTCGGTGATCAGCAGCACACCGATGAAGATCACCACGGCGAGCGGCAGGCCCTTGTACTGGTTGAAGACGACGGCCACCGCGAACGCGACGATCGCCAGCAGCACCGTCCGCAGGATCGTCTCGCTCAGCGGCCGGGACGGCACACCGGCGGCCTCGCGCCGCTTGTTGCCGAAGTAGGAGCTGAGGAAGTACAGAACCGTCACGGCGAGCGCGAGCCCGTAGGCGGCGGCCACGTCGGAGAAGTAGTACGTCGTCAGCTTGGCGACCAGACCGTCGCTGTTCAGGTTGATCGTGCCGCTGTCGCCCAGGATCTGGAGCATGAAGCCGTTCCAGAACAGCAGACCGGCCAGGGTCACGGCGAACGCCGGCACACCGATCTTCGCGAAGACGAAGCCGTGGAGGGCTCCGGCGACCGTGCCGGTGAGGATGGCCAGCACGAAGGCCAGCACCTCGTTCATGCCGTGGGTGATGTTCAGCACCGCGAAGGTGGCGCCCGCGACACCGGACACCGAGCCGACCGACAGGTCGATCTCACCGAGCAGCAGCACGAAGACGATACCGACGGCGATCATGCCCGTGCCGACCATGGCGACGGAGATGTCGGAGAGGTTGCCCGCGGTGAGGAAGTTCGAGTTCAGGCTCTGGAAGATGATCCAGATGATCGCCAGGCCGAGGACGACCGGGATCGCGCCCAGGTCACCGGCCTTCATCTTGCGCTTGAACTCGCTGATGTAGCCCGCGAATCCCTGCTCGCGCACCAGCAGCCGGGGGTCGACCGCGGTGACCGCATTCGCGGCCGCCTCGGGGTTCTCCACGGCTGTGTCCTCGGGGGGCGTGGAGGTCTTGTCGATGCTCACTTCTTGATCTCCCCATTGCTGCGCGCCGCACGACGGGTCACGGCGTTGTCCGTGGCGCCGGTGATGGCGGAGATGATCTCTTCCTGCGAGGTCGACTTGACCTCGAAGATGCCGTTGTTGCGTCCCAGACGCAGCACGGCCACCTTGTCGGCGACGGCCTTCACATCGGCCATGTTGTGGCTGATGAGGATCACGGCGTGACCGCGCTCGCGCAGCCGCTCCACGAGGTCGAGGACCTGCGCGGTCTGCTCGACGCCGAGGGCGGCGGTGGGCTCGTCGAGGATGACCAGCTTGGGCTCGCCGAGCATGGAACGGGCGATGGCCACGACCTGACGCTGACCGCCGGAGAGCGAGGCGATCGGGATGCGGACGCTCGGGATGCGGATGGACAGCTGGTCCAGGAGCTCACGCGAGCGGCGCTCCATCTCCACCTCGTCCAGCACGCCGCGGCGGCGGATCTCCCGGCCCAGGTACAGGTTGCCGACGACGTCGATGTTGTCGCACAGCGCGAGGTCCTGGTAGACCGTCGCGATGCCCAGGTTCTGGGCGTCGTGCGGCTTGCCGATGTGGACGGTCTTGCCCTCCCACTCGATGACGCCCTCATCGATGGGGTGCACGCCGGCGATCGTCTTGACCAGCGTGGATTTTCCGGCGCCGTTGTCGCCGACCAGGGCGACGACCTCTCCGGAGTGGACCTCAAGCTCTACGTCGGTGAGCGCCTGTACGGCACCGAACCGCTTGGAGACCCCGCGCAACGCCAGCACGGGCGTAGCGGACACGTGAACCATCTCCTTCGCCGCCTGACCCGGCGGGAGGTTGTGCAGAAGTTTGGGGGATGTTCCGTCCGGCGCCCCGCTACGAGCTTGCGGGGCTGGTGAGAGCGGGACGCCGGAGGAGCCTTCATTCGCCAGTCCCGTAAGGGAATTCAAGAGCGAATTCCCTTACGGGGAAAGGACTCTCGGTGTATTACTTCAGGCCGATCTTGTCGCAGGCCGCCTTGTACTGGGCGGTGCAGATGTCGGCGACCGTGTAGATGCCGTCCTTGATGACGGTGTCCTTGATCTTGTCCTTGGTCAGCGACTGGACCGGGACCAGGACCGACGGGACCTGCTTGGTGGTCGGGCTGTCGACCTTGTCCTTGGCGATCGAGTCGAGCGACTTGCCCTGGGCGAGGGCGACGGCCATCTGCGCGGCGATGTCCGCCTCCTGCGGGTAGGACTTGTAGACGCTCATGTACTGCTCGCCCGTGACGATGCGCTGCACACCCGCGAGCTCCGCGTCCTGGCCCGTGACCGGGATGTTGGAGATGCCGGCGGCCTTGAGGGCGGTGATGATACCGCCGGCCATGCCGTCGTTGGCGGAGTAGACGCCGACGATGTTCTTCTTGCCAAGGGCGGAGATGGCGCCTTCCATGTTCTGGTTGGCGTTCTCCGGCTTCCAGTCCTTGGTGTCGTACTCCTTGCCGATGTTCACCTTGCCGTCGAGCACCTCGTGGGCGCCCTTCTTGAACTGCGCGGCGTTCGGGTCGGTGACGGAGCCGTTCATCATGACGATCTTGCCGGACTTGGCCTTGGAGCCGAGCGCGTCAAGGAGGGCCTGGCCCTGGGTCTTGCCGACGGTCTCGTTGTCGAACGAGGTGTAGGCGCTGATCGGGCCCTGCGCCAGGCGGTCGTAGGCGACGACCGGGATGCCGGCGTCCTTCGCCTTCTGGACCGAGTTCTTTATGGCCGCGGAGTCCACCGCGTCCACGATCAGCACGTCGACCTTGTTGGTGATCATGGTGTCGACCTGCTGGTTCTGCAGGCTGGCGTCCTGCTTGGCGTTGGCGTAGACGACCTCGCCCTTGCCGTTCGTGAGCTCCTTGACCTTCTTCTCGATCAAGGGGCGGTCGAACTTCTCGTAACGCGCGGTCTGGTTCTCGGGGAGAAGCAGACCCACCTTGATGGCGTCGCCCTTCTTGGCGCTCGACGAGGACGACGAGGAGGAGCCGCCACCCGACTCCTTGGCGCTGCCACATGCGGCCAGCGAGACGGCCATGGCACCAGCAGCAACGGCAAAGGCCGCACGACGCATACGCGTGTTCACTTCAGAAACCTCCCTGACGAGGCCGCGTCGTTGCGGCCGAGGTGGCTGGAAGTCAACTCGGCCGCACGTGCGACGTCAAGAAGTAAATCCTTAACGAGATGGCAACGGTGCCATCCGTTCTCTAAGTGAAGGCAGGGGCCACGGCGGGAAGCGAGCCATCCAAAAGGGTCGAATCACCCATCTCGCTGAGCGCGAGCGCGAGCGCCCCGAGCACCTCGGCGCGGCCGCCGAGGGCCCCCGGCAACACCGAGAGCTGACGTGCGGCACTGGGAATCGCATAGCGGCCGACCGACTCCCTGATGGGCCCGAGAACCAGCTCTCCGGCCTCGGCGAGGTCACCGCCCAGGACCACTCGGCTCGGGTTCAGCAGATTGCAGAGATTGGCGACTCCGCTGCCGATGTGGCGACCGACGTCGGCGATCACCCGACGGCAGCCAGGGTCACCGTCCCGCGCCAGCCTGACCACGCCCTCCATGGTCAGATCGGTGCCGTGGCTGGGCTGGAGCAGGGGCAGCACATACCGCGCCGCCGTGAACGTCTCCAGGCAGCCCCGGTTGCCGCAGCGGCAGACGGGACCGGATTCATCAAGGGTGATATGCCCGATTTCTCCTGCCGTGCCGCCGGGCCCACGGTAGATCGTCCCGTCGATCACCAGCCCGGCGCCGACACCGCTCGCGACCTTGATGTAGGCGAGGTCCTTGACCCCCCGGCCACTGCCCCAGACCAGCTCGCCGAGGGCGCCCAGGTTGGCGTCGTTGTCCACGTGCACCGGAACGCCGAGCCGCCCCCGCAGCTCCTCGGCGGGCCTGGCGCCGGTCCAGCCCGGCAGGATCGCGGTGGAGCCGAGCGTGCCCGACTCGACGTCGATGGGACCGGGCACGCCGAGACCCACCCCCGCGATCTTGGAACGGTCCACCCCGGTCGCCTCGATCAGCCTGTTGACCAGCTCTTCCGCCCGGTCGAAGCCCTGCGCGGCGGAGGCGTCCACATCCAGGGGCTCCGACTCCTCGGCCAGCACCTGATGGGCGAGGTTCCCGACCGCGACGCGCAAATGGGTGTGCCCGAAGTCGACGCCGATCACAATGCCGGCATCACCGCTCAGGGAGACGCTCCGGGCCCGTCGGCCGCCCGACGACGTGGGCGTGACCTCGACGGTTCCACCGTCTTTGAGCTCCCGCACGATGTTGGAGACCGTTGCCGCGGACAGGCCCGTCGTCCTCGCGATCTCCGCCTGCGTGAGGGATCCTGCCAGCCGCACGGCGCGTACGACCCGCTCCAGGTTGGCTCGGTGCAGCGACGACTGCGACCCTGGAGTCTCCACGACGACCTCCTGAGCACGGGACCGCTTCGGTGAGGCCCCGCCTATGTCCAACTAGTGAACTCTAAGCTGAGCCGTTCGGGTTGCCTCCCGTCAAGAGGTTGAACCGCATCCGGGTCCTTGGACACATCTGTGCGCGCCACCCGGGAGACCTGAGCGGCGCGCACCGAACTCGTCACGGAGCGTGATGCCCCGCTGGGCTACTTGAGGGTCGCCGAGGTCAGGCCCGCCTGCACCTGGCGCTGGAAGGACAGATAGACCACCAGCATCGGGATCATGGCGATGGTCACGCCCGCGAAGAGAACGGGCAGGTCGGAGGCGTACCCCTGCTGTTGCTGAAGCTGGATGAGGCCCTGGGTGAGCACATAGCGCTCGGGGTCCGAACCGCTCTGCGGCTGCATCAGGACCGTCGGCAGGATGAACTGGTTCCACTGACCCAGCGTGTTGAAGATCCCGACACTGAGCAGACCCGGCTTCGCCATCGGCAGCATCACCTGGAAGAAGGTGCGGGTGTGCGAGGCACCGTCCAGGACGGCCGCCTCGAACACCGCCGTCGGCAGGGTCCGGAAGAAGGCGTGCATGAAGAACACCGTGAACGGCATCGAGTAGGCGATGTAGACCAGGATCAGGCCCTGGTAGGTGTTCAGCATGTCCAGCCGCTTGACCATGAAGAACAGCGGGACCAGCGCCAGGAACACCGGGAACATCGCGCCGGCGACGAAGAAGTAGTAGAGGAACCGGTTGCCCGGGAACGGGTAGCGGGCGAGCACGTACGCGGCCATCGAGCCGAACAGCATCGTCAGCGGCACCGAGAACACCAGCACGATCACGGTGTTCAGGAAGTAGTCGCCGATGCCCTTGTCCCAGGCGCGCCGGAATACGTCGAAGGACCAGTCGTGCGGCCAGCCGAAGGCCGAGCCGCCGATCTGGGCGTCGGTCTTGAAGGAGCTGAGCACCAGCCACAGCAGCGGCAGCACGATCAGCAGGGCCCACAGGGCGAGGAAGCCGTGCGAGAAGACGTTCAGGACGACGCCCTCGCTGCGCCGGTCGCCGGGGCGGACGGGAACCTTGGCCGCGGACCGCTGGGCGGGAACGGCCGCGGTCTCCTGGATGGGTGCGCTCATCGTCGTCTCTCCCGCTCAGAACTCGATGCGCTCGCGGCGGGTGGCGCGCAGCGTGACCACGGACAGGACCAGGGTGAGCAGCAGCATGACGACGCCCATGGCGCAGGCATAGCCGCTCTTTCCGAAATAGAGGAAATTGCGCATCATCACGGTCGACATGACGTCGCTGTGATGGTCGGGGCCGCCGCCGTAGGCCCCCATGTTCTGGGTCATGGAGGAGACCAGGACGAACATGTCCATGGCCACGATGCCCAGGTACACCCATGCGGTCTGCACGGTGTCCCACAGCAGCGGCAGCGTGATGCCGAAGAAGGACTGGGAACGGTTGGCCCCGTCGATGAGTGCCGCCTCGTAGATGTCCTTCGGAATGGACTGCATGGCGGCCGAGAACAGCACCAGATAGAAGCCGACGCCGTGCCAGACCACGACCAGGATCAGCGCCCACAGCACCAGGTTGGGCTCGTTGAGCCATTCCACGGGATTGTCGGGGTCGACCAGGCCGAGCTTGATCAGGAAGCCGTTCAGCAGACCGCCGCCGTCACTGCGGTACACCGCGTTGAACAGCACCGCGAGAATCGCCAGTGACAGCACCTGGGGGAAGAAGTAGACGACTTTGTAGAACTTCGCCCCGGCCACGCCCTGGACGCCGCCGGCCCGGCCGCGCCCGCCCGCGTTCACCATGAAGGCGAAGAACAGGGCGAGCAGAATGGTGATCACCGGGATGAAGATCAGAAACAGGATGTTGTGCCAGATGGCCTCCAGGAAGACGTCGTCCTGGAACAGCGCCCGGTAGTTGGCCAGGCCGACGAACTTGAAGGTCTGCGACTGGCCTTTCCAGTCGGTCAGCGAATAGCCGAACGTCTGGATGTACGGCCAGATGACGAAGATCAGATAGAGCGCCACGGGGACGAAGAGAAAACCCGCGACGAACCGGTACTGCCCTTTGCGCATGCGTTCCTGCCCCTGGTGTCCCGTCCCGGGCCGGGAATCGGAAGGATTCCCGGCCCGGAATCCGGTCGGTCGAGCGGGCCCGGTCGCGGGGGCCCGGCCGGCGGCGAGCCTCAGTCGTGGTGGTTCTTCTTGGAGGCCGGGTCCTTGGCCTGCTTGTCGACCGCGGCCTGACAGCGCTTCAGCCACTCCTTGGGCTGGATCCGCTTGGCCATCAGCTCGTTGGACGCGTTCTGGATCGCGGTGTCCATCTCGCTGTACCAGTCCGGGTAGAGGTAGCGGAAGGTGTTGGTGCCGGCCGCCTTGGACGCCTCGACCGTGGACTGCGTACCCGGGCGCAGGGTCACGCCGGCGTCGACGCCGTCCTGGAGGATGGTGAGCGAGTTGGCCTGCTTGGCGAACAGCGTCGACCACTCCTTGGAGAGCATGTGCCGCATGAACTCCTTGGCCCCGGGCAGGTTCTTGGCCTTCGCGGGAATGATGAAGGGCTCGCCCGAGCCGGCCCTGATCGCCTCGAAGGGCATCGCGCTGCCGGACAGCAGCGGCATCGGCAGGAACTTCATGTCGAAGTCGGACGGCGTCTGCTTGAGCTGCTCGTTCTCCAGCCACGAACCGCAGGTGATGAACGCGGCCTTGTACTGGTTCCAGCGGGTCTGCGACTCGGTGTGGGTCAGGCCGTTCGTACCGGGCATCAACAGGCCCTTCTCGACGACCTCGTAGATCGCCTCGATGCCCGCCAGCGCGGCGTCGGAGCCGACGAACGCCTTCGGGTCGAGGTTGTCGATCGCCTTGACGGCGTCGATGCCGCCCTTCTTGGCGATCAGGTCCATGATGGCGACGTTGATGTAGTAGGGGTACTTGCCCTGGTGGGCGAGCCCGCCGATGCCCTGCTTCTTGGCCTCCTGGCAGATGGCGAGGAAGTCGTCCCAGGTCTTGGGCGCCGTCCAGCCCTTCTCCTTGAAGAGCTTGCCGGAATACCACAGGCCCCACACCGTGTAGATGTAGTTGAGGGCGACGACCTTGCCCTCCTGGACGCCCGGGTCCAGGGTGCCGGGGATGAGGGTGTCGCGGACCTTCTTGCTCGGGTCGTCGACCGACGGCGCGTCGAGGACCTCAGCGAGGTCGAGCAGTTGCCCGTTCTTGTAGAGGACGTCGACCTTGATCTGCTGGGCACCGGAGTCGTCCACGAGGTCCGGCGGGTTGCCCGCGTTGAAGCGGGGCTGGAGTTTGCCCGTGATCTCCTGGGTGCCGGTGTGGGTCGAGGTGATGCCGAGCTTCTTCTGGTAGTCGGCCTCCCACGCCTTGGCGTAGTCGTCGCCGTAGCCGCCCTTGAAGATGACGACGTCGAGCTTGCTGCCCTTCTCCGCGCCGAAGGGGTTTGTCTTCGACGTCTTCCCCTTGGTGTTGTCATCGCCGGAGCTGTTGCCGCCGCCACTGGCGCACGCCGACAGAAAGCCCATCGCGGGGACGGAGATCAGGCCGAGCGCGGCGGACCGCTTGATGAGGTCGCGGCGGCCGACGCCGCCGGGGGTGGTGTTCTCGCCGGAAGTGGATCCCATGCTCAAGTCCTCGCCTTCTCCAGGACTCAGGCGGTGAACCGGATCCTCCCCGGCACCGCGGTGATGGTGAAGCTGGGGTCGTGCATGAGGGATTCAGTGGGACGGCATTGCGGCCCGTCGTGCCGAAAACGGTCCGCCACCTCCCGATTCCCCCCGGTCGTGCCTGTCCACGGCTGCCGTGGCGCGGGGCGACGGCTGTCCGAACGCCGACAGGTATAGTCCACTTCCCGCCAACGGAGCAAGATCGAATGCAAGGTTGACTCTTTGCTTTTCCGAGTTGAGACCTCGCGGAAATACGGGATGCCCGTATGCCACTCGGACGGGATATCCGCCGCAATGACCCCGAATGCCACACTCAACGCCCTTGACATCACAGAGCACTTGGGCACCTACTGGTCCTTGCGCAGCAGAGTTGACAACGTTGTCCATATTTTCACAGCGCAGGGAGGGTGCTCGCGCATGCAGCACAGATCTCGGCACAGACGGGCTCGGTCGGCGGTCGTGGCAACGGCCGCCTTCGCATTGCTGGTGGGTCTTCAGGGCGCGGCGGAGGCGCTGCCCGGCCAAGGCTCCACCGCGGACCGGGAGTTCGCCTCCTCGTTCGAGGCGGGTGACCCGGCGCCGACGTGGCTGAACACCGTGGACACGGCAGCGGACGGCAGCAAGCGGGCGTCCGGCGTGGACGGCGGATACACCACGGGCATCCCCGGCAATGTGACCGACGAGGTCACCGACGTCCGTGCGAGCGCCGAGAACGCGGGCGCCGGAGAGGTCAAGGAGAACCTCATCGACGGCGAGCCCGGCACCAAATGGCTCACATTCGCGCCCACGGGCTGGGTCGAGTTCGACCTCGACGCGCCCGTCAAGGTGGTCACCTATGCGCTGACTTCGGCCAACGACTACGCCGAGCGGGACCCCGCCGACTGGACCCTTCAGGGCTCCACGGACGGCAAGGACTGGAAGACCCTCGACACCCGCACCGGCGAATCGTTCGACCAGCGCTTCCAGACCAGGTCGTACGACCTCGCGGAGCCGGCCGAGTACGCCCACTTCCGGCTCGACATCACCAAGAACCACGGCGCGGACATCCTCCAGCTCGCCGATGTGCAGTTGTCCACCGGCAAGGACAGCGAGCCCACGCCCAAGGACATGCGCACGCTGGTGGACCGCGGCCCGATCGGCTCCCCCACCGCCAAGGCGGGCGCCGGCTTCACGGGCCGGCGGGCCCTGAGGTACGCGGGAACGCACACGACGGACGGCCGGGCGTACTCGTACAACAAGGTCTTCGACGTGAACGTGCGCGTCGAGCCGAACACGCGGCTGTCCTACCGGGTCTTCCCGTCGATGGCGGACAAGGACCGGGACTACGACGCCACGAACGTCTCCGTCGACCTCGCCTTCACCGACGGCACCTATCTGAGCGGCCTCGGGGCGCTCGACGAGCACGGCTTCCCGCTGACCCCGCAGGGCCAGGGCGCGTCCAAGGTGCTCTACGTCAACCAGTGGAACGACGTGGCCTCGCGGATCGGGTCGGTCGCGGCGGGCAAGACGGTGGACCGGATCCTGGTGGCGTACGACTCGCCGAAGGGACCGGCGAAGTTCCGTGGCTGGCTGGACGACGTCGCCCTGAAGGTGGCGCCGCCGGAGAAGCCGAGGGCCCATCTGTCCGACTACGCGCTCACCACCCGCGGCACCAACTCCAGCGGCTCCTTCTCGCGCGGCAACACCTTCCCGGCGACCGCCCTGCCGCACGGCTTCAACTTCTGGACGCCGGTGACCAACGCGGGCTCGCTGAACTGGCTGTACGACTACGCCCGGGCGAACAACGCGGACAACCTGCCGACCATCGAGGCGTTCAGCGCGAGCCATGAGCCGAGCCCGTGGATGGGTGACCGGCAGACGTTCCAGGTCATGCCGTCGACCGCCGCCGGCACCCCGGACACCGGCCGCGGCGCGCGGGCGCTGGCGTTCAAGCACGAGAACGAGACGGCGCGCCCGTACTACTACGGGGTGACCTTCGAGAACGGGCTCAAGGCGGAGATGACGCCGACGGACCACGCGGCGGTGCTCCGGTTCACCTATCCCGGCGACAACGCGAGCGTGATCTTCGACAATGTGACCGAGCAGGCCGGGCTGACCCTCGACAAGGAGAAGGGGATCGTCACCGGGTTCTCCGACGTGAAGTCCGGGCTGTCGACGGGGGCTACACGCCTGTTCGTCTACGGCGTCTTCGACGCACCCGTGACGGACGGGGCGACCTCGGGGGTGAAGGGGTATCTGCGTCTGCGCCCGGGTGCGGACCACACCGTGACCCTCCGCCTCGCCACCTCGCTGATCGGCATCGACCAGGCGAAGGACAATCTGCGCCAGGAGGTCCCGGACGGCACCTCGTTCGACCAGGTGAAGGCACGCGCCCAGCGCGCCTGGGACAAGCTGCTCGGCACGATCGAGGTCGAGGGCGCGACCACCGACCAGCTGACGACGCTCTACTCCTCGATGTACCGGCTGTATCTCTACCCCAACTCCGGCTTCGAGAAGGTCGGTTCGGGCTACCAGTACGCCTCTCCGTTCTCCCCGATGACGGGTCAGGACACCCCCACGCACACCGGGGCGAAGATCGTCGACGGCAAGGTGTACGTCAACAACGGCTTCTGGGACACCTATCGGACGACCTGGCCGGCGTACTCCTTCTTCACCCCGAAGCAGGCCGGTGAACTGGTCGACGGCTTTGTGCAGCAGTACAAGGACGGCGGCTGGACCTCCCGGTGGTCCTCGCCCGGCTACGCGGACCTGATGACGGGCACCTCCTCGGACGTGGCGTTCGCGGACGCCTATGTGAAGGGCGTGAAGTTCGACGCGACGGCCGCCTACGACGCGGCGGTGAAGAACGCGACGGTCGCACCGCCCGCGTCCGGCGTCGGCCGCAAGGGCATGGCGACCTCGCCGTTCCTCGGCTACACCAGCACCAGCACCGGCGAGGGCATGTCGTGGGCGATGGAGGGCTATGTCAACGACTACGGCATCGCGAAGATGGGCCAGGCGCTGTACGAGAAGACCGGCGACAAGCGCTACCAGGAGGAGTCGCAGTACTTCCTGAACCGCGCCCGGGACTACGTCGACCTCTTCGACGCGAAGGCCGGCTTCTTCCAGGGCCGCGACGCGCAGGGCAACTGGCGGGTCGACTCGTCGAAGTACGACCCGAGGGTGTGGGGCTACGACTACACCGAGACCAACGGCTGGGGCTATGCCTTCTCGGTCCCCCAGGACAGCCGGGGTCTGGCGAACCTGTACGGCGGCCGCGCCAAGCTGGCGGACAAGCTGGACCAGTACTTCGCGACACCGGAGACGGCCTCGCCGGAGTTCGTCGGCTCCTACGGCGGGATCATCCACGAGATGACGGAGGCGCGTGACGTCCGGATGGGCATGTACGGGCACTCCAACCAGGTCGCGCATCATGTGATCTACATGTACGACGCGGCGGGCCGCCCCTGGGAGGCCCAGGCCAAGGTCCGCGAGGTGCTCGCCCGGCTGTACAACGGCAGCGAGATCGGGCAGGGCTACCACGGCGACGAGGACAACGGCGAGCAGTCGGCCTGGTATGTGTTCTCGGCGCTTGGCTTCTACCCGCTGGTGATGGGCAGCGGGGAGTACGCCATCGGGTCGCCGCTGTTCAAGAAGGCCACCGTGCATCTGGAGAACGGCCGGGACCTGGTCGTCAACGCCCCGAGGAACAACACGCGGAACGTGTACATCCAGGGGCTGAAGGTCAACGGCGACCCGTGGACGTCGACGGCGCTGCCGCACTCCCTGCTGTCCCGGGGCGGAGTGCTGGACTTCGACATGGGCCCGCGGCCGTCGGCCTGGGGCAGCGGGAAGAACGCGGCCCCCGTGTCGGTCACCCAGGACGACAAGGTGCCCTCGCCGCGCGCCGACGTGCTCAAGGGCGACGGGCCGCTCTTCGACGACACCTCGGTGACGGAGGCCGCCGCGACGAGCGTGGACCTGCCGGTGGCGGGCCCCGCCAAGGCGGTGCAGTACACGCTGACGTCCCCGGCGGACCACACGAAGGCCCCCACCGGCTGGACCTTGCAGGGCTCGGAGGACGGCACCGGGTGGACGACCCTCGACCAGCGCTCGGACCAGTCTTTCCCCTGGGACCGGCAGACCAGGGCGTTCTCGATCCCGCACCCCGGCTCGTACGCGCACTACCGCCTGGTCCTGAACACCGAGTCGACACTGGCGGAGGTGGAGCTGCTCTCCTGACACCCCCGTGAGCCAAGGGGCGGGCGCGGAGGCGTGCGCCGCCCGCGCCGGGGAAGAGCACCCCTCGGCATCCCCGGTACGGGTGAACGCCCTTGACATCGTTGTCCGTTGACCCGGTACAGTCATGTACAGACCACTGAGACAACGTTGTCGCCGGTCGCCACAAGCCATGTCCCCTCCGGTACGGCCCACTCCCCCCTTCCGGCCGAGCCGGCTCGCGGACCGGGTGGCACGCTCACCGCCCACCCGGTCCGCCCGGAGTCCCGTCCGTCACCCTGCGTCCACATCCCCACCCTCCTTGGCCACCCGAGGCACCCCTGGTACCCGAGAGGTCACTCGTGGGGGCGGTGTTGGCCGTACCAGGGCGCGAACGGGGCAACCCCAGTGCTCTCGTGGTCATCTACCTGTACGAACGTGATGACCTGGGAGAGGGCGGGCTGTGCACGGTTCCGGTGCGGACGGTGACCACGAGAAGGGCACCGCCGGTTCCTGGTGGGCGCCCGCCGTGGCGAATCTCCTGATCGGACTGATCGCGATACTGCCCGGCCTGTGCGTGCGGTGGCTGCTCGCCAGATACGCGGTGATCCACTGCGCCGACGGATTCGGCTGTGTCGGCAAGTCACCGGACAACACGCTCGGCATGACGCTCGGCGCGGTGCTGGGCGGCGCGTTCGTCCTCGGCATGGTGCTGGTGGTGGACGTTCTCATGCCCTGGCAGGAGGGCCGGCCGCTGCATCTGTGGCTCGGCATGGCGACCCTGGTCCCCGCGCCGTTCGCGATCGCTCAGGCCGCGGGGTGGATCTAGGCGGTGTGGGGCCCGGGTCCGGGTGGGTGTGACCCCCCGGCCCGGAACACGGCAAGGGCCGCATCCCCGCCGGGCGGGGATGCGGCCCTCTACTGCCGTGCCGGACCGCTTACTTGCGGATCAGGCTGCGCAGCACGTACTGCATGATGCCGCCGTTGCGGTAGTAGTCGGCCTCACCGGGGGTGTCGATGCGGACGACCGCGTCGAACTCGACACCGGTGTCGGTGGTGACCTTGACCGTGCGCGGCGTGGTGCCCTCGTTCAGCTCGGTGACGCCGGAGATGGAGAAGGTCTCCTCGCCGGTCAGGCCGAGGGACTCGGCGGACCGGCCCTCCGGGAACTGGAGCGGCAGCACGCCCATGCCGATCAGGTTCGAGCGGTGGATGCGCTCGTAGGACTCGGCGATGACGGCCTTGACGCCGAGCAGCGCGGTGCCCTTCGCGGCCCAGTCGCGGGAGGAGCCGGAGCCGTACTCCTTGCCGGCCAGGACGACCAGCGGGATGCCCTGCTCGATGTAGTTGCGCGAGGCGTCGTAGATGAACGACACCGGTGCGTCGGGCTGGGTGAAGTCGCGGGTGTAGCCGCCCTCGGTGCCCGGCGCGATCTGGTTGCGCAGGCGGATGTTGGCGAAGGTACCCCGGATCATGACCTCGTGGTTGCCACGGCGCGAGCCGTAGCTGTTGAAGTCGCGACGCTCCACACCGTGCTCGGTGAGGTACTTGCCGGCCGGGGTGTCGGCCTTGATCGCGCCCGCCGGGGAGATGTGGTCGGTGGTGACCGAGTCGCCCAGCTTGGCGAGGACGCGGGCGCCGGCGATGTCGGTGACCGGGGCCGGCTCCATCTGCATGCCCTCGAAGTACGGGGGCTTGCGGACATAGGTCGACTCGGCGTCCCAATCGAAGGTGTTGCCGGTCGGGATCGGCAGGGACTGCCACTGGGCGTCGCCCGCGAAGACGTCCTGGTAGGACTTGTTGAACATGTCCTCGCCGATGGCGTTGGCGACGACGTCGTTCACCTCGGCCTCGGAGGGCCAGATGTCCTTCAGGTAGACCGGGTTGCCGTCCTGGTCGGTGCCCAGGGCGTCCTTGGTGATGTCCACCTTCATGGAGCCCGCGAGGGCGTACGCGACGACCAGCGGCGGGGACGCCAGGTAGTTCATCTTGACGTCCGGGTTGATCCGGCCCTCGAAGTTCCGGTTGCCGGAGAGGACCGAGGTGACCGCGAGGTCGTGGTCGTTGACGGCCTTGGAGACCTCGTCCGGCAGCGGGCCGGAGTTGCCGATGCAGGTGGTGCAGCCGTAGCCGACCAGGTTGAAGCCGACCTTGTCCAGGTACGGGGTCAGGCCCGCCTTCTCGAAGTAGTCGGTGACGACCTTCGAGCCCGGGGCGAGGGTGGTCTTGACCCACGGCTTGCGGGTCAGGCCCTTCTCGACCGCCTTCTTGGCCACCAGGGCGGCGGCGACCATGACGTACGGGTTGGAGGTGTTGGTGCAGGAGGTGATGGCCGCGACCGTCACCGCACCGTGGTCCAGGGTGTAGCTCGTGCCGTCGGGGGCGGTGACCTGGACCGGGTTGGACGGGGCGCCGTTGGGGTGGAGGGCCGGGGCGTCCGAGGCCGGGAAGGACTCGACGCCGGCCTCGTCCACGACGTCCACATAGTTGCGGACATCCTGCTTGAACTGCTCGGCGGCGTTGGCGAGGACGATACGGTCCTGCGGGCGCTTCGGGCCGGCGATCGACGGGACGACGGTGGACAGGTCCAGCTCGAGCTTCTCGGAGAAGTCCGGCTCGGCCTTCGGGTCCAGCCAGAGGCCCTGCTCCTTGGCGTAGGCCTCGACGAGCGCGACCTGCTGCTCGGAGCGGCCGGTCAGGCGCAGGTAGTTCAGGGTCTCGTCGTCGATCGGGAAGATCGCGGCGGTGGAGCCGAACTCCGGCGACATGTTGCCGATCGTGGCGCGGTTGGCCAGGGAGGTGGCGGCGACGCCCTCGCCGTAGAACTCGACGAACTTGCCGACCACACCGTGCTTGCGGAGCATCTCGGTGATGGTGAGCACGAGGTCGGTGGCGGTGGTGCCGGGCTGGAGCTGACCGGTGAGCTTGAAGCCCACGACGCGCGGGATCAGCATGGAGACCGGCTGGCCGAGCATCGCGGCCTCGGCCTCGATGCCGCCGACGCCCCAGCCGAGGACGCCGAGGCCGTTGACCATGGTGGTGTGGGAGTCGGTGCCGACCAGGGTGTCGGGGTAGGCCTTGCCGTCGCGGACCATGACGACACGGGCCAGGTGCTCGATGTTGACCTGGTGGACGATGCCGGTGCCCGGCGGGACGACCTTGAACTCGTCGAAGGCGGTCTGGCCCCAGCGCAGGAACTGGTAGCGCTCCTTGTTGCGGCCGTACTCCAGGTCGACGTTCACCTTGAAGGCGTCGTTCGTGCCGAACTTGTCGGCGATGACGGAGTGGTCGATGACCAGCTCGGCCGGGGCCAGCGGGTTGATCTTCGCCGGGTCGCCGCCCAGCTCCTTCACGGCCTCACGCATGGTGGCGAGGTCCACGACACAGGGAACGCCGGTGAAGTCCTGCATGATCACGCGAGCCGGCGTGAACTGGATCTCCTGCGACGGCTGGGCCTGGGAGTCCCAGGTGCCGAGGGCGCGGATGTGGTCGGCGGTGATGTTCGCGCCGTCCTCGGTGCGGAGCAGGTTCTCCAGCAGGACCTTGAGGCTGTACGGAAGGCGGGCCGAGCCCTCCACCTTGTCCAGCCGGAAGATCTCGTACGACTCGTCGCCCACCTGCAGCGTGCTGCGGGCGTCGAAGCTGTTCGCCGACACGACAGTCTCCTTCATTGATGTGCGCGTACCACCGCAATCCTGCCGCCATGACGGCTCGACCGATCCGCTAAGGTAAGGCTAAGTTAGGTAACCCTTACTGGAGCGGTGGCTGCGGTGCGCCTCGGCAGATATCTCGATGTCGAGATAACTCTAGTACATGGGTGCGGCTCGGTCATGCCGGAGCCGCCCCAGGTTCCCGAAAGACTCCGCAGGGTCCGGCAGATCCCCGGGGCCTTAGGTACGCCGGACTCTCCGTCCGGCCTGCCATCAATCCACCGAGCCGGGGTATGCGGCATGAATCGGGCGTGAACCGGGCAGGCGGTACGGATCGCGCCCACCCAGCAGTACGGGACGTCGTACGATATCGAGTGATTTGCCGGGTACTTTCGGCTGGCTCGCACCCGTTCCACCAGGCATTCTTGACGGCGCATCACCCGAATGGACCCCCCGGGAGGCACCATCTCATATCTGAGATAACCTCGGTCACATGTCAGACGACTACCTCGTACGTATCGGCAAGCTCATCCGTGACGCCCGGCAGCACCGTGGCTGGACTCAGGCGCAGCTCGCCGAGGCGCTCGGCACCAGCCAGAGCGCCGTCAACCGGATCGAGCGCGGCAACCAGAACCTCAGTCTTGAGATGATCGCCAGGATCGGCGAGGCCCTGGACAGCGAGATCGTGTCCCTGGGCTACGCGGGTCCCATGCATCTGCGGGTGGTCGGCGGCCGCCGGCTCTCCGGCGCCATCAACGTCAAGACAAGCAAGAACGCGTGCGTGGCCCTGCTGTGTGCCTCGCTGCTCAACAAGGGGCGCACCGTACTTCGCCGGGTCGCCCGCATCGAGGAGGTGTACCGCCTCCTGGAGGTGCTGGCCTCGATCGGTGTGCGGGCCCGGTGGATCAACGAGGGGATCGATCTGGAGATCGTGCCGCCCGCCGACCTCGACCTGGACGCCATCGACGCCGAGGCCGCCCGCCGCACGCGGTCCATCATCATGTTCCTCGGTCCGCTGCTGCACCGTATGGACCGCTTCAAGCTGCCGTACGCGGGCGGCTGCGACCTCGGTACGCGCACCGTCGAGCCGCATATGATCGCCCTGCGCCGGTTCGGGCTGGACGTCACCGCCACCGAGGGGCACTACCACGCGGTGGTGGACCGGTCCGTCTCCCCCGGCCGGCCGATTGTGCTGACCGAGCGCGGCGACACCGTGACCGAGAACGCCTTGCTCGCCGCCGCCCGCCACGACGGGGTCACGGTCATCCGCAACGCGTCCTCCAACTACATGGTCCAGGACCTGTGCTTCTTCCTGGAGGCGCTCGGCGTCGCGGTCGAGGGCATCGGCACCACCACGCTCACGGTGCACGGTGTGCCGAACATCGACGTCGACGTCGACTACTCCCCCTCCGAGGACCCGGTCGAGGCGATGAGCCTGCTGGCCGCCGCGGTCGTCACCGAGTCGGAGCTGACCGTGCGCCGGGTGCCGATCGAGTTCCTGGAGATCGAGCTGGCGGTACTGGAGGAGATGGGGCTCGACCACGACCGCAGCCCCGAGTACGTGGCGGACAACGGCCGCACCCGGCTGGTCGACCTCACCGTACGGCCCTCCAAGCTGGAGGCGCCGATCGACAAGATCCACCCGATGCCGTTCCCCGGCCTGAACATCGACAACGTCCCGTTCTTCGCGGCCATCGCGGCCTCCGCGCAGGGCAAGACGCTGATCCACGACTGGGTGTACGACAACCGGGCCATCTACCTCACCGACCTCAACCGGCTCGGTGGGCGGCTTCAGCTTCTCGACCCGCACCGCGTCCTGGTGGAGGGCCCGACCCGCTGGCGCGCCGCCGAGATGATGTGCCCGCCGGCCCTGCGGCCCGCCGTGGTGGTCCTGCTGGCGATGATGGCGGCCGAGGGCACCTCCGTGCTGCGCAATGTGTACGTCATCAACCGCGGCTATGAGGACCTGGCCGAACGACTCAACTCGGTCGGCGCGCAGATCGAGACGTTCCGGAACATCTGAGACACGGTCCGCTGCCACGGGGCGGCCCTGAGCCCCCTCGCTCACCGCGTCGAACGAGGGGGCTCGGGCACTGTCGCACGGTTCACTCCGTGCCTTGGAGGCGGCGGTTACGGAAGCACCGCGAAGCCGTCGAGTTCCACGAGGGCCTCTTCGTCCCAGAGGCGCACGGCTCCCACGACGGCCATCGCGGGATAGGCGCGGCCCGCCAGTCGCCGCCAGATGCGGCCGAGTTCGGGGGCGTGGGCGCGGTAGCCGGCGACGTCGGTGGCGTAGACGGTGACGCGGGCGAGGTCGGCGGGAGCGCCGCCGGCTGCGCGCAGGGCGGTGAGCAGGTTGGTGAGCGCCCGCTCGAACTGCTCGGGGAGGGTGGCGCCGACGACCTTGCCGTCCGTGTCGAGGGCGGTCTGCCCCGCCAGGAAGACCACCCGGGAACCGGCGGCGACCACCGCGTGGGAGAAGCCCCCCGGAGGGGACAGGTCGGGCGGGTTGATGCGCGCGAGGTCGGGCGGATCGGGGCGCTCGGTGGTCACGGGGCCTCCACGGTGGCGTACGACTCCTTGGCGACAATGCCGCGTTGAACCTCGCTCGCGCCCTCGTAGATGCGGGGCGCGCGCACCTCGCGGTACAGGTGCTCGAGAAGGTGGCCGCGGCGCAGGGCCCGGGCGCCGTGCAACTGGATGGCCGCGTCGACGACGTACTGCGCGGTCTCGGTGGCCAGCAGCTTCGCCATCGCGGCCCGTTTCGGGACGTCCGGGGCGCCCTCGTCGTACGCCGTGGCCGCCGCGTAGACCATGAGACGGGCCGCCTCGGTGCGCAGGGCCATCTCGGCGACCTGGTGCGCGACGGCCTGGAGGTCCTTCAGCTTGCCGCCGAACGCGTCCCGCTGCGCCGTATGGACGAGGGTGGCGTCGAGGGCCGACTGCGCCATGCCGACCGCGAAGGCGCCGACGCTGGGCCGGAAGAGATTGAGGGTGCCCATGGCGACCCGGAAGCCCCTGCCCGGCTCCCCGAGGACGTCGGCGGCGGTCACGGGCACGGCGTCGAACACGAGGGCGCCGATGGGGTGCGGCGAGAGCATGTCGAGCGGGGAGCCGGTGAGGCCGGGGCGGTCGGCGGGAACGAGGAAGGCGGTCACGCCGCGCGCGCCCGCGCCGGGGGTGGTGCGGGCGAAGACGGTGTAGAAGTCGGCCTCGGGGGCGTTGGAGATCCAGCACTTCTCGCCGGTGAGCCGCCAGCCCCGCCCGCCGTCGCGCTCGGCACGCACGGAACCGTTGCCGTTGCCGTCGCCGTCCATGTCCCTGCCACTGCCGCCGCCCTCGTCGCTGCCGCCACCACCGCGGCCTTCGCTGTCGTCGGCGGACGGTGCCGGGACGGGCGCGGTGCCGTCCGGGTCCGCGCGCAGGGCCAGCGCCGCGGCGTCCGAGCCCGCGTCCGGCTCGGTCAGGGCGAAGGCCGCCACCGCGGTACCCGCGCGGACACCGGGGAGCCAGCGGGCGCGCTGGGCCGATGTGCCGTGGGCGTGCACGGGGTACGCGCCGAGGCCCTGCAGGGCGAGGGCCGTCTCCGCCTCCGTGCAGGACTGGGCCAGCGACTCCCGCATCAGACACAGCTCCAGCGCGCCCGAGGTGAACAGCCGGTCCAGCAGTCCGAGCCGGCCGAGTTCCGCGACGAGGTCCCGGTTGACCCGGCCCGGCTCGCCCTTACCCGCGAGCGGGCGCAGTCGCTGCTCGGCCAGGGTGTGCAGTTCCGTGCACCAGGCGATTTGTGCCGGATCGAGCGAGAATGCGGTCATTGCCGGTCCCTCTCCCTGACGGCGCACCGGGGCGGGTGGGCTGCCCACCCGAGCGTATCGCGGACCATTGACTGTCGTCACCAACACGATACGCTCGATGCGCGAGCCCACCACGACAAGGGGGCGAGACGCCATGGAAGCCAGGCAAGCCAGGGACCCGAGGGACGCCGGCAGCGCCTCGGACACCGCCGGCCGCGCGGGCACCTCCGATATCGCGGAGGCCTCCGACAGCGCGGAGAGATCCGGCGCCGCGGAGGCAACCGGCGCCGCGGAGGCAACCGGCGCCGTCGACCCGGTCGGCGCCCCCACCGCCCACCTCGACACGTTCTCCCGGGACCACCTCCCGCCCCCCGAGCAGTGGCCCGAACTCCGCTTCGATCTGCCGGAGCTGCGGTACCCCGAACGGCTCAACGCCGCCGTCGAGTTGCTGGCGGGCACCGCCCCCGGGCGCCCCGCCTTCCGCACGGCGGCCGGGGAGGTGTGGACGTACGGTCGGCTCCGGGCCCGGGTCGACCGGATCGCGCACACGCTCACCGGCCACCTCGGCGTCGTCCCCGGCAACCGCGTCCTGCTGCGCGGCCCCACCACCCCCTGGCTCGCCGCCTGCTGGCTCGCGGTGCTGAAGGCGGGCGCGGTCGCCGTCACCGTGCTCGCCCAGCAGCGTGCGCACGAGCTGCGCACCCTGTGCGAGATCGCCCGGGTCGGGCACGCCCTGTGCGACGCCCGCGCCGTCGACGACCTGGTCAAGGCCGACGTTCCCGGGCTGCGCATCACCCCCTACGGCGGCGACTCCCCGGACGACCTGCTGCGACTGCCGGCGCCCGGGGAGCCGTACACACCGGTGGACACTGCGGCCGACGATGTGGCGCTGATCGCCTTCACCTCGGGCACCACGGGCCGCCCGAAGGGCTGTATGCACTTCCACCGCGATCTGCTCGCCATCGCGGACACCTTCTCCCGGCATGTGCTCGGGCCCCGCCCCGACGACGTCTTCGCGGGCAGTCCCCCGCTCGGTTTCACCTTCGGGCTCGGCGGGCTCGTCGTCTTCCCGCTGCGGGCGGGCGCGAGCGCCCTGCTGCTCGAACAGGCGGGCCCCCGGCAGCTGTTGCCCGCGATCGCCGAACACCGGGTCTCCGTGCTGTTCACGGCCCCGACGGCGTACCGCGCGATGCTCGACGAGCTGAACGGGGACGGCGAGCACGGCCGACACGACATCGCGTCGCTGCGGCGATGTGTGTCGGCCGGTGAGAACCTTCCGGCCGCGACCTGGCGGGCCTGGCACGAGCGCACCGGGCTGCGGATCATCAACGGCATCGGCGCGACGGAACTGCTGCACATCTTCATCTCCGCCGCGGACGGCGGGATCCGCCCGGGGACCACGGGGGTTCCGGTGCCGGGGTGGCACGCCCGGGTGCAGGACGCGAACGGCACGCCCGTGCCCGACGGCGAACCCGGGCTGCTCGCCGTGCGCGGCCCGGTCGGCTGCCGCTACCTCGCCGACCCCCGGCAGCGGGAGTACGTCCGGGACGGCTGGAACATCACGGGCGACACCTATGTCCGCGACCCCGACGGGTACTTCCGTTATGTGGCGCGCGCCGACGACATGATCATCTCGGCCGGGTACAACATCGCCGGGCCGGAGGTCGAGGAGGCCCTGCTGCGTCACCCGGACGTGGTCGAGACGGCGGTCGTCGGCCGGCCGGACGAGGCGCGCGGGCAGGTGGTGGTGGCGTACGCGGTCCTCAGGCCTGGGGCGCGCCGCGACCCGGAGGCGCTGCGTGCCTTCCTCAAGGCCGAGCTGGCGCCGTACAAGTGCCCGCGCGAGTTCGTCTTCCCCGACGCGCTGCCGCGCACGGCGACGGGCAAGCTCCAGCGCTTCCGGCTGCGGACGGACATCCACCGGGTGCCGCCACTTGGCGATCATGAGTGACGCGGACGTTCTAGAGTGATCATCGTGTCCGATCAGCACGCTCCCCGTTCCCTCATCGTGACGTTCTACGGCGCCTACGGCCGTTTCACGCCCGGACCGGTGCCGGTCGCCGAGCTGATCAGACTGCTCGCCGCGGTCGGCGTGGACGCACCCTCCGTGCGCTCGTCGGTGTCCCGGCTGAAGCGGCGCGGGCTGCTGGTGCCGGCGCGCACGGCCACGGGCGCGGCCGGGTACGCGCTGTCGCCGGACGCCCTGCAACTGCTCGACGACGGCGACCGGCGCGTGTACGCGACGACGCCGCCCGAGGACGAGGGCTGGGTGCTCGCGGTGTTCTCGGTGCCGGAGTCGGAGCGGCAGAAGCGCCATCTGCTGCGCTCCCGGCTCGCCGGGCTCGGTTTCGGCACCGCGGCCCCCGGGGTGTGGATCGCTCCGGCCCGGCTGTACGAGGAGACCCGGCACACCCTTCAGCGGCTGCGCCTCGACCCGTATGTGGACTTCTTCCGCGGTGAGCACCTCGGCTTCGCGCCGACCGGTCAGGCGGTGGCGCGCTGGTGGGACCTGGCCGGGATCGCCAAGCAGCACGAGGCGTTCCTCGGCCGTCACGCGCGCGTCCTGCACGACTGGGAGGCACGCGAGGGCACCCCTCCGGAGGCGGCCTACCGCGACTATCTGCTCGCCCTGGACTCCTGGCGGCATCTGCCGTACGTCGACCCGGGGCTGCCGGCCGAGTTGCTCCCCGAGGACTGGCCCGGCACCCGCTCCGCCGCGGTCTTCCGGGCGCTGCACGAGCGCCTTCGGGACGCGGGTGCGGTCTTCGCGGGGATCAGCCCGGAGGCATGATCCGGTCGTCTTCGCGGGGATCAGCCCGGAGGCATGATCCGGTCGTCTTCGCGGGGATCAGCCCGGAGGCATGATCCGGCGGTCTTCGCGGGGACCAGCCCGGAGGGATGACCTGGTGAGGCTCCGGGATGTGCCGCTTTCCCCGCCGGGCGACTGCCTCCTCAACTGCTGAAGGCGAGGCGGGGTTTGGGGGCGTCCGTGCGTCCGGTCTGCGGGCGGCGGCTGCCCGCGCGGTAGGGCGCGGGCCACGCGACGCCCGGTCCGCTGTAGCCCTGCTCGGCCGCCGCGTGCAGCGTCCAGTGCGGGTCGTACAGATGCGGCCGGGCGAGGGCGCACAGATCGGTGCGCCCGGCCAGGATCAGCGAGTTGACGTCGTCCCAGGACGAGATCGCGCCCACCGCGATCACCGGGACGCCGGTCTCATGGCGGATCCGGTCGGCGTACGGCGTCTGGTACGACCGCCCGTACTGCGGCCGTTCCTCGGCCACCACCTGGCCGGTCGACACATCGATCGCGTCGGCGCCGTGGGCGGCGAAGGCACGGGCGATCTCGACGGCCTCCTCGGCGGTGGTGCCGCCCTCGGCCCAGTCGGTCGCGGAGATCCGTACGGTCATGGGCCGCTCCTCGGGCCACACCGCCCGCACGGCGTCGAAGACCTCCAGCGGGAAGCGGAGCCGCCTGGCGAGGGTGCCGCCGTAGGCGTCGGTGCGCCGGTTGGTGAGCGGCGAGAGGAAGCCGGACAGCAGATAGCCGTGGGCGCAGTGCAGTTCGAGCAGGTCGAAGCCGCTGCGGGCAGCCCGGCACGCGGCGGACGCGAACTGCTCGCGGACGTCGGTGAGTTGGGCGCGGGACAGCTCACGGGGCGTCTGGCTGCCGGGCTTGTACGGGATCGGGGAGGCGGCCATCAGAGGCCAGTTGCCCTCTTCCAGCGGCTCGTCCATGCCCTCCCACATCAGCCTGGTCGAGCCCTTGCGTCCGCTGTGTCCGAGCTGCACGCCGATCGCGGTGCCCGGGGCCTGGGCGTGCACGAAGTCCGTGATCCGCCGCCAGGCCTCGGCCTGCCGTCCCGTGTAGAGTCCGGCGCAGCCCGGGGTGATGCGCCCCTCGGCGCTGACGCACACCATCTCGGTCATCACCAGGCCGGCCCCGCCGAGCGCCCGGGCGCCCAGGTGGACGAGGTGGAAGTCGCCTGGGACTCCGTCCACCGCCGAGTACATGTCCATCGGTGAGACCACGACCCGGTTGCGCAGGGTCAGGCCGCGCAGCCGGAAGGGGGTGAACATGGGCGGGGTTCCGGGCGGGCAGCCGAACTCCCGTTCCACCGACTCGGTGAAGCGCGCGTCGCGCAGCCGCAGATTGTCATGGGTGACCCGGCGGCTGCGCGTGAGGAGGTTGAACGCGAACTGCCGGGCCGGCTGGTCGAGGTGGAGCCGCAGGTTCTCGAACCACTCCAGGCTGGCCCGGGCCGCGCGCTGGGTGGAGGCGACGACCGGGCGCCGCTCCTCCTCGTAGGCGACAAGGGCGTCCACCGGCGAGGAGTGCTCCTCCAGACACGCGGCCAGCGCCAGCGCGTCCTCCACGGCGAGTTTGGTGCCGGAGCCGATGGAGAAGTGGGCGGTGTGCGCGGCGTCGCCGAGGAGGACCAGGTTGCCGTGCGACCAGCGGGCGTTGACGACCGTGCGGAAGGTGGTCCAGGTGGAGTTGTTCGAGCGCAGGGGCCGGCCGCCGAGCGCGTCCGCGAAGATCTTGGCGCAGCGCTCGATCGACTCGGCCGTGTCCAGCTCGGCGAATCCGGCCGCCTGCCAGACCTCCTCGCGCATCTCCACGATCACCGTGGAGGCCCCCTGATCCGCCGGTGCGGCAGGCTTCGTCGCGGGCTGGTGGCCGGGCGTGGGGCGGGAGTAGGGATAGCCGTGCAACTGCATCACGCCGTGTTCGGTCTCGGCGATCTCGAAGCGGAACGCGTCGAAGGCGAAGTCGGCGCCGAGCCAGATGTAGCGGCAGCGATGCTCTTCGACGGACGGCCGGAACACCTCGGCGTAGGCCTCGCGGGCGGTGCTGTGCACGCCGTCGGCGGCGATCACCAGGTCGTACGTCTTCATGAGCCGGGCCGGGTGCGGGGCCTCGGCGTGGAAGCGCAGCTCGACGCCGAGCGAGCGGCAGCGCTCGTGCAGGATCTGCAGCAGCCGCCGCCTGCCGAGTGCGGCGAAGCCGTGGCCGCCGGAGGTCTGGCGCACTCCCCGGTGCACGATGTCGATGTCGTCCCAGCGCACGAACTCGTTCTTCAGGGCCGCGTGCACGACGGGGTCGGCGTGCTCGATGCCGCCGAGGGTCTCGTCCGACAGGACGACACCGAAGCCGAAGGTGTCGTCGGGGGCGTTGCGCTCCCAGACGGTGACCTCCCGCGCCGGGTCGAGACGCTTGAGCAGGGCCGCGGCGTACAGCCCGCCGGGCCCCCCGCCGATGACGGCGACGCGCAGGGGCCGGTGGGCCGCTGTCATGGCTACCTCCCCTGCCATTTCGGGGGCCGCTTCTCGGTGAAGGCGGCGTGGAACTCGGCGTAGTCCTCGCCGTTCATCAGCAGTGCCTGGGTCGAGGCGTCCAGTTCGACGGACGCGGCGAGCGGCATGTCCAGCTCGGCGGTGAGCAGCGCCTTCGTCTGCGCGTACGCCAGTGCCGGGCCGTCGGCGAGACGGCGGGCCAGCGCTTGGGCCGCCTCGTCTGCGTGGCCCTCCTCGGTCAGCTCGCTGATCAGCCCGATCCGCTCGGCCTCGGGTGCCCGCACCGGCTCTCCGAGCATGAGCAGCCGGGTGGCGTGGCCGAGCCCGACGACCCTGGGCAGCAGATAGGCGGCGCCCATGTCGCCGCCGGACAGCCCCACCCGGGTGAAGAGGAACGCGAAGCGGGCGGAGGGGTCCGCCACCCGGAAGTCCGCGGCCAGCGCCAGCACCGCGCCCGCGCCCGCGGCGACCCCGTGCACGGCGGCGATCACCGGGAACGGGCACTCCCGGACGGCCCGGACGACCTGCCCGGTCATGCGGTTGAAGTCGAGAAGCTGGGCGGTGTCCATGGAGAGGGTGGCGCCGATGATCTCGTCGACGTCGCCGCCGGAGCAGAAGCCGCGTCCCTCGCCGGCCAGCACCAGGGCCCGTACGGATCTCTCCCGGGACAGCTGGGCGAGCAGGTCGCGCAGGTCGGCGTAGGCGCCGAAGGTGAGTGCGTTGAGTTTCTCGGGGCGGGCCAGGGTGACCGTGGCGACCCCGTCGGCCTGGGCGCACCTGAGGTGACGCCACTCGGAGGTGTGGGCGGCGGAGCCGGTGAAGGGACTCATGACGTGCGGCCTCCTCGGTAGGGGGGCGGCTGTCCGCACTGCTGCTCTGTGATGAAGTTATCACTGATCCGTGACTGTCGTCACGAGTGCGCGATACCCCGAACGGGGGGATGTGTGCCGTGCGGCGCCGTGTGACAGCCGCCCGCGGCTCGTCACGCCTCGTCGGCAGCCTGGTACGACGGGCACCCGAGGGGGGGGGGCGGGCGTCCTGCGGGGGTCCCGGGGCCGGCCCCGCCCCGGGGCGCGCGGGGCCCCCGGCGCCCCCGCCGACCGCCCCGCACGGGGCGCGCCGTACCATGCATGCCTCGTGTCGAAAGCAGGACCGCCTGCGCCATGAACGGACCCGCCGTGTACGAACCCCCCGCACCCGCCTCCTGGCGCGTCGCGCTGCCGCACACCGCCGCGGCGGTGCCGGTCGCCCGCGCACTGGTCCGTACGGCCCTGGCGGGGCTGGAGCACACGGCCGACAGCGACACCGCGGAACTGCTGACCGCGGAGCTGGTGGCGAACGCCGTGGAGCACGCGGCGGGCGAGGGGCCGATCGAGCTGGTCGTCGAGCTGATGCCGACCGGCTGCACGGTCGAGGTCCACGATCCGGACCCGGCGCCGCCGGGCGATCTGACCCGGGCCGCCGTGACGCACGCCGACCCCTGGCAGGAGCACGGGCGCGGCCTGCTGCTGATCCGCAGCCTCAGCTCCTCCTGTGGTCACCGCCCCACCGCGTCCGGCAAGGCGGTGTGGTTCAGACTGCCTGCGGTTCCGCGACAGCGTCGTCCGCGGTGACGGGTGCGGCCACGAGCCGGGAGCGGCGACGGCCGTAGAGCGCGTAGACCAGGCAGCCGGCCGCCAGGAAGGCCGCGAACTGCACCCAGGTCGTCCAGCCGGTCTCGTACATGAGGTAGAGGCAGAAGCCGACGCCGAGCAGCGGCATCACGGGGTACAGCGGCACCCGGAAGGAGCGGGCGAGGCCCGGTTCGCGGCGGCGCAGGGTGATCACCGCGACGTTGACCACGGCCATGGTGGCGAGGGTGCCGATGGTGCACAGGTTGACCACCGCGTCCAGTGAGGAGAAGGCCGCCGGGACGGCGAAGACGACCGCCACGATCAGGGTGCCGCTGACCGGGGTCGAGGTCTTCGGCGAGACCCGCTCGAACACGCGCGGGACGAGGCCGTCGCGGGACATCGACATCAGGATGCGGGTCTGGCCGTACATCACCGCGAGCACGACCGAGGCGATGGCGACGACCGCGCCGAAGGCGATGACACCGCCGCCGACCGTCGAGCCGGTGACCTGGTTGACGACGTACGACAGTGCCGCGGGCCGGCCGCCGACCCCGGGGCCGCCGATGGCGCCGACCGCCGCGAGCGCGACCGCGCAGTACAGCAGGGTGACCAGGCCGATGCAGACGAGGATCGCGACGGGGATGTTCCGGCGGGGGTTCCTGGCCTCCTCGCCGGCGGTGGTGATCGCGTCGAAGCCGATGTACGAGAAGAACGCCGCCGTGGTGCCGGCGCCGATGCCACCGAGCCCGGCGGGCGCGAACGGGGTCAGGTTGCCGTGCTTGAAGGCGGTGAAGCCGATGGCGCAGAAGGCGACGAGGATGGCGAGCTTGAGGACCGCCATCGCGGCGGTGGCCCGGGCGCTCTCGCGGACACCGCGCACCAGGAGGACGGAGGCCAGGGCGATGACGATCACGGCGGGCAGGTTGATCACCCCGCCGTCGCCCGGTCCGGCGGAGAGCGCCGCGGGCAGCTCCCATCCGGTGAGGCTGGACAGCAGTTCGTTCACATACTGGCTCCAGCCGACCGCGACCGCCGACACGGACACCCCGTACTCCAGCAGCAGGCACCAGCCGACGAGGAAGGCCGTGCCCTCGCCGAGGCCCGCGTAGGCGAAGGAGTACGAGGACCCGGAGACCGGGATGGCCCCGCCCAGTTCGGCGAACGCGAAGGCGGTGAAGACGCAGGTGAGGGCGGCGAGTACGAAGGAGACCACGACCGCGGGCCCGGCCTGGGCGACCGAGTCGGACAGGCCGACGAAGATGCCGGTGCCGACGATCGCTCCGACGCCGAAGCAGACGAGCTGGAACAGGCCCATATGGCGCTTGAGGCCATGACCCGCGAGATCGGCGCCGGCCTCGGCGACGAGCAGCTCGGGTGACTTGATACGGAAGCGGTTGGCGGGGCTGCCGGGCATGAAGGCGGTGCTCTTTTCCATGGTGCGGGGCGACCGGGGGGTGGTCCTCCACCCGGGCGAAGCCGAGAGCTTGCCGGGCGCTGAGGGAGGTCGCGAGACGAGCCGCGGAAGGGGTGGTTCCGGGCTCGCCGAGGATCGTACGGGAAGGGTGCCGGGTTCCGCTGTGGCAGCGGGCACGCCGGTCAGGCGAGAGTGGCGACCAGCATGGCCTTGATCGTGTGCATCCGGTTCTCCGCCTCGTCGAAGACGAGGGAGTGCGCGGACTCGAACACCTCGTCGGTGACCTCCAGTTCGGTCAGCCCGTGCCGCCGGTGGATCTCGCGGCCCACCTCGGTGCCGAGGTCGTGGAAGGCCGGCAGGCAATGCAGGAACTTCACGTCGTCGTTCCCGGTGGCGCGCAGCACGTCCATGGTCACGGCGTAGGGGCCGAGCAGCGCTATGCGCTCGTCCCAGACCTCCTTGGGCTCGCCCATCGACACCCATACGTCCGTGGCGACGAAGTCGGCGCCGCGCACGCCGTCCTTCACGTCCTCGGTGAGCGTGATCCGGGCGCCGGAGGCGGCGGCGAGCCGCTCGGCCGCCTCGACGACCGTGCCGTCCGGCCACAGCGCCCGGGGCGCCACGACCCGGATGTCCATGCCGAGCAGGGCGCCGGTGACGAGGTAGGAGTTGCCCATGTTGGAGCGCGCGTCGCCGAGGTAGGCGAAGGCGATGCCGGCCGGCGGCTTGGCGCAGTGCTCGGTCATGGTGAGGACGTCGGCGAGCATCTGGGTGGGGTGCCACTCGTCGGTGAGGCCGTTGTAGACGGGGACCCCGGCGTGGGTGGCCAGTTCCTCGACCACGTGCTGCCCGTGTCCCCGGTACTCGATGGCGTCGAACATCCGGCCGAGCACCCGGGCGGTGTCCTTGACCGACTCCTTGTGCCCGAGCTGTGAGCCGGCCGGGTCCAGATAGGTGGTGTGGGCGCCCTGGTCGGCGGCGGCGACCTCGAAGGCGCACCGGGTGCGGGTCGAGGTCTTCTCGAAGATCAGGGCGATGTTCCTGCCGGTCAGATGACGTGTCTCGGTCCCGGCCTTCTTGGCCGCCTTGAGCTCGGCCGCCAGCTCCACCAGGAAGCGGAACTCCTCGGCGGTGAAGTCCAGCTCCTTGAGGAAGTGACGTCCGGCGAGGGCGGTCGGGACTGTCGCCATGGGGGCGCTCCAGGGGGTGCGAAGGCAGGACGAACAAGGGGACGAATGGAAGTCTATACGATGCTCCACATTTCTATACGGACCCTGGCCCGCCCCGGCCGCCCCGCCCCTCAGATACCGTCCCTCTCCACCGGACAGCTCATGCACCGGGGCCCGCCCCTGCCCCTGCCGAGCTCGCTCCCCGGGATCTCGATCACTTCGATCCCCTGTTTGCGCAGGTGAGTGTTGGTGGTCGAGTTCCGCTCATAGGCGATGACGACCCCCGGCTCGACAGCGAGGACATTACAGCCGTCGTCCCACTGCTCCCGCTCGGCCGCGTGCACATCCTGCATGGGCGTCAGCACCCGGATCTCGCTCAGCCCCAGCGATGCGGCGATGGCCCGGTGCATATGCTCCGGCGGATGATCGGTGACCTTCAGTTCCTTGTCGCCGCCCCCGGGCTCGATGGTGTACGAGCGGAGCATGCCGAGCCCCGCGTACTGGGTGAAGGTGTCCGCGTCCACCATGCTCATCACGGTGTCGAGATGCATGAGGGCGCGCCGCTTGGGCAGATCGAGCGCCACGATGGACCGCGCCGAGCCCGCGGCGAAGAGCTTGGTCGCGAGCATCTCGACAGCCTGGGGCGTGGTCCGTTCGCTGATGCCGATGAGCACGGCGCCGTTGCCGATGACCAGCACGTCCCCGCCCTCGATGGTGGAGGGATAGTCGGCCTGCCCCTCCGACCAGACATGGAAGGTCTCGTCGCGGAAGAGCGGATGGTGCCGGTAGATCGCCTCGAAGTGGACGGTCTCGCGCTGCCGGGCGGGCCAGCGCATGGCGTTGATGGAGACACCGTCGTAGATCCAGGCGGAGGTGTCGCGGGTGAAGAGGTGATTCGGGAGGGGGCGCAGCAGGAAGTCGTCGAGATCCATGACATGGAACCGCACGGACATCGGCTCCGGATGACCCTCCAGGAACTCCCGCTTGGTCATGCCCCCAACAAGGGCCTCGCCCAGTTCGGCGGCGGGCATGGCCTCGAAGGCGGCGCGCAGATGATCGGTGGCGAGCGGCCCGTACTCCTTCTCGTCGAAGACACGGTCCAGGACGAGGGCCCTGGCCGCCGGGATCTCCAGGACCTCGGTGAGCAGATCACCGAAGAGATGGACCTCGACCCCGCGGTCGCGCAGCACATCGGCGAAACCGTCGTGCTCGGCGCGCGCCCGGCGCACCCACAGCACGTCGTCGAAGAGCAGCGCGTCCTTGTTGCTCGGCGTGAGCCGTTTCAGCTCGAGATCCGGCCGGTGGAGGATGACGCGGCGCAGTCGCCCGGCCTCGGAGTCGACATGGAATCCCATGCCTCCATCCTGACCATTCGGGCGCCTGTTCACCCTTCGTTCCACGAGAACGGGGCGGTTTGGTCCGTGCGGAGCAGAGCCCTCGATTTCGTCTGCTTGACGATAAGACTCCTCCCTCGTTATCGTCCCCGTGACGATAATCCGCTCGCGGACAAGGGGGCCCAGCACACATGGCCGACATCACCAGACGCCTCGGCTGGCGTCATCTGCGCGGGGCACCGACCGCGCACATCCGGCACCACCGGGCGGGCCGCCTGGTCCACGACGGGCCGGGGCTCAGCTTCTGGTACCGCTCGCTGACCGCCGCGCTCTCCGAGATCCCCGTGGAGGACCGCGAGCTGGCGATGACGTTCCGCGCCCGTACGTCCGACTTCCAGGACATCGCGGTGCAGGCGACCGTCACCTACCGGATCAGCGACCCGGGCGTCGCCGCCGAGCGGCTGGACTTCTCCATCGACCCGGACACGGGAGTCTGGCGGGGGGCGCCGCTGGAACAGCTCTCCACGCTGCTGACGGAGACGGCCCAGCAGCACGCCCTGGACGTCCTGGCCCGTACGCCCCTGTCGGCGGCGCTCGTCGACGGCGTCGCGGCGGTACGGGAGCGCGTCGCGGCCGGACTCGCCGCCGAGCCCCGGCTGCCCGCGACAGGGATCGAGATGGTCGCGGTCCGGGTGGTGGCGCTGCGCCCGGAGCCCGAGGTGGAGCGGGCGCTGCGCACTCCGGCGCGCGAGCGGATCCAGCAGGACGCGGACCGGGCCACGTACGAGCGCCGGGCCGTGGCCGTCGAGCGGGAACGCGCCATCGCCGAGAACGAACTGGCCAGCCGGATCGAACTGGCCCGGCGCGAGGAGCAGTTGGTCGAGCAGCGGGGCACGAACGCACGGCGCGAGGCGGAGGAGCAGGCGGCTGCGGACGCGGTGCGCGCCCAGGCGGAGGCCGCGCGGACGGTACGGCTGGCCGACGCCGAGGCGCGGCGCACCGAGCGGCTCGCCGAGGCGGAGGCGGCCCGCTCCGTGCGGCTCGCCCGCGCGGAGGCCGAGGGCGCGCGAGAGATCGGCGAGGCGCGGGCCCGGGCGCAGGCGGCCTGGCTGCGGGTGCACGCGGACGTGGATGTCGCGACGCTGCACGCGCTGACGGGGACCCTGCTGGCCGAGAACCTGCCGCGCATCGACAGCGTGACCGTCTCGCCGGATGTGCTCACCGGGCTGCTGGCCCGGCTGGGCGGAGCCTCGGGAGAGCGGTCTTGAGCCTCGCGCCACGCGCCGTGCTGGTCCATCGCGCCACCGAGTACGAGGAGTTGGTGGCCCGGCACGGCACACACGGGCAGGCCGCGTTCTTCCTGGCGTCCCGGGGGCGGTCGCTGGAGGAGGTGGCGGAGCGGCACCGGCGGGCGCGTCAGGCGATGGCCGAGGTGGCTGCCGCGGTGCCGCTGACCTGGCGTCAGGCACGGGTGGAGCGGCGCGACCTGGACCGGTTCCTGTTCGCGCCCGAGGACGTGGTGGTCGTGGTCGGGCAGGACGGCCTGGTGGCGAACGTCGCCAAGTACCTCGCGGGCCAGCCGGTGGTGGGGATCGACACGGATCCCGGGCGCAACCCGGGGGTGCTGGTCAGGCACCGGGCGCGGGACGCGGGCACCCTGCTGCCGGCCGCCCTCGCCCGCGACGGCGGGGTCGACGAACTCACCATGGTCGAGGCCGTGGCCGACGACACCCAGCGGCTCGTCGCGCTCAACGAGATCTATCTGGGAGCCGCCGGTCACCAGACCGCCCGCTACCGCCTGGGCCTCGACGGCGACAGGGGTGTCGTCGAGGCCCAGGCCTCCTCCGGGGTGCTGGTGGGCACGGGCACCGGCGCCACGGGATGGCTCCGCTCGGTGTGGCAGGAACGGGGCAGCGCGCTCCCGCTCCCGGGCGCCGCGGAACCGCGCCTGCTGTGGTTCGTCCGCGAGGCCTGGCCGTCGCCGGCCACCGGGACGTCCCTGGTGGCCGGCGAGCTCACGCACTCCGACCGGCTCCGGGTCACCGTGGAGTCGGACCGGCTGATCGCCTTCGGGGACGGCATGGAGGGCGACGCGGTGGAGCTGACGTGGGGGCAGACGGTGCGGGTGGGGGTGTGCGGGGAGCGGTTGCGGCTGGTGGGCTGAGGGCGGGCGCATCGGCAATCGGCAATCGGCAATCGGCAATCGGCGATACGACGCCCCGTGGACCGCCGGCAGACACCCCTCAGCAGTACGGCGGCTGGTCGGTCAGGGAAGCCGCGACGCGCATCCACACGCCGAAGAGCCGGTAGAGCGCGGGCAGTTCGCCCTCGGCGCGGACGGTCCGGCTGTCGGTGGCGGTGACGCCGGGGATGCCGAGCAGCGTGGCGGGCACCGAGGCCGACTGCCAGCGGACGGTGAGGACGGACGGCCCCTGTGCCGCAGGAACCGGATCGCGTGGTGCGGTGAGGGCGGCGGTGACCGCCTCCTCGATCGCCTGCCGGGCCTCCGCCTCCGGGCGCAGCTCGGCCGCGAACCGGTCGCGCGCGTACTTCACCGCCACGGTGGTGATCGACCCGTCCCAGGCGGCGGCCTCCCCGCACGCCGCGTCGTCCCCGGTGAGCGCCACGACGGGGACGCCCAGCGCCGCCGCGGTGGCGTGGGCGAGTCCGATCTCGCCGACCGGCCGGCCGTCCAGCCACATGTCCTCGATCTCGTGCCCCATGAAGCTGTGGCTGAGCACGCCGGGTTCGCCGGCCCGGGAGTGGTAGCCGACGCAGACCATGGCGTCGTGCCCGGCGATGAGCCCTTCGAGCATGCCCATCCGCTTGGGCCTGCCCCGGACCAGCCGGACCGCGGGGTGCAGGAACTCGGGCAGCAGATTGCGCATGGGACCGTGGGCGTCGTTGACCAGGACGTCGGTGGCCCCGGCCGCGAGCGCGCCCCGGACCGCCGCGTTGACGTCCTCCGCCATCATCCGCCGACCGCGCTCGTAGTCCCGGCCGCCGGGCTGGACGTCGTCACGGTCGACGAGTCCGGTGATGCCCTCCATGTCGGCGCTGATGTAGATCCGCACAGTGCGTACTCCTCGGGCTTGATCGTCCGCAAGGACGCCCCGCCCGAGGAGTACGGTTCCGTCACAGCCGGGGGTCCACCGGTTCCGACTCCAGGGCGAGCACCCCGAAAACCGCCTCGTGGATCCGCCACAGCGGCTCACCCTCCGCGAGACGGTCCAGGGCCTCCAGGCCGAGGGCGTACTCGCGCAGTGCGAGGGAGCGCTTGTGGTTCAGGAACCGGCCGCGCAGCCGGGCGAGGTTCTCCGGGCGTGTGTACTCGGGACCGTAGATGATCCTCAGGTACTCACGGCCGCGGCACTTGATGCCCGGCTGCACCAGACGGCCGGCCGCACTGCGCACCACGGCATCCACCGGCTTGACGACCATGCCCTCGCCGCCGCGCCCGGTCATCTCCAGCCACCAGTCGATCCCGGCGCGCACCGACTCCGGGTCGCCGGTGTCGACGTAGAGCCGGCGGGTCGTCTGCAGCAGCCCGCTTCCGTCGTGCTCGACCAGCCGGTCGATCAGCGCCAGTTGCTCGTCGTGCGGCACCGCCGCGAGACTGCGGCCCTGGACCGCCAGCAGTTGGAACGGGGCCAGGCGCACGCCGTCCAGTCCCTCGGTCGTCCAGCAGTAGCGGCGGTACGCCGCCGTGAACGCCGCCGCGTCCGCCGCCCGTGCCTGCTGGCGCGCCAGCAGGTCCGTCACGTCCACGCCCCGCCGCGCCGCACCCTCCAGCGCGGCCAGCGCCCCGGGGAACGCCGCCCCGGACGCCGCGCCCACCGCCGCGTACTGCGAGCGCATCAGCCCGGAGGCCTTCAGCGACCACGGCATCAGCTCGGCGTCGAGCAGCAGCCAGTCCGTCTGGAGCTCCTGCCACAGGCCCGCCTCGCCTATCGCCGAGCGCAGCCGGCCGAGGATCTCCTCGGTGACCGCGTCGTCGTCGAAGAACGGGCGGCCGGTGCGGGTGTACAGCGACCCGGTGGGACCGTCGTCGCTCCCGCCCGTGCCCGGGCCGAAGGCACTCCCGACGCCGAAGCGCTTCCGTGCCGCCCCGGCGTCCCGGCACACCAGGGCCACCGCCCGCGAACCCATGTGCTTCTCCTCGCACACGACCCGCGCGACCCCGTCCTCCCGGTACTGCGCGAAGGCCTCGGCCGGGTGCTCCAGATAGCCCTCGACGTGGCTGGTCGCGGTCGGTGCCATCGTCGGGGGCAGATAGGGCAGCAGCCGCGGGTCCACCGCGAAGCGGCTCATGACCTCGAGGGCCGCCGCGGCGTTCTCCTCGCGGATCGAGACCCGGCCCGCGTGCCGGGTCTCCACGACCCTGCGGCCCTGGACGTCGGCGAGATCCAGCGGACGGCCGTCGTGGCCGCCGGGCGCCTCGCTGCGCAGGGGCCTGGCCGGCTCATACCAGACCCGCTCGGCCGGTACGTCGACGAGCTGCCGCTCCGGCCAGCGCAGCGCGGTCAGCTTGCCGCCGAAGACGGCACCGGTATCCAGGCAGATCGTGTTGTTGAGCCATGTGGCCTCGGGGACCGGGGTGTGTCCGTACACCACGGCCGCCCGGCCCCGGTAGTCCTCCGCCCACGGGTAGCGCACCGGCAGGCCGAACTCGTCCGTCTCGCCCGTGGTGTCGCCGTACAGCGCGTGCGAGCGGACCCGGCCCGAGGTGCGGCCGTGGTACTTCTCCGGCAGCCCGGCGTGGCACACCACCAGCCGTCCGCCGTCGAGGACGTAGTGGCTGACCAGGCCGTCGATGAACTCCCGTACCCGCTGCCTGAACCCCTCGCTCTCGCCCTCCATCTGCGCGATGGTCTCGGCGAGTCCGTGGGTGTGCTGGACCGTGCGGCCGCGCAGATGGCGCCCGAACTTGTTCTCGTGGTTGCCGGGCACGCACAGCGCGTCGCCGGACGCCACCATGGACATCACCCGGCGCAGCACGCCCGGGCTGTCCGGGCCGCGGTCGACCAGGTCGCCGACGAAGACGGCGGTGCGGCCCTCGGGGTGCGTGCCATCGGCGTAGCCCAACTTGGCGAGCAGGGCCTCCAGTTCGGACGCGCAGCCGTGGATGTCGCCGATGATGTCGAAGGGGCCGGTGAGATGGGTCAGGTCGTTGAAGCGCCTCTCGGTGACGACGGTCGCGTTCTCGACCTCCGCCACGCCTCGCAGGATGTGCACCTTGCGGAAGCCCTCGCGCTCCAGGTGCCGCAGGGAGCGGCGCAGTTCGCGGGTGTGGCGCTGGATGACCCGGCGCGGCATGTCCGCCCGGTCGGTACGGGCCGCGTTGCGCTCGGCGCACACCTCCTCGGGCACGTCCAGCACGATCGCGATCGGCAGCACGTCGTACTGCCTGGCCAGCTCGATCAGCCGGCGGCGGCTCTCCTGCTGCACGCTGGTGGCGTCGACCACCGTGCGGCGGCCCGCCGCCAGCCGCTTGCCCGCGATGTAGTGCAGGACGTCGAAGGCGTCCCGGCTCGCGCTCTGGTCGTTCTCGTCGTCGGCGACCAGCCCGCGGCAGAAGTCCGACGAGATGACCTCGGTCGGCCGGAAGTGCCGGCGGGCGAAGGTGGACTTGCCCGAGCCGGACGCGCCGATCAGGACCACCAGGGAGAGGTCGGTCACGGGCAGGGTGCGTCCCGTGGCGTGGGTCTCGGTCATGCGGCCTTCTCCTCCTTCGTGGTCAGCGTGAACACGGCCATCTGGGTGGGCGGCCCCACCTCGGGGTCGTCGGGTCCCACAGCGACGAACCGCACGTCGTAGCCATGCCGTTCGGCCACCGCGTCCGCCCACGCGCGGAACTCCCCGCGGGTCCATTCGAAGCGGTGGTCGCCACGGCGGACGTGCCCGGCCGGGAGGCTCTCCCAGCGGACGTTGTACTCGACGTTGGGGGTCGTCACGAGCACCGTCCGGGGGCGGGCGGCGCCGAAGACCGCGTACTCCACGGCGGACAGCCGCGGCGGGTCGACATGCTCGACGACCTCGCTGAGCACGGCGGCGTCATAGCCCTTGAGACGGCGGTCGGTGTACGCGAGCGAGCCTTGAAAAAGCCGCACGCGCGAGGCCTGCCGCTCGCCCATGCGCTCCAGCTTCAGGCGCCGGGCGGCGATGGTGAGCGCCCGCACCGAGACGTCCATGCCCACGATCTCCGTGAACCGGGCGTCCTTCAGGAGCGCCTGCACCAACTGGCCCTGTCCGCAGCCCAGATCGAGGACACGGGCGGCGCCGGACTCTTGGAGCGCGGCGATGATCGCCTCCCTGCGCAGCACCGCGAGCGGGGTCGGCTTCTCCTCGGTCTCGGCCTCCGCCTCGACCGCGTTGTCGATCTCCTCGACCTCGCTGTCGTCGGTCTCCGCGAGCCGCACCAGCTCCAGTCGCTCCCTCGCCTGCCGGGTCAGCGACCAGCGGCGCGACAGATAACGGCTGGTGATCAGCGCCTGCTCCGGATGACCGGGCAGCCAGCCCTCGCCCGCCCGCAGCAGCTTGTCGACCTCGTCGGCGGAGACCCAGTAGTGCTTGGCGTCGTCGAGGACCGGGAGCAGGACATACAGATGGCGCAGGGCCTCGGCCAGGGTCAGCGCCTCCGACTCCAGCACCAGGCGCACATACCGCGAGTCGCCCCACTGCGGGAACTCGGTGTCCAGCGCCACCGGTTCGGCGGTGACCGTCCAGCCGAGCGGCGCGAAGAGACGGTGTACGAGATGGGGGCCACCCCGGGCGGGCAGGGCGGGTATCTCGATGCGCAGGGGCAGCGGCTGCGCGGCGCGCTCGGGCAGGGCCGTGCACACCCCCCGCATCGCGGTCGAGAACACACCGCTCAGCGCCACGGCGAGCAGGGAGGAGGCCGCGTACGGGCGGTCGTTGACGTACTGCGCGAGGGCCGCGTCGGGAGCACCGCCACGGCCCTTGCCCTTGCCGCGCCGGACCAGTGCCACCGCGTCGACCTCCAGCAGCAGCGCCGCCGTGCAGCGCTCGGCGTCCGCCTCGGGGTAGAGGACGTGCGCGGTGCCGTAGGAGGTGGAGAACGCCTGCGCCTTTCCGGGGTGCTTGTGCAGCAGGAAACCCAGGTCGGCCGCCGGTCGTTCGGACGTGCCGGTGGTACTGATCGTCAGGAACATGCACCGAGTCTTCCGGCACCGGGCGCCGGCGACCACCGGTTTTCGGACGGCGCGCCCGGCCGGCCTGGGGCGGTGACCCGGCCGGGCTCCCTCCGGTCCGGGGCGGGGCCCCGGACCGGGCCCGGGGCTCGCTCGGGTCAGCGGAGCTGGGACTGGACCTGGGAGGAGATCAGCTCCAGGTGGTCCAGGTCGTGGAGGTCGAGGATCTGGAGGTAGATACGGCGGGAGCCGATCTCCTGATAGCGGCCGATCTTGTCGACGACCTCGGCCGGGGAGCCCGCCAGGCCGTTGGCCTTCAGCTCCTCGACCTCGCGGCCGATCGCGGCGGCGCGGCGGGCCACCTCCTGGTCGTCCTTGCCGACACAGGCCACCAGCGCGTTCGAGTACGTCAACGCGTCCGCGCCGCGTCCGGCCTGCTCGGCGGCCGCACGGACCCGGCCGAACTGACGCTCGCTGTCCTCGATCGACGCGAACGGCATGTTGAACTCGTCGGCGTACCGAGCGGCCAGCCGCGGGGTGCGGGTCGTGCCGTGGCCGCCGATGAGCACCGGGACCTTGGGCTGGGCGGGCTTGGGCAGGGCGGGCGAGTCGGTCAGGTCGTAGTACTTCCCATGGAAGCTGAAGGTCTTGCCGACCTCGGTCGCCCACAGCCCGGTGACGATCGCCAGCTGCTCCTCGAGACGGGCGAACTTGTCCTTCGGGAACGGAATGCCGTAGGCCTTGTGCTCCTCCTCGAACCAGCCCGCACCCAGGCCCAGTTCGACGCGGCCCCCGGACATCTGGTCGACCTGCGCGACCTGGATGGCGAGGACACCGGGGAGGCGGAAGGTGGCGGCGGTCATCAGCGTGCCGAGGCGGATGCGCTTGGTCTCGCGGGCGATGCCGGCGAGGGTGATCCAGGCATCGGTGGGACCGGGAAGGCCGTCCACGGCGCCCATCTTCAGATAGTGGTCCGAACGGAAGAACCCGTCGAAGGCCAGTTCCTCGGTGGCCTTGGCGACGGCGAGGAGGGTGTCATAGGTCGCCCCCTGCTGGGGCTCGGTGAAGACGCGAAGATCCATGCCTCCATCCTGCACGCTCGAACGCCCGGCGGCCTCGGCACTGCCGCCGGCTCCCGCGGAATCGGTCGGGTGAGATCCGTGAGACCGTCGACCTGCTCCCGGCCGGGGGGGAGGGGGTGTCGCTCAGCCCGCCGTTCTGTACCGCTCCCGTATCTCGCCGTCCCTGGCCGCCAGTCTGCGCAGCATCTCCCTGACCCGGTCCCTCGACTCGTCGGCCGCGTCTATGGCCTCCATGCACTGCCAGTACGTGCCCTCCTCGTCCGCCGCGCTCGCGACCGCGACCAGGGCCATGCCAAGCTCCGTGAGGAGGGTGCCGAGGTCGAGAAGAGCCGTGCGGGCGTCGCCGAGGTCCGTGAGCTGAGCCGCTCGCAGCTGCGCCACGTCGATGGAGGGTGTGTCCAGGACACCGCAGCCTCTGCCCGCCAGCTCCGTCAACCCCAGTGCCTCGCCCCGCAGTTCGGGCGGGCCCGAGACCGCCAGGCGACTGCCGATCGCCTGTGCCAGTGCGTAGGCCTGCCACGCCTCCGTCATGATCCTCGTCCCGTCCTCGCTCCCCGACAGGGCGCGCCTGCTCATCACGATGAGCCGCACCGCGTCCATGCGCTGCCCCCGCTCTGTCCCGACGCGCTCGCGCACGTCCAGCCCGAACTCCGTTGTCCACTACCCAGAGTGAATGCTCGCGGGACGAAAAGCCAGAGCTGGACCGAAATCTGTGGACAACATGCGGAGTGGGGACAACTCGGTGACTCCGGAGAGTGACTGCCGGATGGGCCTCCGGGGTGGCGGGGGGGCCGGGCGTCACCCACCCTGCCGGGGGCTGGGGCGGTTTTCGTGTCAGCCGTCTCCCGGAAGCGGGAACCTCTCCTCGTTGCGGTCGATCTTCGCGTCGAGCGCGGCCAGCGCGTCGATGCCGAGCACCTCGCACAGTTGGAGCAGATACGCGAGCACATCCGCCACCTCGTCCGTCACCCGATGCGCCGTCGCCGGGTCGTCCATCACCCGCGCGGACTCCTCCGGCGTCAACCACTGGAAGATCTCGACCAGTTCGGAGGCCTCGACGCTCAGCGCGGTCGCCAGGTTCTTGGGCGTGTGGTACGGCTGCCAGTCGCGGGCCGCGGCGAAGTCGGCGAGGCGCCGCTGCAGCCGTGCCACATCGAGCCCCTCGCCTCGTCCCGGTTCGGGTGCGGGTTCGGGTTCCGGCTGGGGTTTGGGTTCGCTTTCCGGTGTCACGGGCTCAGGTCTACCACCGTCACCCCGTCCGTCTCCGTCGCCCAGCGCGCCTCACTCACCGCTCCTACCAGACGGACATGGCCGCGTTCGCACATCCGCGCCGCCAGCCGGAGCAGTTCCCGCGTCTGCGTGGGGTCCAGGCAGCGGTCGAAGCCGTCCGCCAGCACCGTGAGGGTCTGCATCGCCGCCGGCACCTCCCCCACCGGGTCGACGTCGAGCACGCCCGGACCGGTGAGGAGCACCAGGGCCAGGGCCACATAGCGCAGTTCGCCGTCGCCCAGGAGTTCCAGCGGTGTCCGCAGCCCGTCGCCCCGGTCGAGCAGGGCACGGACCCTGCCGTCGCCGAGCGGTTCGGCCAGCAGGTCGGCGACCGGTCCCGCGCATCCGGCACCGACCGCCGAGGCCAGCAGAGCGTGCCGCCTGGCACACTCCTCACGGGTACGCCACAGGACGTCGGCGAGGTTGTCGCACCCGGGCAGCAGCCGGCCCGCTCCCGACGGGACGGGGGCACGCATCCGGCGGGGACGCGGGTCGCAGGCGAAGACCGAGCGCAGGGCGACCACCATCTGCTCGGCCGCGGCGAGCACCCGGCGCTGGCCCTCGGTCTTGCCCGCGACCCGCAGCGGCAGCAGGGCGGTGCCGAGGCGGTCGTCCGGGAGCGGACCCCGCGTGACCGGTGCGGAGCCGGCCGTGTGCCAGGCCGCCTGCACCGCCGCCCGGCCCGGATCGCGCAGGGCTGTCTCCAGCAGCACCAGCCCGCCCGAGGTCAGCCGCTCACCGACGATGCGCAGGTCGGGCTCGGCCTGCACCGCGAGGTCGAGCCGCACGGGTCCCTCGGGGCCGTCGGCCGTGCAACCGATGCGGAAGCCCCGGCGCCGCTGGGCGTCGGGCCGCGCCCGCTCGGGCACGCAGCGCGCCGGGTCCGGGAACGCCTCCCCCAGCTCGGCGCCGCCGCCGAGCCGCGCCAGCGCCTCGTAGGCCTGCAACACCCGGGACTTGCCCGAGCCGCTCGGCCCGGTCAGGAGCGTCAACGGGCCCAGCGCGAAAACGGCCCGCCGGTGCCCGGCGAACGCGGACAGCCGCAGCTCGGTGACGCGGGGGCGGCCCGGGCCCTGGTCGGGAACGCGGGGCCGGTCCGGACGCGGATCGATGGAGCCGGGCCCGTTGGGCGGGAACAGCGCGGGTAAGGCGGTCATGTCCGGGACCGTAGGGGCCCGCGGCCCGGGCGAACCGTTCCGCCCTCACACCCTTCCTACGATCGGGCGACCTCAGCAGCCGCACGACGACGACGGACGCCCATCGGCACCCCGGCGAGGCGATCCGGCAACCCGGCAACCCGACGACCCGGAGATCCGGAGATCCGGAGATCCGGCGAGGCACCCCGACAACCCGACAACCCGACAACCCGGCACCCGACGACCCGGCGACCCGGCGACCCGACGTCAACGGCCGGCACCCGGCGTTCAGAGGCCGGGGACTCCCGCCCCCTCCATCAGGCCCCGCACCTCGGTCCCCGGCGGGGTCAGGAGGAAGACATTGCGGTCGACGCGGTGCATCCCGCTGGCCAGACCGAAGACGACACCCGTGCTGAAGTCCAGCACCCGCTTGGCCACCTCGGTCTCGGCGCCCGTGAGGTCGAGCAGCACGGGCACGCCCGCCATCAGCGTCTCGGCGACCTCGCGGGCGTCCGCGAACACGTTGACCCGCAGGACCACAAAACGGCGGCGGGCCTCGGTCGGCGCCTCGGGTATGGACCGGTGGCCGACCGAGGACGGCCAGGCGTCCCGGCCACGCAACGGAACGACCTGAGCGAGCCCTTCCCACTGTTCGTCGGTGACATCGTGGCTGTTCACCGGCCCTCCCCGCTGGCTCGCACTCATCGTCTGCACCGGCCAATTCTTACGCATGGTCACCCGTTCGGCCCAACAGCGACACGGATCGCGACGCCACCGGTGGCCGCTTCGGACGCATCCGCCGCTCCGGCCACCGCGGCTATAGGGGTCGTTTCCGCCGCTCCGGCCGCCACGGCCGCAGCAGTCGTTTCCGCCGCTCCGGCCGCCGCGACCGCAGCAGTCGTTTCCGCCGCTCCGGCCGCTTGGGTCGCAGTGGGCGCTTCCAGGCGCACCATGCATTCAGACCGCACCGGTCACTCCGACCGAAGCGGCCGCTTCCGCCGCACCGCGCTCCCCTGGCACCGCCCGCGCGCCCCCTCACAGCGTCCGGGCGCCCCCTGTGCAGCGCCCGTAACCCCTCAAGATCGAGGCGTGTGACATCCGCGTAACCGCCGGTTCCTACGGTCGTCGTCATGACCACCAGTCCCGGAACGCGGCGGGTACGGACCGTCTGCTCGTACTGCGGCGTCGGCTGCGGGATCGTGCTCGACGTCGCGACCGGCGCCGACGGCCGCCGCCGCGTCGTCAAGGCGTCCGGCGACAAGGAGCACCCGGCCAACCGCGGCCGGCTGTGCACCAAGGGCGCGACCACCGCGGACCTGCTGGCCGCCCCGGGGCGGCTGACCACGGCACTCGTCCGCGCCGACCGCGGTGCGGAGCCGGAGCCCGCGTCCGTCGACGCGGCGGTCCGGGCGACCGCGCACCGGCTGCGGGAGATCGTGGACCGGCACGGTCCGGACGCGGTCGCGTTCTATGTGTCGGGGCAGCTCAGCCTGGAGGCGCAGTATCTGGCCAACAAACTCGCCAAGGGCTTTGTGCGGACGAACCGGATCGAGTCCAACTCACGGCTGTGCATGGCGAGCGCGGGCGCGGGCTACAAGCTGTCGCTGGGTGCCGACGGACCGCCGGGGTCGTACGACGACCTGGACCAGGCGGACGTCTTCCTGGTCATCGGCTCCAACATGGCCGACTGCCACCCGATCCTCTTTCTGCGGCTGATGGACCGGGTCAAGGCGGGTGCCAGACTGATCGTCGTCGATCCTCGGCGCACCGCGACCGCGGCGAAGGCCGATCTGTTTCTCCAGATCCGGCCAGGGACCGATCTCGCCCTGCTCAACGGCCTGCTGCAGCTGCTGCACGAGGCCGGTCACACGGACGACGCCTTCATCGCCCGGCACACCGAGGGCTGGGAGGCGATGCCCGGCTTCCTCGCCGACTATCCGCCCGCGACCGTAGCGGAGATCACCGGTCTCGCCGAGCGCGACATCCGGGAGGCGGCGCGGCTCATCGGCGAGGCGAAGGAGTGGACCAGCTGCTGGACGATGGGGCTCAACCAGTCCACACACGGGACGTGGAACACCAACGCGCTCGTCAATCTGCATCTCGCGACCGGTGCGATCTGCCGCCCGGGCAGCGGTCCCCTCTCGCTGACCGGTCAGCCCAATGCCATGGGCGGACGCGAAATGGGCTATATGGGGCCCGGGTTGCCGGGGCAGCGCTCCGTGCTGGTGCCCGAGGAGCGAGCGTGCGTCGAGGAGTTGTGGGGGCTGCCCTCCGGCACGCTCCGCGCGGACGGGACCGGACGCGGGACCGTCGAGATGTTCCGGAAGATGGCGGACGGGGAGATCAAGGCCTGCTGGATCATGTGCACCAACCCCGTGGCGTCGGTGGCGAACCGGAAGACGGTCATCGAGGGGCTGGAGGCCGCGGAGTTCGTCGTCGTGCAGGACGCGTTCGCCGAGACCGAGACCAACGCGTACGCCGATGTGGTGCTGCCCGGCGCGCTGTGGGCCGAGGCGGAGGGCGTCATGGTCAACAGCGAGCGCGGGCTGACGCTCGCGCGTCCCGCGCTGGACCCGCCGGGTGAGGCGACGGCCGACTGGCGGCTTGTCGCCGCCGTCGCACGGGAGATGGGGTACGCGGACGGGTTCTCGTACGACAGCGCGGAGGAGATCTTCGAGGAGATCAGGCGGGCCTGGAACCCGGTGACCGGCTGGGATCTGCGAGGGGTGACGTACGGGCGGCTGCGGTCCGGCCCCGTGCAGTGGCCGGCCGCGCGGGAGGACGGCCCGGCCCGCAATCCCATCCGGTACGTCGAGGGCGGGCTGTCCTTTCCGACACCGAGCGGGCGGGCGGTGTTCCACGCACGGCCGCATCTGCCGCCCGCCGAACTCCCGGACGACGACTTCCCGTTCCTGCTCAACACCGGGCGGGTGCAGCACCAGTGGCACACGCTGACGAAGACCGGGAAGGTCGCCAGACTCAACAGGCTCAACTCGGGGCCGTTCGTGGAAGTGCATCCCGAGGACGCCGCGGCGCTCGGGCTCGCGGAGGGCGACCGGGTCGAGGTCGCCTCGCGGCGCGGGCGGGCCGTGCTGCCGGCGGTGGTGACGGACCGGGTGCGGCCGGGGTGCTGTTTCGCGCCGTTCCACTGGAATGACCTGTTCGGCGAGTATCTGAGCGTCAACGCGGTGACCAGCGACGCGGTGGACCCGGTGTCGTTCCAGCCGGAGTTCAAGGCGTGCGCCGTATCGCTGACGAAGGTGGCGGGACCGGTCCCGCCCGCAGGGGGCCCGCAGGCCGCAGTGGCCTCGGCGGCCGGTGCCTCCCTCGCGGACCCGCCCGCCGCCGACGGCCACGCTCGCGCCGACGCCTCCGCACCGGGCACTCCCCCGTCCCCCGCCGCCTCGGCCGGCGCCCCCTTCGGTTTCGTCCCCTCCCCGCCCCCGGTCCTGACCAGCCGGGAACGCCGGTATCTGACCGGGTTCCTCGCGGGCCTCGGTTCCGGCGCGCCGGGCGTGCCCGTACTGCCGCCGGACGCACCGTTCAGCGCCGAGCACGCCCTGTGGGTCAACGGCCTTCTGGCCGGCCTGTACTCCAGGTCCGGGAGCGCACCCGCGGAGCAGGCGGGCCGCGAGGTCGTCGTGCTGTGGGCCTCGCAGACGGGGAACGCGGAGGAGTTCGCGGCCGCCACCGTACGGCGGCTCACGGAGACCGGACACCGGGTGACATTGGTCGGCATGGACGAGACCGATGTCCGTCAACTTCCCCTCGGGGCCGACCTGTTGCTCATAACGAGCACGTTCGGCGACGGGGAGCCCCCGGACAACGGCTCCGGGTTCTGGAGCGACCTCTCGGGCCAGGAGGCCCCACGGCTCGACGGCGTGCGGTACGCCGTGCTCGCCTTCGGGGACTCCTCGTATGACGACTTCTGCGGGCACGGACGCCGGCTGGACGCGCGCCTGCACGAGCTGGGCGGGGTGCGCCTCGCGCCGCGCACGGACTGCGAGCCCGACTACGAGCCGTCGGCCGGGGCCTGGCTGGAGGAGGTCCTCGGCGCCCTCGGCGGCACGCCATCGGCGCGGGACCCGCAGGCGCCCGGCACGGGAGCACCCGCCGCACCAGTACCGGGTCCGCGGCCCCCGCTACAGACGGCCGAGGGCGCGAGCGAGCCGGCCCCGGCCGCCACCGGGGCCGGGAAGCCCTCCCCGGCCACCGCCCGCCTCATCGGCAATCGGCCGCTCAGCCGGCCCGGTGCGGGCAAGGAGGTGCGGCGGTTCACCTTCGACACGAGCGGGACGGACCTCTCGTACGAGTCCGGGGACGCGCTCGGGGTGTACCCGGTCAACTCCCCCGCCCTTGTGGAGGAGTGGCTTGAGGCGACGGGGAACGACGGCTCCACGGCGGTCCAGGCCCCGGAGGGCGACGGGATTCCCTTCGCCGACCTCCTGCTGCGGCATCTCGACATTACCCGGATCACCCCGGACCTGCTGCGTTTCGTCGCCGACCGCACCCGTGACGACCGGGAACTACGGCAGTTGCTGCGGCCCGACAACAAGGACGGCCTGGCGCGCTGGTCGTGGGGACGGCAGGCCGTCGACGTGGTGGCGGAGCACGGGGTGAAGGCGTCGGCCGAGGAGTGGACCGGAGTACTCAGGCGACTGCGGCCCCGGCTGTACTCGATCTCGTCGAGCCCGCTCGTCGACCCGCACCGGGTGTCGCTGACGGTGTCCGTGGTGCGCTACGAGGGCCTGGGCGGGCGGCGCCGGGCCGGAGTCTGCGGCGGCTTCCTCGCGGACACCGAGCCGGGCACGCCGGTACCGGTCTTCGTACAGCGCTCCCCGCACTTCCGCCCGCCGGCCGACGGCTCGACGCCGATGGTGATGGTGGGACCCGGGACCGGAGTCGCGCCCTTCCTCGGTTTCCTCCAGGAGCGCCGCGCATTGGGGCACAAGGCGCCGAACTGGCTGTTCTTCGGCGAGCAGCACCGCGCCACGGACTTCTACTACGAGGACGAGCTGTCCTCGCTCCACCGGGAAGGCCTCCTCACCCGGCTCGACACCGCCTTCTCCCGCGACCAGCGGGCCAAGGTGTACGTCCAGGACCGGATGCGCGAACACGGCCCGGAGCTGTGGCACTGGCTGCTGGAGGGCGCCTGCCTCTACGTCTGCGGGGACGCCTCCCGCATGGCCAAGGACGTCGACCGGGCGCTGCGGGACATCGCGGCCGTGCACGGCGGGCTGAGCGAACCGGAGGCGGCCGCGTATGTGAAGCAACTGGCCGCCGAGAAGCGCTATCTGCGTGACGTCTACTAGGGTGCGCCGCCGGCTCCCGCGGCCTCCGTCGAGCAATCAGCAGGGCGGCATCGTCAGGGTGCAGGGGATGCCGGCGTGTGAGGCGGAGCGGTGACGGGATCGGTCAGGAATCGAGAAGCGGCGGCCGCCGCGCAGCCCCTAGCGTGACGGCCATGGCAACCACCGCATCCACGACGTCCATCACGTCCGTCACCCTCGAGGTGGCCGACCCCGATGCCGCCCACCGCTTCTACAGCACCTTCGGAGTGGACACGCACATACGTCTGCGGGCGTCCGAGGCGCATTCCACCGGATTCCGCGGCTTCACCCTGGCGCTCACGGTGTCCCGGCCGGCCACCGTCGCCGGCTTCCTCGGCAGCGCCGTGGACGCCGGCGCCACGGTGCTGAAGCCCGCCGAGAAGTCGCTGTGGGGCTACGGCGGCGTCGTCCAGGCGCCGGACGGGACGATCTGGAAGGTCGCGACTTCGGCGAAGAAGGACACCGGCCCGGCCACCCGCGAGATCGACCGGATCGTCCTCCTGCTCGGTGTCGAGGACGTGAAGGCCAGCAAGGAGTTCTACGTCGGCCGGGGCCTGACCGTGGCCAGGAGCTTCGGAGGCAAGTACGCCGAATTCGCCTCCGACGAGTCCAGCCCCGTCAAGCTGGCGCTGTACAAGCGCCGCGGCCTGGCCAAGGACCTCGGCGTCCCCGCCGACGGCACCGGCTCGCACCGCGTCGTCCTCGGCAGCACCGCCGGCCCCTTCACCGACCCGGACGGATTCGCCTGGGAGGCCGCCACGTCGCTCGTCCCCGCGCCCTCCAGGCAGTCCGCCCTGACCTGACTCCCGCCCGGAACTCCCGCCCCGCCCTGCGCCATCCCTGTACGAGAGGAAATCTGCCATGCAGCACACGAAGTCGTCCGCCGAGAACTCCGGCACGGCCGCCGAGCAGTACAGCGGATTCACCGCCGACGAGCGGGCCGCGATGAAGGAGCACGCGCAGGAGCAGAAGAAGGCGGCGGCGCGGCGCGGTTCGCGGGAGGAGAAGGAGGCGGCAGCGGAGCGGGATGTGCTCGCGAAGATCGCCGAGATGCCGGAGGCGGACCGGGTCCTCGCCGAGCGGATTCACGCCATCGTCAAGGCCGCCGCTCCCGACCTCACGCCGAAGCTCTGGTACGGCATGCCCGCCTACGCCAGAGACGGCAAGGTCGTCTGTCACTTCCAGAGCGCGCAGAAGTTCAAGTCGAGGTATGCCACGCTCGGATTCAGCGACCAGGCGGCGCTCGACGACGGCGTCTTGTGGCCGACCGCCTACGCCCTGAAGAAGCTGACCGCAGCCGACGAACAGCGCATCAGCGCGCTCGTCGAGAAGGCGGTGGGCTGAGGCCGGCCGGGGCGGGACCGGCGCCGGGAGTCGGCTGCCGCAGCCGCGGCAAAACCACTTCCAGCAGCCGGGACGGCATCCGCCCCCCTGGTCTCCAGTACCACCGGAAGGTCGCCCTGGCGGTGCCGCTCGGCTACAGCCGGGGTCCGGCCCTGGACCAGGATCGCCTTCCGAGGATGAAGAGCAGGATCACCGCGGCCGGAAGTGCCGTCCGGGGGGCCCGGCGGCGACCGCGTCGGCCAGGTCCTCGGCCTCGGCCAGGCGGCGGGCAACATCGACGCGTACTTCTTACTGCCCTCACACCGGACTCTTCACCTCCAGGGGGTCGACGTTCATCCAGTCCGCTTACGTTCCGTGGCGTGCAGTTGGCAGAAGTGAGGCCCTCGACAAGCAGCCGATGGGCGCGTCTGCGGCCCCTGGTGGCGCCGGACGAGCCGGAACGGACTCCCGCGCAGTGGCATCGCGTGCTGACACTGCTCGCGGACATCAGCCTGTTCATCGGCACCCGCGACGTGTGGACCTCCGCCGCCAGCCACCAGCCGTTGATCGCCGCGGTCATCTCCCTGTGCTACGCGTCGATCCTGGTCACCGGCGTGCTGACACTGGTGGTACGGAACAGCCGGTCGCTGGCGCGGCTCGACCTCGTCGTCCTGGTGACGGCGGTCATCCTCGCCTACTGCGCGCTGGCCGTGAAGCACGGCTTCAGCGACGAGTCGATCCTCACCACACAGGCCGCCCGTGAACTGCTCCACGGCCACCCGGTGTACGGGCAGCCGTGGCCCTGGCTGTTCGGCCACGGTATCGCCTACACCCCGACGGTCACGGGCGGTTACGACTACACCTACGGCTACCCGCCGCTCACCGCCCTGCTGACCGCTCCCCTGCTCTGGCTCGGCCACGGCGCGATACCCGAGACCCTGGTCACCACGACCGCGATCACCCTCGGGGCGGTCGTCATGTGGAGGATGCTGCCGACGCCGTGGCGCTCGGCGGCCACCATGGTGTGTCTCGGCTTCGGCATGGTCCCGACCTATGCCCGGCTCGGCTATCCGGCGGTCGTCGCGCTCGCCCTCCTGATCCCGGTCGTGGTGCGCTGGACGCGCATGGGCGCGGGCGGCCCGGCCGACTGGGTGCGGGCCGCATGTCTGGGCGCGGCCTGCGCCACCCAGCAACTGCCCTGGTTCCTGGCACCGTTCCTGCTCGCCGGGGTCTTCGCGCTGCGCCGCAGTGAGCTGGGCATGCGCGGGGCCGCCGCGGCGGTGGGACGCATCGTCGGCATAGCCGCCGGAACCTGGCTGCTGATCAACGTGTACTTCATCGTGAGCGAGCCGCGCACCTGGCTGTCGGGCATCGTGCTGCCGATCACCCAGGGCGCGGTGATCCACGGCCAGGGCCTGGTCGGCATCTCCCTGTACTACACCGACGGCAGCGACCGTCTGACCTGGTACTCGCACGCCAGCATGCTGCTGCTCGCGGGCCTGCTGGTGCTGTTCGTGCTGTTCGTGCGCCGGCTGGGACCGGCGGCGACCGTGCTGCCGTGGTGCGCGTTCTTCCTCGCCACCCGCTCGCAGGACGGCTACTACCTGCTGATGACGCCGCTGTGGCTGGCGGCCGCCGTCACCGTGCCGCCCACGGCCTTCACCACCGCCTGGCAGCCCCGGCTGCTGCACGGGCGGCGGGTGGCCCGGATGGTGGTGGCCGGTGCCCTGGTGGCGCCCTCGCTGGTGGCCGTGGCCGTGGCGGCGACCGGCCGGCCGCCGCTGCGCATGCGGACCACCGCCGTCTCCCGGACACCCCTGACGGTCAGCACACTCGGGATCCAGGTCCGCAACAGCGGGGACGCGGCCCTGCAGCCCCACTTCATGGTGACCACCGGGCAGGGCATGAGCCGGTACTGGACGGTGCTCGACGGCCCCTCGTCCGTCGCCGGTCATACGACGGCCACCTACCGGATCCAGGCGCCGGGCGGCAGCTTCGTGATCCCCAAGAAGGGCACCCGCATCCGGCTGCGCGCGTTCTCCGCGTCACCGATGACCCTGTCGAGCCAGGACATTCGCCTGGAGCGCGAGCAGGTGCCCTTGAAGGGGTCGAAGGATGCCAAGGGCTCGAAGGGGTCCAAGGGCTCGAAGGGGCCGAAGACCTCGAAGGGCGCGACGAGCTGAGAGGGCTCCAGGGCCGCGTACGGCCGAGGGGGCCCGAGAGACGCGAGCGCTCGAACTGATCGCTCGTCACGTCCCGTGGGCGGCCGCCCCGGCGTGCCGGCGGCCGACAGGGATCGACACGCGGTGTACATCCCGTCCCGCCGGCGGAACCGACGCCGGCGGGACGGGATCCGGTCACTCGGAGGCGGCGCCGGTGCGGCCACGGCCGCGGACGAACGCGAAGCCGGCGGCGGCCAGGCCCAGAACGCCGACGACCAGGCCGGCGATGCCTAGCCCCCGGGCCGTGGAGTCACTGGTGGAAGTGGCCTTCGTGACGGCCGCGCCCGCCTTCCCGGTGGTGCCGCTGCCGGACGAAGCCGCCGTCGAGGCGCCGCCCTCGGCCGTGCCCTCCGCCGTTCCCTTGGCCGTGAGCGAGAGGACCGGCGCGGGGTTCTCCGGCTCCGCCCCGCCCTTCGGCGTCTCCTCGATCCAGCGGACGACATTGCCGTCGGAGTAGGTCTGCAGCGTCTTGAAGGTCAGCTGGTCGGTGTCGTCGGGCAGCTGACCGAAGGCGACGTGGAAGTCCTGGTACTGGCCGTGCCGGATGCGCCCGCCGGACCAGGTGACCTCGGAGACCGCGTCGGTGATGGTGCCGTCGTCCGTCTTGACCGGCGTCTTGAGCCTGGTGGTGGTCACCTGGGCGGTCCAGCCGTCCTCGGGGGTGACCAGCACGCCCAGCACCGGGTGGTCGGTGGGCAGGAAGACCTGCACCTTCGTGGTGGCGGCGGTGTCCTCCTCATTGGGGACGCGGAAGGTCAGCACGCCGTCGGTGGCGCCCTTCGCGTAGCTCTCGGGGTGGACGGTGACATGCGCGAAGGCCGCGCCCGCCGCGGCGAGGACACCGCCGGCGGTGAGGGCGGCGACGGTGCCGGCGCGGCGCAGGGTGATACGCAGGGGGGACATGGGTGGTGGCGCTCCGTACTCGTGCTCGGTTTTTGGGGGTTCAGATCGTGTACGAGGCAGCCGGGGGCGGTCCACGCCGGGACAGGGCGTGGCGGAGCAGCGCCTGCCGGAGGGGGCGGCGCGGGTGGGCGTACGGACGCGGGAGCCGGGCGTACGCGGGCAGGGGCGCCCTGCGCCACCAGGCGACGAGACGCGGGACGAATGCCACGGCCTTGCGCAGCAGGGACCACAGGGCGGCTTCGCCGCGCCGCAGGCACCAGGCGGCCAGGAGTGCGGCAGTCAGGTGCGCGGCGATGGCGTGCGAGGTCATGGCAGGCGGCTCGGCCGCCATAGGCATGCCGTGCGCCATGCCCGCCATGTGCATCGCCATGCCCGGCATCTGCATCGCCATGCCCGGCATGTGCATCACCGTGTCCCGCGGCCCGACCGCGTCGAAGACGAGGTGCAGCCCGCCCTGCACGAGGAGCATCGCGAAGCCGATGCCGAGGAGCGAACGCTCACGTCCGGCGAGCAGGGCGCTGCCCGCGAACACGGGCAGGAATCCGGCCGCGTCCACCCACAGCGCGGGCACCGCGCCGGTGGCCAGTGTGTGCCCACCGGCGGCCAGCAGGACGCACACGACGGCGAACACCGCCGCGCGCACGCTCCGCACCGCCCAGGACACACCCATGGGGTGGGATCCTGCCATGCGGGCGGAGACGGCCACGCCGGATTCCGCAGATCCGGCGCGCCGGAGGCCGTCCGGGGCGTGTTGCGGCCGGGTCGACCGGGGCGCCTATCGTGGCGCCCATGCAGTCCTACACAATCGGGCAGGCCGCCCGTCTGCTCGGGGTGAGCCCGGACACCGCCCGGCGGTGGGCGGACGCGGGCCGGGTGGCGACCCGTCGCGACGAGAGCGGGCGCCGGGTCGTCGACGGCAGGGATCTGGCCGCGTTCTCGGTGGAGCTGGCACGCGGCGACACCGGCGAGGAGGACGCCCCCTCGTACACCTCCGCCCGCAACGCCTTCTCCGGGATCGTCACCGCCGTGAAGCTCGGTGATGTGGCCGCCCAGGTGGAGATCCAGGCGGGTCCGCACCGCCTGGTCTCGCTGCTGACCCGGGAGGCGGTGGAGGAACTCGGCCTGGAGGTCGGGATGGAGGCCACCGCCCGAGTGAAGTCGACGAACGTGCACATCGACCGCCCGTGACGCCCCTTCGGGAGTGCCGCCGCTCCGGCCGCGCGTGACCCGCCGGACGGGTGGGAGGTGCCGCGGTCCGGCGGAGAGGAGCCCCGTAGGAACGCACATGCGGGCCTCGGTGCGCGATCACCCAGCTCATGCGATGCCGCAGCGGACTTTCGGATGGCATCTGCGTCAGTATGATCGGCGTATCGGAGGGGTCCGGGGGATCTCTCTCGCGACGAACAGAGGGAGTGGACCCGTGATGACCTCTTCCGTGCGCCTCGGCCGCCGGATGCTGCACATGACCGGTGCGGTGGCCGCCGCGCTGCTGGCCCTGAGCGCCTGTTCCTCCTCGTCCGGCTCCGGGTCCGGCTCGGGCTCCGGCTCCACGAGGAGGCCGGACTCCTCGGCGGCCTCGTCGCAGAAGCCGTCCGGTACGGTCACCGTCTTCGCCGCCGCCTCCCTCAAGGAGAGCTTCACCACCCTGGGCAAGCGGTTCGAGAAGGAGCACCCCGGCACGCATGTCGTCCTCAACTTCGGCGGCAGCGACACCCTCGCCGCGAGCATCACCGGCGGTGCCCCCGCCGACGTCTTCGCCGCGGCCAGCCCCAAGACCATGGCCATCGTGACCGACAAGAAGGACGCGGCCGGCACCCCGGCCACCTTCGTGCGCAACCAGCTGGAGATCGCCACCCTGCCCGGCAACCCGGACAGGCTCGCCTCCCTGAAGGACCTCACCAAGTCCGGCCTGAAGGTCGTGCTGTGCGACAGGACCGTCCCCTGCGGCGCCGCCGCGCAGAAGGCGCTGGACGCGAGCAAGCTGAAGCTCACGCCGGTGTCGTACGAGCAGGACGTCAAGAGCGCCCTGACAAAGGTGGAGCTGAAGGAGGCCGACGCCGCGGTCGTCTACAAGACCGATGTGAAGGCGGCGGGTGACAAGGTGGAGGGCGTGGAGTTCCCCGAGTCCGCCAAGGCCGTCAACGACTACCCGATCGCCCTGCTCAAGAACGCCCCCAACGCCGAGGCGGCCAGGGCGTTCATCGCCCTGGTGCGGTCCGACGAGGGCCGCAACGTGCTGACCCGGGCCGGGTTCCTCCAGCCGTGACCCGCACCGGCACCTCCGACACCGCGGCCGGCCCCCTGTGGGGCGGGCCGCGGCGCGGGCGTGCCCGGGGGCCGGGGGTGCCGCTGCCGCTGCTGCTGCCCGCGCTGGCCGGCCTGGCGTTTTTGCTGCTGCCGCTGGTGGCTCTGCTGATACGAGCCCCGTGGCGCACCCTGCCGGCCCAGCTGACCAGCACAGAGGTGTGGCAGGCGCTCCGGCTGTCCCTGGTGAGCGCGACCGCCGCCACCGCGCTGAGCCTGGTGCTGGGCGTTCCGCTGGCGTGGCTGCTGGCTCGTACGGACTTCCCGGGGCGGCGCCTGGTACGGGCCCTGGTGACGCTGCCGCTCGTGCTGCCCCCGGTGGTGGGCGGTGTGGCGCTGCTGCTGGCGCTCGGGCGCAACGGGGTGGTGGGGCGGTGGCTGGACGCATGGTTCGGGATCACACTGCCGTTCACCACGGCCGGTGTGGTGGTGGCGGAGGCGTTCGTGGCGATGCCGTTCCTGGTCATCAGTGTCGAGGGCACACTGCGGGCCGCCGATCCGCGATACGAGGAGGCCGCCGCGACGCTCGGCGCATCCCGTTTCACCGCTTTCCGCCGGGTCACGCTGCCGCTGGTCGCGCCGGGCGTCGCGGCCGGTGCCGTGCTCGCGTGGGCCCGGGCGCTCGGCGAGTTCGGGGCCACGATCACCTTCGCGGGCAACTTCCCCGGCCGTACGCAGACGATGCCGCTGGCCGTCTACCTGGCGCTGCAGAACGACCCGGCGGCTGCGATCGCGCTGAGCCTGGTGCTGCTGGCGGTGTCGATCGCGGTCCTGGCGGGGCTGCGGGACCGTTGGATGACGGGGCCATGACCGGCCGTCCTACGAAGAGCCAGGCGGCCCCGCGATGACCGGCCGCCCCACGGAAGCATGGGCGGCCCCGCGATGACCGGCCGCCCCACGGAAGCATGGGCGGCCCCGCGATGACCGACATCGACGACACCACGGCCGCTCGGGGGGCCGGCGTCCGTGCGGAGGGCCTCGACGCCCGGCTCGTGGTCGACCGCGGCTCCTTCCGCCTGGACGTCGCGCTGTCCGCCGCGCCGGGCGACGTCCTCGCCGTACTCGGCCCGAACGGCGCGGGCAAGACCACCGCGTTGCGCGCCCTGGCCGGTCTCGTCCCGCTCACCGGCGGCCATCTGCGCCTGGACGGCAGGGCCCTGGACCGTACGCCGCCTGAGTCCCGCCCGGTCGGGGTGGTCTTCCAGGACTACCTGCTCTTCCCGCATCTGTCCGCGCTGGACAACGTGGCCTTCGGCCCGCGCTGCCGGGGCGCGTCCAGGGCGGAGGCGCGCCGGCAGGCCGCCGCGTGGCTGGACCGCATGAACCTCGCCGACCACGCCGGCGCCAAGCCCCGGAGGCTCTCCGGCGGCCAGGCCCAGCGCGTCGCCCTGGCCCGCGCCCTGGCCATCCGTCCCCGGCTGCTGCTCCTGGACGAGCCGCTCGCCGCGCTCGACGCCCGTACCCGGCTCGATGTGCGCGCCCAGCTCCGGCGCCATCTCGACGAGTTCGAGGCGGTCGCGGTGCTGGTCACCCATGACCCGCTGGACGCGATGGTGCTCGCCGACCGGCTGGTCGTGATCGAGCACGGCCGCGTCGTCCAGACGGGCGCCCCCGGCGAGATCGCCCGCCGTCCCCGTACGGACTACATCGCGCAGCTCGTCGGCCTGAACCTCTACCGGGGGCATGCCGACGGCCACACCGTGCGGCTCGACTCCGGACCCGCGATCACCACTACGGAGGACCTCGCCGGGCCCGTCTTCGTGGCGTTCCCGCCGGCCTCCGTGACCCTGTACCGGGAGCGGCCCGGCGGCTCCAGCGCCCGGAACCTGTGGCGCTGCGAGGTCGCGGGGCTCGAGACTCACGGTGACCAGATCCGCGCCGACCTCACCGGTGAACTGCCCCTGGCCGCGGACCTGACCACCGTCGCCGCGGCCGAACTCGGTCTCCAGCCGGGCGCCACGGTCTGGGCGACGGTGAAGGCGGCGCAGACGCACGCGTATCCCGCCTGACGCGCCGCGCGAGCGCCGCACCGGCCACGCCCCCGACTGCGGCTACGGTGGTCCACCGGGACGGAATCCGACCTTTCCCGGAGTTGCCGTGTTCCCCACTCCCCCACCTTCCGCGAGGCGCGCCCATGCACCTGAGCATCCGCAACCGGATTCCCGGCATCGTCACGTCCGTCACCCCGGGCGAGGTCATGGCGACCGTCAAGGTGAGACTGGCCGGAGGTCAGGACATCACGGCGGCGGTCACCGCGGAGGCCGTGGACGAGCTGGACCTCGCTCCCGGAGCCTCCGTGTCCGCCCTGGTCAAGTCCACGGAGGTCGCGCTCGCCACGGCGGCGGTGGAGGGCGTGTCCATCCGCAACCAGCTCCCCGGCACCGTCGACGGCGTCATCACGGGCGCGGCGATGGCTTCGGTGAAGGTCGCGATCGTGGGCGGCACACTGACGGCCGCGATCACCAGGGACGCGGCGGACGACTTGGGACTCCTGCCCGGCTCTACGGTCGTCGCCCTGATCAAGTCGACGGAGATCTCGCTCGCCACCTCCTGAGCGCACCCGACGGCTCCCCCACACCCGGGCGGTGGCCGCGAGCCGCGTCACTCACTCGTGACGGTGATCGAGGGAACGCCGGCCACCCCGTTCTCGTCTACAGTTCAGTAGACGTCTACATGTGTGTAGTCGGACGCCGGTGGCGGCTTGTCGCGCCCCGGCCTCCCGGTACGGAAAGGCGCGCGACGATGGCGACATCCCTGTCCCTGGGCTCACAGCTCGCGGTGAATGTGCTGGACGCCCAGTCCCTGCTGGCGGCCTTCGGCGTCCTGGGGGTGGGCGTCGTGATGTTCGCCGAGACGGGGCTGCTGATCGGCTTCTTCCTCCCCGGCGACTCCCTGCTGTTCACGGCGGGCCTGCTGTGCACCGGCTCCGGCCGGCACGGGGTGAAGCTGTCGCTGCCCGCGCTGCTTGTCGCGGCGGCCGTGGGCGCGCTCGCCGGGTCCCAGTGCGGCTATCTGCTCGGACGCAAGGCCGGCGGCGCACTGCTCGCCCGCAGCCGCTCGGCCCGGCTGCACGAGGGCGCGCAGCGCGCCGAGGAACTCCTCGAGCGGTACGGACACGCGAAGGCGATCGTCCTGGCCCGCTTCGTCCCCGTGGTGCGCACGGTGCTCAATCCGATGGCCGGCGCGCTGCGCGTGCCCGTGCGGACCTTCACCGTCTGGCAGATGGCCGGCGGCCTGGTGTGGAGCCTCGGCCTCACCCTCGCCGGGTACGCGCTCGGTTCGTCGGTGCCGAACGTCGACAGATATCTGCTGCCGATGATCGCGGTGATCGTCGCGGTCTCGCTGATCCCCCTCGCCCTGGAGTTCCTGCGCTCCCGCCGTGCCGCCAAGGAGAGTGTCCGCGGATGATGTACGCCTTTGACGGTTCGTCGATCGACGGCCCCGCCTACACCGATGTGGTGGACCTGGCCCACCGCGCCCCCTCCTGGCTGGACTCCCTGGTCTCCGCCTGGTCGGCGTACGGGCTCGGGCTGTTCGCCGCGCTGATGCTGGCCGGCTGGTGGAGGGCGCGGCACGCCGGTTCGGGTCCGGGCCTGGTCGCTCTTGCGGTGCCGCTGGTGGCCGTCCTCGGGTACGCGGTGAACTCGGTGGTCAAGCTGCTGGTCCGTGAGGACCGCCCCTGTCAGAGCCTGCACGTCGTGACGCTGGAGGCGTGTCCGGCGCCGGGCGACTGGTCGTTCCCCAGCAACCACACGGCGATAGCCGCGGCGGCCGCGGTCGCCCTGATATTCGTCTCGCGCCGGATCGGTTACGTCGCGCTGGTGGCGGCGGGCGCGATGGCCGTTGCCCGGGTGTGGGTCGGCGCCCACTACCCGCACGACGTGGTGGCCGGGTTCGTCGTCGGAGCGCTTGTCTCCTCTGTCACGATGATCCCGCTGAGCAGCCGCCCGGACACCCTGGCCCGTCGCCTGGAGAGCACCCGGCTCCGCCCTCTGCTCACGGCGTCCGCGCCCGAGTCGGAAACCGCCTCGGAGCGGGTCGACACCGCCGCCTAACCCCCGGCACAGCACCCGAGTAGCGAGCCACGGAGAACCATGCGTCACAGGATCCTGGTCGTGGAGGACGACCACGCACTGCAGGATGTGCTGCTGCGCGGACTGCGGGACGAGGAGTACGACACCGTGGCCGCCCCGGACGGCGCGACCGCGCTGCGGCTGGCCGGCGACGACGTCTCCGCGACCATCCTCGACATCGGGCTGCCGGACGCCGACGGGCGGGATGTGTGTCAGGCGATCCGGGCCAACGGGTTCGCCGGACCCGTCATCTTCCTGACGGCCCATCACCGGCTCACGGACCGGCTCTCCGGGTTCTCCGCGGGCGGCGACGACTATCTGGCCAAGCCCTTCCACCTCGCCGAACTCACCGCCCGGCTGCGGGCGGCGCTCAAGCGGACCGCCCCCCGTCCGGCCCCCGTCGGGGACCTGGTCCTGGACGCCGTCCGGCACGACGTGACCGTGCACGGCAGACATGTCGATCTGACGCCGACGGAGTTCCGTCTCCTCGCGGCTCTGACGGCGGCTTCCGGGGACATCGTGCGCCGGCGCGAGCTGGTCCGGGCGGGCTGGCCCGAGGGCGCCCAGGTCAGCGACAACACGCTGGACCAGTATCTGAGCCGGCTGCGCCGCAAGCTGCGGGAGGCGGGCAGCGGGCGGACGATCGGCACCGCACGCGGCATCGGCCACCGGCTGTCATGAGAACCGGGTCCACCCGGCCGAGGTCACCTTTCGCCCGGCCGGCGTCACTCCTCGCCCGGCTGGAACCGCGCACCCTGCGGGGCCGTCTCTCTCTGGTCGCGCTCACCACGGCCGCGCTCATCATGGTGATCCTCACCGTCGTCTTCAACACCGTGGTACGACAGCACCTCCAGCGTCAGGCGGACGACGAACTGCGCACCCGGGCGGCGGCGGTCGCCACGACGATCGACACCAGGGGCCCCCGGGTGCGCGTCCTGGAGAACTCCAACGACGCGCTCCTCGATGCCGATGCATGGATCTACGCCGGTGCCCGTCTGCTCGAACAGCCCTCCTCCCCCTGGGCGCGCGGGCCGCTGACCCGGGTCGCGAACGCCCTGGTGGCCCGGGGCGGCCCCGGCTGCGTCACCGTCGAGGACCACGGCCACGGGCTTGTCCGGCTGTGCGCCCGGCCCCTGCCGAGGGGTGCGGGAGAGCGCGCGGCCACGGTGGTCACCGCCCTGGACCTGTCGCCGTACCGGAGTTCGGCGGACACGCTGCTGCTGGGGTCGCTCGTCCTGGACACCGTGATGCTCGTGTGCACCTACGCGCTCACCCGTCTGGCGGTGGGCCGAGCCCTGTGGCCCGTGCGCACGATGACGGACCAGGCCACACAGTGGGGTGCCGTGGCCTCCGGGGAGCGGTTCGGCACGGTCCCGCGGCCGACCGAACTCGCCCTCCTGGGAGGCTCGTTGGATGCCCTCCTCGACCGCATCCGGGCGGTGCTGCGCCATGAGCGGCAGCTGACCGCCGAGTTGTCGCACGAGCTGCGCACACCGCTCAGCCGGATCGTCGCCGAACTGGACTGGTGGCAGGCCCGGCCGCGCACGGACGCCGAGACCAGGGCCACCCACGCGGTGATCGCCGACGCCGCCCAGTCGATGCGCACCATCTGCGACACCCTTCTCGACGACGCCCGGGAGGGCGCGTCCGCGGCTCCCGGCACGACCCGGCTGCTGCCGGCACTGCGGCACCTCGCCGCGGGCCTCGACCACCCGGCCGGGGTGACGGCCGAGGTCCGCGCGGAGGACGAGCGGCTGGAGGCGGGCGTCCAGGACGCGCTGCTCGAACGGATCGTCAGCCCGCTGCTCGCCAATGCCCTGCGGTACGCCCGGGCGCACATCACCGTGGAGGCCCGGCGTACCACCGACGGCGTACGCATCGATGTCATGGACGATGGCCCCGGGGTGCCGGAGTCGTTCGCCGGGCGGCTCTTCCAGCCGGGACAGCGGGCCGACCCGCACGACGGGCACGGCGGGGCGGGCCTGGGGCTGCCGCTGGCGCGACGACTGGCCCGCTCGGTCGGCGGCGAGGTGCACCACGATCCCGGGCAGGGCCCCGGCGCACGGTTCGTGGTCAGCCTGCCTGCTGGGTGACCGGCTCCCTCCCGCCGGCGTCCGGCGCGAGCGCGGTACCCCGCCTGCGTTCCCGGAAGTGGGCGTAGGCCATGAGACCGAACAGGATCGCGAGGAGCACGGCGGACGAGCCCGGGGTGCCGAGGTCCAGTCCGCCCTTGGCGACCGGCTTGGTGAGGAAGTCACCGGCGGTGGCACCGAGCGGGCGGGTGAGGACGAAGGCGATCCAGAACAGCAGCACATTGGGCACCGAGGGCACCCGCGTCAAGGCCACGAGCACCAGCAGCAGGCCGGTCACGAGCAGTGCCCCGCCCGCGTAGCCGAGGCCGGAGCTGTCGGAGAGGAAGTCGCCCATGGAGGTGCCGAGCGTGTTGGAGACGAGGATCGCCGACCAGAACAAAGCCTCGCCGCGGAAGCTGACGATGTCACGGATCCGGAACGTCATCCCGGTCAGCTTCCAGATCCCGAAGATGACGAGCAGGACCGAGATGAGGAGGGTGGCGCCGGCGGGGTAGCCGAGCCCCAGGCCCTGCGGTCCCCAGCCGAGCGAGGTGGCGCCGTTCGACAGGTACTCGGCGCCGGCGTCACGGTTCATGAAGTCGGACATGGTGGTGCCGGCCATGCTGGTCGACAGGATGACGGTCCAGTAGAAGAAGGGGTTGTAGCGGGCGGAGCGCAGCTGGACGACCAGGGTCACCGCGAAGACCAGGAGCAGCGCGATCGTGGTGAGGAAATAGCCCAGCCTGAGGGTCTGGGCGAGCAGGTCGCCCGCGGTCTCGCCCAGCGTCGTCGCCGCGACCTTCATGATCCAGAAGGCGAGGGTGACCTCCGGGAGCTTCTTCACCACGCTCTTTCGTGCCTCTTGTCGCGCCTCTGCGCTGTCGGGACCGGTGCGGGTCTCGGACTTCTCCATGGGCGGACACTCCTGTTCGTGCGACGACGCAGGGCGCTCGTCCATGGCGAGCGCCCTGCACGGACGGTGGGGACGGCCGCGCGCGACGGCCGCGTCGGTGTCCGACCCTGTCAGTGGTGCCCTGAATTGATCCTGAACGTATGACGAGCCGTCATACGGCGTGTTCCGTGGGGGTTTCGGTCTCGGTGACGTCCGTGCGGGTCACGGAGAGGCGGATGACCAGGCCGAGGATGACCGCGGGGAACAGTGCGCCGGTCACCACGGTCCCAGGCCGAGGCCGCCGTCGCCGGTCGGCTGGGAGAGGTAATCACCCGTCGAGGCGCCCAGCGGACGGGTGAGGACGTACGCGATCCGGAAGCTGCACACGGCGCTCAGGCCGAGGCCGAAGCGGGCCACCGCCACTCATGGGACCGGACGCTGCCACCGGGAACCTGAACTCGTTCTGACTGCCGCCCGGCTCCTCGCCGGATCACAGTGCCCTGCGGCGTACGAGCAGGCCGAGGACCAGCAGACCGGGGACGAGCGGCAGCCACACCGTCAGCAGCCGGTAGCCGATGACCACGGAGGCCGCCGCGCTGCCGGGGACTCCGGCGAGAGTGAGCGCGAGTGCCAGCGCGGCGTCGAGGGAGCCGATGCCGCCGGGGGTGGGCAGCAGGACGGCCGCGCTGCTCGCCGCGAGGTAGGCCAGCGCCAGCCGCTCCGGTGGCAGGGGCAGGCCGAGCGCGCGGCTGACGGCGATGACCACCAGCGCGTGCAGCGTGGCGAAGGCCAGGGACCCGCCCCACAGGGCGGCCGCCCGGGCGGGCAGCCGGTGCACGGCCCGTACGTCCGCCGACACGGCCCGCACGGCACGGCGCAGCGGTCCGGACAGGAGCAGCAGCGAAAGCGCGGCGATCGACAGCAGCGCCGCCGTCACCACGGTCGGGGAGACGCGCGGCAGCCGTAGCAGCCCGGGTCCGGCGAGGGCGAGGAGGGCGATCAGTGCGCCGCGGGCCACGGCCCCGGCGGTGGCCTTGACCGCGAGCGCGGTCGCCGAGCGGGGCACGGACAGTCCGCAGCGGGTCAGAAAGCGCAGGTTGACGGCGCCCGCGCCGACGCCCGCGGGCAGCACATGGTTGGCGGCGGAGGCGGCGAACTGCGCCGCCACCAGCCGTCGGCCGGGCAGCGCCTCGGCCACCGCGCCCTGCTGGGCGATGGCCGAGCAGGCCCAGGTCGACGCGGCGGCGGTCGCCCCGAGCAGCAGCCAGCCCGGGTCGGCGCCCGCGAGCCGGGCGGCGCCGGCCTCGATCACGGGCCAGTGGCGCCAGGCCAGCGGCGCGGTGCATACGAGCACCACCAGGGTGACGGCGGCGTGCCAGGAGGCGCGTACCGGCAGGGGCCTGGTCCGGGCGGGCGCCGCCGCCGGGGCGTCGGGGACCGCCTGCCTGGTCGTGGGCGGCGTCATCGGTGTCCGCCCGCGGGCGTCGGGGCACTGGTCCTCGGTGCGATGTACAGGCGGATGCCATCGAAGGAGTGGGCGGTCCAGCCATGGGCGTACCCCGGCGGACGGCCCGTCGGGGTGCCCAGATAGGCGACGGGCATGCGCTGTGCGGTGCGCGTGATGACGGCGGCGGTGCTGTTGGCGTTGCTGCCGCTGGTCGCCGCCGAGGAGCAGCCGGCGTAGAAGGCGATCGGGACGGACTCGTTCCCGGTCAGCAGACAGGGCGGCCGGACGCCGAGCCGGTGCAGTTCGGCGGCGGTGCGGGACCAGCCGTGGCGGTCGGTGTCGGTGCGGGCCACCGTGCGGTGCAGGATCGTGAACTGCACCGCCAGATGGCCGGCCAGCCCGAGCGCCACGAGCGCCCCCATGAGGGGCCGCCACCGGCCGTCCGGTGCGGTGACCAGCTCGAGGAGGGCATCGGCGACCGGGATCGCGAGGAGGGCGTAGGCGGGGAGCAGGAAGCGGGGCGCGGCGTATCCGATCAGGAAGAGGTAGGGGAAGGCCGCGGTCGCCGCGCAGGCCAGCGGCACCAGGGTGCGGGCCGGGCGCCGGTCCCCGATCGCGACGAACGCCGCGAGACCGGCGAGCAGCGGCAGCGCGAACCACCAGGCGGTGACCGCGGGGTTGGGCAGAGGGCCGGTGCACGGGCGGCACAGGGATCGTCCGGCGAGACTGCGCAGCTGGTCCGCGACGGCGATGTCCCAGCCCAGGCCGCCCTGGATCCGGGAGCCCTCGGACAGGCGCCGCAGCAGTCCCCCGTAGTCGGCGGCATACGCCTCGGCGACCCACTCGGCCGCCCCGACGACCAGCCCGGCCACCAGTGCGAACAGCAGTGCGGCGCGCCGCCATCGGCGGAGGAACACCACAAGCACCAGCAGGGGTGTCGTGATCCACAGGGCGTCCGTGGGCCGCATCCACGCCATGAGCGCGGCGCTCACGGCGACCCCCCACACGGCCGGCTGGTCGGTGCTGTCGGCATGGGCGCGCAGAAAGCAGCCGGCACCGGCCAGGGCGCCGATCGCGACCCAGTAGTTGGGCATGACCTGCGGGCCGTAGAACAGGGTGACCCACAGACTCGCGAACAGGGCGCCGCCGAGCGCGAGCACCCGGACCGGGAACAGACCCCGCCAGGCGCGCAGGGCGGCGTACAGGGCGGTCCCGGACAGCACCGCCAGATAGACCCGGAGCAGTGCGGTGGACGAGGACCACAGGGTGACGGGCGCGACCAGCAGGGGTATGCCCCGGGCACGCGGCGCGCTGAAGTACGCGGCGGGGGCGTGGGCGCTGACCTGGCTGACGTACACCGTCTCGTCCCAGCCGAGACCCATCCCCGGCCGTACGAGGACGAGCTGGGCCAGGGTGAAGGCGCCCGCCACCACGGCGATCAGGCGCGGGCCGCGGTCGCGCCACGAGGTGCCGGCGACCGACGGTCCGGCGGTCCGGCGGACTCCCGCGAGCGTGATGTTCGAGCTGTTGGCCACGGCTCACCCCTCACTTCCCTACAGACTGTAGGGACCTCACACCCTACAAGCCGTAGGGTCGACGGCGTGAGTCGCGAATGAAGTCGGCACAACACGGACAAGTTAACCCGGGTGGCGGGGCGTTGCAGGGCGAACCGGCGCGCCACACCGGTCAGAGTGGATCGCACTGAGCCGAACGGGTGATCCGGGCGCCCGCCCGGCGACCCCCCACCGCCGGTGCAGGCCACTTCCCTACGCGCTGTAAGGTTGCGGGCATGGCTGGCAGAGGCCCCCAGGGCAGGGCGGAACGGCGCAACGCCGGCGAGCTGGAGAGCGAGGTGCTCGCCACGCTGTGGGCCACCGAGCGGACCCTCACCCCCGCCGAGATCCAGGCCGAGATCGGCGGCGGCCTCGCCTACAACACCGTGCACACCATTCTGAAGCGCCTCTACGACAAGGGACTTGTGCTGCGCGACGTGGACGGGCGGCGCGGCGCGTACCGGGCCGCCAAGAACGCGGCCCAGCTCACCGCCGAGGCCATGCACGAGGCCCTGAACCGCGGGCCCGACCCGATCGCCACGCTCCAGCAGTTCGTGACCGGACTGAGCCCCGAGGAGGAGCAGGCCCTGCGCGATCTCCTGGGCGGGGGTGCGCACCGGCATCCGAACGGGGACGCCGCATGAAGATCGACGTCTACCTCCCGATCCTGCTCTCGCTGCTGCTGGCCGTGGTCGGTCCGGCGGTCGGCCGGCGGGTGGCGCCCGCGCTCGCGGCCCGGGTGCTGACCGCCTCCGCCGTGTTCACGGCGGCCGCCACCACCTGGTCGCTGCTCCTGCTCGCCGTCACGCTGATCGACCGGGCCCCGCCCATCGTGGCGGACGCCCGCGACGACGGCCGCGGGCTGCCCGATCCGGTCCCGGAGGCGGTCGCCCTGGCCGCCGCCCTCACCCTCGTCCTGGTCGCCCTGCGCGTCTACCGCACCGCCCGCGCCGAGCGCCACACCCGCCGCGCGCTGCGCCGCCTGTGCGCCGGGCATCCGCCGGACACCGAACTGGTCGTCGCCGCCTCACCCGTACCCCAGGCGTTCGCCATCCCCGGCAGCGGCGGCGCACCGGGCCGGATCCTGGTCACCTCGGCGATGCTCAGCGCCCTCGAACCCGCAGAGCGCCGTGTTCTGCTGGCCCATGAGCGCGCCCACCTTCACCACCGGCACGCAACTCTGGTGACGGCGCTGACGCTCGCCACCGCGGCCGACCCGCTCCTCGCTCCCGTCCGCAACACGGTCACGTTCCTGATCGAACGCTGGGCGGACGAGCAGGCGGCCGACGCGGTCGGCGACCGCTCCACCACGGCCCGGGCCCTCGCGCGCGCCGCGCTGAGCGCAGGTCGCCGGGCACCGGCGTGCGCCCTGCACTTCACCGACCGCGCGGTCAGCCGCCGTATCGCCGCCCTCCAGGTCGCTCCCCCGCCGCACCTGTGGCCGCTCGCCGCGACGACGCTGGCGCTCGGGGCCCTGCCGGCGCTGGGCGCCGCGGATGCCACCGGGGATCTGCTGCACCTGCTCACCCACGTGTTCAGGTGACCCGGCGGCGACACATCGGGCGCGAGGCGTGCCGCCGGGCCCTCCGGCCGCCCGGAAGAAGCCGGCCAAGGAGGCGGGGGAAACCCTGGACGCCTGGGAGAAGGCGGCCGCGCCTACCTCAAGGTCGCCCCGACACCGGCGTCGTACGCCCGCGAGACCCGCGCCTACCGCGAGGCGGCCCCCGCGCTGGAGCGGGACAGCGTGCCACGGTTGCTGGAGACCGACGCACACCACCGGGCCTGCTGCTGACCGCGGTCCCCGGCCGCCCCGTGGGGGCCCTCGTCCTCACCCCGGCCGCCGGCGTGCCCTGCACCGCCGCGCGGGCGCATGGCCGCGCCGCTTCCACGGCGACGCCCGGGACCTCACCGCCCGGGACCGCGCCGAGGCGGCGGACGAGATCGAACGCGTCGTACTCGACACCGAGACACGCCTCGAACACGCCGGTGACCTGGCCCGGCTCCGAGGGGAACGTCGCCTGAGGGCACAGAACACGGTCCGGGCGCGCTCCGGCACCGTACCGCGGTGGCCGCCCCGATGCCCGTGCCTCCGCCGGTCACGATGACAACTCGCTTGTCGCTCACTGCCGTTCAGGCCCCCGCTCCAAGATCGCGAACGGGGTCGATCCTACAGAGGGCCGTGCGCCCGGGCGCCCCGGCACCTGTTAAGGCCCCGCACGGCGCGGGGCCGCGTGCCCGAGCCGAGACGTACATGCCCGGCCTTTGCCGGGACTGCTGCGGCCGTGTCAGTGCGCGCTGTCGTCACCGTGACTGCGCACGATCTCCTTGACCTTGGCCACCGCGAACCCCCAGCCCTGCTCGACTGTCGGCTTGGCGGGCACCGCGACCTCGTCCGGGTTGGTGAGCACGTCGAGCAGTACGGGCCCCGGGGTGTCGAAGGCACGGCGTACGGCCTTCTCCAGTTCCGCCGGGTCGGTCACGCGGATCCCGGGGAGGCCCATGGCCGTGGCAACGGCGGCGAAGTCAGGATTGTCCAGGACGGTGCCGAACTCCGGGAGCCCGGCCTGTTCCTGTTCGAGCTTGACCATGCCCAACCGCCGGTTGTCGAAGACGACGAGCTTCACGGGCAGCCGGTGCGTCCTGAGTGTCATGAGGTCACCGAGGAGCATGCTCAGCCCGCCGTCTCCGCAGAAGGCCACGACCTGACGCTCCCGGTCCAGGCACTGGGCGCCCAGCGCCTGCGGCATCGCGTTGGCCATCGAGCCGAGGTTGTAGGAACCGATCAGCCGCCGCTCGTCGCGCATCTCGACGAACCGTGAGAGCCACACCGTAGCCATGCCCGTGTCTGACGTGAAGACGGCGTCGTCGTCGGCCAGCCGGTCCACCACGGCCGCCAGTGCTTCCGGGCGGATGTCGTGGGTGCGGTTGTCGAGCGAGGAGCGGACACGGCCGATCAGGCCCTTGTCGTGCGCCGGGTCGGCGAGCCGGGCCTGACCCTCGCGCCAGTGCCGGAAACGCGCACGCGCCTGCTCCAGATGCGTGCGGTCCCGCGCGCCTTCGGTCCCGGCGGGCGGCGCCGCGAGGTGCGTGAGGAGGTCCCGGACGGTGGCGCCCGTGTCGCCGACGAGGCCGAGGTCGACGGGTACGCGCCGCCCGATGTGGGCGGCCTCGGTGTCCACCTGGATCACGGTCTTCCCTTCCGGATACCAGTCCCGGTAGGGGAAGTCGGTGCCGAGGAGCAGCAGGGTGCCCGCGTCCTGCAGGGCCGCCGCGGCCGCCGGGTTGCCGATCAGCCCCGTCTGGCCGACCTGGAACGGGTTGGCATCGCCCTCGAAGCCCTCCTTGGCCTTCAGCGTGAGGACCATCGGCGCGGCCAGCCGGTCGGCCAGGGCGAGCACATCCTTGCGAGCGGCATGGGCACCCCTCCCGACGAGTAGGGTGACCCGTTCGGCCTGATCGAGGAGTTCGGCCGCTTTCCGCACGGCGGACTCCTCCGGCCGGCTCACCGGAGGGTTCAGCGAGAAGCGCGCCGCACGGTCCGTGCTCACCTCCCGCTCCCCCAGGTCGCCGGGAATCGTCAGGACGGCCACGCCCTTGCGGCCCAGTGCGCCGCGCACCGCCGTCTCCAGCATCTGCGGCAGCTGGTCGGGCGAGGTGATGGTGGCGCGGAAGACGGCCACGTCGTTGAAGAGGGCGTCGTTGTCCACTTCCTGGAAGTAGTCACTGCCGAGCTCGGCGAGCGGTACCTGGCCGGCGATCGCGAGGACCGGGGCGTGGCTCTTCGCCGCGTCGTACAGTCCGTTCAGCAAGTGCACCGAACCGGGTCCGACCGTGCCCATGCAGACGCCGAGGGTGCCGGTGAGCTGCGCCTGGGCGCTCGCGGCGAACGCCGCGGCCTCCTCGTGCCGGCAGCCGAGCCATTCCAGTCCCTCGGTGGTACGCACGGCATCCGTGAGGGGATTGAGCGCGTCCCCCACGACGCCGAACACCTGACGCACACCCAGTTCACTCAGCGCGTCAACGATGACGCGGGCGACGGTACGAGCCACGAGAACCTCCAGATCACACGGTGAAACGGTCGGGGTCGGCGGCCTTCCAGTCGGCCGCCCAGGATGCCGGGGGCTCGGCGAGCAACTGCCCCGGCTCCAGCCACTCGTACAGCTCCGCGTACGAACGCTCGGTGTGCGGGTCGATGCGCCGCCGGAGCATGTGGGGACGCAGCTCCGCGGGATCGGTGACGCCCATGGACGCCATGATCTGCAGAGCGCTGGCGACGGTCGCCTGCTGGAAGCGCCGCACGCGCGGGGTCTTGTCCCGCACGTCAAGGGCACGGGCGCGGCGGGGATCCTGGGTCGTGACACCCGTGGGGCAGGCGTTGGTATGGCACCTCTGGGCCTGGATGCAGCCTACGGCGAACATCATCGCCCGTGCGGCGTTGCCGTAGTCGGCGCCCTGCACGAGGCGTTTCACCAGGTCGGTTCCGGTGGCGATCTTGCCGCTCGCCCCCACCCTGACCCGGTCGCGCAGACCGGCGCCGACCAGGGCGTTGTGCACGGTGACAAGGCCCTCCGTGAGTGGAGCGCCCACATGGTCGGCGAACTCCAGGGGCGCCGCACCCGTCCCGCCCTCGGCGCCGTCCACGACAATGAAGTCGGGAGCGGTCCCCTCCTCCAGCATCGCCTTGCAGACGGCGAGAAACTGCCGGCGCGAACCGACACACAGTTTGAAGCCGGTCGGCTTGCCGCCCGCCAGTTCCCGCATCCGCGCGATGAAACGCACCAGCTCACGTGGGGTGGAGAACACCCGGTGGTACGGCGGCGAGATCACCGTCCGCCCCTCGGGAACGTCTCGCACCCTCGCTATCTCGGCATTCACCTTCGCACCCGGCAGAACCCCGCCAATGCCCGGCTTGGCGCCCTGCGAGATCTTGAGTGACACACACTTGACGTGATCGTGCGCGGCCTTGTCGGCGAACTCGGCGGGATCGAAGTCGCCATCGCGGGTCCGGCAGCCGAAGTATCCGGTGCCTATCTCCCAGATCAGGTCTCCGCCCGGCCGCAGGTGGTACTCGGACAGGCCGCCTTCGCCGGTGTCGTGGGCGAAACCCCCGGCGGCGGCACCGCCGTTGAGGGCGAGGACCGCGTTGGCCGACAGCGAGCCGAAGCTCATCGCCGACACGTTCAGCAAGGCCATGTCGTAGGGACGGCTGCAGTCGGGGCCGCCGATCCGCACCCGCGGAGGCGTCTTCGGCACCGGACACGGAGCCATCGACGGGACCAGGAACTCGTAGCCGGGCAGGTACACGTCCCGTTCGGTGCCGTAGGGCTGTTCGGCGTCCGTGCCTTTCGCCCGCTCGTAGACGATGTCGCGGACATCCCGGTCGAAGGGACGACCGTCGAAGTTCCGCTCGATGAAGTACTGCTGCAACTCCGGACGGATCCGCTCCAGCAGGAACCGGGCATGCCCCAGAACGGGGTAGTTTCGCAGCACCGAATGCCGACGCTGCAGCAGATCCCAGGCACCCACGAGCCCCAGGAACATGACCGGTACGGCGCCGAACCACCACCACGGCGATGCACCCATCGCGGCGGCGAGCGCCAGCATGCCGGCAACCAGAGTCAGGACGACGATTGCAATGCGTTTCACCCCTCGCTGATTGCCCCGTGGCCGCGTCCCAGTCCTGCGGTTTCTTCAAGAAGGTCTCAAGTGCGCACCTCGAAGACAACGCCCGGCCCGTCGGCGCCTGCCCCGAAGTCCGCGCCACCGCTCCTGCGACGCGCCCGGTCGAGAGCGCGGGCTCGGCTCGATTTCCGGTCGTCAGCGGCGGCCCTCGAGCACCTCACGATCGTGAATTCGGATCCTCGTCAGCGCCCGTGACATCAGTCGTCCCCATGAATGCGGCCACAGCGGGCAAGTGAAAACACGACAGAAACGATCAGTAACCGGAAATCCGACCTCACCGCACAGGAAAGGCCATGGTGATCCCGCTCAGGAATCAGGCGGTGGATGAGCACGACCCGGCAGCGCCCCTGCGTTACGGCGCCGCCTGGGGCAGCGAAGGGACATCCATCGCAGACGCCCGGCACGCCGTTCGCACGTTGCTTCGCCGGGCAGGACACCACTTTGACCGCCAGCCGAGTCAGGACGCCCAGATCGTCGTCAGCGAACTCGTCACCAACGCACTGCGCCACGCACCCGGCCCCGGCCAACTTTTCCTGGAAGTCATTCCCGAGAACAGCCTGCTGCGGGTCACCGTCCACGACAGCTCACCCTGGCAGCCGCGCCTGCTTGTCCCCGACCCGTACCGCATCGGGGGACGCGGCCTGCACTTGATCACCCGGCTTTGCGGACGGTTCCACACCGTCCCGCTCGACGTCGGCAAACAGGTCACAACCGAGCTCAGCCTGCGCAAACGCCGTTAGGAGCCGCATCGCCCAACGGCACGGGCCGCGCCGCCGGGGGCAGACACCGCAGGAGGCCGCGCGGGTTCCCTCGTGCCTGCCCGCCCGGCATAGGGGAGGCCCCTTTCGACAGGGGAGGCCCCTTTCGGCTTTTTCGACGGCATCACCGGCCCCAGGTTCCCGGACCGCAGTGGGTGGAGCGTCAGCCCCTCGCCGTATGACCGGACGTGCCGGTGTTCCAGTCCAGGCGCAGGACCGCGAGATCGTCGGTGTGACGGTCCGCGTTGAGCGCGCGGGTGCGGGCGATGAGCTGGTCGAGGTGGGTGCCGGGATCCGGCGTGTGCAGTGTGTCGATGATGCGCAGCAGGCCATCCACTCCGAGCCGGGCGCCCGTACTGTCCGCGAAGCCCTCGATGAGACCGTCGGTGTACGCGATGAGCGCGCCGTCGGCGGGCAGAGCCAGCGTGGTGGCGGGCCAGTTGCCCAGCCCGGGTGCGATGCCCAGCGCGATCCCGTGGGCGGCGCCGACCTGCCGCGTGCCGTCGGAGGTGACGATGAGGGGTTCGTGATGGCCGGCCAGGTGCAGGGTGAGGGTGGCGGCCTTGGGGTCCAGGGTGATGAGAGTGCAGGTGGTGAACAGGTCGCTGCCTGCGCGTTCGGCGATGTGTATCTGTTCCAGCAGGTGGAGCAGCTGCTGGTCGCGGTGACCACCCAGTGTGAGGGCGCGCCAGGCTATGCGGAGGCAGACGCCGAGCGCGGCGGCGTCGGGCCCGTGGCCGCTGACGTCTCCGATGATCGCGTGGACCTGGTCGTCGTCCGTCTGGACGACGTCGAGGAAGTCTCCGCCCAGCAGGGCCTGGGCCCGTCCGGGGTAGTAGCGGCTGGAGGCGGTGACGGCGGCGGAGGAGGACAACAGGGGCTCCGGCAGCAGCCCGCGTTCCAGACGTGCGTTCTCCTCCGCGCGCAGGCGCCCGATCTGGAGGGCGGCGTTGGCGCGCTCGGCCTGCTTGCGCTGGACGGCGTAGCGGACGGCGCGCTGCATCAGGTCCGGTTCGACCTTGCCCTTGATCAGGTAGTCCTGGGCACCGGCGGCGAGGGCGTCGACGCCCGCGCGGGGTTCCTCCAGGCCGGTCAGGACGATGATGGCGGCGTGTGTGTCCGCCTGGATCGCCTGTACCGTCTCCACGCCGGACGCGTCGGGCAGGTGCAGGTCGAGCAGGACACAGTCGACGGGGCCCGCCGTGAGCGCCCGGCGCGCTTCGGCGGCCGTGCGGCAGCGCGTCAGGGTATGCGGCAGATCGGTGTCGTAGAGGAGCTCCTCGACCAGGAGAGCGTCTCCGTCGTCGTCCTCCACCAGCAGCACGTCATACTGTTCGGCGCGGCCTGCGGCTGGAGCGGTCACGGCTGTGTCTCTCTGTCCGGAGCCGCCGGCGCGGCCGCGACGGCGGGAAGGCTGAAGACCACGCGGGTGCCGAGCCTGTAGTCGGGGTCGATCTTGATCGCGCCGCCGTGGAACTCCACGACCTTTTTGCACATCGCCAGGCCGATGCCGGTGCCCGGATAAGCGTCCTTGGTGTGCAGTCGTTGGAAGAGGATGAAGACCTTCTGCTGGAACTCGGGCGCGATGCCGATGCCGTTGTCGGTCACCGTGAGCTCCCACACCCCCTCGTCGCACACGGCACTGATGTGAATACGAGGCGGCTGGTCGGGACTGCGGAACTTGATCGCGTTGGACAGCAGGTTCTGCCACAGCATGCCCAGCTGGGTCGCGTCCCCCACGACGGTGGGCAGCGCGTCGTGAGTGATCTCGGCGCCGGTCTCCTCGACGCTCATGCTGAGGTCGTCCAGCGTCCTGCTTACCAACTCCTCCAGGTCCACGGTCTGGTGGTCGTTGTGAACGCGGCCGACCCGGGAGAAGGCCAGCAGGTCGTTGATCAGCGTCTGCATGCGGTTGGCGCCGTCGACGGCGAAGCCGATGTACTGATCGGCCTTCGCGTCCAGCCGGCCGCCGTAGCGACGTTGCAGCAGCTGGGTGAAGCTGGACACCTTGCGCAGCGGTTCCTGCAGGTCGTGCGAGGCGACGTAGGCGAACTGCTCCAGTTCCGCGTTCGAGCGCTTCAGGTCCTCCGCCTGCTCGTCCAGCAGCCTGCGGGCCGCCTCACTGAACCGCAGTTCCTCCACCAGCCGCAGGCGCATGGAGTCCACGTCGGAGGCCAGCTGCCGCAGGTCGGCGGGACCGGTGCCGACGAGGGAACGGTCGAAACGGCCCCGCGCGACGTCACGGGCGGCCGAGCCGAGCCCGCTGAGCGGACCGGTGACACCGCGCCGCAGTGCCTCGAAGACGAGCACCGCCACCAGGGCGATGACGACCGCGATGACGGCGCACATCCAGTTCCGCAGTGTCACCGCCTGCCGCAACTCACGAGTGGCCGCCACCCGCTCGTCCTGCAGATGGGCCTGCTGACGTCCCATCGCGCGCCGCAGCGCGTCGAACGCGGCCTTGCCCTCGGCAGCCCGCGCCGTAGTGATCTGCACAGCCGCCTCGGGTGGAGCCGCCGAGATGGGCTGGGCTATTCGCTCCTGCCAGGCGTCGGCCAGTTTCTCCACATCGGCCAGGTCGGCGAGAGCCCGGCCGTCGTCGCGGAGCAGGGGCCGCAGCCGCTTGAGCGCCGCCTTCTCGTCGGCCGCGCCCTGCGCGTAAGGCTCCAGGAAGTCCTGTCGGCCGGACAGACCGTAGCCGCGGATGCCGGTCTCCTGGTTGACCAGAGCCTCCTCCACCCGCATCGACTCGATCAAGGCCGGAGAGCGCCGGTCCACCAACGAGGTCGTGATCTGCGAGGTGCGCCACACGGCCCAGCCGCCGAGTGACCCCAATACCGCGAGAACGACCAAGGTGCCGGCTACCCCTGCCCGCAGCCAACGACGGGTGGTCCAGCCGGCGAACGGGCCCACGGTGTCCGACGGTCTGCTTGTCATCGCGGTGAGCTTCCTTCCTCGGCCGACCGCCCGGGCCGCATCGCAGCGCGCGGCAAGCACACTGTACCTGCGGCCCGACAACGCATGTTGTCCCGTCCTGGATCAACGCTTTAGAGTGGTGCCATGCCTGGTCCACCCTCCACCTCTCGTCCTGCGGGCGGGGAGACGGCCGCGCTGGTGACTCAGGTGGTGGACGAACTCACCCGGCGGCTTACGCAGGAGACCGCCCACCCGCCGGCAGAACCCATCGACAAGGCCGACGAGTCCCGTCGGCATGCCCTGCTGCGGCTGCGCGTCCTCGCCAACGTCAAGCAGGCCGTACGGCGCCTGGAGGACCAGGCCGCCCACGCCGCTGCCGCGAGCGGAGCCGGCTACCCCGAGATCGGCCAGGCCGTCGGCATGAGCCGCCAAGGAGCCCGGCGCCGCTGGCCCGGGCTGATCACCAACAGCACGGACCACCCGACCCATCGCCCCACACCTCGGAGCTCGTGAATCATGGCTGCCGCCGCAACCCGCCCCTACGACGTGCTGCTGGTCGAAGACGACGTCGCTGACGCGATGCTCATCCAGGATGCCCTCGCCGAGCGCGGTACTCGTAACCTCACCCGGGTCTCCGACGGCATCGAGGCCCTGGAGTATCTGCGCGACCCGGACAACGAGCGCCCTGACCTGATCGTGCTCGACCTCAACATGCCGCGTATGAACGGCCGCGAGTTCCTGGCGGTGGTGAAGGAGGACGCCGACCTGCGGACCATCCCGGTCGTCGTACTGACCACGTCCGCCGCTCCCGACGACGTCAGCGGAGCGTACCGCCACCATGCCAACGCCTACGTCACCAAGCCGGTCAACCTCGAGCAATTCGAGGCGGCGGTCCGCAGCATCGACGCCTTCTACCTCGACATCGCCGTCAAGCCCCCCAAGGACTAGTTTCCGGTCGAAAAGCGTCACCTGATCCGGTTCTTCTCCGGTGGAGGCAGCGGCGGGCGACGGCCTGGCGCCGTCTGCGCCAGGCCGACCGGTTCAGTGTGGTCCCAAGCCGTCAGTCGGTGGTGAGCATGCCTTCGCGCAGGCGGGCCAGGAGGCGGGAGATCAGCCGGGAGACGTGCATCTGGGAGACACCGAGACGTTCGCCGATCTGGGCCTGGGTGAGTTCCTCGACGAACCGCCAGTGGATGATCTTGCGGTCACGTTCGTCGAGCTCGGCGATCATCGGGGCGAGGGCGTGGAAGTCCTCGATCAGGCCGAGGGCGGCGTCCTCGTCGCCGATGAAGTCCGCCAGCGCGGCCTCGCCGTCCTCGCTGCCGTTGATCGCCGCGTCCAGAGAGGCCGACTTGTAGCCGTTGGAGGCCAGCTGCGCCTCGACGACCTCGTCCTCCGGGAGGCTCATCAGCTCGGCAAGCTCTTTGGTCGTCGGTGTCCGGCCCATGCGGCTGCGCAGTTCCTCGTTGGCGCGGGCGAGTTGGACGCGGGCTTCCTGGAGCCGGCGCGGGACGTGCACGGCCCAGGAGGTGTCGCGGAAGAACCGCTTGATCTCGCCGATGATGTAGGGGACGGCGAAGGAGGTGAACTCCACCTCGCGGGACAGCTCGAACCGGTCGATCGCCTTGATCAAGCCGATCATGCCGACCTGGACGATGTCCTCCATCTCCTCCGGCCCCCGGCTGCGGAACCGGCCGGCCGCGTAGCGGACCAGCGACATGTTCATCTCGATCAGCGTGTTGCGCGCGTACTGATACTCCGGCGTGCCCTCCTCCAGCACCGCCAACTGGTCGAAGAACAGCTTCGACAACTCCCGCGCGTCCTTCGGCGCGACCTTGGAAGGATCCGCGATCTCCGGAACGTCCACCGTCTGCTCGGCAGTCCGCACGGTCGTCGTCGCCATGTTTGCGCCCTTCCCAGTCGATCGGCCTCGTCTGCGCCGGCCCTTGGGCCGGCAAGCACGCGCATACCCGGGCTGGCGAGCGGTATTCCTCGAACTTCTTCCGGTTTCCGCTCGACTCACCTCGGCTCCGGACGACTCCTTCCCGTCCAGGGTCCAGGGCGCGGCCACGGCGGGGATCCGGTGGGCAGGTGTTCGTGCGGCATCGGCGGGCCTGGGTGCGGCTGACGGTGAACATCATCGCCCGCGGTACACGTCCCGTTCGGTGACCCAGGGGTGCACCCCGGACCGACGTTCCCGGTTCGCCAGGTCTGACCTGGGCGAACCGGGGCAACCGTGCTGGTGCAGCTATGTATTGCACCGAAAACCGAGGTGAGCCATGACGCAGGATCTGACCCCCAAGTACACGGTTCCCGGCATCGAGCGCGAGGCGGCCGGCCGACTGATCGGTCTGCTCCGGCTGCGCCTGCACGCGCTCAACGATCTGCATCTGACGCTCAAGCATGTGCACTGGAACGTGGTCGGGCCGCACTTCATCGCCGTCCACGAGATGATCGACCCCCAGGTGGACCGGGTCCGGGACATGGCCGACGACGTGGCAGAGCGCATCGCCGCGCTCGGCGGCGTCGCGCAGGGCACGCCGGGGACGCTCGTCGCCGAGCGCACCTGGGACGACTACTCCATCGGCCGGGCCGACGCGATCGCCCATCTCGGTGCGCTCGACCTCGTCTACACGGGAGTGGTCGAGGGCGTCCGTGCCGCGATCAAGGAGGCGGGGGACATCGACACTGCCACCGAGGACCTGCTCATCGAGCAGCTGCGCGACCTGGAGCAGTTCCAGTGGTTCGTGCGGGCCCACCTGGAGAGTGCGGGCGGCACTCTCGCCACCGGGCAGGCCCGGACCGAGGAGGAGGCCGCGGCCAAGGGAGCCGAACTGGGCTGAGCGCCCCCACACCGCCGGCCGGCGGCCGGGACCCTTGCCCCGCGGGTCAGGCCCGCCCGCCGGCCGGTGAGGGCGAGCACTCTGCGGGGCCGGGTCGCCGGTCTCCCCGCGAGCCAGGACCCGGACAACGTCCTCGACGCAGAGGACGCAGGCCCCAACGCACGGGGCCCTGCCAGGTCAACCGACCTTTCGCGCGGGCTCCAGGATCGCCACGCACTCCACGTGATGGGTCATCGGAAACACGTCACAAGGTGTGTGGACGGGGGAATCTGCAAGTCACATGGGGTTTTCCGGCCTTGGGCACGGGCTTGAGGCGGCCGGAGCGTCAAATGAGCGTCATGTCTGACGGACTTTTTCTCCTCCTTTGGCCAGTACACCGGGCTGTCCGCGTTTCTGATCCCCGTGGCCGTCATTTTGCTGCTCGGGCGGTAGGTCAGCTGCTGGAAGCGCTGCGGGATGCCCGGCGCAGCGCTCGCCACCGGGCCGCCCGGGCCGACCCGGCGGGCCGGTGATGAGGCTGGACATCAGGACCGACTAGTCGCCGAGTTTCACCTCGTGCACATCGGCGTCCGCCCCCGGAAGCCTGCCCGGGTGTGGCTCAGGCGTCGATGATGACGGGGATGATGAGGGGCTTGCGGCGGTAGGTGCGGAACGCCCAGTTCGCCACGGCGCGGGCGAGGAGTTGTTCGAGTTGGCGCGCGTCCCCGACACCTTCCTCGGCTGCGGTGGCCAGGGTCTTCTCGATGACGGGGATGACCGGCTCGAAGGTGGCGTCGTCGTGCACGAAGCCCCGGGCCAGGAAGTCCGGGGCCTCGGCGAGCGCGCCGGTGTCCGCGTCGACGATCGCCACCACCGTCACCACGCCTTCGGCGGCGAGGGTGAGGCGGTCCTTGAGGGACGCTTCGGTGGCGCCGCCGACCTCCATGCCGTCCACGTAGACGTTGCCGGCGGGGACCTTGCCCGTGATGGAGGCGCGCCCATCGACCAGGTCGACGACGACACCGTCCTCGGCGATGACGACCCGTTCGGGGTCGACACCGGTACGGATGGCGAGGTCGCCGTTGGCCCGCAGGTGGCGCCATTCACCGTGCACGGGCATGACGTTGCGGGGCTTGACGATGTTGTAGCAGTAGACGAGTTCGCCGGCGCTGGCGTGCCCGGAGACGTGCACCTTGGCGTTGCCCTTGTGGACCACGTGGGCGCCCCACCGGGTCAGTCCGTTGATCACCCGGTAGATGGCGTTCTCGTTGCCGGGGATGAGGGAGCTGGCGAGCAGGACGGTGTCGTCCTTGCCGATGCGGATCACGTGGTCGCGGTTGGCCATCCGTGACAGCGCGGCCATCGGTTCGCCCTGGGAGCCGGTGCACACCAGAGTGATCTTGTGGTCCGGGAGCTTCTCCAGCTCCTTCGTGCTCACGACCAGACCGGAGGGGACCTTCAGATAGCCCAGGTCACGGGCGATGCCCATGTTGCGGACCATCGAACGGCCGACGAAGGCGACCTTGCGGCCGTGCTGGTGGGCGGCGTCCAGGACCTGCTGGATGCGGTGCACGTGGCTGGCGAAGCTGGAGACGATGACCCGGCGCGGCGCGGTGCGCATCACCTGCTCGATCGCCGGGTTCAGCTCACGCTCGGAGGTGGTGAAGCCGGGTACTTCGGCGTTGGTCGAGTCGGTGAGGAACAGGTCCACGCCCTCCTCGCCGAGGCGGGCGAAGGCGCGCAGATCGGTGATGCGGTCGTCGAGAGGGAACTGGTCCATCTTGAAGTCGCCGGTGTGCAGCACCATCCCGGCCCGGGTACGGATCGCAACCGCGAGGCTGTCGGGAATGGAGTGGTTGACCGCCACGAACTCGCAGTCGAAGGGCCCGAAGCCACGCCGGTCGCCCTCCCGCACCCGCACCGTCCGCGGCCGGATGCCGTGTTCCTTGAGCTTGGCCTCCAGGAACGCAAGCGTCAGCTTGGAGCCGACGACGGGGATGCCGGACCGCTCCCGCAGCAGGTACGGCACGCCGCCGATGTGGTCCTCGTGGCCGTGGGTGAGGACCACGGCGACGATGTCGTCCAGCCGGTCCCGGATCGAGGTGAAGTCCGGCAGGATCACGTCCACCCCGGGCTGGGTCTCCTCGGGGAACAGCACGCCGCAGTCGACGATGAGCAGCTTGCCCGCGTGCTCGAAGACGGTCATGTTGCGGCCGATCTCCCCCAGGCCGCCCAGGGCGATGACCCGCAGCCCACCTTCGGGAAGAGGCGGCGGGGCTTTCAGCTCGGGATGCGGATGACTCATACCCTGACGGTACCCGGAGAGCGGGACAGGGTGATCCATTACCTCCTCCCGACAGGGTCGGGGCACCACAACGGTGTCCGGGGACGACTCTTCTTCCGGGGGACGCGTCGGGGGGCCCGGGCGCCGTACTGGGACCCGGGCCCCGAGCTTTCAACACCATCTACCGGCACACCGTGCCGGCCTTCCTTTTTCGCAGGTGCCGCCTGGGAGGGCGGGGCTGCGGGGATCGCGGATGCGTGACCGGGGACCACCTTCTGGCCGATCTTGCCGGGCTTGGGGCGCGGTTCGCGGGCGTCCGCGCGCCGCTGGCCGGCGTGCGGACGGTAGGACCAGCCGCCGCCTGACATGAGCCCGTGGTTGCGGCGGATCTCCCGGCCTACGGTGGAGGGACTGCGGGCAGCTCGGCCGCGATGGCCCGGACGAACGCCTTCTCCCGGAGCCGGTCAGCGAGGTGGATGCGGTCGGCCTCGGTGAGGTAGCGCGACGGGTCGATGGGTTCCTCAGGGCGAGCCGGGGGTTCGGGTGCTTGCCAGGGCAGCCCCGTGTCCACGCTGGGCGGGGCTGCCCTGTACCAAACTTCCGCGTTCCCTATTCCAAGATCCACGAGCCGAAGGTATTCCTCCCACTCAGGGTCCAACCTCCTGGGCCCCTGAGGCCGCAGATCCTTCCGGATCTCGAAGTCCATCGCACCCCTTGGACTGGGGTGTTGCGACGACCACTAGAACGGAAGCGTGCCGGTGGGGCCTCACTGCGTGCTGTGGGTCGGTGAGTCAGTGGTCGGAGTAGCTGAAGTCGCCCACGGTCCAGGCACTGACGTCCTCGATCGCGACGCGGTACATCCCGCCTGTCTCCGGGATCCCCACCGTACCCTGCAGGATCCGGGCGACGTGGAAATGCAGGTGCGTGGGCGGTCCGTCCTTCCTCGCGGGGGTGTCGAAGACGGCGGAGAACTCGCCCAGGTCGGCGGAGTCCGTCAGCACCTCAGACACCCTCTGCCTCCACATGGCTTCCGGAGCCAGCCGACCGGTGATGACAGCACCACTGGTGACCACGGTCAGGGACATTTGATTGCTCTGCCCGGACTCCACAAGGGCAGCTATCGCAACGAGCAGCTCGTCAAGCTTCGGCATGGGATCGGATTCTATGCACCGGCCCGCCCGAGCGGCTTGGACGATGGCGCAACCGGGCGAGACGGGCGCATACGGCTCCCCTGGTGCCGCACTACAGGCCGGGGGTGCGCATGTGCGGCGGCTGCGAGCCAGGGCGTGCTTCGAGGCATTGGTCTGCTGCCGTTCGGCTTCCGCAGGGTCTTCGATGACCGCATCCGGGTCACCCGGCACGCAGAGATGATTCTCGTGTCCGAACGGCTCCCCCGTCAGTAGGCGGCGAGGGAGATGGCGATGTAGTGCGCGGTGAAGGCCGCCACGGTCAAGGCGTGGAACACCTCGTGGAAGCCGAACCAGCGGGGCGAGGGGGCGGGGCGTTGGACGGCGTAGACCACCGCGCCGCACGAGACGGCCGCCGCCGTCGGTCGGTTGACTGTCCGACCTGTGAGGTGCCCGCCGGAACACCTGCGGCACCCGCGGCGGCAAGGTCGCCCGCAAATATCACACCCCGCGCTTCATGCTCGTCCCCCAGCCCCGCGCCGAACTCGAAGTCCGCACCCCCGCCGACCGCGGCCCCGACCGCGCCTGGGAGAAGGGCCCGACCATCGACGCGGCGGTGCCCGAGGCCGCGACGAAGCCCACGAGGGTGAGGTATGCCCGTTGCAGTACGGCCCGGCCAGGGCGTGTACGACCCCTCGGGGCACGGGGCCGCGCTGTTCGCGTTCTTCGCCGGCATGGCGGAGTCCGAGCGGGAGTACATCCGGGAGAAGTCCCTCGAAGGACAGGCGTCCGCCCGCGAGCGCGGCCGTCACGGCGGACGCCCGAAGGTCGTCGACGACGACATGGCCACCTACGCCCGTGGCCTGCGCGCCAAAGGGGTGCCCGTGCCGCAGATCGCGAGCAAGCTCGTCATCACCTCGGGCAAGAACAAGGGCGAACACCCCTCGGTCGCCACCGACTACCGCATCCTCGCCGAAGGTGATGACGCATGACCCCTGGCCGGTGACCACCAAGCCGCCTGTCAGAATCGGGCCGGTGACCACTGCCGACGCCGCCCGCAGCACCCTGCTCCGCAGGGGCTTCGCCCTGGAATACGCCACGCTCGCCTGGAACGTCGTCGGGATCGTGGTGCTCGCCCTCGCGGCGATCTCCGCCAGGTCCGTGGCGCTGGCCGGGTTCGGCCTGGACTCCCTGATCGAAATCGGTGCCTCAACCGTGGTGATCTGGGAACTGTCCGGGACCGGCGAGGCCCGCCAGCGCCGCGCGCTGAAGCTGATCGGTATCGGCTTCGCGCTCCTGGCCGTCTATCTGGTGGTGCAATCCACCTGGGTGCTGGCCGTCGACTACCGCCCCCACCACTCACCACTGGGCATCGGATGGACGGCCATCACCGCGGCCGTGATGTTCGCCCTCGCTGCGGGCAAAGCTCGCACCGGCACCGCGCTGGACAACCCGGTCCTCAAGACCGAGGGCCGGGTGACACTCATCGACGGGCTGCTGGCCGCCGCAGTCCTGCTCGGTCTGGTCCTCAACGCCGCCTTCGGCTTCTGGTGGGCCGACCCCGCCGCGGGGTACGTGCTCGTCTACTACGCCATCCGCGAGGTACGGTCGGTCTTCGCCGCCCAGCACTGACCAACCTCCCCCTCACATTCAAAGGCCGTCATGGCGGCACGCCCTGTCCGGTCGCCGCCCGACTCGAGTCACGGACCGCACAGTCCACCCCCTCGCCCACGACCTGACGCACCATCAGAGCGAGCGTCACATGAGCGTCGGAACTGCCTGGCGCGGACCCTGCGAAGACCGAGAGCGCCACGCGCCCACCTTCTCCTTACTGATCGAAGCCGCAGGTCAGGGGCGTACGTCCGGCACACGACCCGCTCCACGTCATGCGCCCACCGAAAACATGTCGACGCGACCGGCCCGGACCCTGGGAAACCAGGGAAACAGCAGGTCAGAGCCCCTTTGCGGCAGGCTCCAAAACAGCCACGCACTCCATGTGCGACGTCATGGAAATCACGTCACAGGAACCCGGAGCCGAAACAACCGCAGGTCAGATCGGGGGTTGCGGCTGCACCGACCACCCTTGCGGATGTCTGGAACGTCAAACGAGCTTCGTGACGACACGACGGTGATCGCTCGAGTGACGTCCACAGCGAAGACTGTGCGGCTGGCGTCGCGGTGTCGGTGGGCTCGGTCCAGGCAGACTGCTGGAGTGCCGCGGTGCCGGCCGGGAATGTGGTTGTTCGGGCCCGCCCAGCGCCCGTGACGTTCTGTCTTCATGGTCCAGTGGGAGATTCGGCGTGATACTCGACGGCATACCGGCACCCCCTGCGCGCGACACCGCGCCTGACGCAGCAGCGCGCAAGCAGCGCCTACGCCGTCGCCTGGAGCGACTGATCGGCGTGGCCGCCACCGAAGGCAATGACCTGGTGCCCCTGCGCAATGGTGATGAGATCTTCCCCGCGATGCTCGGGGCGATCCGTTCGGCTCGGCATACCGTCGACATGATGACGTTCGTGTATTGGCGGGGTCAGATCGCCCACGACTTCGCCGTCACTTTGGCCGACCGCGCCCGCGCGGGGGTGCGCGTGCGACTGCTGCTCGACGGCTTCGGCGCCAAGGAGATCGAGCGGCGGCTGCTGGACCTCATGAGCGCCGCGGGCGTGCAGGTGGCCTGGTTCCGCAAACCCGTGTGGCTGTCACCGTTCAAACAGAACCACCGTTGCCACCGCAAGGCCCTCATCGTCGACGAACACACCGCCTTCACCGGCGGCGTCGGCATCGCGGAGGAATGGAGCGGCAACGCCCGCAACCCTGCCGAGTGGCGCGACACCCACGTCCAGGTGCGCGGCCCGGCCGTGGACGGCATCGCCGCCGCGTTCGCGCAGAACTGGGCCGAGTGTCATGACGAACTCTTCGATGACCGCGACCGTTTCACGGAACACCCGCAGGCCGGCTCGTCGGTGGTGCAGGTCGTGCGCGGCTCCGCAAGCATCGGCTGGCAGGACATGCAAACCCTCATCCGGGTCATGCTCACCTCCGCCGAGGAACGCTTCCGGCTGGCCACCGCCTACTTCGCCCCTGACGCCTACTTCATCGACCTGCTGTGCCAGACCGCACGGCGCGGCGTGCGTGTCGAGATCCTGCTGCCCGGCCCCCACACCGACCAGCGCGCCTGCCAGCTCGCCGGTCAACACCACTACACGCGTCTGCTGCAGGCCGGCGTGCACATCCGCCAGTACCAGCCGACCATGATGCACGCCAAGATCATCACCGTGGACTCGGTCGCCTCTCTCATCGGATCCACCAATTTCAACCGCCGGTCCATGGACCACGACGAAGAAGTGATGCTCGCCGTCCTGGACGAGGAGTTCACTGCCTCCCTCGACCGCGACTACGAGGCGGACCTGCGCCACAGCGTGGGCATCGAGCTCACTCGATGGAGACGACGGGCAGTGCTGCAACGCGCCAAGGAAGCCGCCGTCACCCCGATCCGGCGCTTCCTGTGAGCCGACCGGCACCCCGGCACAATGGCGAACCGCAGGATCCGCACGAGCCAACCAGCGCCGCACGCGTGAAGCGAAGGCACGCCGTACCCGCGGTCCCACAGACCGATCGTCCTCCCGGCGGCACGCGAAAGCCGCTCACCGGGGCGGTTCCAGGGCCGGTCGGCGGGCTCGGCCACAGGTAGGCGGCCCCTCGCGACCCTGCCGCAGAACGAGACGCAGCGCACTGCGAGTTGCCGCATCTGGCCGCTGAGAACCGGAAACGGCTTCGGTCACCGGTGGACACATTGCCGCGACGGCCCGCCACATGGTCGTCCGCAACCTGCTCACCGCGGTCCATGCCCAGGTCTGTCAGGTCAAACCGGCCCGCACGGGCGGCGTTGAGGGCGGGGCGCGTACAAGAAGCCGGCCTCGGGGTACAGGAGTCCGGGAGGAGAAGGCTCCCCGCCCCTGCCCGGCTCTGAGCCGCTCTCCGCATCCAGGTATCGAAGCACTGTTACGTCTCCCCAGGGTCAGGCTTCGAACGGAAGCCGAAGCTGAAAGGCAACGGGAGGTCCGTACGGGCGTGGTCGGGGCTGCGACGGATCAGCTCGGCCGCGGTCGCTTTCTACCTGGCAACCTCGGTAGCCGCGTCCCGGTCGCCGGCCACTGCGTCCGGGAGTCGCGCCGCGGGACCTCCGCACGCCGCCGCAGCCCGGCTGGGCGCACGGCCGCCGGTAAGGCCGGCGACGGGGACACGGCAGGAGGTCGCGGGTTCCATCGCGCGTGCGTGTCCCGCCCCCGACTGCACCACGCCTACCCTGCTGCCGTTTGGGACGCCTATGGGCTGTATAGCCTGTTACGTACCAGGTCGCCTCACGTCCGGCATGCGCACGGGGCCCGGCCGTCATATCGGCCGGACCCCGTGATGAAGGCGCGCTGCGGGTCAGATCACCATCGGTACCAACGACCTCGGCCGCCACCGGCGGTGGTCGAGCGCATGACGAAGCCGAGAAGCCACAGCACCAGGACGGCGACAGCGACCCACCAGAGGATCTTGATGGCGAAGCCGGCACCGAAGAGGAGCAGTGCAGGAAGCAGAACGGCGCGGCGAGTGTGGAGGCGGACCGCACCACGCAGCCGCGGGGCCCGGCCCGATCGGCAGGACCTCGCAAGAGTGAGGCACTACACCCGACATCTCCCCCGCTCCGCAGGACGCCCGGCTGCCGTCCGGCTGCCGGGCCCCCGACCGTCAGACGGTGCTGAGCATGCCTTCACGCGTCAGATGGAGCTGAGCATGCCTTCGCGCAGGCGGGCCAGGAGACGGGAGATCAGCCGGGAGACGTGCATCTGGGAGACACCGAGACGTTCGCCGATCTGGGCCTGGGTGAGTTCCTCGACGAAGCGCCAGTGGATGATCTTGCGGTCACGTTCGTCGAGCTCGGCGATCATCGGGGCGAGGGCGTGGAAGTCCTCGATCAGGCCGAGGGCGGCGTCCTCGTCGCCGATGAAGTCCGCCAGCGCGGCCTCGCCGTCCTCGCTGCCGTTGATCGCCGCGTCCAGAGAGGCCGACTTGTAGCCGTTGGAGGCCAGCTGCGCCTCGACGACCTCGTCCTCCGAGAGGCTCATCAGCTCGGCAAGCTCTTTGGTCGTCGGTGTCCGGCCCATGCGGCTACGCAGTTCCTCGTTGGCGCGGGCGAGTTGGACGCGGGCTTCCTGGAGCCGGCGCGGGACGTGCACGGCCCAGGAGGTGTCGCGAAAGAACCGCTTGATCTCGCCGATGATGTAGGGGACGGCGAAGGAGGTGAACTCCACCTCGCGGGACAGCTCGAACCGGTCGATCGCCTTGATCAAGCCGATCATGCCGACCTGGACGATGTCCTCCATCTCCTCCGGCCCCCGGCTGCGGAACCGGCCGGCCGCGTAGCGGACCAGGGACATGTTCATCTCGATCAGCGTGTTGCGCGCGTACTGATACTCCGGCGTGCCCTCCTCCAGCACCGCCAACTGGTCGAAGAACAGCTTCGACAACTCCCGCGCGTCCTTCGGCGCGACCTTGGAAGGATCCGCGATCTCCGGAACGTCCACCGTCTGCTCGGCAGTCCGCACGGTCGTCGTCGCCATGTTTGCGCCCTTCCCAGTCGATCGGCCTCGTCTGCGCCGGCCCTTGGACCGGCAAGCACGCGCATACCCGGGCTGGCGAGCGGTATTCCTCGAACTGCTGTCAGTTTTCGCCGGACTCTCCATGGCTGCGTACGATTTCCTTCACCTTGGCGACCGCGAAGCCCCCAGCCCTGCTCGACGGTCGGCTTGGCCGGGACGGCGATCTCGTCGGGGTTGGTGAGGACGTCCAGCAGGACCGGGCCCGGACTGCCCAAGGCGCGTCGCACGGCGCCGAGCGCGGTCGACACTGCCCTGACAGGCCATCAGAGCGAGCGTCGTCCGAGCGTCAAGACAACCTGCCGCCGTGCTGGCCTGCACCGAACGAGGCACAGCCGCCGTCCCCGTAGTGCTCGCAAAACAGCAGGTCAGTGACGCTCAGGCGCATCGGACGTGGTTCACGTCATGCATTCCGGGAAACAGATCGAGCGCACAGGCCGCGCCTGAGGAATCTACAAGAGCCCGCAGGTCACAGCCCCTTTTCCGCACGCTCCAGAATCGCCACGCACTCCACATGATGCGTCATCGGAAACAGATCGAACGCCCTCATCGTGCGCACCCGGTAGCCGCCGTCACGGAAGTACGCCAAGTCCCGGGCGAGGGCCGCCGGGTCGCAGGCGACGTAGGCGATGCGGCGTGCGCCCAGGGATGCCAGGTGGGCCACGGTGTCCCTGCCCGCGCCGGCGCGGGGCGGGTCCAGGACGATCAGGTCGACCTCCGTGATGCCGGTGCGCGGCAGGACCGACTCGACCTTGCCCTGTTCGATGCGCACCCGGGGGAAGTCGGCGAGGTTGTGCCGGGCGTCCTCCACCGCGCGCTTGCCGGACTCGATGCCGAGCACCGCGCCCTTCTCGCCGAGCCTGTCCGCGAGCGCGCCGGCGAAGAGGCCGACACCGCAGTACAGGTCGAGCGCGGTCTCACCCTTGCGCGGCAGCAGACCCTGCATCACCGCCGTCACCAGGGTGTCCGCCGCCTTCGGGTGGACCTGCCAGAAGCCGCCGGCGCCGACGCGGTGGGTACGGCCGTCGGCGCGTTCGCGTACGAAGGGGCGGCCGTGCACGCGGTGCACGCCCCCCGTCCTCTCGTCGACCCGCAGGACCGAGACCGGCTTGTCCAGTTCGACCAGCGGCAGTCGCGCGCCCGGCTTCGGCGTCAGGATGACTTGTCGGTCCTGTGAGCCCGTCGCCGCGATGGCCTCGACGGAGTCCATGCCCGTCCAGTCCCGCTTCTCGATGCCCAGCTCGCTGACACCCTCGGCGGCGATCATGCAGTGGTCGACCGGTTCGACCTCGTGCGAGCGGTGACGGCGCAGACCCGCCCGACCGGAGGGATCCACCGCGTACTGCACCCGGGTGCGCCACTGCGGCACCTCGCCGGCCGGCAGCTTGTCGCCCTCGGCCGGCACCACCGTGCCGTCCCAGCCCGCCTCCTCGGGGGTGAGGCCCGCGAGCCGCTGCAACTGCTCGGCGATCACCTCGCCCTTGAGCCGGCGCTGCGCGCCCGGCTTGGCGTGCTGCCAGTCGCACCCGCCGCAGCGGCCGGGGCCCGCGTACGGGCAGGGTGCGTCGATGCGGTCCTTCGAGGCCTCCAGCACCCGCACCGCGTCCGCGCGCAGAAAGCGGGCTCCCTCCTCGCCCTCCGTGACGCGGGCCACCACGCGCTCCCCGGGCAGCGCGTGCCGGACGAAGAGGACCTGGCCGGTCTCGGTACGGGCGATGCAGTGGCCGCCGTGGGCGACGGGGCCGATCTCGACCTCGTACTCCTCGTCCACCAGAGACTTCTTCGGTTCTGCCTGCATGGTGGGACGACTCCAGATGAGAGAGGGGAACGGTGCGCAATGGGTGCGGCCGGACGACAGCCCACCAGTTTACGTGGCTGTCGTCCGGCCGTTCACCATGAGGGCCGTGCTGTGCGACGAGGGGCTCAGCTCTGCGAGGCCGACGACTCCTTCGGGCGCTGCTCCGCCGGGCCGCGCCGCACCGCGCCGGGCGCGCTCCAGTCCTGCCGCCTGCGGGCCCGCTGTTTCGCCAGCTCGGACGACTGCAACTGGTACGGCACGGAGGTCACCATGACGCCCGGCGTGAACAGCAGCCGGCCCTTGAGCCGCAGTGCGCTCTGGTTGTGCAGCAGGTGCTCGTACCAGTGGCCGACCACGTACTCCGGGATGATCACGGACACGGCGTCGCGCGGGGACTCGCGGCGCAGGCTCTTCACATACTCGATCACCGGTCGTGTGATCTCGCGGTACGGAGAGTCGAGGATCTTCAGCGGTACGTCGATGCCCCGCCGCTCCCACTCGTCCTTGAGCGCCTTTGTCTCCGCCGGGTCGACATTGACGCTGAGCGCCTCCAGGGTGTCGGTGCGCAGCAGCTCGGCGTAGGCGAGGGCGCGCAGCGTCGGACGGTGGATCTTGGAGATGAGGACCACCGAGTGGACGCGCGAGGGGCGGACGCTGTCGTCGCTGGGGCCCTCGGGTGCGGCCAGTTCCTCGGACACCCTGTCGTAGTGGCGGCGGATCGCGGTCATCGTCGCGTAGAAGATGCACATGCCCAGCAGGGCGACCCAGGCGCCGTGCGTGAACTTCGTGACGAGGACGACGACCAGGACCAGGCCGGTGAAGAAGGCGCCGAAGGCGTTGATCGCGCGCGAGCGGACCATGTGGCGGCGCTTGGCCTGGTCCTGCTCGGTGGCGAGGTGCCGGTTCCAGTGGCGGACCATGCCGGTCTGGCTCAGCGTGAACGACACGAACACACCGACGATGTACAACTGGATCAGCCGGGTCGAGTCGGCGCCGTAGATGCAGATCAGCATGGTGGCCGCGCCCGCGAGCAGCACGATGCCGTTGGAGAAGGCGAGGCGGTCGCCGCGGGTGTGCAGCTGGCGCGGCAGATAGCGGTCCTGGGCGAGGATCGAGCCGAGCAGCGGGAAGCCGTTGTACGCGGTGTTCGCGGCGAGGAACAGCACCAGCGCGGTGGCCGCGGCCAGCACGATGAACAGCAGGCTGCCCTTGCCGAAGACGGCCTCGGCGACCTGCGAGATCACCGGGTTCTGGACATAGCCGGAGCCCAGCGCGACACCGTGGTGGAGCAGGTCGGTGGCCGGGTTCTCGGCCATGCGGACCTTGGTCGTCATGGCCAGCACGATGATGCCGCAGAACATGGTGACGGCGAGCAGGCCCATCATCGCGAGCGTCGTCGCGGCGTTCTTCGACTTGGGCTTGCGGAAGGCCGGGACGCCGTTGGAGATCGCCTCGACACCGGTGAGCGCGGCACAGCCGGAGGAGAAGGCACGCAGCAGCAGGAAGACGAGCGCGAATCCCGCTATGCCCTGGTGCTCCGCCCTGATCGCGTACGACGCCGTGGGCGCGCGCATGGTGTCCCCGAGGACCAGCCCGCGGAACGCGCCCCACGCGATCATGATGAACACGCCCGCGACGAAGACATACGTCGGGATCGCGAACAGCGTGCCGGACTCCTTGACCCCGCGCAGGTTCATCAGCGTGAGCAGGACGACCACCGCGACCGCGCAGAGGACCTTGTGCTCGACGACGAAGGGGATCGCTGAACCCAGGTTCTCGATGCCCGAGGAGATCGACACCGCGACCGTGAGGACGTAGTCGACGAGGAGGGCGCTGGCGACGGTGAGGCCCGCCTTGGGCCCGAGGTTGGTGGTCGCGACCTCGTAGTCGCCGCCGCCGCTCGGATAGGCGTGCACGTTCTGCCGGTAGGAGGCGACCACCGTGAACATCAGCACGACGACGGCGACCGCGATCCAGGGGCTGAAGTGGTAGGCCGACACGCCCGCGATGGACAGGACCAGCAGGACTTCCCCCGGGGCGTAGGCCACGGAGGAGAGCGGGTCGGAGGCGAAGACGGGGAGTGCGATGCGCTTGGGCAGGAGGGTCTCCCCCAGCCGATCACTGCGCAGTGCGCGCCCGATGAGGATGCGTTTGGGCACGTCGGTCAGTTTGGACACAAGAGAGGATCGTAAGGGGTCGGTCCCGGCGTAGCCCACCCGCTGTGGGAGATCTGCCTCACGGGTGAATTCGGGGAGGGGCCCCGCTGCGGATTCCGCAGGTGAGGAGTTAGGCATGCCTATATGACAAAACCCGTTCAGTTGCCGCCCCCGGAGGATCCATGCATGTGTCCGCGGCGCTCGTCGGCGTCCTGACCCGGCTCGTCGGCCTCGGAATCCTGACAGTTCTCCGCGTCCGCGGCCTCGGCCGGCGCTGAGCGCACGAAGCCGTCCGGCGCGCGTGCACGGGGGTCCCTCCGCGGACCGCGTGTGTGTAGCTTGGGCGGCGGTCTGAGACCCTGTTCTTGGTTTTCGACCGAGCCATGACCCTTGACATCGGAAGGACGGTCGTGCACATCGTCATCATGGGCTGCGGAAGAGTGGGCTCCGCTCTTGCCCAGACCCTGGAGCAACAGGGGCACACGGTCGCCGTGATCGACCAGGACCCCACCGCCTTCCGACGGCTGGGCTCCGGGTTCGGCGGCCGCCGTGTCACCGGAGTGGGCTTCGACCAGGACACCCTGCGCGAGGCGGGCATCGAGGAGGCCGGCGCCTTCGCCGCCGTCTCCAGCGGGGACAACTCGAACATCATCGCCGCACGCGTGGCCCGCGAGATGTTCGGCATCGAGAACGTGGCGGCCCGTATCTACGACCCCCGCCGTGCGGAGGTCTACCAGCGCCTGGGCATCCCGACCGTGGCGACCGTCCGCTGGACCGCCGACCAGATGCTGCGCCGTCTGCTCCCCTCGGGCGCCGAGCCGCTGTGGCGGGACCCCACCGGCGGTGTCCAGCTCGCCGAGGTGCACGCCTCACCGGCCTGGGTCGGGCACAAGATCAGCCGGCTCCAGGAGGAGACCGGGGTGCGCGTCGCGTTCCTCACCCGGCTGGGCGAGGCGATGCTGCCCAGCTCGCAGACGGTGTTGCAGGAGGGCGATCTGGTGCACGTGATGATGCGGACGCACGACGTCGAGAAGGTCGAGGCGGCGTTCGCCAAGGGGCCTGAAGGAGAGGGCGGGCACTGATGAGGGTCGCCATTGCCGGTGCCGGCGCCGTGGGTCGCTCGATCGCGGGCGAGTTGCTGGAGAACGGGCACGAGGTCCTGCTGATCGACAAGGCGCCCACCGCGATCTCGGTCGAGCGGGTACCGCAGGCGGAGTGGCTGCTGGCCGACGCCTGCGAGATCACGTCGCTGGACGAGGCGGCGCTGCAGCGCTGCAATGTGGTGATCGCCGCGACGGGCGACGACAAAGTGAACCTGGTCGTGTCCCTGCTGGCGAAGACGGAGTACGGCGTTCCGCGCGTCGTCGCCCGCGTGAACAACCCGAAGAACGAGTGGCTGTTCAACGAGGCGTGGGGCGTGGACGTGGCGGTCTCCACCCCGCGACTGATGTCGGCGCTCGTCGAGGAGGCGGTGAGCGTCGGCGACCTGGTCCGTCTGCTCCGCTTCAGCCACGGCGACGCGAACCTGGTCGAGCTGACCCTGCCTCCGGAGTCGGCCCTGGCCGGCACGCAGGTCGGTGACGTGGAGTGGCCGCAGGACACCTCCCTGGTGACCATCATCCGCGGAACCCGGGTGCTGACCCCGTCCCGGGAGGACTCCCTGGAGGCGGGCGACGAACTGCTGTTCGTGGCGGCCCAGGCACGCGAGGGCCAGCTGGAGGACCTGCTCTCGGTGCGCCGGGAGGACTCGGCGGACTAGTTCCCCGCCGTATCCGTCACTCCGGGGCGCTCTGCCATCGTCAGAGCGCCCCGGCTCTTTCTCGTGCGGGGGGTGCCGGTCTGGGCTTGCCGGTCCTGGGGTTCCGGGCGTCGACGTGTCCGCCCCGGGTCTGGGAATGGGGTGCCTGCCGGGAACGCCGGGCGGTCGCGGCCCCGTGCGGGTGCCTCGGGCGAGGGCGTGCACGGCCGGGACTCCCCGCGACGGTCCACTCGGCCGGCACTGAGGCGACGGCCTGCCACCCAAAGCCCGTGCCGACGACGTAATCGCCTACGACTCCCGCCGATGGCGCCCGGACCGGGTCTCCCCCTCGGCGACGGCCGTCACTGTTGCCTTTCGCTCCTCCTCGGCCTTCTCCTCCGCTTCCATCTCCGCGAAGACGTCGATCGGCGCGGGCGCCTTCGCCAGGAAGACCCAGGTGAGCCAGACGGCGAGCAGAAACGGCGGGATCTTGAGCGCGATCAGCACCCAGCCGAGCTGGGCGGTGTTGGCCCACCAGTACAGGGGGAACAGAATCGCGCACTTGGCGAGCAGGATCAGGCCCCAGGCCCAACTGGCCTTGGTGTACGCCTTCTTGCGCCCCGGGTTGCGGGTGCGCCAGGAGAGGTTCTCCTTGAAGACCGGGCCGAGGATCAGCCCGATCAGCGGCACTCCGGCGAGCGTGGTGATGATGTACGCCAGGGCCAGGCCCAGCGTGTAGAGCATGCCCGGCAGATAGAAGTCCTTCGCGTTGCCGGTCATCATCGCGAAGACCACGCCGAAGGCCACACCGAACACACCGCTGAAGGCGTGCTTCACGGTGTCCCGCATGACAAGGCGGACGACCACGAGCAACAGCGACACCGCGAGCGCGGTGATCGCCGACCAGTGCAGGTTCTTGTTGATCGTGAAGATGGTGACGAAGAAGAGACCGGGCACCACGGTCTCGACCATGCCGCGCACCCCGCCGAACGCCTCGAACAGCGCGGCCTCGGTCACCGCCCGTGAATCGTGCTGGGCGTCTTCGGTCGGCTTCTCGAGTGACGTCACCGGCTACTCCCGTCCGAGCGGTCTGAGTTCGTACTTGGGATTGAACAGCACCCTGCGGCCCCGGCTCATCGAGATCCGGCCCGAAGCGATGAGCTTGCGCCCCGGCTCTATGCCGACGATGGAACGCCGGCCGAGCCAGACCAGGTCCAGCGCGGCCGAGCCGTCGAACAACTCGGCTTCCAGGGCCGGGACACCGGCCCGGGGGCGCAAGGTGACCGTGCGCAACGTACCAGTAACCGTCACGATCTGCCGGTCGTGGCAGTCGCCGATACGCGTACATCCCGCGGTCTCGGCGTCCTCACGCAGTTCCTCGGATTCCAGATCCTCCTGTGACGAGGAAAGCCGGTCGAGCATCCGCCGGAAACGGCTCACCGGTTTTTCGGAACGAGGGACAGCGCTCATACCCGAAAGCGTACCGGGGCCCTGCGACAGCCAAGCACCCTTGCCGGCGCCCCACTCACGCACCTCACTTCTCGAATCTGTACCCCATGCCCGGCTCGGTGATGAAGTGCTTCGGGTGCGAGGGGTCCGCCTCCAGTTTGCGTCGCAGCTGGGCCATGTACACCCGCAGATAGTTCGTCTCCGTGCCGTACGACGGCCCCCACACCTCCTGGAGCAGCTGTTTCTGGCTGACCAGGCGGCCGGTGTTGCGCACGAGCACCTCCAGCAGATGCCACTCCGTGGGGGTGAGGCGTACGTCCTTCCCGGCCCGGTTGACCTTCTTCGCGGCCAGGTCGACGGTGAACCCGTCGGTCTCCACCAGGACGTCGTCCTCGCTGCCCCCGGTCGGCTCGGTCCGGCGGACGGCGGCGCGGAGGCGGGCCAGCAGCTCGTCCATGCCGAACGGCTTGGTGACGTAGTCGTCGGCGCCCGCGTCCAGCGCCTCGACCTTCTCGTCCGAGGAGTGGCGGGCGGACAGCACGAGGATCGGCACCCGGGTCCAGCCGCGCAGCCCCTTGATCACCTCGACGCCGTCCATGTCGGGCAGTCCCAGGTCGAGCACGACGACATCGGGGTGGCGGGCGGCGGCGAGCTGGAGTGCGGTAGCGCCGTCGGGAGCCGCGTCCACCTCGTACTTGCGCGCCCTGAGGTTGATCACGAGGGCGCGCACGATCTGCGGCTCGTCGTCGACCACGAGCACCCGGGTCATGTGGTTTGCCTTTCTGGTTCGGCGATGCGCGCGGGGCCCTCAGGAATCCCGACGCCACGCAGGGAGAGGACCATCGTGAGTCCGCCACCGGGGGTGTCCTCGGCGTTCAGGGTGCCACCCATGGCTTCGGCGAAGCCACGGGCGACCGCGAGGCCGAGACCGACGCCGGCGCCGCGGGGGGCGTCGCCGTAGCGCTGGAAGGGTTCGAAGATGCGGTCCTTCGCCTCGTCGGGGACGCCCGGTCCCTGGTCCACCACGCGCACCTCGACCCGGTCGGCGAGGGCGCTCGCGGAGACCAGCACGTGCGATTCCCGGGGGCTGTACTTGACCGCGTTCTCGACCAGGTTGGCCACCGTCCGCTCCAGCAGCCCGGCGTCCACGGCGACCATCGGCAGCGTCTCCGGGACGTCCAGCTCGACACTGTCCTCGGGCACCCCGCCGAGCGCCATCGGCACGACCTCGTCCAGGTCGATCGCCCGGATGAGCGGAGTGACGGTACCGGTCTGGAGGCGGGACATGTCCAGCAGGTTGCCCACCAGGTGGTCGAGCCGGTCGGCGCCGTCCTCGATCGCCGCCAGCAACTCGGCGCGGTCCTCCTCAGACCACTCCACGTCGTCCGACCTGAGCGAGGTGACCGACGCCTTGATGCCCGCGAGCGGGGTGCGGAGATCATGGCTGACGGCCGCGAGCAGGGCGGTGCGGATGCGGTTGCCCTCGGCCAGCCCGCGAGCCTGTTCGGCCTCCTGCTGGAGGCGCTGGCGGTCCAGCACCACGGCGGCCTGCGCGGCGAAAGCGGCCAGCACCCGGCGGTCGGAGGCGGGCAGGACCCGCCCCGACAGTGCCAGCGCCATGTGATCACCCACCGGCACGTCCACGTCGGCGTCCTCGGGCCGTTCGACCGCGGTGCCCGGGCCCACGCTGCCCGCGCAGGTCCAGGGGTCGACATCGCTCGTCCGCTCCAGCAGGGCCGCCGACTCCATGCCGAAGGTCTCGCGCACCCGTTCCAGGATGTCCTGGAGTCCGGTCTCGCCGCGCAGCACGCTGCCCGCCAGGAAGGAGAGGATCTCCGACTCGGCCCGCAGCCGTGCCGCCTGGTGGGTACGCCGGGCGGCGAGGTCCACCACCGAGGCCACCGACACCGCGACCCCGACGAAGATCGCGATGGCGACGATGTTCTTCGGGTCGGCGATCGTCAGCCGGTGCAACGGGGGCGTGTAGTAGTAGTTCAGCAGCAGGGAACCGAAGGCCGCCGAGGCGAGCGCCGGGTAGAGACCGCCGAGCAGGGCCGCCGCCACGGTCAGCGACAGGAACAGCAGCATGTCGTTGGCGAGGCCGAGGTCCACGGTGTTCAGCAGCACCGCGAGGACGGCCGGGCCGACGATGCCGACCAGCCAGCCCGCGATGATGCGGGTGCGGCCGAGCCGTGCGCCCCGCCCCACCGGCAGGCCGCGCCCCTTGGCGACCTCCTCGTGGGTGACGATGTGCACGTCGAGGTCGGGCCCCGACTCACGGGCGACCGTGGCGCCGACGCCGGGCCCGAAGACGTACTGCCATGCCTTGCGGCGCGAGGAGCCGAGGACGATCTGGGTGGCGTTCACTCCGCGGGCGAAGTCCAGGAGCGCCGCCGGGATGTCGTCGCCGACGACGTGGTGGAAGGTTCCGCCGAGTTCCTCCACCAGCGTGCGCTGGACCGCCAGCTCCTTGGGTGAGGCGGAGGTGAGTCCGTCGCTGCGGGAGATGTAGACGGCGAGCACCTCGCCGCCGGCGCCCTTCTCCGCCAGCCGGGCGGCCCGGCGGATCAGGGTCCGCCCCTCGGGGCCGCCGGTCACGCCGACCACGATCCGCTCGCGCGAGCCCCAGATCGTGGACACCCGGTGCCGCCTGCGGTACTCGTTCAGGTACTCGTCGACGCGGTCGGCCACCCACAGCAGGGCCAGTTCCCGCAGGGCGGTCAGGTTTCCGGGGCGGAAGTAGTTCGACAGCGCCGCGTCGACCTTGTCCGGCTTGTAGATGTTGCCGTGCGCCATACGCCGGCGCAGTGCCTGCGGGGACATGTCGACCAGCTCGATCTGGTCCGCGCGGCGCACCACCTCGTCGGGGACCGTCTCCCGCTGCCGTACGCCCGTTATGGACTCCACGACATCGCCGAGAGACTCCAGGTGCTGGATGTTGACCGTCGAGACCACGTCGATCCCGGCGGCCAGCAGCTCCTCGACGTCCTGCCAGCGCTTGGCGTTGCGCGAGCCGGGGATGTTGGTGTGGGCGAGTTCGTCCACGAGGGCGACCGCGGGGGCGCGGCGCAGCACCGCGTCCACGTCCATCTCGGTGAAGACCGCACCCCGGTGGACGAGTTCCTTGCGCGTCATCTGCTCCAGGCCGTGCAGCATCACCTCGGTGCGCGGCCGGTCATGGTGCTCGACGAAGGCCACCACGCAGTCCGTGCCCCGCTCGATGCGGCGATGGGCCTCCGAGAGCATGGCGTAGGTCTTGCCGACGCCCGGTGCCGCACCGAGGTAGATCCGTAGCTTGCCGCGTCCCATGGCCCCATTGTCTTCCTACACATACCTGCGTACGCTTCGTCGACCTTACGGCCAACAATTACGACAAATGGGACAGGGTGCACCCGGGCATGCCTCTTTGACGGAACCCTGATGCACCCCGCACGGCGTCCGGCGGCCCCTGGGCGGGCCGCCAAGCCGGGCCCGGAAGAACGCGCCGGGGGCCGGAAGGGCCCGCACACTCCGGAGGCCGCACCCCCTGGGGGTACGGCCTCGAATGGTGGTGTCCGCCGAGCGGTCAGCGCACCTCGGTGATCTCGGGTCCGCGCTGCAGCTGGCCCATGCCACCGGAGAAGCGGGAACCGCCCTCCTCCTGCTGCACACCCTCGGGCACCATCTGCGCGTCGTTCGGCAGCTTCAGCACGATCGGGTCGCGCGGCGCCATCGGGCCCTCGCCCCGCACCACGACGGTGTCCCGGAAGATCTGCTCCAGCAGCCCCGCGGCCTGCGGCTGCACGGCTCCCTGACCGGAGATCACACCCCGCAGGAACCAGCGCGGACCGTCCACGCCGACGAACCGCACGACCTGGAAACCGCTCGTGCCGTCCGGGAGCTGCACCGGCACCTGGGCGCGCAGCTCCCAGCCCAGCGGCCCCTCGACCTCGTCGACGATGCCACCCTGCTGGGTGATGCCGCTGGCGATCTCCTCGCGGACCTCACCCCAGATGCCCTCACGCTTGGGCGCGGCGAAGGCCTGGAGCTGGATGGCGCTGTCCCGCAGCACGACGGTCGCCGCGACGATCGCGTCGCCCGCGACCTCGACCCGCAGCTCCATGCCCTCGACCCCGGGCACGAACAGACCGCCCAGATCCACCCGGCCCTCGCCGGGCTCGCGGACCTCGGAGTCGTCCCAGGGGCCGTCGGGGCGCGGCTCCGGCTCGAGCCTCACGCGCTCACGGTCGACCTCTTCCTCCGCCTCGGTGTCGACACCGTCGACGACCTGCTCGGCCTCGCCGGCCGCGTCCTCGGCGGCACCCTTCTTGTTGCGACGTCCGAACACGTCACTGTCCTTCCCGGTCGGATACGACCGAAGCGTATCGATTCCCACCCGTTGCCCCGCCCACGGCGGCGTGACCGCCGGTGGACCCGAAGCCCCCCTCGGCCCGCGTAGAGCCGGGAAGCTCCGCGACCTCGTGGAAGCGGACCCTCTCGACCTGCTGGACGACCAGTTGGGCAATCCGGTCGAAGCGCTCGAACCGCACGGGTTCGCGCGGGTCGAGATTCACCACGATCACCTTGATCTCCCCACGGTACCCGGCATCAACCGTCCCCGGGGCATTCACGAGGGCGACACCGCAGCGCGCGGCGAGACCCGAACGCGGATGCACGAAGGCCGCGTACCCCTCAGGCAGTGCGACAGACACCCCCGTGGGCAGAACAGCGCGTTCGCCGGGGCCGAGTTCGCAGCTCTCGGTGGTGCGCAGATCGGCCCCCGCGTCGCCGGGGTGCGCGTACGCCGGAAGGGGTACATCGGGATCGACGCGCCTGATCAGCACGTTCACGGGGTCGCGGGTCACGGGTTCACCTCGAAGGCTCGTGCGCGCCGGAGCTGGTCCGGGTCGTTCATGGCCGCCTGGATCTCCCGTGGGCGGCCGTGGTCGATGAAGTGGTCGACCTTGACCTCGATGAAGAGGGCCTCGGCACGGACGGCGACGGGCCCGTCGGGTCCGCCGACCCGGCCGGTGGCCCTCGAGTAGATCTTCCGTCCGGCCACGGCCGTCACCTCGGCCTCCAGATACAGCACGGTACCCACGGGAACCGGCCGTACGAAGTCGGTCTCCAGCCGCCCGGTGACCGCGATGGTACGCAGCAGCCAGTTCAGGGAGCCGAGGGTCTCGTCGAGGGCGGTGGCGAGCACCCCGCCGTGGGCGAGGCCGGGTGCCCCCTGCTGGCCGGCCTGGACGGTGAACTCCGCGGTGAGGGACACACCCTCACCCGCCCGCGCCTGGAGGTGCAGTCCGTGGGGCTGGTCTCCCCCGCATCCGAAGCACTGCGCGTAGTGCGCGCCGAGCAGCTCTCCCGGAGCGGGCGCATCGGGGTGCCGCACGGGCGCCACGGCGTCGGCGGGGGGCGTCAGGGCTGCGGAAGTACCACTCACAGCCGCAGACCTTACCCGCGCGTGAACGCCCCCCGGACACCATGCCAAGCTTGGGCCCATGCAGCCCTCCGCGTCGCCGTACGAAGAACGCCTCACCGCGCCCCGCTCCTGGTGGCTGATGTGCCTCCTGGTCGGTGTCGCCCTGGCTCTCGTCCTGCTTCCCTTCGGCACGCTCCCGCTGCTCGGCGGACTGGTCGGCGGCACCGCGGTCTCGGCCGTGGTGGTCAGCTCCTACGGCTCGGTACGGATCCGCGTGGTCGGGGACTCGCTCCTGGCGGGCGAGGCGAGGATCCCGCTGTCGGCCCTCGGAGACGCCGAGGAGCTGGACCCGGAGGAGGCGCGTGCCTGGCGGACGTTCAAGGCGGACACACGCGCCTTCATGCTGCTGCGGGCGTACATTCCGACGGCCCTGAAGGTCGAGGTCACGGACCCGGCCGACCCGACGCCCTATCTGTATCTGTCGACGCGGGAGCCGGAGCGGCTGGCGGCGGCGCTCAGGACGGCCCGGACCCAGGCATAGGGCCGCGCTGCGGCGCGCCCTTCCCCTACGGCCGCTTCACCGACGGTCAGGGCTCGAGTTCCAGGGGGTTCTTCGGCTCCTCCAGAGGCGGCAGCTCCGGCAGCGCCTCCCAGGCCACCTGCCGGCGTCGCAGATCCCTGCGGATGCGTTCCGCGAGGCGCCGGGTGTCCCGTCGGTTCATGACCGCTCCGACCGCGGCCCCGACCATGAACGGCATCAGGTTCGGCAGACCCCGCACCACACGCTTCATGATCCGCTGACGCAGTTCCCGCTTCATCCGGCCGCCCAGGGCCGCGTCTATCGTCGCGGGCTTGGTCACCTCGATCCCGCGCTCCCCGGACCAGGACCTCAGATACGCGGAACTGCGCTGAGTGAGGGTCCCGGACGGCCGTACCCCGTACACCTCGTGCAGTTCGGCGATCAGCTTCAGTTCTATCGCCGCGACGCCGGTGATCTCCGCTGCCAGTTCGGTCGGCATGGCCGGCGGCACCGGCATCATCGCGGCCGCGCCGACTCCGGCCCCGACGGTGGCCGTCGCTCTCGACGCGCCTGTCACAAGCCTGTCGGCCAGCTCCTCGGGCCCGAGCCCGGGGAACTGCCTGCGGAGGGTCTGAAGGTCCCGTACCGGGACCCGCGGGGCCACGTCGATGATCCGGTCGGCGAGATACGCCAGACCCGCCCTGGCCCGGCTGCCGCCCTGGCGGACGCCTTCCCGGATTCCGGCCCGGACGGCGGCCGCACGGCGGCGCGCGACGGGTGCCGGCGGGTCGGCCGGCACCTCCTCGGGCCCCTGGGGGGCCGCGGAGGCGTGTACCGGTTCGAGCGAGGCTGTTCCCTCGACTTCCTCGATGGAAGAGCCCCGCTCGTCGTCACGCACGCCGTCAGAGCCGCCAAGCGGCTCGAGGTCCGCTCCCCGGCGCGGGAAGCGGCGCTTCCTAGGAGGGGTCGAGCCGTTCACGGCCGACCCCGCCTCAGTCGCAGTCGCGACAGATCGGCTGACCGTTCTTCTCGCGGGCCAACTGGCTGCGGTGGTGCACCAGGAAGCAGCTCATGCAGGTGAACTCGTCCTGCTGCTTCGGGAGCACCCGGACGGCCAGCTCCTCGTTCGAGAGGTCGGCGCCCGGCAGCTCCAGGCCTTCGGCGGCCTCGAACTCGTCGACATCGACGGCCGACGCGGACTTGTCGTTCCGCCGGGCCTTCAGCTCTTCAAGGCTGTCGGAGTCCACGTCGTCGTCGGTCTTGCGTGGGGTGTCGTAATCCGTTGCCATTTCGCTCTCCCCCTCTGGGTGTCTGCGGGTGTCTCCAGCGCACGTAACGCGTGAGAGGCCGGACTTGTGCCCGCCTCGAGGCGGAGATTTTGCCTCACATCAAGGTCTGTTACTCAATCGACACCCAACCGGACTCCTCAAGAGTGATCGGGTTGGATGGCGAAGCGGACCGTACACGGTCCGGGGGCCGCACTTCAAAGCCATCTCACCGTGTACTTCCCGTGATCAGGCCCCCGGAAAACCCGGATTTTCCCGGCTTTACGGGAGCCATCGGGTCACGGAGAGTAGATGGCTGGAAAGCCGCCCTTGTGAGAGATCACACACCGGCCTCCGGGATCACGTGCCCGAAAATTCCGCTCAAAGCGAACGTCGGGGTCGCCCAGGGGCAGCGTGATCTCAGACCGGCAGCATGACTCGCATCACCAGGCCACCCCCTTCACGGGGCTGCGCGGTGATGTGGCCGCCATGGGCGCGCGCCACGGACCGGGCGATGGACAGCCCGAGGCCGACGCCCTTGTCGCTGCCCGTGCGCTCCGTCCGCAGCCGCGTGAACGGCTCAAACAGATTGTCGATCTCATACGCCGGGACGACGGGGCCGGTGTTCGTGACCACCAGGACCGCCTGCCCGTGCTGAGCCTGGGTGGTCACCTCCACCCAGCCGCCCTCGGGGATGTTGTAGCGCACCGCGTTCTGGACGAGGTTCAGCGCGATCCGCTCCAGGAGCACCCCGTTGCCCTGGACGATCGCGGGGGCGCGCTCGCCGCGGATCTCGACGCCCTTGGCCTCCGCCTCGGTGTGTACCTGGTCGGCGGCCTGCGAGGCCACCTCGGCGAGGTCGACGGGCTTGCGCTCGACGATCTGGTTGTCGCTACGGGCGAGCAGCAGCAGCCCCTCCACGAGCTGCTCGCTGCGCTCGTTGGTGGCGAGCAGCGTCTTGCCGAGCTGTTGCAGCTCCACGGGCGCCCCGGGGTCGGACAGGTGGACCTCCAGGAGCGTGCGGTTGATCGCGAGCGGTGTGCGCAGCTCGTGCGAGGCGTTGCCGACGAAGCGCTGTTGGGCCGTGAAGGCCCGCTGGAGCCGCTCCAGCATGTCGTCGAAGGTGTCCGCGAGTTCCTTCAGCTCGTCGTCCGGGCCGTCCAGCTCGATCCGGCGGGACAGGTCCGAGCCGGCCACCGCACGGGCCGTGCGGGTGATCCGGCCGAGGGGCGACAGCACCCGGCCCGCCATCGCGTAGCCGAAGGCGAAGGCGATCACGGCGAGGCCGAGCAGGGCCAGCAGCGAGCGGCTGAGCAGGTTGTTCAGGGCTTGCTGGCGCTGCTCGTTCACGCACGCGCTCAGGGCGTCGTTCAGCTCGTTCGCCGTCGTCGTCGCCGAGGCCGGGAAGTTGCAGGTGTCGCTGACGACCTCACCCTTGGTGATCTTGAACGGCAGGTCGCTGCCCACGTTGAGCGCGTGTGCCGCGAACAGATAGATGATCGACAGCAGCAGGATGCCGGCGATCAGGAACATGCCCCCGTACAGCAGCGTGAGCCTTATCCGGATGGTCGGGCGCAGCCAGGGGAACGGGGGTTCCGGCCGCCGGGGGTCCCAGGTGGGCTTGGGCGGCGGTGCCGTGGGCGGTGCGGGTGTCGTGGCCACGGTCATCAGATCCGGTATCCGGAGCCGGGCACGGTGACGATCACCGGGGGCTCGCCGAGCTTGCGGCGCAGGGTCATGACGGTTACGCGCACCACGTTGGTGAACGGGTCCGTGTTCTCGTCCCAGGCCTTCTCCAGGAGCTGCTCGGCCGAGACGACGGCGCCTTCGCTGCGCATGAGAACCTCCAGGACGGCGAACTCCTTGGGCGCGAGCTGGACCTCCCTGCCCTCCCTGAAGACCTCGCGGCGGTTGGGGTCGAGCTTGATCCCGGCGCGCTCCAGAACGGGCGGCAGCGGGACGCTCGTACGCCGGCCGAGGGCCCGCACCCGGGCGATCAGCTCGCTGAACGCGAACGGCTTGGGCAGATAGTCGTCCGCGCCGATCTCCAGGCCCTCCACGCGGTCGCTGACATCGCCCGAAGCGGTGAGCATCAGGACGCGGGTGGGCATCCCCAGCTCGACGATCTTGCGGCAGACATCGTCACCGTGCACCAGCGGAAGGTCCCGGTCGAGGACGACCACGTCGTAGTCGTTGACGCCGATGCGCTCCAGGGCGGCCGCACCGTCGTACACGACGTCGACGGCCATGGCCTCCCGGCGCAGCCCGGTGGCCACCGCATCGGCGAGCAGTTGCTCGTCCTCGACGACGAGTACGCGCACGTCGCTTGTCCTTCCTGTGTCCACCCGCGCCGCCCGGGTGCGGGCAGCCCTCGGGCGGGTCTGTCGTAGGTGTGTGACATCCATCCTGCCCTTTTCGGCCGTAAACCGGCTGTAAGACGGGTGGGAGGGGGTCTGGGCGGGGGCCCGGCCCAAGGGAGTGAGAAATTTTCTCGTGCGGTTGAGGTTTCCCGGGAAGAGCGCTGGGGGAGGACGGCTTTACACCCCGCGATCACGCTCTGCATGTGCCACACCACGTGTGGTCGGCTGCTGACCGCTTCCCGTAGAGCGGGCGTGGGTGTCCGGCACCGTCGCCGCCCAGCCAGGGCAGCGCTGGGCACCCAGGAGACGTGATCGCCCCTTCCCGACGGCACACCCCCGTGCCACCGACCCACGACCCAGGACGAGGGGGCGCAGCATGGACGCATTCACCGCAGGACTTCTGCAGCGCATACGGGCGACCGAGTCCGACCTGACGCGTGCCCGCGAAACCGGCGACGACTTCCTTGCGGATGTCGAACAGTCGGAGCTCGACGACCTGCACCGCCTTGCCGCCGAGCACGGTGTGGAAGTCGGCGCGACACGCGTCTGATCAGCTCGCTCGAAGCGGGGCCCCGGCAGATCCAGGCCGGGGCCCCGCTTCACGTGCGGCACCGCCGACCTGGCGGCGCGCGGCGCTGCACGCGGGCTGGGCCGCCGGGCCCGGGCCGGCGGGCGGTTCCGCGCGCCATGAACTCGCCTCCGGGGGCCGGCGGGGCCGTAGCGCCTTCGCACGGGCTCGCCCCGGTCCGGGGCCGCAGGCAGCTTCGGCGCCGTGGGCTCGCCGCCGCCGACGGGCCCGGCGGCGGCGATGCCTCCCCCGGTGGCCGGTCAGTCGTGCCACGCCCCCAGTTCGTCCAGTCTGGTCTGGAGGCGTTCGAACAGGCCCGGTGGGGCCGCGATCGTCAGGGCCGGGGAGAGCGGCTCCCCGGGGCGGCCGCCGGTCAGGGCGCCCGCCTCGCGGGCGATCAGGTCGCCGGCCGCGTAGTCCCAGGGGTTCAGTCCCCGTTCGTAGTACGCGTCCAGGCGTCCCGCCGCCACGTCGCACAGGTCGATCGCGGCGGAACCACCCCGGCGGATGTCCCGCACCTCGGGGATCAGCCGCCGCGCCACCTCGGCCTGCTGGGCCTTGCGCTCGGCGAGATAGCCGAAGCCGGTGCTCACCAGGGCGAGCCCCAGCTCGGGCGCCGGGCGCACCCGTACGGGGCGGTCGTTCAGGAACGCGCCCCCGCGCTGGACCGCCCGGAAGATCTCCCCGCGGAGCGGCGCGTGAACCACCCCGACGAGGGTCTCCCCGTCCTTGCGGGCCGCGATGGAGATCGCCCAGCTCGGCAGCCCGTAGAGGTAGTTCACCGTGCCGTCGATCGGGTCGATCACCCATTCGACGCCACTGCGGCTCTCGACGCAGGCCCCCTCCTCACCGAGGAGGCCGTCGTCCGGCCTGCGGTCGGTGATCAGGCCGGTGATCAGCTTTTCCGCCGCGATGTCCATCTCGGTGACGACATCGATGGCGCTGGACTTTGTGGCGGCCACCCCGAGGTCTTCGGGGCGCCCCTCGCGCAGGAAGGTCCCCGCCCGGGTCGCCGCCTCCAGCGCGAGTTCCAGGAGTTCGGTCTTCAGCCGTTCGGACGGCGCTGCCTGGTCGGTCACGGTGCTCCTCATGCGTACGGGCTGTCGGCGCCCGCTGCGGCGGGCTTGGGAGCGCGGGACGGGCAGCAGCCCACCGGGCAGACGTGGTGGCTCGGACCCAGCGCCCCGAGGGCGCACGGGGTCGCCTGCAGCCCGCGCTCGGTCGCCGCGCGCTCCACGACCAGGTCGCGGACGGCGGCGGCGAACCGCGGGTCGGCCCCGACGGTGGCCGAGCGGCGGACCGGCAGGCCCAACTCCTCGGCCTTCGCCTTGGCCTCCGTGTCCAGGTCGTACAGGACCTCCATGTGGTCCGAGACGAACCCGATCGGCGCCATCACCGCGGCCGGGACCCCGGCGCCGTGCAGCTCCTCCAGGTGGTCGCAGATGTCCGGTTCGAGCCAGGGGATGTGCGGCGCGCCCGAGCGCGACTGGTAGACGAGTCGCCAGGGGTGGTCCACACCCGTCCGCTCGCGCACGGCGTCCGCGATCAGCCGCGCCACCTCCAGGTGCTGCTTCACATAGGCCCCGCCGTCCCCGTGCTCCTCGGCCGGGCCGGAGGTGTCGGCCGCCGACGTCGGGATGGAGTGGGTGGTGAAGGCGATGTGGGCACCGTCCCGGACGTCCTCGGGGAGGTCGGCCAGGGATGTGAGGACGCCTTCGATCATCGGCTCCACGAAACCGGGGTGGTTGAAGTAGTGCCGCAGCTTGTCGACCTTCGGCGGCTGAAGGCCCTCGGCCTCCAGCGTGGCCAGGGCTCCGGCGAGGTCCTCGCGGTACTGACGGCAGCCCGAGTAGGAGGCGTACGCGCTGGTCGCGAGGACCAGGATGCGGCGGTGGCCGTCCGTGACCATCTCCCGCAGGGTGTCGGTCACATAGGGCGCCCAGTTGCGGTTGCCCCAGTAGACGGGCAGGTCGAGGCCGTGACCGGCGAAGTCCTTGCGGAGGGCGTCCAGGAGGGCGCGGTTCTGGCCGTTGATGGGGCTGACCCCGCCGAAGAGGAAGTAGTGCTGCCCCACTTCCTTCAGGCGCTCCTTGGGGATGCCCCGGCCCCGCGTCACGTTCTCCAGGAACGGAACCACGTCGTCCGGGCCCTCCGGACCTCCGAACGAGAGGAGCAGCAGGGCGTCGTACGGGCTGGCGTCAGTTGCGTCGGGCATGTCTACGATCCTGCCACTCGCGACCGACAGCGCTTCCGCCACCCGCCCGTGCCGATGACGCTCGGCCTGACGCTTCACCCGCGAGCGACCGGGGGTTCGCCCGCGGGACCGCGGCGGTTCGGCCGGCCGGTCCCCCGGGTCCGGCCACCGAGGGCACCGGCGGCACCCGGCCCATCCATGTCCGAACACTGGCGCGGACAGGGCGCGCCGAATACGTTAGGGTTGCCTAGCTCGTAAGGTGCATGCCTCCTTTTCACGCCTTACCGGACGTATCGGAGACGCCGTGCCCAGCCCCTACCGCGCTTTGTTCGCCGCTCCAGGCTCCAAGGGCTTCTCCGCCGCCGGCTTCGTCGGCCGGATGCCGCTGTCGATGATGGGCATCGGCGTGGTCACGATGCTCTCCCAGCTCACGGGGCGCTACGGGCCGGCAGGCGGGCTCTCGGCCACCATCGCGCTCTCCGCCGCCGTCGTCGGCCCCCAGATCTCGCGCCTGGTCGACCGGTACGGGCAACGCCGGGTGCTGCGCCCGGCGACACTCTTCGCGCTGACCGCGGCCGCCGGTCTGCTCCTGGCCGCCCACCTCGCCTGGCCGGACTGGGTGCTCTTCGGGTGCGCCGCGGGTATCGGCGCGGTGCCCAGTCTCGGCGCCATGGTCAGGGCCCGCTGGGCGACCCTGTACGGGGGCACCCCGCACCTGCACACCGCCTACTCCTTCGAGTCGGTGGTCGACGAGGTGTGCTTCATCTTCGGGCCGATCATCTCCATCGGCCTGTCCACGAGCTGGTTCCCTGAGGCCGGGCCCCTCCTCGCCGCATGCTTCCTCGCCACCGGCGTCTTCTGGCTCACCGCGCAGCGCGCCACCGAACCCGCGCCGCACCCGCGCGACCACCACACCGGCGGCACCGCGCTGCGCTCACCGGGACTCCAGGTGCTGGTCGCCACGTTCGTGGCCACGGGAACGATCTTCGGCGCGGTCGACGTGGTGACGGTGGCCTTCGCCGACGAGCAGGGCCACAAGGCGGCCGCCAGCGTCGTCCTGGCGCTCTACGCGGCGGGCTCCTGCGTCGCCGGCCTGGTCTTCGGGCTGCTGCGCTTCACGGGCGCCCCGGAACGCAGGTGGCTGCTGGGCATATGTGCCATGGCCGTGAGTATGATCCCCCTCCTACTGGTCGGGAACTTGCCGTTTCTGGCCGTGGCGTTGTTCGTTGCGGGCCTGACCATCGCACCCACCATGATCACGACGATGGCCCTCATCGAGCGGCACGTACCACGCGCGCATCTGACCGAGGGAATGACCTGGGTGTCCACCGGGCTCGCGGTCGGGGTCGCGATCGGCTCCTCCGCGGCAGGCTGGGTGATCGACGCGGCCGGCGCGAGGACCGGGTACGGGGTTCCGGCCGTGTCCGGTGCCGTCGCGGCCGCGGTCGGTTTCCTCGGGTACCGCCGGCTCGGCAGGCCGGCTCCGCAGCGGGGAGGGTCCCATGAGCACCACAGTGAGCGGGAAGAGCGGCACGTGGCGTAACTGGGCGGGGAACGTCACCGCCCGGCCCCTGCGGGAGATCACCCCCGCCTCGGTCGAGGAACTCTCCGCCGCCGTACGCAGGGCGGCCGAGGACGGCCTCAAGATGAAGGCTGTCGGCACCGGGCACTCCTTCACGGCCGCCGCGGCCACCGACGGCGTCTTGATACGTCCTCAACTGCTGACCGGGATACGCGCGATCGATCGTGCGGCCGGCACGGTCACCGTCGAGGCGGGCACCCCGCTCAAGCGGCTCAATGCGGCGCTCGCGCGCGAGGGGCTGTCGCTCACGAACATGGGCGACATCATGGAGCAGACCGTCTCCGGCGCCACCAGCACCGGTACGCACGGCACCGGCCGCGACTCGGGCTCGATCGCCGCTCAGATCAGGGGACTCGAACTGGTCACGGCCGACGGCTCGGTGCTCACCTGCTCCGAGAAGGAGAACCCGGAGATCTTCGCGGCGGCGCGCATCGGCATCGGCGCCCTGGGGGTCATCACCGCGATCACCTTCGCGGTGGAGCCGATCTTCCTGCTCACGGCCCGCGAGGAGCCGATGCCGCTCGAGAAGGTCCTCACCGACTTCGATGAACTGTGGGCCGAGAACGAGCACTTCGAGTTCTACTGGTTCCCGCACACCGGGAACACCAACACCAAGCGCAACAACCGAAGCGCCGGCCCCGAGAAGCCGGTCGGGCAATTCCGCGGCTGGTTCGAGGACGAGTTCCTCTCCAACGGCGTCTTCCAGGCGGCCAACCTGGTCGGCCGCGCCGTTCCCGCCGCCATCCCGGCGATCGCCCGGATCTCCAGCCGCGCCCTGTCGGCACGCACCTACACCGACATCCCCTACAAGGTCTTCACCTCGCCGCGGCGGGTGCGGTTCGTGGAGATGGAGTACGCGGTCCCGCGCGCGGCCCTGGTGGACACGCTGCGTGAACTGAAGGCCATGGTCGACCGATCGAGCCTGCGCGTCAGTTTCCCCGTCGAGGTCCGCACCGCCCCGGCCGACGACATCATCCTGTCCACGGCCTCCGGGCGGGACAGCGCGTACGTCGCTGTACACATGTTCCGCGCTACGCCATATCAGGCATACTTCACCGCCGCCGAGCGGATCTTCACGGCGCACGAGGGACGGCCGCACTGGGGCAAGGTGCACACCCGGGACGCGGAGTACTTCGCCGGGGTCTATCCGCGCTTCGGCGAGTTCACGGCCGTACGGGACCGGCTCGACCCCGACCGACGCTTCGGGAACGACTACCTCCGCCGGGTACTGGGCTCGTAACGGGCGCTCAGATTCGGCCGTGGCGCCCACTGTTCGCGCTCCGGATTCCGCATCAACACCGGCTTCCACCTACCCGCACCCCTATGGCTCGCGCTTCTCGCACCCCCATGGCCCGCGCCTCCCGCGCCCCTCAGCCTTCCGCACAGGCGCACCCGGCCGGCCGTGGACGATCGTCCGCCCACGCGAGAGGAGGACGCGCGGCCCTCACCATTGGTTCCGTTTCGGGTGGTTGGGTGAGGTGTGCCACGTTTGGGGGCCACGAAAACGGCGCATCGGACGGCCAAGTCGCGCACCTTGCCAGAAGTTGGGCGGCGCGCCGATCCACGGAGGTGGCCCGAATGGAGTACTGTTGCGAGCCCTGGGTCCGGTCTCCCGCCAGGATGTCCGGGGCCTTGCCGGACCGCCTGGAGGGGGCTAGTTGCACAGGGTGACGCAGTTGGTCACTTAGCGTTGCGAATAGGTAACCGTGCCATAACGGCGATCCAGGGCCCGTGCCCGACACGCCGGGCAACTCGGCAAGGTTGTGGCAGGCTGCACCCGGGCAGGCCACACTCGACTAGCGGAAGCAGCGACGCACGTGACGTCGGCAGGCACCACCCGGGAGGTCCCCATGCCCGAACTGCGTGTCGTGGCCGTCTCCAATGACGGCACACGGCTGGTGCTGAAGGCTGCGGACAGCACGGAGTACACGCTTCCGATCGATGAACGGCTCCGCGCCGCCGTGCGCGGCGACCGTCCCCGCCTCGGCCAGATCGAGATCGAGGTGGAGAGCCATCTCCGCCCCCGAGACATCCAGGCCCGGATACGGGCCGGCGCGTCCGCCGAAGAGGTGGCACAGCTCGCCGGAATTCCCGTCGACCGCGTACGCCGCTTCGAGGGTCCGGTGCTCGCCGAGCGTGCCTTCATGGCCGAGCGGGCCCGCAAGACCCCCGTGCGCAGGCCCGGGGAGAACGCCGGCCCCCAGCTCGGCGAGGCCGTCCAGGAACGGCTGTTGCTGCGCGGCGCCGAGAAGGACACCGTCCAGTGGGACTCCTGGCGCCGCGACGACGGCACCTGGGAGGTCCTGCTCGTCTACCGGGTCGCGGGCGAGACCCACTCGGCGAGCTGGACGTACGACCCGCCCCGCCGACTCGTCCAGGCCGTCGACGACGAGGCGCGTTCGCTGATCGGGGAGTCCGACGACCTGGCGGCGCCCGAACCGAGCTACCCGTTCGTACCGCGGATCGCCCGGCTGCCGCGCGAGGGCCGGCTCGACCGCGCCCTGGACCGTTCGGCGGACCGGCCCGTCCTGCCCTCGCAGGCGCCCGAGCCCGGGGAGGAGAGCACCGGTGACCGGGACTCGCTCACCAGTCTCCTGGAGGCGGTGCCGAGCTTCCGCGGCGACATGGTGGTGCCCGAGCGGCCCGCGGAACCGCAGGAGGAGCCCGTCGAGGAGCCCGTGGCGGAGGAGCCCCCGGCGCCCGCGGCCTCGGCCTCGGCCGGTTCGGCGTACGCGGACGTTCTCATGCCGCGCACGGTGAACAGCCACCGCGATCGCCTCATCGGTGCGACGGACCGTCAGGCCGAGGCGGACGGGGTCCGTCCGGGCCGGCGGGCGGCGGTCCCGAGCTGGGACGAGATCGTGTTCGGGACACGGCGCAAGAAGCAGGAGTAGGCGGACGCTCCACGTCGACGCCCACAGGAACGGTAGACACATGGGTGCGGGGCCCACGCGATCGCGTGGGCCCCGCACCCATGTGGTCGTCCTCAGGCGATCAAGCCGGCTGACGCGCGTTCACTGCGGGTCGGAACCCACCGCCACCGGGCGGCTTCCGTCCGACGACCACTCCGACCACGAGCCCACATACAGCGCGGCGGGAATCCCCGCGAGCGTGAGCGCCAGGACCTCCTGGGCGGCGGAGACCCCCGAACCGCAGTACACGCCGACCTCGGTGCCCTCCGTCACGCCGAGCGCCTTGAAGCGGTCGGCGAGTTCGGCGGCGGGCCGGAAGTGCCCGCTCTCCGTCAGGTTCTCCGTGGTCGGCGCGGAGACCGCGCCCGGGACATGGCCGCCCACGCGGTCGAGCGGCTCGACCTCGCCCCGGTAGCGCTCGCCGGCCCGCGCGTCCAGCAGCAGGCCCGTGCGGGCGAGCGCCGCTGCGCCGTCGGCGTCGAGCAGTCGCAGCGCGCCCGGCGTGGGCCGGAAGTCGCCGACGGCGGTCTCCTCGGTTCCGGTGGCCAGCGGCCCTTCCCAGGCGTTCAGTCCACCGTCGAGTACCCGCACATCCGGGTGGCCCGTCCAGCGCAGCATCCACCACGCGCGCGCGGCGGCCCAGCCCGGTCCGCCGTCGTACACGACGACCGGCCTGTCGGAGGAGACGCCGGCGGCCCGCATCGCCGCACCGAAGCGATCCGTGTCGGGCAGCGGATGGCGGCCCCCGGGACCGGGCGGGCCCGCGAGGTCGGCGTCCAGGTCTACGAAGACGGCCCCCGGAATGTGCCCGGCCGCGTGGGCGGCGCGGCCGTCGAAGCGGGTACCGGCCGCCGTACTGAGCTGCCAGCGGATGTCCAGGAGCGTCGGCGGACGTGGTCCCGCCAGGTCACTGGCGAGTTCGGATGCGGAGATGATGGCCTTCATGGCCCCATCCTTGCGCACGGGGTGGCCGCCTGGCCCGGGTCCGGCTACTCTGCTCGGCCGGACGAGCCCGATCACCGTCCGTACGGAATCGGGCACACCCCGTACCCCTGACCGCGCCCTCACGCCGGGACGGCCAGGACCCAGGGCTCGCGGCCTCCGCCGACCACGGGCGCCGCGCCCCGGCGCGGCCACGGCGCAGGACACGCGCCGTGGTGCGAGCATCGGCACGGGGCGTGCACCTGCGCGTGCGCGGCACATGCGCACGCGGTGGAAGGCGAGCGGCCACCACGAGAGGCCGAGAAGAGAGTGACCATGACCGAGGCGCGGGAGCCGGCCGGCCCGAACGGCACGACGCACTCATGGCAGCCGCCCGGCACCCCGTGCTGGGCGAGTCTCATGGTGCACGGGATGGCCGAGACCAAGGAGTTCTACGGGGCGCTGTTCGGCTGGGAGTTCCGGCCGGGGCCCCGGCCGCTGGGGCCGTATGTGCGGGCCCTGCTGAACGGCTGCGAGGTGGCCGGCATCGGGCGGCTGCCGCCGGACCGCCATCTGCCGGTCGCCTGGACTCCGTACTTCGCCTCGGACGACGTGGACGCGACCGCCGAATCGGTGCGTAGCTGCGGCGGAACGGTCGCGGTCGGTCCGCTGGACGCCGCCGAGGCCGGACGGCTCGCGATCGCCTCGGACCCGATGGGCGCGGTGTTCGGCATCTGGCAGGCGGCACGGCACCTCGGCACGAGCCTGACGGGCATCCCCGGGGCCCCCGCCTGGAACGAGCTGCTCACCTACGACGCCGCGGGTGTCGCCAAGTTCTACCGGACCGTCTTCGCCTCCGGAGGGGATCCGGACGTGCACGACAGCCCCGATGACATCACCCTGCGCATCGAGGGGCGTCCGGTCGCCGCGATCCATGGCGCCGGTCCCGCACTGTCCCGGGACCACGGCCCGCACTGGATGACGTACTTCCAGGTCGAGGACGTCGACCGGGCGGCCGAGCGGGTCGCCGCACTGGGCGGGCGTGTGGTGCGTCCCGGGGGCGTCACGGCCGTCGGCCGCGCGGCCACCGTCGCGGACCCGGAGGGCGCGGTGTTCGCGCTCGTCAGCCGGCACGACCGGGTGCGCGGGTGAACCGGCGGGTCGTCAGGTGGACGACACCGGCAGCACGTCCGGGGAGAGGGCGGCCGCACGGGCAGCGGCCGCCGTCATCCGCCGGCGGTGATGGCGACGGCACAGCACCTCGTAGCCGACCTCCCCGGCCGACCGGTCCACGTCACCGACCACGACCTGCTCCCCCTCGACCACCATCTCCCCGCCCAGCGTCCGAGCGTTGTGCGTCGCCCGCGCCCCGCACCAGCACATCGCCTCGACCTGCAACGTCTCCAGCCGGTCGGCCAACTCGATCAACCGCTGCGAGCCAGGGAACAACCGGGTACGGAAGTCCGTGGTGATACCGAAGGCGAAAACGTCCAGCTCAAGGTCGTCCACGATCCGACCGAGCTGGTCGATCTGCTCGGGGGCCAGGAACTGGGCCTCGTCCACGATCACGTAGTCAACCCTGCCGCCTCGCGACAGCTCCTCCACCACATACCCGTACAGATCCAGACCCGGCTCGGCCTCCACCGCATCGGTGACCAATCCCAGACGGGACGACAACTTCCCCTCCCCAGCACGGTCGTCACGCGTGAAGATCAGCCCCTGCAGCCCGCGAGCCGAACGGTTGTGCCCAATTTGAAGCGCCAAAGTTGACTTTCCACAGTCCATAGTCCCGGAGAAGAACACCAGCTCGGGCATGGGGAAGTGCGGCCTTTCAGGGCAGGGGGGAAGGAGGAGGGCAGGAGGCGCGGGTGTGCGCCCCGCGCCTCAGGTGCGGACTTCGAGCAGTGGCACCAACTGCTCCACGGCCGTCATCGAGCCATGGTTGCCGACCATCGACGACTCCTTCGGCTCCCGCTGCGAGGCGATGATGAGGACGTCGTCGTGGGCCGCCGCGACCACGTCACCGATGCGGGCGTACACCCGTTCGTCGACGTGCGGGCCGAACCAGCCGGCCGCGATCGCCTCGTCCCGTGAGGCCACCCAGAACTGCTCGCCGAGCACCTCGCGCCAGCAGGTCAGCACATCGTTCTCGGCGCCGGGAAGGGCGTAGACATGCCGGGCGCGTCCCTCGCCGCCCAGGAGGGCGACTCCGGCGCGCAGCTCCCAGTCCTCGTCGAAGTCGATGCGGTGCCGCTCGTCGAACGGAATGTCGAGCATGCCGTGGTCGGCGGTGACATACAGAGCGGTGCGCGGCGGCAGCTGCTCCGCCAGGCGCTGGACGAGCCGGTCGACGTGCATGAGCTGGCCGCGCCAGGTGTCGGAGTCGACGCCGTGGCGGTGGCCGGCGCCGTCCAGTTCGGCGTAGTACGTGTACACCAATGAGCGGTCGCCGGCGGCCAGTTGCTCGGCGGCCAGGTCCATGCGGTCCTCACCGGTCAGCCGGCCGAGGAAGGTGCCGCCGCTGAGCGCGACCTTGGTGAGCGGGGTGTGCTCGAAGGTAGGGGAGGAGACCTGGACGGTGTGCACCCCGGCCGCGTCCGCGAGCTGGAAGACGGTCGGGTACGGCTGCCAGGCGTACGGGTCGGTCCAGGGCTGCCAGCGGAGCTGGTTCATCAGCTCGCCGGTGTCGGGGTTGCGGACCGTGTATCCGGGCAGTCCGTGCGCTCCCGGCGGCAGACCGGTGCCGACCGAGGCGAGCGACGTCGCGGTGGTCGCCGGGTAGCCCGCGGTCAGGGGGCGGCCGGTGCCGCCGCGGGAGGACGCCAGGAGGGAGGTGAGGAAGGGTGCCTCGTCGGGGTGCGCCTTCAGTTGCTCCCAGCCGAGACCGTCGATCAGGAACACGCAGTTGCGGTCGGCTGCGGTCAGTTCCGTTATCACCGGGGTCTGGCCCGGCACGTCCATGCCTGCGGCCAGGGTGGGCAGGAGGTCGGCGAGGGAGCCGGATCCGTACTGGGGCAGGGGCGCGGACCCGGCGGCGAGCGGCTCCGGGTGGTCCTCCCAGGTGGGCAGCGCCATCAGTGGTTCGGATCCGCGGTCGCCTCGGAGAGGGACTGCGCGAAGGCGAGTGCCTGGCGCACCGTCTCCGGGCCGTCCCCGGCCTCGCTGACCCGGAGGCTGAGATCGTCCGCCGTCGAGCTGCCCGTGTAGCCGTGGTCCGCCTCGCAGTTGGGGTCGCCGCAGGCGGCGGGCTCCAGGTCGATGCGGGAGACGGCACCCCAGCCGATGGTCAGCACGATCTCGCGGGGCAGGGTGCCCGGCGTGTACGCCTCCGGGTTGGCGACCACCCGGCTGACGACGACCGACGAGATCCGGCCGAGCTTCACCGACTCCGTCGACGTCGTGGCGTACGGCGTCGGGGAGGTGTCGTCCGCGGCCTGCTCGTCGGTGTGGCTGACGATGAAACGGGTCCCGGTGAGGACCAGCACGGTGACGTGGCGACGCACCTCGTTGGCGTCGAACGTGGTCTCCTGGTGGACCAGGTACGACCGGATGGGCTCGCCGCCCACCGCGGCTTCCACCGCTTCGGCCACGAGAGCCGGGTAGTAGCCGCTGCGCTCGATCGCCGCGCGCAGCCCCTGGGTCGTCGTACTGGTCTTGGCCATGACGTCCATCCTACGGGGGCGCACTGACTGCGAGGCACCGCTTGTCGCCGCTCAGTACGGCGGGAGCGTCCTCGGGCCGAGGTCGCCGCGGGCCGGCGGCGGCGCGAGCCGCACGGAGGCGCCGAGCACGCTGAGGCCACGGGGCGCGACGACGACGGGCTCCAGGGTGACCGCGACGACCTCGGGGTGGTCGTCGACCAGGCGTGACACGCGCAGCATCAGCTCTTCGAGGGCGGGAGTGTCCACGGGTGCGGAGCCCCGCCAGCCGAACAGGAGCGGCGCGGTCCGGATCGACCGGACCAGGGAGACGGCATCGCGGTCGGTGACCGGAATCAGGCGGTGCGCCATGTCGTCGAGGAGTTGTGAGGCGGCCCCGGCCAGCCCGAAGGACAGCACGGCGCCGGCGGCCGGGTCGATCACGGCCCGTACGAGCGTGTCCACGCCGCGTGGCGCCATGCCCTGCACGACCGGCCGCAGCTCCTCCGGCTTCCCGAACAGCTCGGTCAATTCGGCGTACGCGCGCCGCAGTTGCTCCTCGTCGGCCAGGTCGAGGCGTACCCCGCCCAGGTCGGCGCGGTGCCGCAGGTGCGGCGCGGTGGCCTTGAGGGCGACCGGGTAGCCGATCACCCGGGCGGCGCGGGCGGCGTCGTCGGGGGTGGGTGCGGGCAGGGCCCTGCGGACGTGGATGCCGTAGCGCGCCAGCAGGTCGCAGGTCTCGTCGGCGCCGAGCGTGAGGCCCTGGCCCCGGGCGAGGAGCCTCCCGATCAGCGAGGCGGCGCCCTTCTCGTCGATGTCGTCGTACTCGGGCACCTTGCCGGGCTCGGCGGCGTCGCGTCGCCACTGTCCGTATCTGACCGCTTCCGCCAGGGCCCGGACGGCGCGCTCGGAGGCGGGATAGGCGGGGATCAGACGGGCGTCCGCCGGCGTCTGAACCGTGGTGGGCGGCCGTTCCGCCGGGCGCGGGAGGTCGGTGCGCTGTGCCTGGGGCGAGGTGCCGGCCGCGGCGGACAAGGCCTCGGCGAGCCCGCCCAGCTCGACGTGGACCACGAGTACCGGCTTCGCGGGGGCAGCCGCGGCGGCCGAGCGGAGGGCCCGCGCGAGCGCGGCGTCCCCGGCCGAGGTCTCCCCCACCGTCGGGATGGCCGTCACCACCACGGCGTCGCACGCGTCGTCGGCGAGCGCCGTGGTGAGCGCCCGGTGGAAGTCCTCGGCCGACGCCGCCGTCGTCAGGTCGAGCGGCGGCAGGGGGCGCAGCCCCTCCGTCAGGCAGGCGTCGTAGGTCAGCAGGCCGAGCGACTCGGAGTTGCCGAGGATCGCCACCCGTGGCCCGGCGGGCAGCGGCTGGCGGGCCAGCAGCAGCCCCGTGTCCACCAGTTCCGTGATCGTGTCCACCCGGATCACCCCGGCCTGCCGCAGCAGCGCGGAGACCGTGGCGTGCGGCAGTCGCGTGGCGCGTACGGCATGGCCCTGAGGGGCGCCTCCGTGCCGCGCGCCCTGCACCACGACAAGGGGCTTGGCGGCCGCCGTGCGCCGTGCGAGCCGGTTGAACTTGCGCGGGCTGCCGATGGTCTCCAGGTACATCAAGGCGACATCGGTGTCCGGGTCTTCGTACCAGTACTGGAGGACGTCGTTGCCCGAGACATCCGCCCGGTTCCCGGAGGAGACGAAGGTCGACACCCCGGTGACCCCGGTCACGCCTCCACCGCGCCGGTGCAGCCGCGAGAGCAGCGCGATGCCGATGGCGCCGGACTGGGCGAACAGCCCTATGCGCCCGGTGCGCGGCATATCGGGCGCGAGGGAGGCGTTGAGCCGGACGTCCGGTGAGGTGTTGATGATCCCGAAGGCGTTGGGTCCGATGATCCGCATGCCGTACGACCGTGCCTGGCGCACCAGCTCGCGCTGACGCTCCCGTCCCTCCGGTCCGATCTCGGCGTATCCCGCGGAGATCACCACAAGCCCCTGCACCCCGTGCTCGCCGCACTCGGCGACGACCTCGGGGACGCGCTCCGCGGGGACGGCGACGACCGCGAGGTCCACCGGCTCGGGGACCTCGCGGACGGAGCGGTGGGCGGGCACCCCGTCGAGTTCCTTCCGGTCCTCCTCGAAGGCCTTGTTCACCGCGTACAGGCGGCCGGTGTACCCGCCGTCCCTGAGATTGCCGAGCACACTGCGGCCCACTCCCCCGGCTGTGCGGCCCGCGCCGATCACGGCCACCGAGCCGGGCGCCAGCAGCCGCTGCACCGACCGTGCCTCGGCCCGCTGCTCCCGCGCCTGTTGCACGGCCAGCGACCGGTCGGTGGGCTTCAGGTCCAGCTCCAGGCGTACGACGCCGTCCTCGAAGCTGCGCTTCTGCCGGTATCCGGCGTCCGTGAACACCTTGATCATCTTGGCGTTGGCGGGCAGCACCTCGGCGGCGAACCGGCGGATGCCGCGCTCCCTGGCGACCGCCGCGATGTGCTCGAGGAGGGCCGAGGCGACCCCGCGTCCCTGGTGCGCGTCCTGCACGAGAAAGGCGACCTCGGCCTCGTCGGCGGGCGAGGAGGCGGGCATGCCGTCGGTGCCGATGCGGTCGTAGCGTACGGTGGCGATGAACTCGCCGCCGATCGTGGCCGCGAGTCCCACCCTGTCCACAAAGTCGTGGTGCGTGAAGCGGTGGACGTCCCTGGCGGACAGACGAGGGTACGGCGCGAAGAAGCGGTAGTACTTCGACTCGGCGGAGACCTGCTCGTAGAAGCTGACGAGGCGCTCGGCGTCATCAACGGTGATGGGTCTGATGCGTGCGGTGCCCCCGTCGCGCAGCACCACGTCGGCCTCCCAGTGGGCGGGGTACTCGTGCCGGTCCGACGCGGTCTGCATGGGCCCCAGAGTACGGCTCGCGTCCGACAACGGTGCGAGGCAGGCTGGGGGCACGTGCGCGGGCCGTCCCAGCATGCGGACCGCCCGGGGAAGGGGCTTCCGTCCGGTCCGGGAACCCTTCACCATATGGAAAACTGGTCTAGACAACCCTGAACACCTGAAGGGCAGCAACACATGGCTGAGCGCCGCGTCAACGTCGGCTGGGCCGAGGGCCTCCACGCCCGCCCCGCCTCCATCTTCGTCCGGGCAGCCACGGCTTCCGGGGTCCCCGTGACCATCGCCAAGGCCGGCGGCAACCCGGTCAACGCCGCGTCCATGCTGGCGGTTCTCGGCCTGGGCGCCCAGGGCGGCGAAGAGGTCGTCCTGGCCTCCGACGCGGAGGGTGCGGACGCCGCGCTGGACCGCCTGGCCAAGCTGGTCGCCGAGGGCCTCGAGGAGCTTCCCGAGACCGTCTGACCCTTCGGAGAGAACCGGTCACGAAAGCCGCGTCGCCTCGGGCGGACGCGGCTTTCGCCGTCTTCGGGCAGCGGACGCGGTGGGCTTCGCGGTCGCGAGGACGGCGCCTTGACAGGGCGCGCGCGGGGAAATGCGGCGCGCTCGCGAGAATTACGCGTGGCGCACGGAAATCACGTACGCCGAATTTACGGGGCACACGGCAACCAGCGCAGCCGAAATGCGCTTCGCGGAATATCCCTCTTTGTATACGGCGCCTGTGTTAATGCCGGGACCCCGACACGTTTACGGCATGTTGCGAAGTCCTCACACGGTCACCGCGGTCGCCCGCGCCGGGGAAACGCAGCCGGTGCGCGGCGGTCGCGCGTTCGGTGTGCAGCGCCGTGATGGCGCGCGCCCGCTCGCTGTCGCCGCGCGCGACGGCGTCCACGATGCCGCCGTGCTCGGCCCAGGACTCCATGGGGTTGGCCGGCGCCTCGACCGCGTACATCCAGGCGATCTTGTGGCGCAGCTGGCCGAGCGTCGAGGTGAGCGCGGGGCTCCCGCAGGCCTGCGCCAGGGTCTCGTGGAACCAGCCTCCCAGCGAGCGCAGATCCTCGCTCGGGCCCCTTCTTGCGCGCTCCTGGCCCAGTCTGACCAGGCCACGCAGCACCTTGAGATGGGCCTCGGTACGGCGCTGCGCCGCGCGGGCGGCCCCCAGCGGCTCCAGCAGCATCCGCATCTCCAGGAGGTCGGCGGCCTCCTGCTCGGTGGGTTCCGCGACACACGCGCCCGCGTGTCTGCGGGTGACGACGAAGCCCTCGGCCTCCAGGGTGCGTAGGGCCTCGCGGACAGGGACGCGGGAGACGCCGTAGCGGCGGGCGAGCAGTTCCTCGGTGAGCCGGCCGCCGCGCTCGTAGACACCCGCGACGATGTCATCACGGATCGCCGTGCATACCGAGTGCGCCGGAATACGCATGACCGACCACCGCCTTAATCCCCGGGAAACGTCGCCGGTTGACATGTGTCCAGCCGACTCTATTGCAGCGGGGCGGAATTTCCGACGGCAGACCGGAATCCATGGATATTTTTTGGCAGACAGCAGTTCGAAACGACGACGGCCCCGGCGGACGGGGCCGTCTCACGTCCGGCCGCCGTACGGCGGCCGCGGTCAGACGTTCACGCCGTGCGACCTGAGATAGGCGACCGGGTCCATGTCCGAGCCGTACTCCTGGGTCGTGCGCGCCTCGAAGTGGAGGTGCGGCCCGGTCGTGTTGCCCGTGGCCCCGGAGAGGCCGATCTGCTGACCGGGGGCGACACGCCGGCCCACGGAGACACCGATGGACGACAGATGGCCGTACTGCGTGTAGGTGCCGTCGTTCATCCTGATGACGATCTGGTTGCCGTACGCGCCGCCCCAGCCGGTCTCCACGATGGTGCCCGCGCCGACCGCGTGGACGGGCGTGCCCGTGGCGGCGTGGAAGTCGATGCCGGTGTGGGCGCCGGAGGACCACAGTGAGCCGCCGGTCTTGTAGCCGGTGGAGACGAACGAGTGGTAGATCGGCGGCACGAAGGCGTTCAGGCGCTCACGCTCGGCGTCGCGCGCCGCGCGCTCCTTGGCCTCGCGCGCCTCACGGGCCTTCTCCGCCGCCTGCCGGCGCGCGGCCTCCGCGGCCTGCTTCTGCTCGGCGGCCTGCTTCTGTGCGGCGGCCTGGGCGTCGATCTTCTCGGCGACCGAGTCGCCGAGGGTGACGGCCTGGATGAGTCCGGTCTCCTCGACCGGGTGCCCGGCGGCGAAGGCCGGGGCGGCCAGGGCGCCGATGGCGCCGGTGGTGGTGAGCGCCGCGACGCCCACCGCGTTCGTGGCCGTACGCCGCATACGGCTCGGACGGCGGTGCTTCCCGGTGGCGCAGGTGAACGCCATGAAGTGGCTGGTCCTTTCCTTCCCTCTCGCCTACCGGGTTAGCTGACGGGTTCGGAGCAGGAAGGTCTCCTACGGGCTGACGCCCGATTCACCCCAGGGACTGCGTAAGCCCCCTCGCCGCGAAGGCGCGAGGGCAGGGTGGGTCCCCGGCTCCCCTGGCTCGCGCCGTACGGGGACTCGGCGATGACTGTCCGGTGCCGCGGGTGCGGCGCACTGCCTGACGGACAGCCCGACAGACGCTAGAAGGGCCCTCTTTCCCTCGGCAAACCGAGCAGGGGGTTTGTAGCGCATCCCACAGGGCGGAGAAGCAGCCTCCAAGGCAATACGGACAAACCGCGTGAGGGGCCCTGGTGACGGAAGATGTCACCAGGGCCCCTTCGCGACCTCGCCGTTCCGGACGCGTACGAGGAGTCTCTACTCGGCCCGTACGACGTGCACTTCGCCGATGCCGAGCGCCGTGACGGGCTCCTCGATCTGTGCGGCGTCACCGACCAGGACGGTCACCAGACGGTCCACGGGGAAGGCGTTCACGACGGCGGCCGTGGCCTCGACCGTGCCCGTCTCGGCCAGCTTCTGATAGAGCGTCGCCTGGTAGTCGTCCGGCAGATGCTGCTCGACCTGGTCGGCGAGCGTGCTCGCGACGGCCGCCGCCGTCTCGTACTTGAGCGGCGCCACGCCCACCAGGTTCTGCACGGCGACGTCACGCTCGGCATCGGTCAGTCCCTCGGCGGCGAGGGTGCGCAGCACCTTCCAGAGGTCGTCGAGCGCCGGCCCGGTGTTCGGCGTGTCGACGGAGCCGCTGATGGCCAGCATCGCGGCGCCGGTGCCGTCGGGCGCGGAGCGCAGCACCTGGCCGAACGCCCGCACACCATAGGTGTAGCCCTTCTCCTCCCGCAGGACGCGGTCCAGGCGGGAGGTGAGGGTGCCGCCGAGGCAGTAGGTGCCGAGCACCTGTGCGGGCCACACCCGGTCGTGGCGGTCCGCGCCGATGCGGCCGATGAGCAGCTGCGTCTGGACGGCCCCGGGGCGGTCCACGATGATCACCCGGCCGGTGTCGTCGGCAGTGACCGGCGGCACGGGGCGCGGCTTGGCGGGCTTCCCCGTCCAGGCGCCGAGCGTGTCGCCGAGGAGCGCGTCGAGGTCGACGCCGTGCAGGTCGCCGACCACGACCACGGAGGCCGTCGAGGGCCGTACATGGCGCTCGTAGAAGGCGCGGACGGCGGCGGCGTCGATGTGCGCGACCGTCTCCTCGGTGCCCTGACGCGGGCGCGACATCCGCGAGGTTGCCGGGAACAGCTCCTTGGAGAGTTCCTTGGCCGCGCGGCGGGCCGGGTTGGCCATCTCGTGCGGGATCTCGTCGAGGCGGTTGCGCACCAGGCGCTCGACCTCGCTGACGTCGAACGCCGGTGACCTCAGGGCGTCGGCGAGCAGCCCGAGCGCCTTCGGGAGGCGGGAGACGGGCACTTCGAGGGACAGGCGCACACCGGGGTGGTCGGCGTGGGTGTCCAGGGTGGCGCCGCAGCGCTCCAGCTCGGCGGCGAACTCCTCGGCGGAGTGCTTGTCGGTGCCCTCGGAGAAGGCGCGCGCCATGATCGTGGCGACGCCGTCGAGGCCGGCCGGCTCGGCGTCCAGGGGCGCGTCGAGGAGCACCTCGACGGCGACGACCTGCTGGCCGGGGCGGTGGCAGCGCAGCACCGTCAGGCCGTTGTCCAGGGCGCCGCGCTCGGGTGCCGGGAACGCCCAGGGCCGGGCCGTCCCGGCCTGGGGCCGCGGGTGGAAGTCCATGGTCGCGAGCTCGGTCACTTCGCCGCCTCCTCGTCGTCGCTGGTGCCTTCGGCGGTGGTGGTCCCGGCGGCTTCCGGGGGCTCGGCCGCGACCGGCTCGTACACGAGCACCGCGCGGTTGTCGGGACGCAGGCGGGCCTTGGCGATCTCCTGCACCTCCTCGGCGGTGACGTCGAGCACCCGCCGCACGGCGGTCAGGGCGAGCTGCGGGTCGCCGAACAGCACGGCGTACCGGCACAGTTCGTCGGCGCGGCCGGCGACCGTGCCGAGCCGGTCCAGCCATTCGCGCTCCAACTGGGCCTGGGCGCGCTCCATTTCCTCGGCCGTGGGGCCCTCCTCGGCCAACCGGGCGAGCTCCTCGTCGATGGCGGACTCGATGACGGGCACCTCGACGTCGCCGGAGGCCTTGACGTCCAGCCAGCCAAGAGAGGGTGCCCCGGCGAGCCGGAGGAGACCGAAGCCGGCGGCGACGGCGGTGCGGTCCCGCCGTACGAGCCGGTTGTAGAGACGGGAGGACTCGCCGCCGCCGAGGATGGTGAGGGCCAGATCCGCCGCGTCGCACGCGCGCGTGCCGTCGTGCGGCAGCCGGTAGGCGGCCATGAGGGCGCGCGCCGGGACCTCGTCCTCGACGACCTCGCGCAGCTGCTCGCCGATGACGTCGGGCAGCGATCCGTCGCGCGGCGTGGGCTTGCCGTCGTGGGCCGGGATGGACCCGAAGTACTTCTCGACCCAGGCGAGGGTCTGCTGCGGGTCGATGTCGCCGACGACGGAGAGGACGGCGTTGTTGGGCGCGTAGTACGTGCGGAAGAAGGCGCGCGCGTCCTCCAGGGTGGCCGCGTCCAGGTCCGCCATCGAGCCGATGGGCGTGTGGTGGTATGGGTGGCCCTCGGGGTAGGCGAGCGCGGTCAGCTTCTCGAAGGCGGTGCCGTACGGAACGTTGTCGTAGCGCTGGCGGCGCTCGTTCTTCACGACGTCCCGCTGGTTCTCCATGGACTCGTCGTCCAGCGCGGCGAGCAGGGAGCCCATGCGGTCGGCCTCCAGCCAGAGGGCGAGCTCCAACTGGTGAGCCGGCATGGTCTCGAAGTAGTTCGTGCGCTCGAAGCTCGTCGTGCCGTTCAGCGAGCCGCCCGCGCCCTGCACCAGTTCGAAGTGGCCGTTGCCCTTCACCTGCCCCGAGCCCTGGAACATCAGGTGCTCGAAGAGGTGGGCGAGACCGGTGCGGCCCTCGACCTCGTGACGCGAGCCGACGTCGTACCAGAGGCACACCGCCGCGACCGGGGTCAGGTGGTCCTCGGAGAGCACCACGCGCAAGCCGTTGGCCAGGCGGTGCTCGGTCGCTGTCAGGCCCCCGGAGCCTGCCTCGGCTGTGGCCGTGTGACCCATGGGCATGTACGTCCCTTCGATCGCGGAGCTGTCGCGGAAACCCGCGGTTTCCTGCCGGTCCTGTCACTGTATGCAAGCGTGCGGACCAGTGGCGAAGTTCCCGGCCTGCGTACGCCGAGAGCGAGACCGCGATTACGGGGGGTGGAGGACACCCTACGGTGTTGACGGCCCCGAAACGCGCCCGTTCCCGGGCCGAGGGCGTCGGAGGACGGGTCCTGGTCCGCGTTGTCGGTGCGGCGGTCCACAATGGTCCGCGTCAGATTCGTTCATGCCCAGCACAGACTGTGAAGGAGCCGGCAGCAATGGCCCGCCGCAGCACGAAGACCCCGCCGCCCGACGACGCGTACGAGGAGAGGATCCTCGACATCGACGTCGTCGACGAGATGCAGGGCTCCTTCCTCGAGTACGCGTACTCGGTCATCTACTCCAGGGCCCTGCCGGACGCCCGCGACGGCCTCAAGCCGGTGCACCGGCGGATCGTCTACCAGATGAACGAGATGGGCCTGCGCCCCGAGCGCGGCTATGTGAAGTGCGCCCGCGTCGTGGGCGAGGTCATGGGCAAGCTGCACCCGCACGGCGACGCGTCGATCTACGACGCCCTGGTGCGCATGGCGCAGCCCTTCTCGATGCGCGTCCCGCTCGTCGACGGACACGGCAACTTCGGTTCGCTGGGCAACGACGACCCGCCGGCCGCCATGCGGTACACCGAGTGCCGGATGGCCGAGGCGACGAGCCTGATGACCGAGTCGATCGACGAGGACACGGTCGACTTCGCGCCCAACTACGACGGCCAGGAGCAGGAGCCGGTGGCCCTGCCGGCCGCCTTCCCGAACCTTCTGGTGAACGGCGCCTCGGGCATCGCGGTCGGCATGGCCACGAACATGCCGCCCCACAACCTGGGTGAGGTCATCGCGGCCGCCCGCCACCTGATCCGCCACCCGAACGCGGATCTGGACACCCTGATGAGGCACGTCCCGGGCCCGGACCTGCCGACCGGCGGCCGGATCGTCGGCCTCTCGGGCATCCGCGACGCGTACGAGACGGGCCGCGGCACCTTCCGGATCCGCGCCACGGTGTCGGTGGAGAACGTGACCGCGCGCCGCAAGGGCCTCGTCGTCACGGAGCTGCCCTTCACGGTCGGCCCGGAGAAGGTGATCGCCAAGATCAAGGACCTGGTCGGCTCGAAGAAGCTCCAGGGCATCGCCGACGTCAAGGACCTCACCGACCGCGAGCACGGTCTGCGCCTGGTCATCGAGATCAAGAACGGCTTCGTGCCGGAGGCGGTCCTGGAGCAGCTCTACAAGCTGACGCCCATGGAGGAGTCCTTCGGCATCAACAACGTGGCGCTGGTCGACGGCCAGCCGCTGACCCTGGGCCTCAAGGAGCTGCTGGAGGTCTACCTCGACCACCGCTTCGACGTCGTCCGCCGCCGCTCGGAGTTCCGCCGCGGAAAGCGCCGCGACCGCCTCCACCTGGTGGAGGGCCTGCTCACGGCGCTCGTGGACATCGACGAGGTCATCCGCCTGATCCGCTCCAGCGACAACTCCGCGCAGGCCAAGGAGCGCCTGATGGAGCGCTTCTCGCTGAGCGAGGTCCAGACGCAGTACATCCTCGACACCCCGCTGCGCCGTCTGACCAAGTACGACCGGATCGAACTGGAGGCGGAGAAGGACCGGCTCAACGCCGAGATCGCGGAGCTGACCCGGATCCTGGAGTCGGACGCGGAACTGCGCAAGCTGGTCTCGGCCGAACTGGCCGCGGTGGCCAAGAAGTTCGGCACGGAGCGGCGCACGGTGCTCCTGGAGTCCTCCGGTGCCCCGGCCCCGACGGTCCCGCTTCAGGTCGAGGACGCCCCGTGCCGGGTGCTGATGTCCTCGACGGGCCTGCTGGCGCGGACGGCGAACGGCGACCCGTTCGAGGAGGAAACCGAGGGCAGGCGCGCGAAGCACGATGTGATCGTCTCCGCGGTCCCGGCGACGGCGCGCGGCGAGGTGGGCGCGGTGACGTCGGCCGGGCGGCTGCTGCGGCTGAACGTGATCGACCTGCCGCAGCTGCCGGAGACGGCGGCACGGCCGAGCCTGTCCGGGGGCGCGCCCGTCTCGGAGTTCGTCTCCCTGGAGGCGGACGAGACGGTGGTCTGCCTGACGACGCTGGACGAGTCCTCGCCGGGCCTCGCGCTCGGCACGGCGCAGGGCGTCGTCAAGCGTGTGGTCCCCGACTACCCGGCGAACAGGGAGGAGCTGGAGGTCATCACCCTCAAGGAGGGCGACCGGATCGTCGGCGCGACCGAACTGCGCACCGGGGAGGAGGACCTGGTCTTCATCACGGACGACGCACAGCTGCTGCGCTACCCGGCGTCCCAGGTGCGTCCGCAGGGCCGCCCGGCGGGAGGCATGGCGGGCATCAAGCTCACCGACGGGGCGAAGGTGATCTCCTTCACGGCGGTGGACCCGGCGGTCGACGCGGTGGTCTTCACCGTCGCGGGCTCGCGCGGCACGCTCGACGACTCGGTGCAGACCACCGCCAAGCTGACCCCGTTCGACCAGTTCCCACGCAAGGGCCGGGCCACGGGCGGTGTCCGCTGCCAGCGGTTCCTCAAGGGCGAGGACTGCCTGTCACTGGCGTGGGCGGGTGCGACACCGGCCCGGGCCGCGCAGAGGAACGGCATGCCGGCCGAGCTGCCCGAGATCGACCCGAGGCGTGACGGCTCGGGTGTGTCGCTGGCCAAGACGGTCGCGGCGGTGGCGGGACCGGTGTGAGTCAGCCTTCCGGTTCGCCGGGGTCGCCGGGGTCACCGAGGCTCTCGGTGACCCCGGTCGCCCTGTCCTGGACGTAGCGAAGAACGCCCCACATGCTGGGGTCGTCGGCCTGTGGGGCGTCGTCCGTGCACGCCTGAAGTTCCTTGTGGAGAGCGGCGGTGTCGATGTCGGACCCGATCAGGACGAGCTGGGTGAGCCGGTCGTCGCCGGCGTGCCACGCTTCCGGGTAGAAGCGCAGAAACCTTCCGACGGCGTGCACGGCGTACCGGTTGCGCGGGTCCGCGGCGCCGAAGTCGACGTAGCCCTTGATCCGGTACAGCCCCTCGGGCCTGGTGTCCAGGAAGTCCAGCAGCAGCCTGGGGTCCATGGGCACGGCCGAACGGAAGGAGAGGCTGTCGTAGGCCGCATGCAGGTGGGTGTGGTGCGGGTCGTCGTGCTCGTGGCCGTGTCCGTCCGGACCGTGCTGGTGGTCGTGCTGCCGGTGGAGGTCATCGAAGGACAGCTGCCCGATCCGCTCCTCGGCCGGACGGCAGTCGAAGAGCAGCTCGGGGTCGATGCGCCCGTGGACGGCCGGTACGACCGCGGCACCGTCGGTGAGCGTGTGCACGAGCCGCAGGACCCGTTCGCCGTCGTCGGTGCGGTCGGTCTTGTTGACGACGACGAGGTCCGCGAGGGCGAGATGCCGGTCGAGTTCGGGATGCCTCTCGCGGGTGGCGTCGAACTCCACCGCGTCGACGACCTCCACGAGTCCGCCATAGACGACCCGCGGCTGCTCACTGGCGAGCACCATGCGGACGAGTTCCTGTGGCTCGGCGAGCCCGCTGGCCTCGATGACGATCACGTCGATATCGGCTGACGGTTGGGCGAGCCGGTCGAGATAGCCGTCGAGTTCGCTCACGTCGACGGCGCAGCACAGGCATCCGTTGCCGAGCGAGACCGTGGAGTCCCCGAGCGCGCCGGCGACCGCCATCGCGTCGATCTCGATGGCCCCGAAGTCATTGACGATCGCGCCGATGCGGCTGCCTCCGCTGTGGTGCAGGAGGTGGTTGAGCAGGGTGGTCTTGCCCGACCCCAGGAATCCGGCGAGTACGACGACCGGGATCTGCCGCGGACCCGACGACGGCTGACTCAACGTGCGTCCTTTCTCCCATCGACGTCCAGGCGACTTCTCATCGACGTCTCGTCGACGTGCCATTGAAGTCCAAGCGACGTCCCACAGACGTCCAAGCGTCGTTCCATAGACGTGCCAGTGCCGCGCCCCAGGATACGGAGGAGTCGGCCCCCAGGGTGAAGAGCCGCCGTCGCCGCCGGACGCGGCCTCGGACCGGTCCGCCGATGAACTCGTACGGCTGTGGCCGCCGTTGGCTGTCCGAGTGCCTTCCGGAGCGCTCGGCTGAGCCCTGGGGGCTGAGCAGTGCGACCGAGATCACCACTTCCGCGGTGGAGGCGCTCGACCACGGGCCGGCCGGCCGGAGTGCAGGTCCCGTCTCGCCGAGCTCGGCCTCCTGAACGATCAAGACGTGCTCGGGTACGACCGGGCACGAGAGGGGGTCAGATCCGCCCGCAGATCCCCGGTGCCCATTGAGGACCGTCCCGGTCACCTGCGACGGACAAGGTCTCGGCGGAGCTCGGCGCGTAGGCGGGCGGCTCCGCAAGGCCGGTTCGGGGCGGTCCCGCATCGCGGCCCCATGGCCCCCACACCGCTGACCCCGAAAGGCGCAGTGCGGCCCGGTCGGGAGGGCTCACCATCGCGTGTCGGCGAGCAGGGGCTGTTCGGTCCAGATGCATTTGCCGGAAGTGGTGTAGCGGGCGCCCCAGCGACTGGTGAGAGCGGCGATCAACTGGAGCCCACGGCCGCTCTCGTCGGTCTCGGCCGCTCGGCGGATCCTGGGCATCGTGGGGCTTGCGTCGGTGACCTCGCAGACAAGGGTTCGGCCGCGCAGCAGCCGTAGGGTGATCGGTCCTCTTGCGTGGCGGACGACGTTGCCCACGAGTTCGCTGACGACCAGTTCGGTGGTCATGATCAGCTCGTCCAGGTTCCACGTGGTGAGCTGGGCTCGGACATGGGTGCGGGCCTGGCCGGCGGCTGGGGGGTCGTCCGGGAGCTGCCAGCACGCGATGTCCTCGGGAGCGAGGGCGTGGGTGCGGGCGACGAGCAGCGCGCCGTCGTCGCGGACGCTGCGCTGGTCGGGCACCAGGGCGTTGATCAGGCGATCGCACAGCTCCTCGAGGGTCTCTGTCGCCTGAGCGCGTGCGGGGCCGGGGCGGGCGAGGAGGAGGTGGCGGGCGAGGCGGCCCATGCCTTCCTCGATGTCCAGTGCGCCCGATGCGACGAGGCCGTCGGTGTAGAGCGCGAGCAGAGAGCCGTCCGGCAGGCTGAACTCGGCTGTGTCGAAGGGCGGGGCGGCCGCGCCGAGAGGCGGGTTGACGGGCAGGTCGGGGAAACGGGTGGTTCCATCGGGTCGGAGTACGGCGGGCGGGGGATGGCCCGCGGTGATGGCGCGGCACCGTCGGCCGGCCGGGTCGTAGACGATGCAGAGACAGGTGGCGTAGAAGTCGCCCCCGAGAGCGCTGACGATTTCGTTGAGGTGGAAGAACGTCTCCTCCAGCGGCTGTTCGAGGTCGGCGAGCGTCCGGACCGCGGTGCGCAGGCGGCCCATGGTGGCGGCCTCGGCCAGGCCATGGCCCATGACGTCTCCGATGACCAGGGCGACCCGTTCGGACGACAACGGGATGACGTCGTACCAGTCGCCGCCGACCTCCATGCCGTCTCCGGCGGGCTGGTAACGGGCGGCCGTACTCACCGCGGGCAGGGCGGGCAGGGTGCGCGGGAGCAGGCCGCGCTGGAGTTCGTGAGCCTGGCGGTGCTCGGCGTCGTACAGCCGGGCTCGCTCCATGGCCTGGGCGACCATGCCGCTCATCGCCGTGAACAGGGTGCGCTCTTCGCTGCTGAAGAGGTGCGGACGGTCGTAGGTGATGAAGGCGGAGCCTACGGAGTGTCCGGAGGCCACCAGCGGGAGGATCGCCCACGACTGGGCCCCGCTCGCGGTGGCCAGGTCGGCGATCTCCGGGTAGCGGGCGATGAACTCCTCCGCGGAGGAGATGAAGTTCGGCGGACCCGTGATGAAGGTCCGGGCGGGCGCGGGGAGGTCGGAGACGAGGGCGCCTTCGAACCGGCGCAGGCCCTCGTGTGAGTAGCCGGAGTTGCCCACCAGAAACGCTCGCCCGTTTTCGTGAACCCACACGCCGGCGCCTTTGGCGCCGAACAGGGGCACCAAGTGGGTGGCCACGACGTCGGCCACGTCATGTCCGGTGACCGCTACGGCAAGGGCTTGGGTCAACTCCGCTATGCGGGCCGTGCGCTCGACGGCAGCGCCCTGGGCGGCAGCCTCCTGGACCTGCCGAAGCCGGGTGCTGCTGATGTCGGTGATGCACACGCCCAGGCCGTCCGGCAGCGGTATCAGTCGCAGATGCAGCCAACGGCCGGTGTCCGCGTGTATGTCCAGCTCGGTCGTCCTGTCCTCGGCCCCCGTCTGACGGTCGGCTTCCTGCAGTCCGAGCGTGCGCAGCACGGGAACCGCTTCCCACAGCACGCTTCCGAGCAACGGCCGCGACTGAGTGAGGAGACGCTCGGCCTCCGGATTGGCAAAGGTGATCCGCCAGGTGCGATCGACGGCCAGGAACCCGTCGCACACACCTCGCAGGGCTTGCTCCGCCGATTCCGCGGCCAGGTGGCCGGAGGTGACGTCGCGCACGAGCCCCGTCAGGCGAGGGCCGGAATCGTCGTCGAGACCCGACGCCTGACCCCGGACCTCCACCCGGCGCAGGCTGCCGTCCGGTTGGCGGACGCGGAATTCCGCCTGGTAAAGCGTATGGGACCGGATGGCCTCGTCGGCCCGGGCCAGCACCCGCGGCAGATCCTGGCGGTGGACCAGTCGCCGCCATGTACGGATCCGCCCGTCGAACCTCTTCGCGTCGATTCCCAGGATGTCGAGCGCGGCAGCGTCCCAGATCACCATGCCGGTACGGAAGTCCCAGCCCCAGAATCCGACGGAGGAGTCCGCGACGGCGTGGCCACCGGGGCGTCCCGCGTCCTCGAGTTGTCCCGCACTGTGGGGCAGACTGTCGGCGATCCAGCCTGCCACGGTCCTCAGCTCCTGGTGCAGCGCCGGCTCCTCCGGCATGGGGGTGAAGACGGACAGCGCGCCGAGCGGCTCGCCGGGGGCCGGCATCGGAACCGAGAGCAGGCCGGTTCCCACGGACAGGCCCGCGGAGGACGCGGCGAGACCGGGGCGCCTCGGTGCTGTCCACGCCGGGGCGTTCATACGGACCGCGCAGGCAGGCGCCTCCGGCGAGCGGCGGTCGACCTCCTCCCAGTGCCGCGCTGTCGGCCCCTCGATGCCGGCCTCCACCGCCAGGTAGAGGCTGCGGCTCCCCGGGGCGCCGAGGTGCACCATGCCACCCAGTGCCTGGACTGCCGCCACCGCTCGGTCCAGTCCGATCCGTAGCAGACTGTAAGTGTCCGATCCCGTGTTGTAGGCGGAGGGCGGGGAGGGGGCATCCTGTGGCGGGGCGCCGCCAGGAGCGCCGCCTACCGGTACGTCTGGGACATGCCTGCTCTCGCCCGACATCATCTCCCCACCTGTCACCCCGGTCAGGAAAGAGATAGTGAAACACTATCCGAAGTCGGGCAATTGCGGAGATTCAGTCGTGCGCCTTAGTCAGGCGGTAGCACCGGTGAGCGCTAAAGCGACATCCTGTGCCTCAAGGTGGGTGGGTGAGTCGTGGTCGCCCCGCATCGGACGACCGCGGCGCGGCAGCGCATGCGTCGATCAAGTGCACTGCCGGGTGGCGCCGCGACAAGTGCCCTGCGCCGGTGGGCGCGGCTCACCGGCCGGCCTTCCGACGGGGCGTCACTTCGGGTGTGGCTACGGTGCTGGGCCGTTCGTTGCTTCGTTCGCCGACGGACTGTGCGCCCGAGACGGTCTTCGCCGTCGCGCATGCGCGCTTCCCCCGCGTTCCGGGGGCTGCCCGTCGGGCCCCGGGCCGCGAGCCTGGAGGTCAGCACGGCCGAAGTCAGGTTAGGCTCACCTCTGTGAGTACGTGCACGACCGCGTCCCGGGACCTCGACGAGCCCCTCGCGGGGACCGCGGCGACCGCCAGGACATGGCTGCTCCTGGAGCAGCCCGGCCCTTGGGGCCCGAACGCGCTCACATCGAGCCATCTGGATCCGGACCTCGGCCGTGCTCTCGAGGCGGCCGCGGACGGTACCGGCGTCCGTATCGCGCTCATCCGCCGTCCCGGCCGGCACGCCGACTGCGGCACGCCCGCCCTACGGCAGCTATATGCGGCCCACACCGTTCCCGGAAAGGTATGGCTGCACTCCGCCACGACGGCCGAGCCGGAGCGGTTGCTCGACCTCGACTTCACGGCACTCGGATTGGGCGACCCCCATACCTTCGACGCGTCGCTCCAGGGCCGGCCCCACACAGGTGATCCCCTCGCGCTCGTCTGCACCAACGGCAGGCGGGACCGCTGCTGCGCCCTGCTCGGCCGCCCTCTCGCGGCCGAGCTGACGGCCTCGGGGGTCGACGGTGTCTGGGAGGTCACCCATCTCGGCGGCCACCGCTTCTCCCCCACACTCCTGGTCCTTCCGTTCGGGTACGCGTATGGGCGGGCCCAGGCACCGCACGTCAAGGAGGTCCTCCACGGCGTTCGCGAAGGGCGGGTCGTGGTCGAGGGCTGCCGTGGCAGCTCCGCCTGGGAACGGCCCGCGCAGGCGGCGGAACTGGCGGTGCGCACATCGGCCCGCGAATACGCGGCGGACGCACTGACCGTCGTCCGCACGGACGGTGCCGCACCGCGCTGGGAGGTCACCGTCGCCCACACGGACGGCCGGCTGTGGCGCGTCCTCGTGGCGCAGGGCGCCTCACTGCCGCCGCGCCCGGAAAGCTGCGGTTCGGGGCTGGGTTCGCCGGCCCGGATGGATGTCGTGTCGGTACGGGAGCTGCATGCCGCGGTCGTCGCGGACCCCGCGCACTGCTGAGACACGCGCCCCCGCGAACGCGCCCAGAAGATCCACCCTCACACCCCCCCTACGGCAGGACGCGCCCGTCCCCGTACCGTCGTACGCATGAGCCCATCTCCCCCTGCGCGACGGCTGCGCCTCGGTCTGCCGCGGCGGATGTTCTCGCAGCTCCTGCTCATGCAGGTGACGATTGCCGCCGGCGTCGCCGTGCTCGCGACCGGGCTCTTCCTGGCCCCGCTCGGTCACATGGTGGACGACCAGGCGATGCGCCAGGCCCTGGCGATCGCACAGGCCACCGCGGCCCAGCCGCAGATCGCCAAGGATCTTCAGTCGACGCGGCCGTCGGTCGACGGGCCCGTGCATGCCGAGGCGGAGCGCATCCGCAAGGCCAGCGGAGCCGAGTACGTCGTGGTGATGAACATGGACCACGTGCGCTGGTCGCACACGGACCCCAGGCAGATCGGCAGGAAGGTCTCGACCGACCCGAGCGAGGCCCTGGCCGGCAAGGAGGTCATGCAGATCGACAGCGGCACCCTGGGCCGCTCGGCCCGCGGCAAGGTGCCGCTGCGGGACGCGCACGGCCGGATCATCGGCGCGGTCTCCGTGGGCATCGAGTACGACAGCGTGCGGGCCCGGCTGATCCACGCGATACCGGGCCTGTTCGCGTACGCGGGCGCGGCCCTCGCCATCGGCGCGCTGGCCTCGTATCTGATCTCGCGCAGGGTTCAGCGGCAGACCCGCGACCTCGCGTTCTCCGACATCTCGGCGCTGCTGGCCGAAAGGGAGGCGATGCTGCACGGCATCCGGGAGGGTGTCGTCGCCCTGGACCCCGCGGGCCGGGTGCGACTCCTCAACGACGAGGCACAGCGTCTGCTGGGCATCGGTGACGAGGTCGTCGGCCGCTCCCTCGACGAAGCGCTCGGCGAGGGCCGTACGACCGATGTGCTCGCCGGCCGCGTCACGGGCATCGACCTGCTCACCGTGCGCGGTCACCGGGTCCTGGTCGCCAACCGCATGCCCACCGACGACGGCGGCGCCGTCGCCACCCTGCGCGACCGCACGGAGCTGGAGCAGCTGGGCCGGGAGCTGGACTCCACGCGCGGCCTGATCGACGCCCTGCGGGCACAGGACCACGAGCACGCCAACCGGATGCACACGCTCCTGGGCCTGCTCGAACTGGAGATGTACGACGACGCCGTGGAGTTCGTCGGAGAGGTGGTCGGCGATCACCGGGCCACCGCGGAACAGGTCACCGAGAAGATCCACGATCCGCTGCTCGCGGCCCTGCTGGTGGGCAAGGCCACGGTCGCCGCGGAGCGCGGTGTGGCCCTGTGGATCGCGGACCGCACGCTGCTGCCGGACCGGTTGATCGATCCGAGGGGGTTCGTGACGATCGTGGGCACCTGGTCGACAACGCGCTGGACGCCGTCGCGGGCACACCGCACGCGCGCGTGGAGGTCGAACTGCGCGCCGAGGGGCGTACGGCGGTCCTCCGGGTGCGCGACACGGGGCCCGGGATTCCGGCCGAGCGGCGGGAGTTGGTGTTCACCGACGGATGGTCGACCAAGCAGCCTCCGGCCTACGGCAAACGCGGGATCGGGCTGTCGCTGGTGCGCCGTCTCGCCGAACGCCAGGGCGGCACGGCCCATGTGGACGAGGCGGAGGGCGGGGGTGCCGAGTTCACCGTCGTCCTGCCGGAGGCGCTCGAGGAGCCCGGCCCGCCGGCCGGGGGCCGTCGGGGTCTCATTCCCACGCAGAAGACACCCGGAGGCGGCGGAACAGGCCTGGCGGCGCCTGTGCGCGCAAGCGAGGAGGAGGCCCGATGAGCCGGCCGATCGACGTCCTGGTCGTGGACGACGACACCCGCGTCGCACGGGTCAACGCCGCTTACGTGGAGATGGTCCCCGGCTTCCGGGTGGCCGCGAAGGCGCACAGCGCGGCCGAGGCACTGCTCCGGCTGGAGGCCGTGCCCCGGGTGGATCTGGTGCTCATGGACCACTACCTGCCGGACGACACGGGGCTCGCGGTCGTCCAGGAGACGCGCCGGCGTGGTCACGACACCGATGTGATCATGGTGACGGCGGCCCGTGATGTGCAGACCGTGCGGGCGGCGATGCGGAACGGGGTCCTTCAGTACCTGGTCAAGCCGTTCACGTTCGCGGGCCTGCGCGCCAAGCTGGAGGCCTACGCCGAACTGCGCCGCACCCTCGACAGCGGCGGTGAGACCGAACAGCCTGAGGTCGACCGCATCTTCGGTGCTCTGTCCGCCGGTTCGGCGCCGGGGCTCCCCCGCAGCCACTCCCCCACCACCGCGGACCTCGTACGCCGTGCCCTGGTCGGCGCCGAGGGGCCGCTGTCCGCCCAGGAGATCGCCGAACGGACGGGACTGAGCCGCCAGACCGCCCAGCGCTATCTGAAGCTCCTGGAGCGCACGGGACGGCTCACGTTGACCCTCAAGTACGGCAACGCGGGCCGCCCGGAGCATCGCTACCTGTGGGCGGCCCGCGCCTGAGGGCACGGCTGGAGGGGGCTCAGCCGGCGGCCTTCTTGGCGAACTCCGTGGTGTACGTCTTGTCGAGGTCGATGGTGGCGTTCTTGATATTGGGGTTGAACGCCTTGAGGACCTTCTCGACGGTCTCGGGCCCGTTCGCGGGCATCACGCCGTCGGAGGTGAACATCGGCAGCGTGCTCTTGATGGCGCTCGCGTAGAGCGTCTGGTTGCCCTGGGAGTAGTCGGCGGGCATCTTCGCGGCGATCTCTCGCGCGGAGTGCGTGGACATCCACTTCAGGGTCTCCACGAACGCGTTGGCCAGCTTCTGGACCGTGTCCTTGTGGCTGTCGACCCATTCCGTCTGCATGTAGAGGCTGGACGACGGGTACGGGCCGCCGAGCGCGTCCTGCGACCCCTGGGGAGTCCGCATGTCGACGAGCACCTGCCCGAGGTTCTTCCGGACGACCGTGGCGACCGTCGGGTCCGTGGTCATGCCGGCGTCGATGGAGCCCTTCTGGAGGGCGGAGACGAACGTCGGACCGGCCCCGACGGCGACCGGGCTGAACTCGCTCGTCTGTACACCGTTCTTGACCGCCAGGTACTTGGTGAGGAAGTCGGTCGAGGAACCGAGGCCCGTGATGCCGAGCTTCTTACCCTTGAAGTTTTTGGGCGAGGTGATGTCCTTGGATGCCTTGTTGGAGACGATCTCGACCTCGCCGGGCGCGTGTGAGAACTGCACCACGGACTCGACATGCTTGCCCTTGGTCTGGAGGTCGAGCGTGTGGTCGTAGAAACCGACCGCTCCCTCGACCTGTCCGGAGACGAGCGCCGTCTCGGCCTGCACCCCGGCCGGTTCGCTGAGCAGTTCCACGTCGAGGCCCTCGGCGTCGAAGTAGCCGAGCCGCTGGGTGAGCATGGCGGGCAGGTAGATGACCTTGTCCAGCCCACCCACCATGATCTTGACCTTCTCGCCCTTGCCGTCACCCTTGCTGCCGGAGCCGGAGGAGGCGGTGGTGGAGGCGTCGTTGGCACAGGCGGTGAGCGAGGTGACGGCGAGCAGGCCGGTCGCGGCGAGAGCGGCGATTCTGGCGGACTTGTGCATGGCGGTTCACGTCCTTGTGAGATGGCGGTGCGGGAGAAGGAGCGCGCGTCCCGGATGACGGAGCGAGGGCCCCTCGGCAGGAGGGGGCGGACCGGGAGGGAACAGGCGGATCAGTGCTCGGATTCCGACGGCTTCCAGCGGAAGATGCGGCGCTCGGCGAAGGTGAGCAGTCCCTCGGCCACCAGCGCGACGACCGCGAGGATGACCATCGCGGCGTACACACCGGCCGCGTTGAAGGTGCCCTGGGACTGGGCGACCAGCAGACCGACGCCCTTGGTGGCACCGATGTACTCGCCGACGATGGCGCCGATGAGGGCGAAGCCGAAGCTGACGTGGAGGCTGGTGAAGATCCACGAGGTGGCCGACGGGATGACGACCTGAAGGGTCACACGCCGGTCACTCGCGCCCAGGATGCGGGCGTTGGCGACGAGGTTGCGGTCGACCTCGCGGGCGCCCTGGAAGGCGTTGAAGAACACCGGGAAGAAGACCAGGACGACGGCCGACGCCACCTTGGAGGACGGGCCGAGCCCGAACCAGATCACGAAGATCGGCGCGAGGACGATCCTGGGGATGGAGTTGAGCACCTTGATGTAGGGGCCGAGGACATCGGCGAGAAAGGCGATCCGGCCCAGCGCGATACCGCAGAGCACACCGGCCACCACACCGATGATCCAGCCGAGCAGCGCCTCCTGAAGGGTGACCCAGATCTGCTCGCCGAGCGAGCCGAGCGCGGTGCCGTGGGTGATCCAGGTGTGGATCTGGTCCCAGATCTTCGAGGGCATCGAGAAGTTGAACGGATCGATGACCTTGGCCCGGGAGAGCACCTCCCAGAGTCCCAGCACGGCGACCAGCAGCAGCACACGCGCCAGGAGGATGACGGCCTTGCGCCTGCGGGCGGCACGCGCGCGTGAGCCGGCGCGGTCGGGCTTGGGGGTGTCGACCGTGGCCGGCGCGGAGATGACGTCAGGCGACACGGGCGACACCCCTCTCGCGGGTGATGCGCACCTCTTCGCCGAGCGACTCCCAGATCTCACGGTAGATCTCGATGAACCGCGGCTCCAGACGCACCGACTCCACCTTGCGCGGGCGCGGCAGGTCGATGTCGAAGACCCGCTTCACGGTCGCCGGTCCGGCGGTCATCACGACGACCTTGTCGGCCAGCGCGATCGACTCCTCCAGGTCGTGGGTGACGAAGACGACGGAGGCGCCCGTGCCCTCCCACAGCTCCAGCAACTCGTCCGACATCAGCGCCCTGGTCTGCACGTCGAGCGCCGAGAACGGCTCGTCCATGAGCAGGATCCCGGGGTCGTTGACGAAGGTCGCGGCGAGGGCGACCCGCTTGCGCTGGCCGCCGGAGAGCTGGTGCGGGTAGCGGTCCTCGAACGCGGCGAGCCCGACCCGGCCCAGCCACTCGCGCGCCTTCTCCCGTGCCTCCGCCTTGGGCATGCCACGGAAGCGGGGACCCGCCATGACGTTCGACAGCACCGTACGCCAGGGGAACGTGGCGTCCTGCTGGAAGACGAAACCGACCTTGTCCCCGACGCCCGCGACCGGCTCGCCCGCCACCAGGACCTCGCCCTCGGTGGGCTCCTCCAGACCGCTGACCAGGGTCAGGGTCGTCGACTTGCCGCACCCGGTGGGCCCCACGACGGCGACGAACTCGCCACGCCCCACCGTCAGGTTCAGGTCACGGACGGCCGTGTGCAGACCCCCCGACGGGGTCTTGAAGGTCTTGCTCGCGCCCCGTAGCTCGATGGCGGGGCTGGTGTCTGTGCTCATGGCCGGGACCGTAGATGTGGTGCGGGCCACAACAGCAGTCTTGTGAGCACAACCCCGTCTTCTGCTTGCAAGAGTCTGTTGTGCTCTTTTTGCTCGCGCTACAACAGCGGAGCCGAAACACGGGCTTAACGCTCGCCTGGGCTTGAGGGAGAGGAGCCCGATGATTGACGTCCTGGTCGTGGACGACGACTTCCGTGTCGCTGAGATCAACGCGAAGTACGTGGGGAAGGTTCCCGGCTTCCGGGTTGCCGCCCGCGCGCACAGCGCTGCCCAGGCGCTGGCCGCGGTGGAGCGTGCCCCGATCGACCTGGTGCTGCTCGACCACTATCTGCCCGACCAGACGGGCCTGGAACTGGTCCATCGCATGCGGGAACGCGGGCACGGCACGGACGTCATCATGATCACGGCGGCCGGCGATGTGGCGACCGTACAGAACGCGATGCGTCTGGGCGCCCTGCACTACCTGGTGAAACCGTTCACCTTCGCGGCCCTGCGGACCCGCCTTCACTCGTACGCCGCCCTGCGCCGCACCGTCGACCGGGTCGGTGGCCGAGGGGTGACGGGCCAGGAGCAGGTCGACCGCATCTTCGGCGCCCTGCGCACCGCTCCCGGGTCCTCGTCGCCCAGGCTGCCCAGTGGTCACTCGGAGCCCACGACGGACCTGATCTGCGACGTCCTGCACCACGCCGACCAGCCGCTCTCGGCCCATGAGGTGGCCACCAGGACGGGGCTGAGCCGTTCCACCGCCCAGCGCTACCTGCGCCACCTGGAACAGGCCGGGCGACTGCGGCTCTCGCTGAAGTACGGCGACACGGGACGGCCGGAACACCAGTACACGTGGGTGGCGCCGTAGGACCCAGACCCGGCGACGGGGCCGCGGGCCTTGCCCGTGCGGGTGGTTCATGGCCGCGGTGGGCCTTTGGGGGCGCCCCGGCTCGTCGCGTACGTCAGCGGGCGCGCCCCCCATGCCGTCCCGGCGCCCGGGGCCGTCAGACCGCCCCGGCACCCGTGAGGGACCGCACCTCGGTCTCGGCGTGCCTGGCCTCGTCGGCCGGCTCCGCCGAGGTGACGGTGCCGAGCCAGCCCGCGAGGAAGCCGAGCGGGATCGAGACGATGCCCGGGTTCTGCAACGGGAAGTACTGGAAATCCACGCTCGGGAAGAGTGATTCGGGGCTTCCCGAGACGACCGGGGACAGCACCACGAGTCCCAGCGCGGGCACGAGACCGCCGTAGACCGCCCACACGGCGCCCCGGGTCGTGAAGTCGCGCCAGAAGAGCGCGTACATCAGGACCGGCAGGTTCGCGGACGCGGAGACCGCGAAGGCGAGTCCCACCAGGAAGGCCACGTTGAGGTCGCGGGCGAGCAGCCCGAGCGCGATCGCGAGCCCGCCGATCCCGACGGCGGCGGCCCGCGCCACCGCCACCTCGCTGCGCGCCTTGGAACGCCTGCGCCGCAGCGATGAGTACAGGTCGTGGGCGACGGCGGCCGAGGACGCGAGGGTGATTCCGGCGACGACCGCGAGGATGGTGGCGAAGGCGATCGCGGCGACCATGGCGAACAGGACCGTTCCCCCGGTGGAGTTCGCTCCGCCGCCCAGCTTCTGTGCCAGCAGCGCCACCGCGGTGTTCCCGGCCGCGTTGGACTCCCGCACCGCGCCCGGTCCGACGACGGCGGCGGCGCCGAAGCCGAGCACGATCGTCATCAGATAGAAGCCACCGATGAGCACGACCGACCAGACGACCGAGCGCCGGGCGGCCCGCGCGGTCGGCACCGTGTAGAAGCGGGACAGGATGTGCGGCAACCCGGCAGTGCCCAGCACCAGTGCCAGGCCCAGGCTGATGAAGTCGATCCGCGCGGTCCAGTCCCCGCCGTACTTCAGTCCCGGCGCGAGAAACGCCTGGCCGTGCCCGCTGCGCTCCGCCGCCGTGCGCAGCAGCGCATCGATGTCCCCGTGGAAGCGCACCAGGACGAGCACGGTCAGCGCGATCGTGCCGCCGAGCAGAAGCACGGCCTTGACGATCTGGATCCAGGTCGTGGCCCGCATCCCGCCCAGCGACACATAGATCACCATGAGCGCGCCGACGACGATCACCGTCCAGGCGCGCGCGGCCGCGCTCGTCCCCCCGAACAGCAGCGCGACCAGGCTTCCGGCTCCCACCATCTGCGCCACCAGGTACAGCACGGACACCGTCACCGAGGACATACCCGCGGCGATCCGCACCTGCCGTTCCCTCATCCGGGCCGCGATCACATCCGCGAGCGTGAACCGACCGCAGTTGCGCACGAGTTCGGCCACGAAGAAGAGCACCACGAGCCAGGCCACCAGGAAGCCCACGACGTACAGCATCCCGTCGTACCCGAAGAGCGCGATCAGCCCGGTGACGCCCAGGAAGGAGGCCGCCGACATGTAGTCGCCCGCGATGGCAAAACCATTCTCCATGGGCGAGAAAAGCCGTCCGCCCGCATAGAACTCCTCCGCCGACCCATGCCGGTTGCGGCTCACCCAGGTCGTGATGGCCAGTGTGATCGCGACGAAGGCACTGAAGAGCACCAGCGCCAGCGCCTGATGGTGTCCGCTCACCGCTCGCCACCCCTGAGCCCCCGCGTCAGCTCCTGGGTGTCCCAGCGCAGATCGAGCGCCGCCCGGTCCCTGCGCAGCCGCGCGTGCCGCGCATACGCCCAGGTAAGGAGGAACGTGGTGAGAAACTGCCCCAGCCCCGCGAGCATCGCCACGTTCACGGCTCCCGCCACCGTCCGGCCCATCAGCCCGGGCGCCGTCTGCGCCGCCACCACATAACCCACGTACCAGGTGAAGAAGACAGCGAATCCAGGGATCACAAACCGCCGGTACCTGCGGCGCACCTCCTGGAATGCCGCGCTGCGCTGAACCTCGAGGTAGACGTCCGCCACCCGGCCGGTTCCCTCCTGTTCTGTGCGCGTGTGCGGCACACCGGGAGCGGGAGCACCCGTCCCGTCCAACTCGCACCAGCCGGGTGTGAGTGCGTCGTACCAAGGATCGTCGTAGCTCGCCCGGCCGTCCGTGCCCTCGACCGTCGGAGCCGGGACGCGGCCTTCGTGCTGCTCAACCGAACTCTCGGGGCCTTCCCCGCATCCGCGGGAATGGCCATTGCTTGACTTCATGCCACAAGGATGGACAGAACGGGAAGATCCCCGACTCTTCTTCTCAGATCTCTTCACCCCATCAGGTGACTCACTTCGACGGGGGCCGCACCAGCCCCTGCGCATAGGCGTAACGGACCGCCTGGGCACGGTCCTTGAGCCCCGACTTGGCGAAGAGATTGTTGATGTGGGTCTTCACGGTGGCCGTGGAGACATGCAGTCTGCGGGCGATCTCCTGGTTGGTCAGCCCCTCGGCGATCAGCATCAGCACCTCCGTCTCCCGTGCCGTGAGCCCGTCCGGCGCGACCGCGGGCGCGGCCGGCTCCGGCTGCGACAGCCGCTCGAGCAGGCGCCGTTGGACACCCGGTGACAGACCCGCGTCCCCGGAGAGCACGTTCCGTACGGCCCGCACGATCTCCTCCCCGCCCGCGTCCTTGGTGAGGTAGCCGCGCGCACCCGCTCTCAGCGCGGGGAACAGCGACTCGTCGTCCCCGAAAGTGGTGAGCACCACGACCTGGGTGCCGGGGTGCTCCGCGCGGATGCGCCGGGTCGCCTCGACACCGTCGCAGCGCGGCATGCGCAGATCCATCAGCACGACGTCCGGCGCGAGTTCGGCGACGAGCTTCACCGCCTCGTCACCATCCCCGGCGGCGCCGACGACCTCGATCCCGGGAAGCAGCCCGAGCAGCATCACAATGCCCTCGCGCACCACCGTCTGGTCATCCGCCACCACGACCCGGGCGGGCTTGCCGGTCTCCTCCTCCGTCATACCGGCACCTTCAGCGTCACCACGAATCCCTCCTCGTCCGGACCGGCCTCCAGCGAGCCGCCCAGCAGCTCGGCACGCTCCCGCATGCCCAGGAGACCGTACCCGGCCCCCGATCCGGTCAGCTCGCCCGGCGAACCGCCCGAGTCCCTGACGTCCAGGGTCACGTGGTGCTCGGCGTACTCCAGCCGCAGGTGCACCTTGGCGCCCGGCGCGTGCTTGCGAACGTTGGTCAGGGCCTCCTGGGCGACCCTGCGGACCGCTTGCGAGGCCTCGGCGGGCAGCGTCCTGCGATCACCCGAGACGGTGACGTCCGCACCGTCCGTCGCGGCGACGAGATCGCTGAGGAAGTCCTCGACCGGGGACATCTCGCCCCGAAGCGCGGAGAGCGCCTGCCGGGTCTCGGCAAGTCCCTCCCGGGCCATGCCCCGTGCCGCCACTACCCGGTCGAGGACCTTGTCCCGCTCGGCTCCGCCCTCGATCAGCAACCGGGCCGCCTCCAGATGCACCAGCTGGGCCGAGAGACTGTGCGCCAGCACATCGTGGATCTCCCGGGCGATCCGGGCCCGCTCCGCCAGCGCGGCCGACTCCGTCTCGGCCGTCCGGGCGGCTCGCTCCTGGGCGAGGAGCCGCTGGGCGTTGCCCCGAGCCTCGGCGTCCAGGCGCAGCACATAGCCGGCGAGTGCCATGCCCCCGACCGTGGCGGCGGTGGTCAGCCACACGTCGTTGTTGACCGTGGAGTACGAGGCAAGCGCCACCGAGGTCACGGGCACAGCGGCCGCGAGCGGCAACCGCTCCAGGGCGGCGATACCGCAGCCGCACCAGAGCACGAGGGCCGGGACCCGGAAGCCGGTGACCTGTGCCGCGACCGCCAGCCCGAGCAGCACGGCGACGAGCGCCAGGGACGGCCAGAGTCTGTGCGCCAGCGTGGTGCGGAAGAAGGCCCAGGAGACCAGGGCTGCCATGATGAGGCCCGCCACCGCTCCGGCCACACCCCAGCCGTGCACGTGGCTGCTCCGGAAGACGCCCCACAGCAGCATGCCGAGTACCAGCATCCGCACGGTCCAGGCGAGCAGTCGCCGGGGCTGCGAGATTCCCTCGCGGCTGAGCGCCTCACGGGAGGGCCACCGCATCCACGCGTTCCCGGTCATACGCGCTCCCTCCGAAAGGGCCGGGACATGCCGTCACCGTACGCCGCGGCCGGCCGGGCCGAGGAAGTGAGGGACCGCGCACGCCAGACCAGGATCCCGGAGCGGACCAGCAGCGTGCCCGCGAGGGCCGGCAGCAGGGCGGAACTGTCCTGGTGGACACCCAGCGACGCCCCGAACGCGAAGAGACCGACGCGTAGGGCGATGCCGCCGATCCAGACAGCCACGCTCGCCTTGGTGCTCTTGCTCCACACGGCACCGTCCGCCCCGACCCATAGACGAGTCGTCCACGCCCAGCCGGACCCGGTGGCCAGTCCGATGAGCAGCTCGGTGCCGAGCAGCAAGGCGGACTCCGTGGAGTGGTGGGGATCGAGCAGCCCGGACCCGCGCAGCGCCACGACTATCAGGATCACGGGCAGGAGCCACCAGCGCCGGTCGGCGTCGACCCGGCGGGCGCGGAACTGCCGCACAATCACCAAGGCGGCCACCGCCGCGATCACCAACGCGTTGACAAGCCCGGACATCACAGCCTCCGTGAGCGGAAAAGGAGCTGTCGACGGCGAGTGCTGCCGACGCCTTCGACGCTACGGACATCCGCAGGCCGGCAGATCGGAGCCCGGGTGGATCGTGGGTGGAACCCGGAATGCCCTCCGTCTCCACCCAGGGGTGGAGGGATGGTCCGATCGCCCTGCCCCGACCCGCCCCGGCTCCGGCGACTCCGCTCCGCCAGGGAGCAGTCCCGCAGGCCGGTCGATCCGAACGCGACGCCTCCCCCTGACCGCTCTCCCGGAGCAGCGGCTAGGCGTCGATGCGCGACCGGTCCAGCGTCGCCGCCGAGCCGGAGATGAACTCCTTGCGCGGTGCCACGTCGTTGCCCATCAGCAGATCGAAGACCTGCTCGGCGGCCTCCAGGTCGGAGAGGTTGATCCGGCGCAGGGTGCGGTGGCGCGGGTCCATCGTCGTCTCGGCCAGCTGGTCGGCGTCCATCTCACCCAGACCCTTGTAGCGCTGGATCGAGTCCTTGTACCGGATGTTCTTGCTCTGCAGCTCCAGAAGCTTGTCGCGCAGCTCGCGGTCCGAGTACGTGTAGACGTACTTGTCCTGGCCCTTCTTCGGCTGGACGATCTCGACGCGGTGCAGCGGCGGCACCGCGGCGAACACCCGGCCCGCCTCGACCATCGGCCGCATGTAGCGGTGGAACAGCGTCAGGAGCAGGGTCCGGATGTGGGAGCCGTCCACGTCGGCGTCGGTCATCATGATGATCTTGCCGTAGCGGGCCGCGTCCAGATCGAAGGTCCGGCCCGACCCGGCCCCTATCACCTGGATGATGGCGCCGCACTCGGCGTTCTTCAGCATGTCCGTCACGGACGACTTCTGGACATTGAGGATCTTGCCACGGATCGGCAGCAGCGCCTGGAACTCGGAGTTCCGGGCGAGCTTGGCCGTACCGAGCGCGGAGTCACCCTCGACGATGAACAGCTCGCTGCGCTCGACATCGTCGCTGCGGCAGTCGGCGAGCTTGGCCGGCAGCGAGGACGACTCGAGGGCCGTCTTGCGGCGCTGCGCGTCCTTGTGCTGGCGGGCGGCGATGCGCGTGCGGGCGGCCGCGACGGCCTTCTCCAGGACCGTGCGGGCCTGCTGGGCCGCGTCACGCTTCGTGGACGTCAGGAAGGCCTTCAGCTCTTTGGACACCACGTTCGTGACGATGCGGCGCGCCGCGGAGGTGCCGAGGACCTCCTTCGTCTGTCCCTCGAACTGAGGTTCGGCGAGGCGCACGGTCACGACCGCGGTGAGGCCTTCCAGGGCATCGTCCTTGACGATGTCGTCCTCGGCGACGCGCAGCAGCTTCTTGGTGCGCAGCACCTCGTTCATCGTCCTGGTGACGGCCTGCTCGAAGCCCGCGACATGCGTGCCCCCCTTGGGGGTGGCGATGATGTTGACGAACGACCTGAGCGTCGTGTCGTAGCCGGTGCCCCAGCGCAGCGCGACGTCGACGCCCAGTTCCCGGGTGACCTCGGTGGGCGTCATCTGGCCATGATCGTCCAGGACGGGGACGGTCTCCTTGAAGGTGCCCTGTCCCGAGAAGCGGAGGACGTCGCAGACCGGCTTGTCGGTGGCCAGATACTCACAGAACTCGCTGATTCCGCCGTCGAAGCGGAAGGACTCCTCACCCTTGCTGCCGCCCTCGCCGAGGCCGAGCTCGTCGCGGACGACGATGGTCAGGCCGGGCACCAGGAACGCGGTCTGGCGGGCGCGCTGGTGCAGCGTCTCCAGGGAGAGCTTGGCGTCCTTGAGGAAGATCTGGCGGTCGGCCCAGTAGCGCACTCGCGTGCCGGTGCGCGTCTTGGGGATCTTCTTCGCCTTGCGCAGGCCGCCCTTGGCCTCGAACTTCGCGTCCGGGCCCTCACCGGCGAAGGCACCCGGCACACCGCGCCGGAAGCTGATCGCGTGCGTGTGGCCGTTGCGGTCGACCTCGACGTCCAGGCGCGCGGAGAGCGCGTTGACCACGGACGCACCGACACCGTGCAGACCGCCGGACGCTGCATAGGAGCCGCCGCCGAACTTGCCGCCCGCGTGCAGCTTGGTCATCACGACCTCGACACCGGACATGCGGGTCTTGGGCTCCACGTCGACCGGGATGCCTCGCCCGTTGTCCCTCACCTCCACCGAGGCGTCGTCGTGCAGGATCACCTCGATGTGGTCGCAGTAGCCACCCAGGGCCTCGTCGACGGAGTTGTCGATGATCTCCCAGAGGCAGTGCATCAGGCCACGGCTGTCGGTCGAGCCGATGTACATGCCCGGGCGCTTGCGAACGGCCTCGAGGCCTTCGAGGACGAGCAGGTGCCGCGCGGTGTAGTTGGAACCGTCCCGGTCTGCTCCGGTCAGCAGCGCTGTGGACGGCACGGACGTCTCGGCGGTCACGCGGTTCGCTCCTCGCTGAATTTTGGATGGGGCCCATTTGGGTAAGGGGCCGGCTTCGGTCATCGGTCCGAGGGTACCGAGGCCTGGTAGAGCCGTTGTAACGCCACCCTCGTCTGGACCCAGACTAGTCCAGAGTCGTACGGACGTTCGATACACAGTGGGAGGTGAAGCGTATATCACGTTCCCTTCGAGGCATGAACCATTTAGGCTCCGGGCACGTCCTCATGAACAACCGGCAACCCCGCCGGGAGGACGGGACAATCGACAGACAGCGCGAATCCGTACTACACAAGACATGCAATACGGCACATTCGCCGCCAACCGGCAACAGACAGCCGGCCCGGAAGAAATTTTCGAGGACAAGCCGCGAGCGGGAACGTTTTCGGCCTGGTTGGATGTTGACCCTGGTACGACAGCTCGTCGAGCTAGAGAAGAGGCGACGTGACTACTGTTCTGACCCCCGCGAGCCCGCTGACGGCCGCTGACCGCTGCGACCGCTGCGGCGCCCAGGCGTACGTGCGCGTCGTCCTCCTGAGCGGTGGAGAACTGCTCTTCTGCGCCCACCATGGCCGCAAGTTCGAGCCGGAACTCAAGAAGATCGCCGCTGAGATACAGGACGAGACGGAGCGGCTTACCTCTGTTCCGGGGAGCGCCTCCGACGAGGAACGCTGACACCTCGCGTCACGACGAGCCGACACCGGCACCGAAGCCGGTGAACGGGCGGCCATCCCGGTCACACGGGAGGGGCCGCCCGTACTCGTAGGGGCACGTCCGGAGCCGTGTCATCCGCGGCGCCCGCCGCTCCTTCGAGGCAGCCGACAGCGCACACACCGCGGGCCGGGGCACCACGCGTGGCGACCACCGGGGACATGACGTCCAGCAAGCGGAACACCGCGTTCAGTGGACGCCACCCAGCGTCCTGACGACCTCGGAGATGCGCGTATAGACCCCTGGGCTCCCCGCTCGCCCGCAGCCATTGCCCCATGACACCAGGCCGATGAGCCGCCCCTTGGCGACGAGCGGACCTCCGCTGTCCCCCTGGCAGGCGTCGCGCCCGCCATTGGGCTCCCCGGCACACAGCATGGAGCGGGCGTCGTACTTCCCGTCCGCATCGCCCGGGTAGGCCCGTGCACAGTCCGTGTCCGGAAGCACCTGAAGGTTCGCGGCACGCAGGGTGTGCGCGTAGTCGGCATCCCCGGTCACATCGCCCCAGCCGTACACCGTCGCGGTCGTACCGGGCTCGTAGCCGGGGTCACCGGCTGCCGCCATCCCGATCGCCGAACTCGCGGGTAGCGGAGAGGCCAGGGTGAGCACGGCGAAGTCGCCGGCGTTCGTGTCCCCGTTGTACCGGGGATTGACCCAGGTGGCCTGTACCGGGATCTCCGCGCCCTTGCCGGACAGCAGATCCGTGCGCCCCGCGATGACTCTGAGATCTCGTACGCGTCCTGGTGGCGCGCCGAGAACGGCCGCGCTCATACAGTGAGCCGCGGTCAGAACCGTGGTCCGGCCCACCGCCACGCCTCCGCAGAACTGTCCGGCCCGCGTACCTCCGAACCGGTCACGGCTGGAGACGGCGACCGTCCACGGGCTCTGGGAGATGTCCACCGGAAAGCCCCCGATGACAACGCTGTCCGCCGTGGCAGGCGCAGGGGATCCCAGCTGTATCAAGGCGGCCGCGGCCGACAGGACCAGTGCTCGGGTGAAGTGGCGGCGCATGTGCACTCCTCACTGTGACGTATCGATGGAACACCCACAGTGATCCAGCTCGCCGGATCGCGCATACGCAGAGGGGCCGGTTCCGCTGGGGAACCGGCCCGTCGTCGCTGTCGGCCGAGGCCTAGTCGAGGTAGTCGCGCAGCACCTGGGAGCGCGACGGGTGACGTAGCTTCGACATCGTCTTGGACTCGATCTGGCGGATGCGCTCGCGGGTGACGCCGTACACCTTGCCGATCTCGTCGAGGGTCTTCGGCTGACCGTCGGTGAGACCGAAGCGCATCGAGACGACGCCCGCCTCGCGCTCCGACAGGGTGTCGAGCACGGAATGCAGCTGCTCCTGGAGGAGCGTGAAGCTGACCGCGTCGGCCGGGACGACCGCCTCGGAGTCCTCGATGAGGTCACCGAACTCGCTGTCGCCGTCCTCACCCAGCGGGGTGTGCAGGGAGATCGGCTCGCGGCCGTACTTCTGAACCTCGATGACCTTCTCCGGGGTCATGTCCAGTTCCTTGGCCAGCTCCTCCGGCGTGGGCTCGCGGCCCAGGTCCTGGAGCATCTGGCGCTGCACGCGCGCGAGCTTGTTGATGACCTCGACCATGTGCACCGGGATTCGGATGGTGCGGGCCTGGTCGGCCATCGCGCGGGTGATCGCCTGACGGATCCACCAGGTGGCGTACGTGGAGAACTTGTAGCCCTTGGTGTAGTCGAACTTCTCGACCGCGCGGATCAGACCGAGGTTGCCTTCCTGGATGAGGTCCAGGAAGAGCATGCCGCGGCCGGTGTAGCGCTTGGCCAGGGAGACCACGAGACGGAGGTTGGCCTCGAGGAGGTGGTTCTTGGCGCGGCGGCCGTCCTCGGCGATGATCTCCAGCTCGCGCTTCAGCTTGGGGGCGAGCTTGTCGGCGTTGGCCAGCTTGTCCTCGGCGAAGAGACCCGCCTCGATGCGCTTGGCCAGCTCGACCTCCTGCTCCGCGTTGAGCAGGGGGACCTTGCCGATCTGCTTGAGGTAGTCCTTGACCGGGTCGGCGGTGGCACCGGCGGCGGCGACCTGCTGCGCGGGCGCGTCGTCCTCGTCCTCGTCGGAGAGCACGAACCCGGCGCTCTCGGCGCCCTCGGGCTCCTCGCCGCCCTTGGCCTCCTCGAGAACCTCCTCTTCGAGGAGTTCGACGTCGTCCTTCTTGGCGGTCGTCTTCTTGGCGGCCGTCTTCTTGGCGACGGCCTTCTTCGCCACGGTCTTCTTGGCGGCCGCCTTCTTGGCAGCGGTCTTCTTGACGGGCGCGTCCTCAGCCGGGTCGTCGGCGACCGGCGCGGCCGGAGCGGCGGGGGCGGCGGCCTTCTTGGTGGTCACCGTCTTCGCCGCGACGGTCTTGGTCGCGGTGCGCTTCGCCGGACTCTTCGCTGCGACGCTCTTGCGGGTGCGCTTGGGCTCTGCGGCACTGACCATCAGCGTCACACCCTCTTCCTCGAGGATCTGGTTGAGGCTGCGCAGTACGTTCTTCCACTGAGTGGCCGGAATCTGGTCAGCTTCGAAGGCCCGACGCACATCGTCGCCGGCGATCTGCCCCTCAGCCTTTCCCCGCTCAATGAGAGCCATGACAGAGACGGACTCGGCGATCTCCGGCGGGAGCGTACGGGATGTGCTGGCCGACACGAACAACCTCTCGGAACGTTGGAAAACGGCTTCCGGCCCCGTCCACGACGGACAGGAGCCGACCGCCGGCCTGGGGATGGGCCGACGGGGCGGGCGGGGGCCGGGAAGATGCACAGCGCCGTGAACGGCGTCCGTATTCCTTCCTCGACTGTCACCTCTTAGGTCATCGCGCGGTGCCGAAGAGCGTTACGCCCAATCTGCGTGGCCCGAGTCACACCCCGTAACCGCTCAAAAACGCCCAGATACGGGCAGAGCTGATCGACAAGTGTCGCGATCGACGCTCGGCCCTCGCGACTCCCGACCCATCCCCTGCGGGTCCCCCGTGCCGGGCCGTGAAGTCCATGACCGGCGGCCGGAGTCCACGGCCGGGAGCGCCCCGAACCCACCGGCGCGCGGCACCCGCGGTGGACATCCGCCACGGCGCCACCGGCCCCGGCTGCCGCCCGCCACCACTGGTCTCCGTCGGGCTCCGCCGGGCCCTGGAAGGGTCCGACGGAGCCCGACGGCGGGAGATCGACGCCCGTTCGTGGCGGGGCCGGGTGCTGCCCGGCGAGGAGCCCGGTCCCGTTCACACCGGGCCGCGGACGTCGTCAGTGCTCGCGGGGCGCGGGCACCACGCGCTCCACCTCGGGGTGGACGGTGAGCAGTTGACGCATCGCGCCCTCGGCGGCCGCGCCGTCGCCCGACGCCAGCGCGTCCACGATCCGGCCGTGCTGGGCCAGGGCCGCGTCGTTCGGGCGGTCGCAGCCGGTGACCGGGCCGCCGGAGACCTGGAGGGCGGCCGAGACGATGCCCGAGAGGTGTTCCAGCATGCGGTTGCCGGCGACCTGGATGAGCAGCGAGTGGAATTCCGCGTCGGCGCGCGAGAAGGTCAGGGAGTCGCCCTGCCCCATGGCGTGGCCCATGATCTCGACCATGTCGCCGAGCCGCTGCTGCACCTCCTCGCGCCCGTGCCCGGCGGCGAGGCGCGCCGCGAGCGGCTCGATGGTCCAGCGCAGCTCGCTCAGCTCGCGGCGCTGGTCGTCGCGCTGGGGCCCGAAGGCCCGCCACTCGATGATGTCCGGGTCGAGGAGGTTCCAGTCGCTCACCGGGCGCACGCGCGTGCCGACGTTCGGGCGCGCGCTGACCAGACCCTTGGCCTCCAGGACACGCAGCGACTCGCGGACGACGGTGCGGGAGACCTCGAAGCGCTGGCCGATCTCCTCGGGCACGAGCGGGCGGTCCGCGCCGAGGTCACCGGAGACGATCATCTGGCCGAGCTGCTGGACGAGTTGGCCGTGCAGGCCGCGCCCGCGGCTGCCCGCGGCGCGCCGGCCGACGCGGCCCAGTTCCGGGTCCGCGCCCTCCCAGGAGGGCGTGCCGACGCGGTCGGGCGAGGGCGCCTCGGCATAGGGGTAGCGGTCGAGTTCGCCCGGTCCGGCCAGGCCGGAGTCTGCTGAACGGGCGGCGGTCATCATGGTGTGCGCAAGGGTACTCACGGATCCTTTGTCGGCGCCCTCTCCAACTCCCTTGAGGTCTTTGGTGAAAAGCACACGAAAGGGTGATCGCTCACCCTGTCGCAATTGACGCCTTATCGGAAAGAAATGGGCGTTCTTCGAGGAACTTACGCACAGGGAAGGTACAGATCGACACGGACGGTGTTCATCGGGCCCTGCCGCGCAGCGTGGTGAGCAGGTAGGCGCCGAGCAGCGCGGCCAGGGACAAGGCCAGTGCGCCGCCCACGGGTTGGGTGATCATCCGCACCATGGCGGCTAGATACCGTTGCCCGCCGAACGGCCACGGGAGCAGCGCCAGCTCACGCATCCGCGCGGCAAACCCGGCCGCGATCCGTACGGAACCCGCCTCCAGTACGTTCCGCACCACGGGTACGACGACCACGGGCACCGCGAGCACGGCGGCGAGGCCGGCGGTCGTGGACCGGAAGATGCCGGCCGCCAGCACACCGGCCCAGGCGCACCCGACGACCATCCCGGCCCAACTCACTGCGGCGGAGAGCCAGTCAGCGGGAACCTCGGCCGCCTTACGTCCGTAGACGAGATAGAGCACCTCGAAGTCGAAGCCGACGGTGAGGAAGGCCAGCGCCACCGCCGTGACCCCGGCGACGAGGAGCTTCGCGGCGAGCAGCCCCAGTCGGCGGGGGACGCCGTCGCGGTCCGCCGCCAGGGCGGGATGACGGAACTCGTCGCCGAAGGCGAGGGCACCGAGGAGTCCGGCACCGAGCGCGGCGGGCGGCAGCGGGAGCAGCTGCGGCCAGGCGGCCAGCAGTCGGGCTTGCGAGGCGTGTCCGGCGCGGGCGAGGAGCAGGGAGATCAGGGCGGAGGCGACGAGTACGGCGGCCGCGGCGAGGGAGCTGGTGCCGATCCCGGTGGCGCGGCGCAGTTCGTAACGGAGCGGGTGCTGAGGGCTGGGGATGGAGCGGATGGTGATGGGTGGCGGCAGCGGGGGCCCGTCACCCTGCTCCGATGCCTCCGCCGACCGAGACCGGGGCTCGTTGGCGCCCGCGGTCGGTCCCATGTCCGCGATCTCGTCGGCCAGTTCATGTACGAGGATGCCGTGCCGGAAGGCGGTCTCGCCGACGTCGGCGCACGTACTGCCGTACACGGACAGCCGGTTGCCGTCCTCGTGGACGATCTCCACGGAACGTCGGGCGGTTCTGGCCTCCTTGACGAGCAGGTCACCGAGCCGGGGGGCGTGCGGGCTGCGGACGGTCACGCGGGGCCGCAGCCGGGTGTGGGCGAAGTCGGCGGCCTCCTGGTCGGCGACGAGTCGGCCCTCATCGAGCGTGATGACGCGGTCGGCGGTGAGCGCGGCCTCCTTGAGGTCGGCCGTGGTGAACAGGACGGTGCCGCCCCGGGCGGCGTGCGCCCGTAGAACGCCGTGCAGCCAGCGGCTCTCCCGTGCGGAGAGCCCGGCGGCCGGATCATCGAGCACGAGGCTGTGTGGATCGGCGAGCAGGGCGCAGGCGAGGCCTAGGTGGCGGTCCATGCCGCGCGAGAGGGTGTCCAGGCGCTCGTCCTGCACGCCGAGGAGTCCGACCGCTTCGAGAACCTCGTCGGCGCGGCGCGCCGGCACGCCCACGGCGGCGCACAGCATGCGCAGGTGTCCGCGGACCGTGCGCGCTGGATGGCCGGGGACGTCTCCGAGGAGGACCCCCACTTCGCGCGCGGGTTGGGCGAGGCGGTGCAGCGGACGACCCCGGAAGTAGGTGATGCCGCGGCCCGGCCGGAGTTCGAGCATGAGCCTCAGCACGGTCGTCTTGCCGGCACCGGAGGCTCCGAGGAGCGCCGTCACCTGACCTGCGCGCGCCTCGAAGGACACGTCGTCGACGACGGGCGAGAGGTCATTGCGGGGATCGCCGGTCAGTCCGATCGCCTGGATCACTCGAAGCAAGATAGCGCGATATGTCTGTTTTTTCGGTCACCCTGACAGGGGGGCGTCGGCTCCCGTTCCGTGCGAGCCGTGCCGGGGGCGGGGACCGCACGGTGATCAGACCTCGGGCCGCAGCATGGGCGGGTTGAGCAGCGTGGCACCGCCCGCGCGGAACAGTTGCGCAGGGCGGCCGCCCTGCCGGGTCGTCGTCCCGCCCGTGGGGACGAGGAAGCCGGGCGTGCCGGTCACCTTGCGGTGGAAATTGCGCGGGTCCAGAGCCACGCCCCAGACGGCCTCGTAGACCCGTCGCAGCTCGCCGACGGTGAACTCGGGCGGGCAGAAGGCGGTGGCCAGCGAGGAGTACTCGATCTTCGACCGGGCACGCTCGACCCCGTCCGCCAGGATCTGCGCGTGGTCGAAGGCGAGCGGCGCCGCCTGTTCGCCGTCCCTGCCGTAGCCGCCCTGCTGCAACAACTCTTCCACGGGCGCCCAGCGTGCGCTGTTGGCGTCTCCGCCGGCCCGGGGCGCGGGCAGATCGGGGGCGAGCGCGAGATGGGCCACGCTCACCACTCGCATCCGCGGGTCGCGCTTGGGGTCGCCGTATGTGGCCAGCTGCTCCAGGTGGGCGCCGTTGTCCTGCGCCGGTACGGCCGGGTCGTGTGCCCGCAGTCCCGTCTCCTCGGCCAGTTCTCGCGCCGCCGCCTGCGCCAGGTCCTCGTCCGCCCTGACGAAGCCGCCCGGGAGCGCCCACCGGCCCTGAAAGGGCGGCTCCCCCCTCCGCACCGCCAGCGCACACAGGGCATGACGGCGCACGGTCAGCACGACCAGGTCCACGGTGACGGCGAAGGGCGGAAAGGCTGACGGGTCGTAGGGCATGCCGCGATCATAGTCGTCTGCCTGACGATAAACACTCCCTTCGCCGACCGCTTCGGCGCCACATTCACATCTTTCCGGTACGGCTGTCGCCGGCCGCCGCCGTTCACCGTTCACGGACACGTCTGCCGAGGTCACACCCCCAGCTGCAATCCGTCGGCCGCCTCCTCCACCATCGCGAGGCCGAGGCGCCCGACACGCACGGAGAACGGGGCTCCGGCGAGTCTCAGTCCGCTCAGCACGATCTCTCCGAGCGGCGCGCTGCGGAGGGGGCTCAAGGTCACGGTTGCGGCCGGGGCGTCCGGCCGGATGCCGGCGAGCGCTGTCAGGAGCAGCACTCCGGCAGCGGCAGCCGTGGCGGCCGGGCGGCAGGCAGCCGGATGCGGCAGGGGCGCGCCCCCTTCCACGCGCGGTTCTCCGGCGAACATCTCGGGCAGCCGGTATCCGAATGCCTCCGCCGCCGCCAGCAGCCCGTGCAGCAGCCCGCTCGCCTCCTTCTCGTAACCGGCGGCGGCCAATCCGGCGGCGGCGATCGCGGTCTCCGGGACCCGCACGGCTCCGCCGCGATGCCCGAACGGGTTGTACGCCGCCTCCGTGGCGGCCAGGCCGCGCAGTCCCCAGCCCGAGTCCATGGCCGGACCGGCGAGCAGTCGGGCCAGTTGCTCGGTCCTGACCTTGTCGAGCAGTCCGGGCGCCGGTGTGCCGGAACCGAGCAGGCCGGTGTCCAGGAGATGGACGGCGCTCGCGGCGAGGTGCGGAACCAGCCGTCCGTCGCGGGCGCGCGCGGCCGCCGGTCTGCCGCCCGACCGGTCCTCGATCCAGAAGTCCTCACGGAACGCGCCACGCAGTTCCTCGGCCCACTGACGCAGGTGCGGCCCGCCGGGACGCCCATACGCCTCCAGCAGATCGGCACCGAGCACCGCGGCCCGGTGCGCGTAGGCCTGGGTCTCGCAGCGCAGCAGGCCGCCCGGCTGGGGGTCGGGGAGGTAGACGTCGTCGCCGACGGTGGTGCGCAGCCACCGCAGACAGTGCTCGGCCGCGGGCAGCAGTTCTGCCGTCTCCCGGTCCGGAAGCCCCCAGCGCCGGGCCTCCGCGAGGAGCACGGGGAACAGCAGGGTGGCCTCGGTCCCCGTGCAGCTCGGCGGAAGGTGCGGTCCCGCGTCGCGCCGGGGGCCCGGGATCATGCCCGAGCGCAGGCCCGGGCCGCCGAGTTGGGTGCGGGCCAGGATGCGCAGGGTGCCCGCGGCGAGCCGAGTGCCGAGCGGCAGCGTCATCCGGGCCGCCGCCAGGGACTCGGCGGGCGCCGGTCCGCAGCGCCAGGGTGCGCCCGCCGCGAGATGGGTGTCGGGTGGGCCCAGGGGGTCGCGGAGGAGAAGGGCCTGCAGGTCCTCGACACAGGTGCGCAGCAGCGGCTCGACTCTGGGGTCGTCTCCCTCGGCCCGGGCCTGCGCGAAAGGGCTCGTCGCGGTGTGCCCCACGGCTCTGACCTGGCCCGTGGTGTCCGGCCGTACCCTCAGTTCCAGACTCCGTGTGCCGCCGGGCGGCAGCACCCACTCCCAGCGCAGGAGTCCTGCGGAGGCGAGCGCGTCGTCGGGCGGCGGGTCGGCGGTGATCGCGCAGTCGCCCTTCGGACCGGACCAGCGCAGCGCCGAGTCGTGCACACTGGCGGTAAGTTCGGGCCCCGGGTTGCCCGAGGCGATGGTGCCCAGCTCGGCGAGGTCCGCGGCGAGGGCCACCTCCACCGGCAGACGCAGGGGTCGTGGCGCCGCGTTGTGCAGGGTGATCCGCTCGGTGCCGTCCGCGGACCGGATGCGCTCCACGACGACATCAGGGTCGGGCCCGGCGTCCGGGGACGCGTGCACGGTCCCGACGAAGCGGGCGCGGTCGGCACCTACCATCCGGGCCTGCACCGGAAGCGGCTCCCGCCCCGCCACGCGCAGTCGGCAGCGGGAGAGCACGCGTCGGCCCGCCCGGTAGAACCCCTCCAGACCTTGCCCCGTCAACTGACCCTCGTGCGTGGAGATCACCAGCCCGGGCAGGGCTACGCAGATCAGCGCGGTGTGTGCGGGCGGCAGGTCGGCGATGCGACGGGCCGGGGCGGCCGGGGGACGGGGCGGACCGTGGACATGCCCGTCGGCGCGCGGCACGGAAGCCGGCTTTCCGACCGGCCCTCCGCGACCGGCCGGTGAGGCACCCCCGGGCGCCGGGGGCGCCGAGGGACCGCGGCCGAGCGGGGTGCCGTGGTGGGCGGAGGGCGGTGTGGGAAGGGACATTAGGCGGCTTCCTGTGCGCTCGGTGCGCCCCGGGCGCGGCCGGCGCCGGGTGAGGGGCTCCGGAGGATCGTGAGCGGTGGTGGATGGCGCAACCCGGGCACGGGCTCCGCCACTCAGGTGAACGGCACGGACCTGCCCCGGGTCACGCCCGTGGGAGGTGAAGCCCGCCGAACGGTGGTGCCGGGGACGGCGGGACTCACTCATGTGGCCCCTCCCCCGTACTCCGACCGGAGCCAGGGCCTCCCTTGAGCCCGCTGTCCGCGCCTTCGGCCGCCCGCGGTGGACGGTCGCGATATGCACCGTCGCCGGCGGGGGTGTCGCCAGAGCGCCGTCGGCGGGCGTCGAACGACCGTGGGGAACGACGGCTCGGCCTGCTGCCGCTCACGGGTCGCGCCCTGCGCCGCCTTCGGACAGGGACATGCTGCGGCGCGGAGGGCTCCTCGCCTGCAAGGCGCTCCTGGGCCGTCTCCCGGGACGGGTTGGACGCATCGTGGGCCGGCGTGGCGATGGAGTCCGGCGTCACCGGGGCATCCTCATCCGGTCCGGCTCGGCCCGCTCGCTCCGACCGCAGACAGCGACGGACGGTCTCCGCATCCAGGCCTTCGTTGCACGCCTGGTGCAGCAGGCGTGCGAAGAGATAGTCCGGGTCCGCGCCCAGGGCCATGGCGAAGGCTTCGCGGGCCTCCAGTTCGTCGCCGGTCGACCAGGCGACCCAACCGGCGAGCGTCAGCGGAGCCGCGGCGTGCTCACCGTACGGGCCGACGCAGCGGCGGGCCAGGGCGCGCCACAGCCGCAGTGCCACGGCGGCTTCGGCGCCCTCCATCCACTCCGCGGCCCGGTCGCGGGTCGTGCGGTCCTGCAGACCGAGGATCAGGGCCGCGGCCTCGTCGTGGCCCAGGAGTCCGTCGTCGCGCAGGTCCGCCGCCTCCGTACCCGGCGCGGGTGGCGCCTCGCCCAGCCGGGCCATCACCCGCTCCGCCAGTGCGAGCGTGTCCGCGGCCACGTCCTCGCGGGTGTCGCCGTCGAGGATGCGCGGGACGAGGGCACGGCTCGCGCTGTCCAACGCGATCTCCTGCCCACGGTCGGCCCGCGTCTCCCACGGCATCAGCCTCGCCCTGAACTCCCTGAGACTGCCGCGCACTTGCAGGCCGGCATAGGTCGCCGCGGCGGCCAGGACCGAGGTGCCCGGCAGACCCATCGGCCGCCCCTGGGGCGGACAGCAGTCGGGGCTCGGGCAGCAGTAGGACCAGAAACGTCCGTCGGAGATGCACAGGGCCTCCACTACCGGGACGTCGAGGCTGCCGCAGGCCGTGCGCAGCGACTGGGCGAGCGGCCGGAGACGCTCCATCACGTCGCGTCCCGTTTCGCCGCCCGTGGGTTCCTGGACGAGGTAGGCGACCATGCTCTCGGGCCGGGCGCCCCTGCGCTCGCTGCCGGTCACCAGTCCGTGGGCCAGTTGCTGGGCCACGGACGGCCAGTCGTCTGGGTGGGCGGGGATACCGAGCCGTGCCCGCCCGCCGAACCTCCCTCTCCTTTCCCGGTCGTGCAACGCGGCCAGCACGATGCTGTCCTCTGGGCGGTACCCGAGCAGATAGGGCAGGGCGTCGGCCAGCTCGGCCGGGGTGCGCAGGGTGACCTGGGGCTCGCTGTGCGGCCCCGAGCGCCCGTGCCCCCTGTAGGCCGTGGTCTCGCCGCCGCGGGGGGAGGGTCCGCCCGTGTCACCGATGCCGGAGTAGCCGGCCGCTTCGTCGTGGTTCGTCATGCCGCGACCATCTCGCGGATCTTGAAGTTCCGGTTGAGCTGTGGATAACCGCCGCCATGGGCACGTCAGGGGTTGTCCACAGGTCATGGGGCCCGTTCGCACGATGCCCGGTCGATCGGGTTGCATGGACGCCATGACCGACGAACACCCGCGTTCCACGACGCACCAAGCCACCCCGGCAATGCCGGACAATCCGCGCACCGCCGCCGACGCCGCAGACGCCCCGGCCCCCGCCGACGGCGGTCTGCGCACTGCCGCGGACGCCGTGCTCGCCCGGCTCGTCGGCGCGCCGGCGGGCGGGGCCCGGCTGCGTGGGGACCAGTGGCGGGCCATCGAGGCCCTGGTGGCGGACGGACGCAGAGCCCTGGTCGTACAGCGCACGGGCTGGGGCAAGTCCGCGGTGTATTTCGTCGCGACCGCGCTGCTGCGCGAGCGTGGAGCGGGCCCAACGGTGATCGTCTCGCCGCTCCTCGCCCTCATGCGCAACCAGGTCGAGGCTGCCGCCCGGGCCGGAATCCGCGCGCGGACCATCAACTCGTCGAACACCGAGGAGTGGGACACCATCCAGGCGGAGGTGACCGCGGGCGAGGTGGACGTCCTGCTCGTCAGTCCGGAGCGGCTGAACAACCCCGACTTCCGCGATCGGGTCCTTCCCCGGCTGGCGGCCGCGACCGGTCTGCTGGTGGTCGACGAGGCCCACTGCATCTCCGACTGGGGCCACGACTTCCGCCCCGACTACCGCCGACTGCGCACGATGCTGGCGGACCTGCCCCCCGGTGTCCCGGTGCTGGCGACGACGGCCACGGCCAACGCACGGGTGACGGCCGACGTGGCCGAGCAGCTGGGTACCGGAGCCGGCACGGACGCCCTGGTCCTGCGGGGGCCACTGGACCGGGAAAGCCTGAGCCTGGGCGTGCTCCAGCTCCCGGACGCCGCCCACCGCATGGCCTGGCTCGCCGACCACCTCGGAGAGCTGCCGGGATCCGGGATCATCTACACGCTCACGGTCGCGGCGGCCGAGGAGGTCACCGCGTTCCTGCGGCAGTGCGGGCACCCGGTGGCGTCATACACCGGGAAGACGGAGAACGCCGACCGGCAGCAGGCCGAGGAGGATCTGCTGGCCAACCGGGTCAAGGCGCTGGTCGCCACGTCCGCCCTCGGGATGGGCTTCGACAAACCGGACCTGGGGTTCGTGGTGCACCTCGGCTCGCCTTCGTCCCCGATCGCGTACTACCAGCAGGTCGGGCGCGCCGGCCGCGGTGTGGAGCACGCCGAGGTGCTGCTGCTGCCGGGCCGGGAGGACCAGGCGATCTGGGAGTACTTCGCCTCGGTCGCCTTTCCTCCGGAGGAGCAGGTGCGGCACACGCTCGACGTCCTGGCACGCGCGGAGCGGCCCCTGTCACTGCCCGCTCTCGAGCCACTGGTCGACCTGCGCCGGTCCCGGCTGGAGACGATGCTCAAGGTGCTCGACGTGGACGGCGCGGTGCGCCGCGTCCAGGGCGGCTGGGTCGCGACGGGCGTTCCATGGACGTATGACACCGAGCGCTACGCCTGGGTCGCCAAACAGCGGGAAACCGAGCAGCAGGCGATGCGCGACTACGTGACGACGACGGACTGCCGGATGGAGTTCCTGCGCCGGCAGCTGGACGACGAGGGTGCAAGGCCCTGCGGACGCTGCGACAACTGCGCCGGACCGCGCTTCGCGGACTCCGTCTCCCCGGCCGCTCTGGACGCGGCGCGCGGTGAACTCGGCCGGGCGGGCGTCGAGGTCGAGCCGCGCAAGATGTGGCCGACAGGCCTTCCGGCGGTCGGCGTCGAGCTGAAGGGACGCATCCCGGCCGGCGAGCAGGCGGCACCGGGGCGCGCCCTCGGGCGATTGTCGGACATCGGCTGGGGCAACCGGTTGCGGCCGATGCTGGCGCCCCAGACCCCGGACGGCCCCGTGCCGGAGGACGTGGCGCGGGCCGTGGTGGGTGTGCTGGCCGACTGGGCGAAGGGGCCCGGCGGCTGGGCCTCGGGAGGTCCGGACGCACAGCCGCGCCCCGTAGGGGTGGTCACCATGGCGTCGCGCACGCGTCCGCAGCTGATCCACTCCCTCGGGGCGCACATCGCGCAGACAGGGCGGCTGCCTCTGCTGGGCCACCTCGCCTACGCAGGCGAAGTCCCGCGGCTGCCTCGCAGCAACAGCGCGCAGCGGCTGAAGGCACTCGACGGGGCGCTGACCGTGCCGCCCGCCCTGGCCACGGCCCTCCAGGCGGCCGGCGGCCCCGTGCTGCTCGTGGACGACATGACGGAGACGGGCTGGACCCTGGCGGTGGCCGCGCGCATGTTGCGACGAGCCGGTGCCGAGGGGGTGTTGCCACTGGTTCTCGCCGTGCAGGCGTGAGCCGCCCTCTGCCTGGGAACGCACTGAGCAAACCCCTAGCAGGGATATAGGCCACAGATCACCACAAACCGGCCGGTGGCCCCAATTGCTCGTTGCCGCATTCCAGTTCGACGGGAAGAATTAGGGGTCCGCTCCCCGCACGGCTCGTATGTGATCCGACAGGGCTCTGCTGCGGTGTGCGCCCCCCGAGTCCGACCCCGCCCGCAGTGTGGGCGCGTAGCCGAAGGGAGGATCGTGACCTTCGGATTCGCTCCGTCCTCGGCGGCATCCATGTCGGCCTCCGCCGAACCGTCCGCCGCCTCCGCCAATCCCCTGGCCCGGATGCTCGAGCCCGCAGAATGGGCAGCCGCCGGGATACCTCTGCTGCGCAACCCCCGGGAAGTCGTCGGCGAACTGCACGCCCTCCACCGGCCACGGCTCTCCACGGCCGTCGTGGCCGTCCTCGACCCGGACGAACGGCTGCGGGCGAGCGCCTCGTTCAGCAGGCGTCCGGTCCCTGCGGACGGCTGGGTGTTCCGCAACGCGCTGCTCTCACAGCTGCGTCGGGTCATCCCACACGACCTGCGCCGCCGTACGCCCGTGCGGACGGCCGTGCTGCTCTACTGCCGTGAGGGTGACGGGCGTTGGACGGAGGAGGACGGGGCGTGGATGTGGGGCCTGCGCGACGCATGCACCTTGCATGGGCTGCGCTGCGGTGCGTACATCACGCTGACGCGTGACGGCTGGCAGGTCCTCGGCGAGGGGCGCGGTGGACGCCGGCCCAACGCGGAGTCACCGCCGGAGACATACGGCCTGACCGGCGGGACGCCTCCACTGCCGCGCACCGGAGGCGTCGCCTCTGAGGTGCTCCGCCGAGCCGCCGCCCGCTGAGGCACCCCTGAGGAACGCCACGCCGCCGTGAGCGCCGGGCCGTGACCCGCTGCAGTAGGACCACGGAAATCGCCGTGCCTCGGGGAAGGGGCAGCCGGGCCCCGCGTTCACAGAAAAGCGTCCGTACCGGACGCCGTGCGCACAGCCGGGCATACCTGCCATGGATACGCCGGGTGCTCGGGTACTTGGTACTCGGCTACTCCGGACGGCGAGTACTCCCTTGCCTGCGCGTCCACGGCGCGCCGGCCCCGGTCGAAGGCCGCAGGCCGCCCTTCCGGACCGGCGCACAGGCGGCCACGCCCCGATTCCACGCATGGCGAAGCGACCGCCGTGCAGACGCCGCCTACGCGCCACCGCACCGCTCGGCTCCCCACGATCGGGGGCGGCCCGGCTCCGGGCCGTCGGGGCGGGACGCGCGGCGTGCGAACGGAGCGGGCCGGGCCCGGACAGCTCAGACGCCTACGCCCAGCACCGAGTTGATCTGCTTCGGGTCGCCGCAGACGATCAGCAGGGCACCGGCCCGGCCGAGCGCCAGCGGAAGCGCGGTGGCGACAGTGGCGTCGGAGCCGCCGTTGACCGCGACCACGACCACCGGGCGGGCGGCGGCACGGGACGCGACGGAGGCGTCGGCGTAGAACACGTCGTCACGGGCCTCGTGCTGCGCCCAGTACGAGGCTTCGCCGAACGACATCTCGTGCGCGGCCCATGGGTGCGACTCGCCGGTGGTGATCACCAGCACGTCGCCGGGGGCACGGCCGGTCTCCAGCAACAGGTCGACGGCTTCCTCGGCAGCGTCCAGCGCGCCCTCGGCCGAGGCCGGAATCAGCTGGATCTGCGGTGTGCCGGCCGGAGTGGACGGCCCGGGCTTGGCCGCGGCCGGCTCGCGCGTGCTGCGCTGTGCCGGCATCGGCCGGACAGGCCCCGGACGGCCGGGACGCGCGGGGGCCGCGGGACGGGGGCCGGGTACAGGACGGGGGGTCGGCGCGGTACGGCCGGCGGCCGGCATGGCGCGGGGACCCTGGGCACTCTCGTGAATCTGAGGCTCCTCGGGAATGAGAGGCATGAGCTGATATTTATCAAACGCCGGTGCTACTCGCGTCGGCGGGTGGCACATGAGTGCGATCGGCACGGGTCAGAAGTCGAAGCCGAGCTGGCCTTCGATCTCCGGCACGTGTCCGTCCGCCCAGGCGCGGACCTTCTTGAGATGCCGCCACCGGGGCAGCGCATCAAGATACGCCCACGACAAGCGGTGGTACGGGGTGGGGCCCCGCTCCTCCAGCGCGGCCTTGTGCACCGGCGAGGGATACCCGGCGTTGGCCGCAAAACCGAAGTCTGCATGGTCGATACCCAGTTCGGCCATCATTTTGTCGCGGTGAACCTTGGCGATCACCGAGGCCGCCGCGACCGCCACGCAGGACCGGTCACCCTTGATCACCGTCCGCACCCTCCAGGGCGCCCCCAGATAGTCGTGCTTCCCGTCGAGGATGATCGCGTCGGGCCGGATGGGCAGCGCCTCGAGGGCGCGTACCGCCGCCAGCCGGAGCGCGGCCGTCATCCCGAGCTCGTCGATCTCCTCGGGGGAGGCATGGCCGAGGGTGAAGGCTGTCACCCATCGCTCCAACTCCTGGGCGAGCTCGGTACGCCGCTTGACGGTGAGCAGCTTGGAGTCGGTGAGACCCAGGGGCGGTCGGCGTAGGCCCGTGACCGCGGCGCAGACGGTGACGGGACCGGCCCAGGCGCCGCGCCCCACCTCGTCGACACCGGCGATGACCTTCGCTCCGGTCGTTGCGCGAAGGGAGCGCTCGACGGTGTGAGTAGGTGGTTCGTACGGCATGGCGCCCTTAGCGTACGCCGCCCGGATCCCCGCGCGACACCCAGGTTTCCCGAGGCAACGGCGCACCCGCCGCCAACCGTCCGCGACGACCCTCACCGCCCGGCCGTAGCACCGCCGGACGCACCCTCGGAACGCGGCTCAGCCTCGCACCGGCCGCAGCAGCGGGATCATCAGTTGATCGATCATCTCCTCGATATCCCGCTCCCCCCATTCACTTCCGCACATCTTTGAGCGGTACATCATCATGGCCGGGATAGCGTCGAAAACATATCCGTTCGCGGCGTCGGCGCGTACATCGCCTCGCTCAATTCCCCGGCTGATGACCTCGTGCAGCAACTTGATGATCGGCTCCACGACCCCGTCGAAGATCACTCCATGGAAGCGCTCAGCCTGCATGGTGTCGCACTCGTGAATCACGGAGCGAAGCGCGAACCCGGGACGTGAGTACAGCGCCGCACGCGCCTGCCGGCACAACGCCAGCAGGTCCTCACGCACGCTTCCGAGGTCGGGCGCCACATCGAAGCGCGGCAGTCCGGCCTGGAGCGCGTCGGCGACGAGGTCCTCCTTGGACGGCCAGCGGCGGTAGACCGCGGCCTTCCCGGTCTGGGCGCCGGCGGCGACGCCCTCCATGGTGAGGCCGTTCCAGCCGACCGTACTGAGCTGCTCCAGAGCGGCGTCGAGGATCGCGCGCTCCAGTACGGCGCCGCGTCGGCGGGGGGAGACCGGCTGGGCGGAGGTTTCCGTCCAGGGCGAAGTACCCATCTGTGATTCTCCGTTGAGCAAGAGGAAGCGGGAGTTCCGGGGCAGGGGCGGGGGCGGACAGGGGACGGGTACGCGCCACGCGGCAACGAATTCAGTGAACGCTTGCGTTCACTGACGGGGACTCACTACCGTTTGACGCGACAGTGAACGCCAGCGTTCACTAACGCACTTGTGGGGGACCCATCGTGACAACCTCTCCATTGATTCAGGAAGACCAGCCGAAAGCCGCCCGCCGGGAGGGGCGTCCCGGCATCGCGCTGACCGTCATCGCGGCCTGCCAACTCATGGTGGTCCTCGACGCGACGATTGTGAACATCGCACTCCCGCACATTCAAGACGCTCTGAAGTTCAGCACGACCGACCTGACATGGGTGGTCAGCGCGTACACGCTCACCTTCGGCGGGCTGCTGCTTCTCGGCGGCCGGGCCGGGGACATCCTCGGCCGTCGCCGGGTCTTCATGACGGGCATCCTGCTGTTCACCTTCGCCTCGCTGCTCGGTGGACTCGCCCAGGAACCCTGGCAGTTGCTGGCCGCGCGCGCCCTGCAGGGCATGGGTGGCGCGATAGCGTCGCCCACCTCGCTGGCGCTCATCACCACCACCTTCCCCGAGGGCCCCGAGCGGAACCGGGCGTTCGGAGTCTTCGCCGCGGTCTCGGCCGGCGGTGGCGCGATCGGTCTGCTGGCCGGTGGCATGCTCACGGAGTGGCTCGACTGGCGCTGGGTTCTCTTCGTCAACGTGCCCATCGGCGTTCTGATCGCCGTGCTAGCGCCCCTCTACATCAACGAGTCGGAGCGCCACCCGGGACGCTTCGACATCACGGGCGCGCTCACCTCGACGACAGGCATGGCGTCGCTGGTGTACGGCTTCATCCGGGCCTCCGAGGACGGCTGGCGGGACCGGGTCACGATCGGCTCGTTCGGGGCGGCCGTGGTGCTGCTGCTGGCGTTCGCCCTCATCGAGGCGCGGGCGAAGGAGCCGATCACGCCGCTGAGGATGTTCGCCGACCGCAACCGCTCGGGCACGTACATGATCATGCTGAGCCTGGCCGCGGCGATGTTCGGCATGTTCTTCTACATCGTGCTGTTCGTGCAGAACGTGCTGGGCTACTCGCCGATCTCGGCCGGCGTGGCCTTCCTCCCGGTGACCGTGGCGATCGTGACCGGCGCGGGTCTGTCGCAGCGGTTCCTCCCGGTGCTCGGCCCCAAGCCGTTCATGCTGAGCGGGGCGACGCTGGTCGCGACCGGGCTCGGCTGGCTGACGTTGATCAGCCCCGGCAGCTCGTACGTCTCCGGCGTGCTCGGCCCGATGCTGATGTTCGGCCTGGGCATGGGGCTGAACTTCGTGACACTGACGCTCACCGCGGTCTCGGGCGTCGCCCCGCACGAGGCGGGCGCGGCCTCCGGTCTGCTCAACGCCACACAGCAGGTGGGCGGCTCCCTCGGCCTGTCGATCCTGACCACGGTCTTCGGCACGGCCGGCCGGAACGAGGCGGAGAAGCAGTTGCCGAAGTTCCTCGCGAACGGCTCGGCAGAGCAGAAGGCGGCGTTCGCGAAGACCCACCAGCTGCCCGCTCCCTGGGGGCACGAGGTACTGGCCCACGGGATCGGGACGGCGTTCCTCCCGGCCACCGGGATGGCGCTGCTGGCGCTGGTCACGGCCGCGGTGGTGATCCGCGTACGCAAGAGCGACCTGGAGGCCCTCTCCGGCGCGGCGGGTCCCGCCGCGGGCTGAGGGCTCCCGTCCGCTCCCGCCTCGCCACCCACCGGGGGCAGGAGCGGACGGCGGCCGGAGCCGTCCGGTGGCACGACGGCGAGGGCGCAGGTCCGGCTGCCCGCGGCACGGCGTCGCGTCCCGCGGCGGGCGGCACGGCGTCGCGTCCCGCCGCGGGCGGCACGGCGTCGCATCCCACCGCCCGCGGCACGGCGTCACATCCCGTCGCGGGCGGCACGGCAAGCTGCGACAGGGGCGAGTGCGGTCAGCGGCCCGGCCCGTCTATGCGGGCGCCGGAACCCAGTCCGGCAGCGGCTCGACCCGGTTCAGCCACTCCCCGGGCGGTGCGCCGGTCTTCGCGGAGGCGACCACCGAGCCGACGATGGCGCAGGTCGTGTCCATGTCGCCGCCCGCCTGGGCGGTGGTCCAGAAGCCCTGCTGGTAGTCGCCGAGGGCGCGCGCGGCGGACCAGAGCGCGAAGGGCACCGTGTCGTGCGCGGTCGTGCGTCGCCCGCAGCCCAGGACGGCCGCGACGGTCGCCGCGTCGCCGTAGTCGAGCATGTCCCGGGCGCGTCGCAGTCCCATGCCGACGGCGCTTTTCGGTACGAGCGCGACGACCCCGTCAAGGAGTGCCCCGGGGCTCGGCGGTCCCGCCGGATCGGCGGAGAGGGCGGCGGCCGCGGCGACGGCCATCGCTCCGACCACGGCCTCGCGGTGCTGATGCGTCGGATAGGCGGAGATCTCCGCCTGGTGCGTGGCCTGCTCGGGGTCGTCCGCGTACCAGGCGCCGATGGGGGCGGCCCGTACCGCCGCGCCGCTGCCCCATGAGCCGTGGCCTCTGAACATCGAGGCGGCCAGCTCCCGCCAGTCGCCGCCGGCGGCGATCCGCTCCAGCAGCCGGTCGATGGCCGGTTCGTGCCGCCGGGCGGCACCGTGGTGCTCGGCGAGGGAGCGCGCCAGCGCGTCCTGGTCCACCCTGCGGTGCGGGACCAGCACGGCGACCACGGAAGCGGCCATCTCCGTGTCGTCCGTCCATGGCCAGGGTCCGGGCGGCAGCTCGCGGCGCTGGAGCAGGGGGTAGTTCGCGGGGAGGAAGAACTGTGCGCCCAGCGCGTCTCCCACCGCCAGTCCGCGCAGGGCTGCCAGGGCGCGTCCCAGACGGCCTTCGGGAGAGGAGTCAGCGGTCATCTCTCTGCCACTCTATCCCGTGATCCAGTTCCGGCCCGTCATCCGGTACGGGTCCGTGCCATGATCCAGAACGGAGCCCGTCCCATACCCGAACCGGTCCATCCCGTGGGTCCGGTACAGGTCTGTCCCGCGCTCCGACACAGGCCTGTCCCGTAGTCCGACACAGGTCTGTCCCGTGATCAAGTAGAGGTCTATCCCGTGATCCAGTACGGGTCCGGATCTCGCCAGCGGTCGAACGGCCGGTCGAGCGTGTACCGGCCGTCGTCGCCGAGGAGCAGCATGCGTGTCTCGCCGTTCCCGGGGTTGGAGAGCGACTCGAATTCGGCGACCGTCCAGTGGAACCAGCGCATACAGAACAGCCGCATGGCCAGGCCGTGCGTCACCAGGAGCACGTTCGGTGGGTGGTCGGGGGCCTCGAAGCTCCGGAACAGGCTCTCCAGGAAGCCGCCGACCCGGTCGTAGACGTCGGCGCCGGACTCCCCCTGCGCGAAGCGGTAGAAGAAGTGCCCGTACGCGTCCCGGTACGCCTTCTGCAGCCGTACGTCGTCGCGGTCCTGCCAGTTGCCCCAGTCCTGCTCGCGCAGCCGGGGCTCCTCACGGACGCGGACGAGGTCGGGGTCCAGGTGGAAGGCGCGGAGCGTCTCGTGGGTGCGACGGTACGGGGAGACGTACACGCTGACCTGCTCCCTGCCGAAGAGCTCCCGCAGCCGTTTGCCCGTCTCCTCCGCCTGCCGCCACCCCCTCTCGGTGAGGGGCAGCGCGTGGTCGGGCTCGCGTTCGTACACGGTGTCATCGGCATTGCCCACCGACTCGCCGTGTCGGACAAGGACGATGCGCCGTGGTCGTGCCATGCCAAAACCCTAGATCGAGTGACGGCCGATAGGGCACCCGAAGAGCCCCCATACGGCACAGGTCACACCAGGGACTTCGCCACACTCTCGGTCCGGATCTCAAACTGACCGGCGTCGTCGGCGAGGCCGGCCCCCGGGATGACGCGCGACGGGCCTCATACCGTCCAGCTCGGCTCCAGTTCCACGATGTCGCCGGTGAGCGCCGCGACGTCCGCCTCCGTCTGTGCCCTCAGCGCCAGGCGCTCCACACGCTCCTCGCGGTACTTGCCGTGCTCCGCCGCCGACTGCCACATGGACAGGACGAGGAACTCATGCCCCGGCGCCTCACCGAACAGTCCGCGGATCATGCCCGGTGAGCCCGCCATGGCCGGGTTCCAGACCTTCTCCTGCATCAGGGCGAAGTGCTCGGCCCGCTCCTCATGGACCCGGCAATGGGCCACGCGCACCAGATCGGCGTCCGAGAAGCGGGGCTCGAAGCCGGTCTTCACATCGAAGCGGTGGTCGAAGAGCCGGACCTGCTGGTCCTTGAACGTACCCGACTGCGACGCGGCCAGCCGGTCGTGGGAGCGCGCCATGAAGGAGTCGTAGAAGGCGCGGCTCTCCCAGAACGCGAAGACATGCGCCACACCGGGCCTGATCCGGCTGAAGCCGCCGCCCTGCCCCCGGAAGCCGGGCTCCCCCGGCAGCCCCGCCCACTTCCGCTGCCCCCGTTCGAAACCGCGGCGGTCCACCACGGTGCAGCGAGTCCACTTGACCAGCACCGCGCCATCGTAAGGCCCGATCGCGTGGCGCCGGTCACTCTCCGGTCGAGTGCACCCCACCGAGCGCCCCGGCGCACGAGGCACAATGGACAACTGGGCCTTGCCGCAGCGGAGTTCGCGCGGGGCCGTGTTGACGGGGAGGGATGAGAGAGATGAGCGGTCTCAACAAGGGCATCGACAAGGTCGAGCTGGCACTGAAGTGGGACCCCAGTCCGAACGGTCACTCGCCCACCGATCTCGACCTCGTTGCCGCGACCTACTTGGCGGACGATCCCTATGGTGCGCCCGCCTATGTGGTGCACTTCGACAGCCGCTCGCCCGACGGCACGATCTATCTCAACCGCGACAGCCTGGACGGCAAGGGCTTCGGCTGGGACGAGGTCATGACGCTCGAGCTGTACCGGCTCGACGGCCGGTACTCGCGTGTGGTGGCCGGGGTCGTCATCCAGCAGCGCACCGGCCGCAAGACGTTCGTCGACGTCCTCAACCCGGCGATGCGGCTGCGCGAGGGGTACACCGTCCTCGCCGAGGACGACTTCGCGGGCGTCCTCGGATCGACGGCGGCAACGGTGGCCGAGTTCGTCCGCGACGGCTCGGGCGAGTGGGTGTTCCACCCGGGGCTGCACGGATACGACACGGATCCGGAGGGCTTCGCCCGCGTCATGGGCGGATCCCGCCCGTCCTGAGTCGCCCGGCGCCTCCCCGGGGGCCACGGCGTTCCGGCGCCTCCCCGGCGAACGCCGTTCCTCGTCGCGGTATGGCTCGCCGTCGGGGGGCAGGGGCTTGTCCGGCGTCTGCTGACGCAGCCGGAGTGCATGGCGGAACAGCGTGGTCCGGGTTCGGACGCTCCGGTCCCGGGCATGTCGCTCACAGGCCTACGGAGGACTCGGTTCCCTTGATCACCACCCAGAGCCCGCCATCACGGCATCCGCTACGCCAGGCCTCTTCCGCGGGCGTCCTGTTGCAGCAGACACGAAGCCAGACCTGACGAAGGCCGAGGGCGGTGGAGCCGCAAACCAGCTCCACCGCCCTCACCGCAGATTCACACCTGGGCGGTGCCCGAAATCAGCTGCAGCCGCTCGTCGAGCCGCAGCCCTCGCAGATGTAGCAGGAACCCGCCCGCTGCATCTTCGTGCCGCAGGAGAAGCACAGCGGGGCGTCCGCCTGGATGCCCAGCTGCATCTCCACCAGCTCGGCGCTGGTGTGCGCCTGCTTCGGGGCCGGCTTGGCCGTCGCGGCCTCCGCCTTGGGAGTGGCGACCGCCTTCAGCTCCTGGGCGCGTGGGGCCGACTGGGCCAGGCCCTCGACGTCGACCTCGTCCTCGGAGGACTCGTAGGAGCCGGTCTCCAGGTGGCGCTGACGCTCCTCGGCGGAGTGGATGCCGAGCGCGGAGCGCGTCTCGAAGGGCAGGAAGTCCAGCGCGAGACGGCGGAAGATGTAGTCGACGATCGACTGCGCCATCCGCACATCCGGGTCGTCCGTCATACCGGCCGGCTCGAAGCGCATGTTGGTGAACTTCGAGACGTACGTCTCCAGCGGCACGCCGTACTGCAGACCCACCGAGACGGCGATGGAGAAGGCGTCCATCATGCCCGCGAGGGTCGAACCCTGCTTGGACATCTTCAGGAAGACCTCGCCGAGACCGTCGTCCGGGTAGGAGTTGGCGGTCATGTAACCCTCGGCGCCGCCGACGGTGAAGGAGGTGGTGATCCCGGGACGCCCCTTCGGGAGGCGCTTGCGGACCGGGCGGTACTCGACGACCTTCTCGACCTTCGGCTCGGCGACGGCGGGCTCCTCGGCCTTCTCCTGCGCGGTCTCCTTCTTCTTGGCGGAGAGCGGCTGGCCGACCTTGCAGTTGTCGCGGTAGATCGCGAGCGCCTTGATACCCAGCTTCCAGGCCTCGAAGTAGATCTCCTCGACCTCCTCGACAGTCGCCGACTCCGGCATGTTGACCGTCTTGGAGATGGCGCCGGAGATCCACGGCTGGATCGCGGCCATCATGCGGACGTGGCCCATCGGGGAGATGGCGCGCTCGCCCATGGCGCAGTCGAAGACCTCGTAGTGCTCGTGCTTGAGGCCCGGCGCGTCGATCACATTGCCGTGCTCGGCGATGTGGGCGACGATCGCCTCGATCTGCTCCTCCTGGTAGCCCAGGCGGCGCAGCGCCTGCGGCACGGTGCCGTTGACGATCTGCATCGAGCCGCCGCCGACCAGCTTCTTGAACTTGACCAGCGCGAGGTCCGGCTCGACACCGGTGGTGTCGCAGGACATCGCGAGACCGATGGTGCCGGTCGGCGCGAGGACGGACGCCTGGGAGTTGCGGAAGCCGTTCTTCTCGCCGAGGCGGAGCACGTCCTGCCAGGCCTCGGTGGCGGCGGCCCACACCGGGGTGTCCAGGTCGTCCATGCGGACGGCCGTGGCGTTGGCGTCGGCGTGCTGCTTCATGACGCGCAGGTGCGGCTGCTCGTTGCGGGCGTAGCCGTCGTACGGGCCGACGACCGCGGCCAGTTCGGCGGAGCGCTTGTACGCCGTGCCGGTCATCAGGGAGGTGATGGCACCGGCGAGGGCACGGCCGCCGTCGGAGTCGTAGGCGTGGCCCGTCGCCATGAGGAGGGCGCCGAGGTTGGCGTAGCCGATGCCGAGCTGGCGGAAGGCGCGGGTGTTCTCACCGATCTTCTGGGTCGGGAAGTCCGCGAAGCAGATCGAGATGTCCATCGCGGTGATGACCAGCTCGACGACCTTGGCGAAGCGCTCGACCTCGAAGGACTGGTTGCCCTTGCCGTCGTCCTTCAGGAACTTCATGAGGTTCAGCGAGGCGAGGTTGCAGGACGTGTTGTCCAGGTGCATGTACTCGCTGCACGGGTTCGAGCCGTTGATTCGGCCGGACTCCGGGCACGTGTGCCAGTGGTTGATCGTGTCGTCGTACTGGATGCCGGGGTCGGCGCAGGCCCAGGCGGCCTCGGCCATCTTGCGGAACAGCGCCTTGGCGTCGACCTCCTCGATGACCTCGCCGGTCATACGGGCGCGCAGGCCGAAGTTGCCGCCGCTCTCGACGGCCTTCATGAAGGTGTCGTTGACGCGGACCGAGTTGTTGGCGTTCTGGTACTGGACGGAGGTGATGTCCTCGCCGCCGAGGTCCATGTCGAAGCCCGCGTCGCGCAGCGCGCGGATCTTCTCCTCCTCCTTGACCTTGGTCTCGATGAAGTCCTCGACGTCCGGGTGGTCGACGTCCAGGATGACCATCTTGGCGGCGCGGCGGGTGGCACCGCCCGACTTGATCGTTCCTGCGGAGGCGTCCGCGCCGCGCATGAAGGAGACCGGGCCGGAGGCGTTGCCGCCGGAGGAGAGCAGTTCCTTGGAGGAACGGATCCGGGAGAGGTTCAGGCCGGCGCCGGAGCCGCCCTTGAAGATCATGCCCTCTTCCTTGTACCAGTCGAGGATCGACTCCATCGAGTCGTCGACGGACAGGATGAAGCAGGCGGAGACCTGCTGGGGCTGCGGGGTGCCGACGTTGAACCAGACGGGGCTGTTGAAGCTGAAGATCTGGTGCAGGAGGGCGTACGCCAGTTCGTGCTCGAAGATCTCCGCGTCGGCGGGCGAGGCGAAGTACGTGTAGTCCTCGCCGGCCTTCCGGTACGTCTTCACGATGCGGTCGATCAGCTGCTTGAGGCTGGTCTCGCGCTGCGGGGTGCCGACGGCACCGCGGAAGTACTTGCTGGTGACGATGTTGACCGCGTTCACCGACCAGAACTCGGGGAACTCGACGCCACGCTGCTCGAAGTTGACCGAGCCGTCGCGCCAGTTGGTCATGACGACGTCACGGCGCGCCCACTCGACCTCGTCGTACGGGTGCACGCCGGGGGTCGTGTGGATGCGCTCGATACGCAGTCCCTTGGTGGCCTTGGCGCCCTTCGCTCGGGAACCTCGTGCCGGACCGCTCGCCGTCTCTGTCATGCCGCCTCCCTGTATCGGGCAAAACGCCCTGAAGTGCCCTTTTTCTTCCCGGGCACGGTGTGGTGTCTGCTTGTCACGCGCGTCGTACGCGGGCGCGCGTGACGGGTCTGTGTGCGCCGCCGACGAGGCCGGTACCCCCCGGCCCGCCCGTCAGTCGGCGGCGGTGGCGGGCACGGGGACGTCGGCCGTCCTTCCGGACCCGCGGTCGGTTTCTCGGCGCTCCGCGGCAGGCTTCTCGTGGCCGTCGTCCACGGCCGGGCGCTCTCGCTGCTGCTCCCTGAGTTCCGTGATGGCGGCCTCGAAGTCCTCCAGCGAGTCGAACGCCCGGTAGACGCTCGCGAACCGCAGGTAGGCGACGAGGTCGAGTTCCTGCAGGGGGCCGAGTATGGCCAGCCCCACGTCGTGGGTGGTCAGCTCGGCGCTCCCGGTGGCCCGCACCGCCTCCTCGACCCGCTGGCCGAGCTGGGCGAGGGCGTCCTCGGTGACAGGCCGCCCCTGGCACGCCTTGCGCACGCCATTGATGACCTTGGTGCGACTGAAGGGCTCGGTGACTCCGGACCGCTTCACCACCATGAGCGAACACGTCTCCACGGTCGTGAAACGACGGGAGCAGTCGGGGCACTGGCGGCGCCTGCGGATGGACGTGCCGTCATCGGTCGTACGGCTGTCGACAACGCGGCTGTCGGGGTGCCTGCAGAAGGGGCAGTGCATGGCTCCAACCCTCCTTTTCAGCACGACTCATTGTCCTCGTGGGCCTCACAGGCCCCTCGAAGCAGCCCCAAGCATAGGCGATCTCCCGAGGCCGGGAGACCGGGGGGACCACAACTTCTAGGCTGCTGCTGCAATCCAACCACTACATGTAGCGATCGGCTCGCACATTTGGCGGCGACACGCCCCTCACGGGCGGATTGGCACATGCCACGGGCCCGCGCCGGATCAGGCCATGCGCGGATACCGTGACGCCACATGAAGAAGGGGGGCCGGTACGCGGCGGACGGGCTGCCGGATGGCAGACTGGGCACCTGCGGCGGCGGCCCACAAGGCCTTGGCCCCGGCGGTGAAGAGTACAGCAACGAGCACTTTCACCCTCCCCCGCTTCCGGCCCGCCCAGGCAGGGAGACCCCCGCGGAGAACGGCATCGCCCATACACCCCGAGACTGGATTACGTCAGGTAATTCGCCGTTTTTCACTCGAACGTGTGTTTGGCGCAACCTTTCGAAAGCAACTACCGTTGTGCTGCACGGGAGACCATCGAGAGGGGCCGACGTGACCACCACCGCAGACAGTGCCACCATCACTGGCCAGGACCGCTCCCAGGGCCGACTCGAGCCGGTGCACGCCATGAACGAAGCCACGAACCCAGAGGGACCCAAGAGGTCCTTGCCGGGCCGACCTCCAGGCATCCGGGCGGACAGCTCCGGGCTGACCGACCGGCAGCGCCGGGTGATCGAGGTCATCCGGGACTCCGTGCAGCGGCGCGGCTACCCGCCGTCGATGCGCGAGATCGGCCAGGCCGTGGGCCTTTCCAGCACCTCCTCGGTGGCACATCAGCTGATGGCTCTGGAGCGCAAGGGCTTCCTGCGCCGCGACCCGCACCGCCCCCGCGCATACGAGGTACGCGGCTCCGACCAGTCGTCCTCCGTCCAGCCCACGGACACCGCGGGCAAGCCCGCTGCGTCCTACGTCCCGCTCGTCGGCCGCATCGCCGCCGGTGGCCCCATCCTCGCCGAGGAGTCGGTCGAGGACGTATTCCCGCTTCCGCGACAGCTCGTGGGTGACGGTGAGCTCTTCGTTCTGAAGGTCGTCGGCGACTCCATGATCGAGGCCGCGATCTGCGACGGCGACTGGGTCACGGTCCGCCGCCAGCCCGTGGCGGAGAACGGCGACATCGTCGCCGCGATGCTCGACGGCGAGGCCACGGTCAAGCGCTTCAAGCGCGAGGACGGCCATGTCTGGCTCCTCCCCCACAACTCCGCCTACCAGCCGATCCCGGGCGACGAGGCGACGATCCTCGGCAAGGTGGTGGCGGTGCTGCGGCGCGTGTGACACCGTCGCGGCGGGCGGACCTTCGGGCGCCCCCCTGATCCGGGCCCCGGGACCCCTGCGCCGGTTCCGGGGCCCTGTGCTGTCCCGGGGCGACTTATGTCTCTCGTCGTCCTCGCAGGATCCGGGGCACGCGGGCGCGTCTACGACTTCCGCCGGCGCACTAGGCGGGACGGACCGGGTCGCGCCACGGGACGCGTATCGAACCGCCGAGCCCGACCCGGCTGGGTGTGGCGGTCCGGCCCCGACCCGGCTGGGTGTGGCGGTCCGGCCCCGACCCGGCTGGGTGTGGCGGTCCGGCCCCGGCCCGCTGCTATGCGCCCTGTGCCTTCGCCGCCGCGTCGATCGCCGCCAGCGACTTGCGCACCTGGTTACGGTCCGTCGTGTACCAGAAGCCGGGAAGTGACGCCTTCAGAAAGCCGCCGTAGCGGGCCGTTGCGAGCCGCTGGTCCAGCACGGCCACCACACCGCGGTCCCCGGTGGCTCGTACGAGGCGGCCGGCGCCCTGCGCCATCAGCAGCGCGGCGTGCGTCGCGGCCACCGCCATGAAGCCGTTGCCCCCGTCGTCCTCCACCGACTTCTGGCGGGCGCTCATCAGCGGATCGTCGGGGCGGGGGAAGGGGATCTTGTCCATGACGACCAGCTGACAGCTGGGTCCGGGGACGTCGACCCCCTGCCAGAGCGAGAGCGTGCCGAAGAGCGAGACCTTCGGGTCGGCCGCGAAGTTCTTGATCAGCTCGCCGAGCGTCTCCTCGCCCTGGAGCAGGATCGGGAACTCCGGGATGCGGGTGCGCAGCTCCTCGGCGGCGAGCTGGGCGGCCCGCATCGACGAGAACAGGCCCAGTGTGCGACCGCCCGCCGCCTGGACCAGCTCCGTCAGCTCATCCAGCATGTCCGCGCGGTCGCCGTCCCGTGCGGGGCGTGACAGGTGCTTCGCGACATACAGGATGCCCTGCTTCCGGTAGTCGAAGGGGGAGCCGACGTCAATGCCCTTCCACTTCGGCAGGTCCTCCCCCTCCGTGCCCTCGGGGGCGAGGCCCATGGAGGCGCCCACGCCGTTGAAGTCGCCGCCCAGCTTCAATGTGGCGGAGGCCAGGATCACCGAGCGGTCCGCGAAGAGCTTCTCCCTCAGGAGCCCCGATACCTTCAGCGGGGCGACCCGCAGGGACGCGCCGAAGCGGTCGTGGCGCTCGTACCAGACGACGTCCCACTCGGAGCCGTTGGTGATCCGCTCCGCCACCTCGTGCACGGTCTCCACGGAGGCCAACGCCTGTTTGCGGACGGCGTCCTCGTCCTGGACGGATCTGTCCCGGGTGGTGCCGAGCGCCGAGATCACGGTGCGGGCGGCGTCACGCAACGCCATCAGGGCGTACCCGAGATCCTCCGGGATCTCCTCGAGGCGGCCCGGCAAGGCCAGCTCCATAAGCCGCTCGAAGCCCTCGGCGGCCGTCTGGAGCTGGTCCGCGGCCTTCTCGTCGACGAGCCGGGCGGCGCGACGCACCGCGCGGTTGACCTGGCCGGGGGTGAGCTCACCGGTGGCGGCCCCCGTCACCCGGGAGACCAGTTCATGGGCCTCATCGACGATCAGCACCTCGTGCTGCGGGAGGACCGGCGCGCCCTCGATGGCGTCGATCGCGAGCAGCGCGTGGTTCGTGACGACCACCTCGGCGAGCTTGGCGCGCTCACGGGCCGTCTCGGCGAAGCACTCGGCACCATAGGCGCACTTCGAAGCGCCGAGGCATTCCCGGGACGACACCGACACCTGGGCCCACGCGCGGTCGGAGACTCCCGGGGTGAGGTCGTCGCGGTCGCCGCTCTCCGTCTCCTGCGACCAGTCGCGCAGCCGCAGCAGGTCCTGGCCCAGCTTGCTGCTGGGGGCGGCGGCCTCGAACTGGTCGAAGAGGCCTTCCTCCTCGTCCTGGGGCATGCCCTCATGCAGTCGGTGCAGGCACAGATAGTTGGACCGGCCCTTGAGCATCGCGAACTCCGGGCGGCGGCGCAGCAGCGGATGCAGCGCCTCCACCGTGCGCGGCAGGTCCCGCTCGACGAGCTGACGCTGCAGCGCCAGGGTGGCGGTCGCCACCACGACAGGCTCCCCGTGCGCGAGCGCGGGCACCAGATAGCCGAGTGACTTGCCCGTACCGGTGCCGGCCTGGACCAGCAGATGGGTGCCGTCGTCGATGGCCTCCGCGACGGCTTGGGCCATGGCCACCTGGCCGGGGCGCTCCGTGCCGCCGACGGCTGTGACGGCTGCGTGCAGGAGTTCGGGGAGTGAGGGCTTCGTCATAGCCCGACCACCCTACGGCCCCGCACTGACAAGAGGGGCATCAAGGCCGAGGCGCACGAGGCTTCCACGGGTGGTGCGGGGGTGGGAGGAGGTTCCGTGAGCCGTGCAGGGCCGGTAGTCGGGCCGGCCGTGGTCGGGCCGGTGCTCGGGCCGGTCGGAGCGCCACCGCCGAGGTGAGCGGGGCCGGCTCGCCCGGCGGGGCAAGCACGACCGGTGGGGCAGACACGGCAGGCGGGGCAAGCACGACCGGTGGGGCAAGCACGACAGCCGCGACCAGCGCTACTGGTGGGGCTGACGGGGCAGGTGCGACCGGCGGAGTCAGCGGGGCGATCGGGCGGGTTCGGCACAAAGTCTCCTCGGCTCGGAACTCACACGGAGCGAGGGTCGTTACACAGAGTGACTGAACTACTACAGCAGATGGCGCAGGGTCCGGTCCCGGACCATGAGGGCGGCCCGCTTGCCGGGCAGGTCGACCTCGGCGGACAACCGGAAGCCGGCGCTCAGAAAGGCGGCGATGGAGGGTGTGTTGCGAAGGTCGGGTTCGGCGACGACACGGGCGCAGGCGGGGCGCCGGTCGAGGACGAGATCGGCGACGGCGCGCAGCAGGGTGGAGCCGAGGCCGCGTCCTCGGGCGGCCACCTCCCCGATGAGGAGGTGGAGTCCGGTGTCATGGGGGCGGGCGGGATAGTGGCGGGCCAGGGGGTCGAGGTCGGCGCGGTAGACCTCCCAGTAACTCATCGGGGTGCCGTCCAGGAGGCCCAGGCAGGGGACGCTGCGTCCGTCACCGGCGAGTTGGGCGCGCAGGTGCCGCTCGGTCACCCCCTCGTCTCCCGCCAGGTCCCAGAAGACGGCGACGGTGGGGTCGTTCATCCAGCGGGCGAGGAGGGGGAGATCACGGTCGAGGCGGACCGGGACGAGATGGAAGGTGCCGACGGGGGTGGTGGTCGGGCCCCAGTCGGCGACGTTGCCGAGGAGGTCTTCGTCCTGCGAGGCGGCGAGGGGCGCGGAGGATGCGGCGGGTGCCTCTCCCGGGCCCCCGGCCGGCGTGGGCACCGCCGGGCCGCCACGGCCGGTCTCCCCCGTCGCGCACAGTGCCACAAACCCGTCGGGCAGCCGGAGGTCGAGGGTGTCCTCGCAGTCGGTGCCCGTACCCGAGCCCGGATTCGGGACAGGGACGGCTTCGGCGCGGGACACGGGACCCGTGGCGGTGTGGGACCTCCGGGGCGCGGAGGCGGTTCCGGCGTCGGTGCTGGCATCGGTGGCAGACACGACGACGCTCCTCTCAGAAGACGGGACGGGGCATGTTCCTCAGAAGTGAAGGGGGTTGGTGAGGGTGATGTAGACGGACTGGGTGTCCACCGGGCCGACGAGTTCGTCGAGGCCGTGCAGCCGGGTCAGCAGGTTGGCCTTGCACCTCAGGACGGGTGAGTCGAGCAGGCGGGCGGGCAGGGATGTGCGCAGCCGGCCGGGGCCGGTGGCCGCATCGGCGAGGAAGCGGCGGAACGCGGCCAGCAACAGCCGCTCGTCGGCGAGGCGTTGCGAGCCGAACGCGCCGATGAGGCCGAGCACGTTGTTGATGCCGAGGTAGTAGGCGAAGCGTTCGTCGGTGACGTCGTCGGAGACGAACGTGTCGCTTCGCTCGCCGATGCCGGGCAGCCGGAAGTCGAGTTCGGCGCGGCGGGACTCGCGGAAGTAGTAGCCCTGGTTGTCCCGGTACCGGCCGCCCGCGGGCCAGCCCTCGGAATCCAGCAGGAGCACGGTGTTCTGCTGGTGCGCTTCGAGAGCGATGCCGGCTTCACCGTCCAGCCAGAGGATCGGGCGCACCACCTGTGCGAGGTAGCGCAGGAACCACTCGGTGGCGACGGCACCGAGCGAGCGTCCGGTACGTCCGGCGATACGCGCGATGATCTCCGCGAGCCGGGAGGAGTGCGCAGGGTGCTGCTGTCCCTCGATCCGGGCCTGGCATCCCGGTGCGACGAGTCCGGCGATACAGGACGCACGGTTCGCCGGGGTGAACGGGTTGTGGCGGATCATCACATCCAGGCCGGTCAAGGGGGTGCCGTCCGTGTCGTCAACGGCGAGCCAGGCAGGGTCGCGGACGATGTCGAAACCCGGGTGGGCCGACTGCCACTGTCCGCCGAGGCCGCTGCGCAGCAGGCGGTGCACCTCGACGCCCCGGTGGAGTTCCTTGCGGAGGTTCTCACGGCGGGAGTTGGTGATGCGCAGGCCCAGCGACAACTTGAGCATCGCGGGGGTGCCCGAGCGGTACACGGTACGGACGGAGGAGGTGGGGTGCCAGGGTTCACCGTGCGGGCCGAGGTCGTGGAGCAGTCCGGCGTCCAGCAGGGCCCTGACCGCGGGGCGATGCAGGAGATCGCGGGCCTGCCAGGGGTGCAGCGGTAGTGCGGCGAAGCCGTCGGGCAGGGCGAGATCCGGGCCGGCGAGGCGTTCGGTCAGCCGGGCTGCGGGCACGGGCCGGCCGCGTTCGGTCCAGGCCGATTCGGTGACGAGAAGGGAGGGTGCGACCGCGAACCAGTGCAGCGGGAAGGTGCCGCGCAGTTCGGGCGAGTAGAGCCGGGTCTCGGCCTCGGTCAGGCCCTCGCGGCTCTTCGCCGTGGGGTGCAGCGGATGCCCGAGCAGCAGCGCCTGCTCGGTGGAGAGGAAGAAGTCGGCCGTGTCCGCCGGGCGCGCGCGCCGCTCCGCGATGAAAGCCGCGGTGCGGTGCGCGGAGTCGGCCACTCGGCGCACCAGGTCAGCGGTGTGGCTGAGTGTGCTGTGCTGCGCATGCTCCGCGTCGGCATCCGGCAGGGAGAAGGTCTGGGCAGCCTCCGCGTCGGCGCTGGGCAAGGGGAAGGTCTGGGCAGCCTCCACACCGGCGTCCGGCAAGGGGAAGGTCTGGGCAGCCTCCACACCGGTCTTGGGCAAGGGGAAGGTCTGGGCAGCCTCCGCGCCGGCGTCCGGCAAGGAGGTCTGCACAACCTCCGCGCCGGTGTTCCGCACGAAGGCATGCGTATCCTCTGTGGCGCTCTCTCGCACGCGGGCCTGTGGGCAGCCGGGCGCGGCAGCCGTTCCCGTGCCCCTCGTACTGGCCGGGATCGAGTGGGCTGCCGGAAGCGGTGCGGCGGGGGTCGCGGTTTCGGTGGTCTCGCGTGCCAGCAGTGCCGCTACGGTCACCGCGTCGGCGGGCGGTGCCCACTGCGGTGCGCCCGCCAGGCGGGGTGGGCCGAAGCGGTGCCAGCCGGTCGCGGACCAGTAGCGGACTGGGACGAGGAGGGCGCAACCGCTGGCGGGAAGAGCGATCCGGAGGGTGGCCTCGGCGGGAGCGGCGAGGTCTCTCTCGCGTGCCCAGCAGCGCAGCAGGTTCTCGACGGTCGCGGCCTGGGCCGCCGTGTGCGGATCGGGGTCCGTCAGCGGATCGGGAGGCCTCGGCAGGTCGGTGGCGACGACATGCGGCTCCCTGGCCATGGGAGCGCAACGCCCGTCGGGTGTCGGAGCCGGACCGACGGTTCGCGGAATCGCTGATTTCTGTCGGGGGAAGGCGTCCGGCCCCAGCACGGTCGTGGGGGGCTCGGTGGGGCTGGTCCCCGGCTCGGGGGGTGGTGGCGTGTTGCCGGAAGTGGGTGTGCCGTTCAAGGGCGTTCCTGGGAAGTCGTTCGAGCCCGTGCGGCGACGGGCCCTGGGGGCAAGGGCGGGGGCGCGGAGCCGTGGCGCTCTGGGCCGGTGCCTGGGAGTGGCCTCGGGGCTCAGGGCCGGGCGGCGTGGACGGGCTCCCGAGCGACCGCTGCCACCGCGTCGGCGAACCGGTCCAGGACCGCGCTCGTCTGCTCGTCGCTGATCGTCAGCGGTGGGAGCAGCCGGACCACGCTCGCGTGCCGTCCGCCCAGCTCGACGATCAGGCCGCGCCGCAAGCACTCCCGTTGGACGGCGGCGGCCAGGGCCGGAGCAGCAGGGCGGGGCGCCCCGGCCACGGGATTCGTCCCCGCGGGATCAGCTTCCGGGGTGTCGGGCGGCGTCGGTGCGGGTGGGGAGTCGAGGTCGACCAGCTCGATACCGATCATCAGGCCCCGGCCGCGAACGTCTCCGATGCATGGGAACTCCACGGCCAGCTGGCGGAGTTGGGCGAGCATGCGGGTGCCGATCGAGGCGGCGCGTTCGGCGAGGTGGTTCTTCCGGACGTAGGCGAGGGTCGCGGTGCCGGCGGCCATCGCAAGCTGGTTGCCGCGGAATGTACCGGCGTGCGCGCCGGGTGGCCACACGTCGAGGTCGTCGCGGTAGACGACAACCGCGAGCGGCAGGCTGCCGCCGATCGCCTTGGAGAGGACCATCACGTCCGGGACCACCCCGCTGTGCTCGACCGCCCAGTACCGCCCGGTGCGCCCCACTCCCGTCTGTACCTCGTCCGCGATCAACGGGATTGACCGGGTCTCGGTGATCTGGCGCATACGGCGCATCCAGGCGTCCGGCGCGGGGTTCACCCCGCCCTCGCCCTGGACGGGTTCGAGGATCATCCCGGCGGGCAATGGCACGCCCGACTTGGCGTCGTCGAGGACGGACTCGGTCCAGCGGGCGCCGAGTTCGGCACCGCGTTCCCCGCCGACGCCGAAGGGGCAGCGGTAGTCCTGCGGATACGGCAGACGCGTCACCCGTACGTCGGTCGCGCCACCGGAGGCCTCGAGCGCTCCCGCGGTCATCCCGTGGTACGCCCCGGTGAAGGCGAGGATGCCGTTCCGGCCGGTGGCGATACGCACCAGCTTGAGCGCAGCCTCCACGGCGTCCGTCCCTGCCGGACCGCAGAACTGCACACGCGCGCGGTCGGCGAAGGCCGGCGGGAGCGTGCGGAACAGCTCGGTGACGAAGGCGTCCTTGACGGGCGTGGCCAGGTCCAGGACATGCAGCGGTGCCCCGGAGTCGAGGACCTTGCGGATGGCCTCCAGGACGACGGGGTGGTTGTGCCCGAGGGCCAGTGTGCCGGCGCCGGAGAGGCAGTCGAGGTAGCGGCGCCCGTCGGCGCCCTCGATGGTGAGCCCGCGCGCCCGCACGGGCACGATCGGCAGGGCGCGCGCGTAGGTGCGCGCCGCGGATTCGCGCGCCGACTGCCGGCGCAGAATGCCCTCGTGCGCCGAGCGCGGTCCCCGGGTCCCCCAAGCCCCTTCGCGCGCCGGGCGCTTCCCCTCCGCTCCCGCGCGCCCCTCCGATTCGCCCTCCAGCGGCACCACCGCAGTCTCCGGCACGGTCACGACGTCAGTTCCTCCACTGTTCAGAGGGGACGGGGCGAGGACTCCTGCGCGAATGGCAGGTCACCCCGTACGTATCAACGACGTGAACGGCCTGCGGAAGCGGGTGGCCGCAAGATCCTTACGGGCCTTCCCCGCGCCGGGGACGCCCGGCGAAGGGGCCCTCATAGCCCGCATGGGCCACCGGACGCGCGATCCCCGGCATCCGGCGGCATGGTGTTGGTGCGGGCTTCGGCCGACTGCTCCCGTACTCCCCGCGCTCCATGGGGCGCGGCCGTGATGGAGCGCCCGGTAGGGACGGCAAGCCGCTACGGCTGGGAGGACGCATGCGCGAGAAACTGCTGGGCAAGATCGAAGAGGAGCTGCTGCGCCTGCGTCACGATGTGGCGCACAGCGCGAAGGACCGTTCGACACCTGTCGGCTTCGGCATCGACGTTGCACTGCTCAGCGGTTTCGTCTCCGACACCCTTTCCCCGGAGCAGGAAGCGGAACTGGCTCGCCAGGTGGCGTCCCTTTTGCCGTACCACTGGGCGCAGTCCAACACGTATGCGGCGGCGATATCGCAGGTCGCCCACCATCTGGGGGGTCAGCGCGAGCTGGTCGTCTGGCTGGACCGCTTCCCCGGCCTGCCCCGGCTGGTGGCTCGGATGTTTGTGTTCATGGGACTCCTCGACCAGCTCAGCGGGAACCCCGCCGTGGTCACCGCGTTGCGCGAATTCCGGGAGCGGACGCCCTACCCGGCGGGCCTCAGGGGTTACCTGGTGCCGGAGACCGACGACGAGACCATCGCCAGCATCGCCTTCCGCATCGAGGAACTGCTCGGCGAGGGCGAGAAGGACAAGGCCGTCGAACTCGCGCTCGCCATGGCGGAGTGCCTCCGGCAAGTCGCGCCGCGCGCCAAGGAGATCGACCCCGGGCTGCACGACCTGGGCGAGCTGATGGATCACAGCCGCAGGGACCTCCAGGAAGCGGCCGCCGAACAGGGGTGAGAGGCCCGGCCGGCGCGGGGCATTTGCCGCGCAGCAGCAGGAGGTTGATGATCTCCCGGGCGGTGTCGACGCCGTGTTCGTGCTGGCTGATGCCCAGACACCGGCTGATGACGGTCCGGTCGGCGCCCCGGTACACGCGCCGCCTTGAGGATGTCGTCGCGATCGACCCCGGACTGGCGCTCGATCTCCTCCCAGGGGGTGTCCTCGCACAGGGCCCGGTACTCGTCGAACCCCGAGGTGTGACGGTCGACGCACTCCCGGTCCAGCGCCTTGGGGTCGGTGTTGGCCTGCGCCAGGACCGCCTTGGGACGCCGCGCATGAGCGCCATGTCCCCGCCGATCCGCGGTTGCAGGTTCAGGGTGCTGGTCCGCGTCGTCTTGAAAAGGGCCATGTCCGTGAAGTCGTGCGGCACGATGGTACGCGTGGCGGCCGCCTCGACCATCGGGTTGATGCGCACGATCTGGGTGCCTCGGTGGTATGCCTCGGCCAGGGCCGTCAGCATCCGGGGAGCGTTGGAGGCTGCGTTGACGCCCATGATGAACAGGGCGTCGCTGGTCTCCCAGTCCTTGAGGTCGACGGTCCCCTTGCCGGTCCCGAGGGATGCCGCCAGCGCGCGTACCGCTTGCCTCGTGGCACATGTCGGAGAGTCCGGAAGGTTGTCCGTGCGCAGTTCGCGGGCCGTCAACTGGTAGAGGAAGGCGGCTTCGTTGCCGAGGCGGCCGGAGGTGTAGAACGACGCCTGACGGGGGCTGTCCGGTTCGCGCAGGGCCCGGCCGACCAGCTCGAACGCGTCGTGCCGGAGGGGTGGAAGGACGGTTCACCCGTCGGGTCGGGCCCTCCTCGGGGCTCGAGCCGTTCCTGGTCGTCGTGTGAGGCGTTCACGAATCTGCCCCTTCACCCGTCCGGGCGTGGGTCGGGCTCGGTACTTCCCTCAGGCTAGGCCGGGGAATCAGACGCTGCCACGCGACGGCTGACGCCCCCGCGGCGGGGCTTCCCGTGCCCGCCGAGCGGCCGGTCGGCCGCGGTTTTCAGCACGGGGCGACACGTCGGCACGCGCAAGCGGGCGCGTCGGCCCGCACAGGACAGCGCCTTCGCCCGCTCAATACAGCGCCTCGACGCGTGTAAGACTGCGCGTCCGCACGCGCAAGGGGGCATGACCCGGCGCGACATCGTGCTGAAAATGGGCTGATATTATGCATAATGCATTGTTTGGGGGCCCTCCCTCCGCACCCTGAGGAGCAGGCATGCCCAGCGAACCAGCGCCGATCAGCCAGGCCGCCCGTCGCGCCCTCGAACAAGAGCTTGCCGACCTCCGCGCCGAACGCACGATGGTCGCGGCGACGCTCCGGGACGCCGACACAGCAGTGGGCGACCGCGCCGACGAGGCCGACGAGTTGCAGCGCGCCAGTGAGCTGCAACGTCTGGACGCCCGGATCTCGGCGATCGCCACACGGCTTCGTGAGGCCGATACGGCGGGGCCGCCTCCCACCGACCTGGTCGGCGTGGGCAGCACGGTCACCGTGCGCTTCCCCGACGGCACGGTGGAGACCCTCCAGATCGGCGAGTCGGCCGAGGAGTTGGACGCGACGCTGGTCACGGCCGACAGCCCGCTCGGGCGCGCTCTCCTAGGCCACCATGCGGGCGACACGGTGAGCTACGACGCGCCCGGGGGACAGGCGACCGCAGTGGTGGTGTCCCTGGGTTAGTCATGGGCCCGCGATGACCGTGAGGCCCGTACACCCCACAGGCAAACGACGGTGGCCCGGCTCCACTCGGCCGGCCCGGCTCGACCACCGCCCTCGCAGCGCCGGGAGTAGCCCCGGCGTGGCTGCTCGGAGTCTCGGGCCGGCAGGTGCCTCCGGACCGACCGCAGCCTCCGGCGGTGGCCACCGCGCTGCGCACACTCGCCGGGCCGCTGGAGACGTCCGCTACGGGAACCCACCCCGGCAGGCGCAGACCCGGAACCGGGCGACCGTAGCCGTCCTCCACGCATACCAGTGCCTCGGCGTCGTCCTCCTCACGCCGTTGGCCCTGCTGCTGAGCGACCTGGCGGCTCACGTCCCGGCCGGACAACTGGTCGTCGACCGAGCTCTGGGCAGCATCGCGGGCATCGCCGTGGCACCGCTGTGTGCGCTGCTCGTGATCCACGGCCGGACCGCGATCGGGTGGAGCGTGCGCTGGCCGCGTGCGAGGAGGCCGCCGGGCGGCCCGAACGGGCACTGGACCACGTCACCGGTCACCGTCCGCGTTCGTCCAGGTGGGTCTGGCGAAGGCGGTCGTGGAACTGTGCGAGGCCGACGGCGCCGCGGCCGATGAGCTGTGGCCGGCCGACATCGATCCGGCCGTGCTCGCGGCCACCGAGCAGCGCGCCTATCCGCTGCTTGGCCGACTGCACCACCCTGGGTACCGAGCGCCACCGCCGTCTCCCGCGGCGGCACCCGACCCGGGACGGTCGCAGGAGACGGCGTGAGGCAGAGGCAGGCAGGCCCGCTCCCCGGTCCGGCCTCACTCCGGGATCCGGGCCAGGAATTCCCGCGGCGAGATGGCGGGTCCGTCCTCGCCCTTCACGACAGGAATCACCTGATCGTCGTACCAGGCGACCGGCGTTCCCACCACGCCGAGGGAGGCGAAGCCGCCGACCGCTTCTCCGGCCCAGGTCAGATAGGCGCCCTCCATGACCTTCCGGTCGAAGTCGGGGGACCTCAGCCCGCCGACCTCGCTCGCCAGCGACAGCAGAACGGATGTGTCGGAGAATCGGTCGATTGCGGGCGGGAACGGCTGTGCCGCGAACAACGCGGCCAAGTACTCGTTGAATTGCCGCTGTCCCGCGTCGCTCGCAGCGCCGAGGGCGCTCAGACCGCGCCGGGAGCCGCTGCCGCCGACCGTGTCGTCCATGGTCGCCGCGAAGTGGAACTTGACAGCGAACCTGTTGTCGTCGGCGGCCTGACGGAGGGTGCCGAGAAGGCTCTCCGCCATGCGGCGACTGCCCCGGTCGCGCAGCTCGAGGAACACCTGAAGCGAGTGGGCGTTGTCCAGGTTTCCGTAGTACACCGTGGCGCCGCCGGCACCTGTCGTGTTCGCCGGAGTCATAACACGAGGCTGCCATACCGGGACACATGCCACGACCGGCCCACGGGAGAGCTCCGGTTCGCGCGCCCATGGAAAGACGGTCTGAGGGCCGCGGTCCGAGCCGATCGGAAACGGTCGTACGGCGACTACGGAAAGCCGGTCACGGTGGCTTGTAGCGGAACCGTTGCCGTTCCCAGGGATGCCGCTCACAGCGACCCCATAGTGTGGAAGGCCGTTCAACACCGGCTCATGTCAGGGGGAGTTCAGACCATGCGACGCATACGGCCGCTCTTCACCGTGCGCAGGGAAGGGAGCGTGCGCGGCAGAACCTCCCCGGTGCTGACGGCAGTCGGCCTCGCCGCGGCGCTGGCGCTGACCGCGACCGCGTGCGACTCCGGTGACAGTGCCCGGGCGAGCGGCGGGGGGAGCACGTCCGCGTCCGCGTCCCCGGCCGACGACGGAAAGATCAAGATCCCGGACGACATCAAGCGAAAGCTCAAGGAGCACGGGATCGACGTCGACAAGTGGAAGAACGGCGCCTGGAAGAACTGGAAGAAGGACGACTGGCTGCGCGAGGCCGGCGACTTCGTCAACCCCGTCATCAAGGGCCTGTGGAACCCGGAGCGGATGCGGAAGGCCGACGACCCCGACAAGGGGGTCAACCCCGACCGCCTCCCGGGCGACCAGGGCGTCACCGACCCCACCCCCGCGCCGGTGACGGCGCAGGCGGTGCCGGCCGCCTACCACGAGCACGTGCCCACGGCGGGCAAGGTGTTCTTCGACTCCCCCAAGGGCACGATGGTCTGCTCGGCGACCGTGGTGAAGGATCCGGCGCACCCCGGCAAGTCCAACCTCGTGTGGACCGCGGGCCACTGTGTACACGCCGGCAGGCAGGGCGGCTGGTACCGGAACATCGCGTTCGTGCCGGCGTACAACAACTCCGGGCTGACGGCGGACCAACTGGCCGATGCCACACGGCAGCAGGTCGCCCCGTACGGCGTCTGGTGGGGTGACTGGGCGCAGACCTCGCACGAATGGATCGAGCAGGGCGGCGAGACCGGCGGCCAGGGCGCGTCCTACGACTTCGCCGTCATCCATGTGACGCCGGAGGCGGGCAATGGCGGGAAGTCACTGGAGGAGACGGTCGGTTCGGCGCTCCCGGTGAACTTCGACGCGCCGGCCGTGCCGAAGGTCGACAGCGTCACGGCGACCGGCTACCCGGCCGCAGCGCCCTACGACGGCCAGAAGCTGTACCAGTGCCAGGACAAGCCGGGCCGGCTCTCGCTCCTGCGGACGGACCCGACGATGTACCGCATCGGCTGCACGATGACGGGCGGTGCGTCCGGCGGCGGCTGGGTGGAGAGGGACGCGAGCGGCAGGCCCGCGCTGGTCTCCAACACCTCGATCGGCCCGGTGACCTCGGGCTGGCTGGCGGGACCCCGGTTCGCCCAGGAAGCCAGGAGCGTGTACGACTCGGTCAGCGAGAAGTTCGCCGACCAGTGACGCGGCGTGACCGCGTGTGACAGGACGCCCCTGAACCCACGAGGGCCCGAACCCACGATGGCCCGAACGCACGAAGGCCCGCTCCCTCTCGGGGAGCGGGCCTTACGGCATCTGTCTCAGAACGCGGCAGCCGGGACGTACGGCGCCAGCTCCGCCGCCAGCTCCTCGTGCACCCGGACCTTGAGCAGCGTGCCCTCCGCGGTGTGCTCCTCGGAGATCACCTCGCCCTCGGCGTGGGCGCGCGCGACCAGACGGCCCTCGGTGTAGGGCACGAGCGCCTCGACCTCGACCGCCGGCCTCGGCAGCTCGTTGTCGATGAGCGCGCGCAGTGCCTCGATGCCCCGGCCGGTGCGCGCCGAGACCGCGATGGCACCCTTCTCCACCCGCAGCAGCCGCTGGAGCACCAGGGGGTCGGCCGCGTCCGCCTTGTTGATCACGACGATCTCGGGCACGTCCGTGGCGCCGACCTCTCTGATCACCTCGCGCACGGTGGACAACTGCTCCTCCGGGTCCGGGTGGGAGCCGTCCACCACATGCAGGATGAGATCGGAGTCGCCGACCTCCTCCATGGTGGAGCGGAACGCCTCGACCAGGTCGTGCGGCAGGTGCCGGACGAAGCCGACCGTGTCGGCCAGGGTGTACAGCCGCCCGCTCGGCGTCTCCGCCCGGCGCACGGTCGGATCGAGAGTCGCGAACAGCGCGTTCTCGACCAGGACTCCCGCGCCCGTGAGGCGGTTGAGCAGGGAGGACTTTCCGGCGTTGGTGTAGCCCGCGATGGCGACCGAGGGCACCTTGTGGCGCTTGCGCTCCTTGCGCTTGATCTCGCGGCCGGTCTTCATCTCCGCGATCTCCCGGCGCATCTTCGCCATCTTCTCGCGGATCCGCCGCCGGTCCGTCTCGATCTTGGTCTCACCGGGGCCACGGGTCGCCAGGCCGCCGCCGCTGCCGCCGCCCATCTGCCGCGACAGCGACTGACCCCAGCCGCGCAGCCTCGGCAGCATGTACTGCATCTGGGCGAGCGCGACCTGGGCCTTGCCCTCTCGGGACTTGGCGTGCTGGGCGAAGATGTCCAGGATCAGGGCCGTACGGTCGATGACCTTGACCTTGACGACGTCCTCGAGGTGGATCAGCTGGCCGGGGCTCAGCTCACCGTCGCAGATGACCGTGTCCGCGCCTGTCTCGAGCACGATGTCCCGCAGCTCCTCGGCCTTGCCGGAGCCGATGTACGTGGCCGCGTCGGGCTTGTCCCGGCGCTGGATGACGCCGTCCAGCACGAGAGCGCCGGCGGTCTCCGCGAGGGCGGCCAGCTCCGCCAGCGAGTTCTCCGCGTCCTGAGCGGTCCCCGAGGTCCACACCCCGACGAGCACGACGCGCTCCAGGCGCAGCTGCCGGTACTCGACCTCGGTGACGTCCTCGAGCTCGGTGGACAGGCCCGCGACGCGGCGCAGGGCCGCGCGCTCGGAGCGGTCGAACTGGTCGCCGTCCCGCTCTGTGTCGATCTCGTGGCTCCAGGCGACGTCCTCTTCCATCAGGGCATCGGCCCGAAGACCCTCGGGGTAGGCGTGCGCAAAGCGCTTGGTGTCCTGGGAAGGGGAAGAAGAGGAGGTCATTGGGTCCTTACGTCGTTGGGGATTCCGTTTGCTGCGACGGTGCGGGCCGCCTCGGCCACACCACCCGCACAGGTCACAACGCTCGGGCGGCCCGGGAGATTCCCGGCGCCCGGCCTGGGGCGGCGTCGCCGATCTGTCGATGGTCGCACGGCACGGCCCGTCCCGTCACCCGGGTTCTCGTCCCGCACCGGGGCTCAGACGGGGTTGCTCTGCCAGTCCGGGTGGCCCGGCATCGGCGGGGTTTTCCTGCCGTACAGCCAGCCCTGGAAGAAGGCGCTCAGATCGCGCCCCGCCGTGCGGGACGCCAGTTCCTCGAAGTCGGCCGTGGTCGACGTGCCGTCGCGGTGCAGGGAGGCCCAGGCCCGCTCCAGGCGCTCGAAGGCGGGGCGCCCGATCTCCTGGCGCAGCGCGTACAGCACGAGCGCGGCGCCGTCGTAGACGCTCGGCCGGAAGATGGCGATCTTCTGGCCCGGCCGCGGCGGCTCGGGGGCCGCGGGCGGGCCTCCGGTGACGCGCCAGCGGTCGGAGAGGCCGTACGCCGCCTTCATCCGCGCCTCCATCGGCCGGTGCGCGGTCTCCTCCGCGTACAGGGCCTCGTACCAGGTGGCGTGTCCCTCGTTGAGCCACACATCGGACCAGGTGCGGGGGCTGATGCTGTCGCCGAACCACTGGTGGGACAGCTCATGCACCATGATCGACTCGACGTACCACCGAGGGTAGGCGGGGTTGCCGAAGACGTCCTTCTCGAAGAGGGAGAGCGTCTGCGTCTCGAGTTCGAAGCCGGTGCGTGCGCGCGCGATCAGCAGCCCGTAGGTCTCGAAGGGATACGGGCCGACCTTCTTCTCCATCCAGGCGATCTGGTCGGGCGTCTTCGCCAGCCAGGGTTCGAGCTCCGCCGCGTCCTTGGCGGGGACGACGTCGCGCAGGGGCAGTCCATAAGGGCCGCGGCGCTGCACCACGGCGGTGCGGCCGATGGAGACCTGGGCGAGTTCGGTGGCCATGGGGTGCTGGGTGCGGTAGCTCCAGGTCGTGGCGCCGCCGCTGTGCCGCGTGTCCACGGGAAGGCCGTTGGCGACGGCCGTGTAGCCGTCCGGCGCGGTCACGTGGAAGGTGAACTGCGCCTTGTCGGAGGGGTGGTCGTTGCAGGGGAACACCACATGGGCGGCGTCGGCCTGGTTGGCCATCACCAGCCCGTCGTCGGTCTGCACCCAGCCTCCCTCCCGGCCCTTCTCGGGCCTCGGGTCGCTGGTGTGCCGCACGGTGATGACCAGCAGGCCGCCCGCAGGGAGCGGGGCGGACGGTGTGATCACCAGGTCCTCCCCCGCGGTGGTGAAGTTCGCGGCCGCGCCGTTGACGTCGACGGACGCCACCTTGCCGTGCGCGAAGTCCAGGTTGACGCTCTCCAGGCGCTGGGTGGCGCGCGCACGGATCCTGGTGACGGCCGTGAGCGGCTTGCTGTTGCTGCCGGGGTAGGTGAAGGAGAGATCGTACGACAGGACGTCGTAGCCGGGGTTGCCGAGCGTCGGGTAGAGCCGGTCGCCGATGCCCAGGGGCTTGGCGGGCGCGGGGGCGCCGGCGGCGATCAGACAGCCGGAGACGACACAGGCGAGCAGGGCCGCCCGGGCACGCCGGGCACGGGGGATCACGGAACGGAGGGTGTGCGGCATGGACCACGGCTACCAGCGCGCGTGCATCCCGCGGTGACGGCGCGCGCCGGGCCCACCCGAAAGGGTTCAGTTCAGGGCCCCGAGCGCCCCGGGCGTCGCCTGGTGGGAGGGCCGTGGGACGGCTGTACGGCGCTCAGCGGGCGGCCGCCGCGGCGTTGTGGGCCCGGCTGACGTCGTACACGCCGGGCACGTTCCGCATCGCGCGCATGAGGGCAGGCAGATGGGCCGCGTCCGGGAGTTGCAACGTGTAGGTGTGGCGCACCCGCTGCTGGCTGGGCGGCTCGACCGTGGCGGAGACGATGGCCACGCCCTCCAGGGCGATGGCCTCGGTGAGGTCCGCGAGGAGGTGCGGGCGCCCGAACGACTCGGCGACGAGGGTGACCCGGCAGTCGGTGGTGTCGCCCCAGCGGACGCCGATCTCCGCGCGCCCGGTGCTCTTCATGCGTGCCACTCCGGCGCATTCGACGCGGTGTACGGTCACCGCACCCCCGCGTACGGCGAAGCCGGTGACCTCGTCGGGCGGTACGGGCGTACAGCAGCCGGCGAGACGTACGGAGGCGCCGGGCAGGTCGACGACCGCGTTGGCGGCCCGCGCGCCCGGCGCGTCCTCCGTGGGACGCGCGGGAAGTGGGCGTGAAGGAAGCGCGGCGGGGCGTGCGGCGGTCTCGGGCCCGGCGGTCTGCGCACCGGCGCCGTCCGCAGGTGCCTCGGGGCCGTGCCGCGCGGCGCCCGGTGCCGGCGCGCCGCCGGCCGGGTCCTCCGTGGCGGGATGCGCCGCAAGCCAGCGCTGGATGGCGATCCGCGCGGCGGGCGTGTGCGCGTGTTCCAGCCACTCTCTGGAGGGCTCGGAGGCCGGGTCCTGGCCCATGAGGAGCTGGACGGTGTCGCCGTCCTTCAGGACGGTGCTCAGCGTCGCGAGCCGGCCGTTGACGCGGGCGCCGATACAGGCGTGCGCGTCCTCCCCGTACTGCGCATAGGCCGCGTCCACACAACTCGCGCCCTCGGGGAGTCCCAGTGCGCCCCCGTCGGGCCGGAAGACGGTGATCTCCCGGTCCTGGGCGAGGTCCTCGCGCAGGGTGGACCAGAAGGTGTCGGTGTCCGGGGCGGCTTCCTGCCAGGTCAGCAGGCGCGAGAGCCAGCCGGGGCGGGTGGGGTCGACACGCTCGCCGTCGGAGGGGTCGTCGGGCGCGGGGGCATAGGGGTTGCCGAGCGCGATCACGCCGGCCTCCGCGACCTTGTGCATCTGGTGGGTGCGGATGAGGACTTCGGCGATCTCGCCGTCCTCGCGCGCGATCGCCGTGTGCAGCGACTGGTACAGGTTGAACTTGGGGACGGCGATGAAGTCCTTGAACTCCGAGACCACCGGGGTCATACAGGTGTGCAGCTCCCCGAGGACCCCGTAGCAGTCGGCGTCCTCGTTCACCAGGACCAGAAGCCGGCCGAAGTCGGCGCCACGCAGCCGGCCCCGCTTGCGGGAGATGCGGTGCACGGAGACGAAGTGCCGTGGCCTGATGAGGACTTCGGCCTGGATGTCCGCCTCGCGCAGGACCGTGCGCACCTGTTCGGCCATGTCGGCGAGCGGGTCGTCCCCGTGCGCCGCGTTCTCGACGATCAGCTCCCGGGTGTGCTCGTACTCCTCGGGATGGAGGATCGCGAAAACGAGGTCCTCCAGCTCGGTCTTGAGCGCCTGCACGCCGAGGCGTTCGGCGAGCGGGATGAGCACGTCCCGGGTGACCTTGGCGATGCGCGCCTGTTTCTCCGGGCGCATCACTCCGAGGGTGCGCATGTTGTGCAGGCGGTCGGCGAGTTTGATCGACATCACGCGGACGTCGTTGCCGGTCGCGACGAGCATCTTGCGGAAGGTCTCGGGCTCGGCGGCGGCGCCGTAGTCGACCTTCTCCAGCTTGGTGACACCGTCGACGAGGTAGCGCACCTCCTCGCCGAACTCCTCCCGCACCTGGTCGAGTGTCACGTCCGTGTCCTCGACCGTGTCGTGGAGCAGGGATGCGGTCAAGGTGGTGGTCTCGGCCCCGAGTTCGGCGAGGATCAGGGTCACGGCGAGGGGGTGCGTGATGTACGGCTCGCCGCTCTTGCGCATCTGCCCTCGGTGTGAGGACTCGGCCAACAGATAGGCGCGGCGTAGCGGTTCGAGATCGGCATCGGGGTGGTGGGCGCGGTGCGCCTCGGCGACATGGCCGATGGCGTCGGGCAGCCGGTCGCGGGTGGCGGGGCCGAGCAGGGCGGCGCGCCCAAGGCGGCGCAGGTCGATCCGGGGGCGGCTCTTCCTGCGGTGCGTCCCCGGCGTCGCAGGGGCGGGGGTGGCAGGGTTCGTGGCCTCCGCACTCATGGGCACCTCCGGCTCGTGGACCGGCGGACGGAGTGCCCCTTGGCCTACGCGGCGCAGGGGATGACGACGGTCCCCCGTCCGGGCCGGTGCTTGATGCTATCGAGCCCATCACACCCGCCCGACCGGCTCTCGCCGAGCGTGAAACGGATCACCCATTCGAGCGATGGTTCAGGTGTGTACGGCTTTGGGCCAGGGGTCAGGGTACCGACCGTCGATTCGAACACGCCCGGACGTTCCCGGCTGCGGATCGGAGCACCCCGAGGGGACCGGACTGTGATCCGGAGTCGTGCGGCGGGGTGGGTGAGGGCGATTTCCGGCCACGCCACTGTGCTCAGCGTCACGTCCGCGTGCTACCCCCGTGCCTCCGCGCGCCGCCCATTCGCCCCCCAAGGCGGCGCTGGTCGGCGGGGGTTGACGGGGTGCCGGGTCCGCGGGCCGCGGTCCGCAGCCAGTCCGTGTCGATCTCTCCCTCGGCGACGATCACCGCCGGGCCGGTCATCTCGATCTCGCCGTCCGGGCGCTCGGTGATCACCAGCGTGCCGCCGGGAACGTCCACGGTGTATGTCACCGGGGCGCCCGTGACGGCCGGGTCGGCGCCGTCGCGACGGGCCGCGGCGACGGCCACGGCGCACGCGCCCGTACCGCACGAGCGCGTCTCACCGGAGCCCCTCTCATGGACCCGCATCGCAACGTGCCGAGGGGCGCGGTCGACCACGAACTCGACGTTCACCCCGTCCGGGTAGACGGCGGCGGGGCTGAACGGGGGCGGGGTGAACAGGTTGCCCGCGTGTGCGAGGTCGTCGACGAAGGCCACCGCGTGGGGGTTGCCCATGTTGACGTTGCGGGCCGGCCAGCTGCGCTCGCCGACGCTCACCGTGACGCCGTCCTCGGGGAGGAGGGGCCGGCCCATGCCGACGGTGACGTCGCCGTTCTTCGCGATGTGCACGGTCTTGACGCCCCCGCGTGTGGCGACAGCGATGTCCCCCTCGGTCACATGTCCCGCGCGCTGGAGGTAGCGCGCGAACACGCGCACGCCGTTGCCGCACATCTCCGCGATCGAGCCGTCCGCGTTGCGGTAGTCCATGAACCACTCCGCCTGGCCGGCCATCTCCCGGGCCTCGGGGTGTGCGGCGGAGCGCACGACGTGCAGCAGACCGTCGCCGCCGATGCCCGCGCGGCGGTCACACAGGACGGCGACGGCGGATGCGGGCAGGTCGATGACGTTCTCGGGGTCCGGGACGATCACGAAGTCGTTCTCCGTGCCGTGGCCCTTGAGGAAGGCGATCCGCGTGCTCATTCCTCGATCGTACGGGGTCGCCATGACACCCGGGTCGATCGGTCCGGGAGGCGGACGGGCAGGTCGGGGGCGTGGGGGAAGGTCGCGAGGGGGTGCGGAAACCGATCGCGACGGGGGCGGCGTCCGGATGGCGACGGGGGTGTGGCGGGCGGATCGCGACGGGAGGACGGCGACCGGATCGTGACAGGGACCCAGCGGGCGGATCGGGACCACGGTACGCCGGTCAACCCGCCGACGGGCGCGGTCGGCCGGATCGTGAAGGGGGTATGGCGGGCGGATCGCGACGGGAGGACGGCGACCGGATCGTGACGGGGACCCAGCGGGCGGATCGGGACCACGGTACGCCGGTCAGCCCGCCGACGGGTGCCGTCGGCCGGGAGTGGAAGCGGACGGTCCGGCGGGACCCCGGCGGCTCAGCGCAGTCGCGCCACGCGCCACACGGCCAGCACGACGACCGCGGCGACCAGCACGACATAGGTGAGGACGACCCGCCAGTCCGGGCGCCGCCCGGAGCCGCGCTGCGGCAGACCCGGCCAGGTGTAGCCGACCCGGCGGGCGGCCATCATGCCCCAGCCGGCCGCACAGGAGAAGATCAGCAGGCCGAGCATGGCGACCACGGCGCCGCCGTCGCCGAACTCGAAGGCCAGCGGGAAGGCGAACATCAAGGAGCCCACCGCCGCCAGCGCCACGATGGGGGCGAGCTGCCAGATCCGCAGCCGGCGCTGCGGGCGCAGCTCGACCTCGACCTCGGGGCCGGTGGACAGCTCGTCCACGCCCGGCCCGTCGTCCGTCACCACGCCCGGCGGCTGATCGTCGGGGCCATCGGAACTGAGCCGTTGGTCCCCGGCCTCCGCGGTGTCATGCCCCGCGCTCTCTGCGGTGTCGCGAGGGCCGGCCTCCATCGCCACGCGCCCTCCCAACTCGGACTCCACTTGGTCGATCGAAGCTCGATGATGGCATGCCGCCGGAGGCCCGGATGACGAGCGGGGCGTCCCGATGCCATCACGTGATCAGGCTGTAACCGGTCGTTGGACCAACGCCAGCGCGCGGTGCGGAAGTTCCCGCAGGTCCGCCGCGGCGCCGCTGAGCCAGTGCACGCGCGGGTCACGGCGGAACCAGGAGTCCTGACGGCGTGCGAAGCGCTTGGTAGCGCGTACGGTTTCCGCGCGCGCCTCTCCGAGCGTGCACTCCCCCGCGAGCGCCATGAGCACCTGCTGGTATCCCAGCGCGCGCGACGCCGTGCGCCCCTCCCGCAGACCCCGCGCCTCCAGTGCGCGGACCTCGTCCACGAGTCCTGCCTCCCACATCCGGTCGACCCGCCGCGCGATGCGCTCGTCGAGCTCGGGCCGCGCCACGTCCACGCCGATCTGGACCGTGTCGTAGACCGAGTCATGGCCGGGGAGGTTCGCGGTGAAGGGCTTGCCGGTGATCTCGATGACCTCCAGGGCGCGGACGATACGGCGACCGTTGCTGGGCAGGATCGCCTGCGCGGCCCCCGGGTCCGCGGCGGCCAGGCGCGCGTGCAGCGCTCCCGAGCCGCGCAGGGCCAGCTCGTCCTCGAGCCGGGCGCGCACCTCCGGGTCGGTTCCGGGGAACTCCAGGTGGTCGACCGCGCCCCGCACATACAGGCCGGAGCCGCCCACCAGGATCGGCCAGCGGCCCTCGGCGAGCAGCGCGTCGATCCGGGCGCGGGCGAGTCGCTGGTACTCCGCCACGGACGCCGTGACCGTCACGTCCCAGATGTCCAGCAGGTGGTGCGGGATGCCGCCGCGTTCCTCGGGGGTCAGTTTGGCGGTGCCGATGTCCATCCCCCGGTAGAGCTGCATGGAGTCGGCGTTGACGACCTCGCCGCCGAGGCGATGGGCAAGGAAGACGCCCAGATCGGACTTTCCGGCCGCGGTCGGTCCGACGACGGCGATGACCCGCGGTGCGGGGGCTGCACTACTCACCGCAACAGTCTCGCAAACCTCCCGACCCCTCCTCGAACGAGCGACGTTACGCCCCGTATGCGGGGTCGTTGCCTGATGCGGGGTTCCGGTCACCGGTTCGAGAGCGGGGCGACCGGGCCATGCAAACGGGCACACCGCGCTACGCGGTATTTCGCTCGCACGAGTAACGTATGGAGTGGTTATGGGCGTTTTTGCACGGCTTTTCCGGCGGTCGAGGACGACGGAGGAGGCGCAGTCCGCGGCCGCGGAGGCCGCGCGGACGACGGCCGGGAGCGAGGCGGCGGCGACGGACGGAGGCACGGGGGCGGCAGGGGCCGAGACCGGGCCGGAGACGGCGGCGGAGGAGACAGCTCCGACCGCCGAGGACGGCGTCGGGATTCCCCGGCAGCAGTCCGCCGCGGAGGCCGCCGAGAACGAGGTCGAGGAGGGCGCCCGCACGTGATCGCGCTTCGCAGGGAAGGTGGACCATGGGTCTCGTGGACAACCTGATGGCCAAGGTCTCGAACTTCGCGCAACAGCACGAAGGGCAGGTCGATCGTGGCCTGGAAAAGGCCGCGAAGATGATCGACGAGAAGACCAAGGGGAAGTACAGCGGCAAAATCGACACGGGCACGGGGAAGGCGAAGCACGCGATGGAACGCCTCGCGCACCGGGACACCGGCCCGGCGGCCGGTGGCCGGACGCCGCCCTCGGCGTCCTGACACCGCACGCTCCATCGGCGGACGACCGGGAGGCACAGCGCTCCCGGCCGTCCCCCGTGTCCGGCCCGCGCGCCTCTCGCCCCGTGCGCGCGGTCGCACGCTTCCGGGTGGGCGGACGTGCTACGACCAGGTCGCCACCACGTACCCCACCCCGTAGGGCGCGTCGTCGTACAACAGCGCGCCGCTGAGGTCCGCGCCCTCCGCGGCGCCCGCGAGGATCTGCCAGGGCGCCCGGCCGCAGGCTTGCAGCTCGCGGGCCAGGCCGGCGTCCAGCGTTCTCAGGGCCGCCAGGTCCGCCGCGCCGAGCGCACGCGCCACGGCGGCGTCGAAGCCGGCCGCGCGCTCGTCCAGATAGCCCGGCGCCTTGACCGAGCGGCACGCGCTCCCATCACCCATGGCCAGCAGCGCCACCCGCTCGTCCTGCGCGGCGAGCGCCGCCCCCGTCTCGACGCACCGTTCGGGGGCCAGGAGTTCCGGCACTGCGAGACCTTCCACGGGCGCGTCCGCCCACCTCAGGCGCTCCAGCAGCCACGCGGCGACAGCGAGCGAGGGCGGAAGCTCCCGCTCCGGCGCGACCGGCTCCGGTCCTCCGCCGCCGAGTCGTACGTCGACGTCCACCCCGAACCCGCGGAAGGATCCCCGCGTGCCCTGCGGATGCGGCCCGCAGCCGTTCTCCCGGGCGGGGCCCACGACCACCAGCCGGTCGGGGCGCGCGGCGGCAAGCACGCCCAGCGCGTCCGCGCACGCGGCACGAACACCGTCCAGCTCGGGCGCGGCGCCCGCGGCGACCTCGGGCACGAGCAGGGGCGGACAGGGGCAGGCGGCGGCGGCGACAAGCATGATCCGCAGCGTAACCCCGCCGGACGGCGCCCTGTGGCTCCGCGCACGCGCTCGGCCGGGCGCCCGCACACGCGAGGGCCCGGCACGGCCCCGCGTGTCCCGCAGTGGTGACACGGGCCGCCTCGGTTCGCAGCCCGCGGCGCCCGCGCAGTCGTACTCCCGGAACCGCCCCCGTCTCCAGCAGGCAGCCCACGCAGTCCGGAACCCCGCCGACGTCAGCCCCCCGACGGCCGCAGCCTCCCGGCCGTGCCTCGTACCGCCCCACCACATGGCGGCGCGCCACACGTCCGGGGCTGGGCCGGGACGCGGGCCGGTGCGCGGCACACGCCCCGCCCGCACACAGCCGCGCCGCCCACACCCCCGCCGCGATTGCCCCCCGCGCCGGTCTCAGTCGCAGCCGCAGGCCCCCGCCGTGGCCACCGGCAGGGGCTCCGGGAGGCCGACCTTGGGCAGGCCCAGCATGACACCGGCCGGCCTGGCGGCCTCCGCCGCGTTCCGCTTCGCCCACGCGTCGCCCGCGCGCGTGCGGCGCACGCCCAGAACGGGGCCCTCGGCGAGCAGGTGGTGCGGGGCGGCATACGTGATCTCGACCGTCACCACATCGCCCGGGCGGACCTCCTCGTCCGGCTTGGTGAAGTGGACCAGACGGTTGTCGGGGGCGCGGCCGGAGAGGCGGTGGGTGGCACCGTCCTTGCGGCCCTCGCCCTCGGCGACCATCAGCTCGAGGGTGCGGCCGACCTGCTTCTTGTTCTCCTCCCAGGAGATCTCCTCCTGAAGGGCGACGAGACGCTCGTAGCGCGCCTGGACGACCTCCTTGGGGATCTGGTTCTCCATGGTGGCCGCCGGGGTCCCCGGCCGCTTGGAGTACTGGAAGGTGAACGCCTGCGCGAACCGCGCCTCGCGCACCACGTGCAGCGTCTGCTCGAAGTCCTCCTCGGTCTCACCCGGGAAGCCGACGATGATGTCGGTGGTGATCGCGGCGTGCGGGATGGCGGCCCGCACCTTCTCGATGATCCCGAGGTAGCGCTCCTGGCGGTACGACCGGCGCATCGCCTTCAGAACCGTGTCCGAGCCGGACTGGAGCGGCATGTGCAGCTGCGGCATCACGTTCGGCGTCTCGGCCATGGCCGCGATGACGTCGTCCGTGAAGTCACGCGGGTGCGGGGAGGTGAAGCGGACCCGCTCCAGGCCCTCGATGTTCCCGCAGGCGCGCAGAAGCTTGCTGAACGCCTCCCGGTCGCCGATGTCGGAGCCGTAGGCGTTGACGTTCTGTCCCAGCAGCGTGATCTCGGAGACGCCCTCGGCGACCAGGGCCTCGACCTCGGCGAGGATGTCGCCGGGCCGGCGGTCCTTCTCCTTGCCGCGCAGCGCGGGGACGATGCAGAAGGTGCAGGTGTTGTTGCAGCCCACGGAGATCGACACCCAGGCCGCGTACGCGCTCTCACGCCGCGTCGGCAGGGTGGAGGGAAACGCCTCCAGCGACTCGGCGATCTCGACCTGCGCCTCCTCCTGCACCCGGGCGCGCTCCAGCAGGATCGGCAGCTTGCCGATGTTGTGCGTGCCGAAGACGACGTCCACCCAGGGGGCCTTCTTCACGATGGTGTCGCGGTCCTTCTGCGCGAGACAGCCGCCGACGGCGATCTGCATGCCGGGGCGGTCGGCCTTCTTCGGCGCGAGGCGGCCGAGGTTGCCGTAGAGCCGGTTGTCGGCGTTCTCGCGCACGGCGCAGGTGTTGAAGACGACGACGTCCGCCTCGCCGTCCGAGCCCTCCGGGGCGCGCACGTACCCGGCTTCTTCGAGCAGCCCGGCCAACCGTTCGGAATCGTGGACGTTCATCTGGCACCCGTAGGTGCGGATCTCATAGCTCTTGGGTGCGGGAACGTCCACTGCGAGGCTCCGGTCGCTGCTGCTGGTCATTCCTCAAGAGTAGGCGTTTCCTGGAAGTCCCTTCCTCAGTGCTGCCCGAAGCGGGCGCCTCGTGGAAACGCGCAGCCGAGCGGCTGCCCGGCCTGGTGGTGTGGTGGTGATCTGCCCATGACCTCGGTGCCCAGGGATCCCGAGGATCTCGTGCGCGCCCTCAGAGCGGCCGGGATCAGGGACGGGCGACTGCTCGAGGCCGTGCGAACGACGCCCCGGGCGCGATTCGTCCCGGACGGGGAGACGGCCGCCGCCTACCGGGACGTGCCCGTCGCCATCGGTCAGGGACAGGTCACCACACAGCCGTCGTTGTCCGCCCGGATGATCGAGGGCCTCGGTCTGGACGGCAGCGAGCACGTCCTGGAGATCGGTACCGGCCTCGGCTTCCAGACGGCGCTGCTCGCCCGGCTGGCCGCCGACGTGGTCAGCATCGAGGTGCGGCCGGACATAGCCCGGCAGGCCCGCGCGCGCCTCGCGCGGCAGGGCATACGGAACGTGGACCTGCGGGTCGGCGACGGCACGTGCGGTGTGCCGGATCGGGCTCCGTACGACGCGGTCCTTGTGTCGGCCGCCTTCCCGGAGGTGCCCGCGCCGCTCGTCGCGCAGGTGCGGCAGCACGGCCGCCTGGTGCAGCCGATCGGGCCGGGCGGGCACGAGCAGGTGGTGTGCTTCGAGCGCGCGGAACGGGGACTGCGGCGGTTGCGGGTGCTGACCGCCGCCTGCTTCGTCCGGCTCCAGGGACGACACGGCTTCCCGCCGGACTGATGGGCGATTCCCTTCGCCCGCCCTACGGCCGCGGCGCAGCCGCTCGGCAGACCATGTGACCCCTGCCGCCTCTCGGCCCCCATGTGGCCGGGTGGGCCCGGGAGTTGACCGAGCAGCGTCGCGGTGGCGGTGCGGGTGCCGATGCCCGCGCCCGCCCGTCATGCCGTCGCGGCGATCAGTGCGCCGGCCCCCAGGAAGATCGCCGCACAGAACAGCAGGAACACCACCGGTCCCACCAGGTGCCGCCACATGTGCACGCGTGCCGTCTGCGGGTGGTGCCCCAGATACAGGACCGGCACCTCGCGCCCGGTCGCCAGGCCCAGCCCGCTCCCCCGCATCCGGGGGCTGAACTCCACGCGGTGGCCGCGCTGGTCGGTGAAGGCGACGACCGGCGTCCATGCCGGACCGTCGCCGTCGTGGACGCGCACGTTGTCGACCACGACACCCCGGGTGCGGATCCCCTCCCGCCGCAGCCGCCGCACCACCCTGGCGTCCCCGGCCGCCCACCCGAGGAGAAGCAGCCCCGCCGTCCCGCACAGCGCGACGCCGATGAGTCTGTCGGACATCTCGTCACCCCTTCCCGGGCCCGGTCGTGCGGGGCCCGCAAACAGGGGACGCGGGCCCCGGGTGCCCGGTTGCGCATGGTGGCGCGGTGGGGGCGAGAGCGAGCCGAGGCGTATTCCGCGGGCGCGGGAGCGCAGTTGGGCGGGGAGCCTGGGGATCACGGCGCGGCCGGACCGGGAGGCCGAGCACCGGTCCGCCTGGCCCTCCCGTCGATCCGCGCTCCACCCGCTGACCGCGCATCACCCGCCGAGGTGGCGCAGCTCACAACACTTCAACGATTGCGCAACTCTACAGTACTGACATGGATGTTCATATCGCGACGAAGTGGGAGACGGCGGTCCTCGCGGGAGGGCCGGCCGACGGCCTGCGCATACAGGTCGCGGACCAGCCCTCGGTGCTCCAGGTGACCTACCCCTGCCAGGTGGAGGACCCGGCGGACGGCGTCCAGGTGGCGGCGCTGTATGTGTACCGACGCCGGCTCGGCAGCCACGACCAGCCCCTGACGTACGGCTACGACGGCGCCAGCCCCTGACACGTCCGAGCCGGGCGGCGGCAGCCCCGGGTCAGGACGCGGCGGCCGGCGGCTCGGCCGCCGCGGCCTCGGCGGAGGTCCGGATCGCCGACGGCGTCACCGGGGCGGACTCGGCGACGCCGGGCGAGGGCGCGTTCTCGTCCTTCATCGCCTTGGCCTCGCTCTTGAGGATGCGCATCGACTTGCCGAGCGCACGGGCGGTGTCCGGGAGCTTCTTCGAGCCGAACAGCACGATGACGACGATCGCCACGATCAGCAGGTGCCAGGGTTCCAGTCCGTTGCGGAGCATTGACCGCGCCGCCCTTCCTCGCATCGGCCGAGGACGCCTTCCGCCGCTCGCCCGTCCAGCCATGGTTACTACTTTGCGCAACTGTACAAGCGTGAGGGCGCATCGGAAGCGACAGGAGCGCGCTCGGCCCGAACCGTGACCTACGGGTGATCGCCGCCGGCGGCGGACCGCCGCTCGTAGCGCGCCCGGATCGCCCACAGCGCGAGCGCGTACAGCGCCAGGACGGCGGCGAGCAGCGCGTAGTAGCCCAGCGGCAGCGCGATCACGCCGAGTGTCGCGCCGAGCGGGGTGAAGGGGAGCAGGAGGGCGACTGCGGCGAGGACGCCCGCGGCCCGGCCCACCGGGCTCGGGGCACGCCCCGCGACGAGGCTTCGGCCGGAGCGCAGCAGCACCATCACCATGGCCTGGGTGAGCAGGTTCTCGGTGAACCACGCCGAGTGGAAGACCGCCTCGTCGTCGAGTGCGTCGGGCCCGTACAGCGCGAGCGCGAGGACGGCGAAGGTGGCGAGGTCGGCGATGGCGTTGAGCAGGCCGAAGCCGCTGATGAAGCGGAGGAAGTCGCGCGGGCGCAGCACGGTGGGGCGGGTGAGCACCCCGGCCGCGGGGCGGTCGTACGCGAAGGCGAGCTGGGCCGCGTCGAAGCACAGGTTCTGGGCCAGGACCTGGGCCGGGAGCATCGGCAGGAAGGGCAGGAGAAGGCCCGCGGCGAGCATCGCGACGACGTTGCCGAGGTTGGAGGAGAGCGTGACGCGCAGATACGTGGCGATGTTGCCGCTGCTGTGCCGGCCGGCGGCGACGGCGTGGTCGATCGCGGTGAGGTCCTTGTAGGCGAGGACGACGTCCGCGCTCTCCCGGGCCACCTCCACGGCGTCGCGCGGGGCGATCCCGACATCGGCGGCGTGCAGCGCCGGCACGTCGTTGACGCCGTCGCCCAGGAAGCCGACGGTGTGCCCGGCCCGGCGCAGCGCGCTGACGATCCGCGCCTTGTCCTCGGGGGTGCACCGGGCGACGACGGTCGCGGCATGGTCGTCCGCGGCGCCCGCGGTCCGCACCCCGCCCGGGTCGAGGCCGAGGTCGCGGCAGGCGCGGGCCGCCGTGCCCGGGTGGTCGCCGGTGAGGATCCGCACGGTGACGCCACGGGCGGCGAGGTCCCGCAGGGCCCGCTCGGCGGTCGGGGCGAGGGCGTCCCGGAAGGTGACGAAGCCGCGGAAGGTGAGTCCGCGCTCGTCGGCGGGGGTGTAGGGACGGGGGCGGGCGGGGCGGTCGCCGCTCGCGACCGCGATCACTCGCAGGCCTTCCCGCGCCTCGCGGGCGGCGAGCGCGAGCAGCCGCTCCCGCTCGGCGGGGTCCACCGCGCAGCGCTCCAGTACGGCCTCGGGGGCGCCCTTGACGAGCAGGGTGTGGGTGCCGAGGCCGCCGCGGACCACGGCGGTGGCGAGCCGGCGGACGGGGTCGAACGGCACGGCGGCGACGCCCTCGTACGCCTCCCAGCTTCCGTCGGCCGCGTCCAGCAGTGCCTCGTCGAGGGCGTCCGGGGCGGGCAGATCGGCGAGCTGAAGGGTCCACCAGGCGGTCGCGGCGGCCTGGCGCAGCACCTCGGGCGCGTCCTGTCCGGCGCCGTCCAGGGCCCGCTCGACGACCGGCCGGTCCTGGGTGAGGGTGCCGGTCTTGTCGAGGCACAGCACATCGACCGCGCCCAGGTCGTGCAGGGCGGGCAGGCGCTTCACGATCACGCCGTGGGTGCGGGCGAGCAGCCGGGCGCCACGCGCCAGACAGGTGGTGACGATGACCGGCAGCATCTCCGGTGTGAGGCCGACGGCGACGGCGACCGCGAAGGGCAGCGTCTCCAGGCCCCGGTCGCGCAGCGTCGCGTTGGCCATCAGCACCAACGGCGGGGTGAGCAGCATGAACCGGATCAGCACCCAGGAGATGCCGTGCACGGACCGCTCGAAGGCGCTCGCCTCGCGCCGGGCGGGGACGACGCCGTGGGTCCGGGCGAACCGGGTGCGGGTGCCCGTCTCCAGGACGAGCGCGGTGCCGCCGCCGGTGGCGACACTGCTGCCCTGGAAGCACAGATGGGGCTGCTCGAAGGGGCCGGCCTCGCAGGCCGCGGGCGCGTCGAGCGCGTACTTGGCGACCGGTGCCGACTCACCGGTCAGCGCGGCCTGGTGCACCGTCAGGCCGCTCGTGCGCAGCAGCCGTACGTCGGCCGGGATCAGATCACCGGGCGCGAGGCGGATGACATCACCCGGCACCAGTTCGGCTGCGGTTGTCTCCCGTTCCCGGGACGGCCGGCCGGCGTCCGGGCGGCGCAGCACGGTCGCGGTGGTGGCGACCAGGTCGCGCAGCGCGGCCATCGAGCGGTCGGCCCGGTACTCGCCGACGGCGCGCAGCAGGCAGCTGAGGGCGACGAGACAGAGGATCACGCAGGCGGTGCCCCAGGCGCTGACCGTCGCGGACACCAGGCCGAGGCAGAGCAGGACCGTGGTGAACGGATCGCGCAGGCCGCGCACGAAGCGGCGCGACCAGGAGGGGGTACGGGCCTCGGGGAGCACGTTCTCGCCGAGGTCCGCGAGCCGGGCCTCCGCCTGCGCGTCGGTGAGTCCACGCGGACTGCTCCGCAGACGGCGCAGCTCCTGGAGGGAGGTGGGCGCCGCGAGGCCGGGGCCGGCGTCGGCGGACCGGGTCGGCGACGGTGCGGCGATATCAGAGGCCACGGAGCCGGGTCGCCGGGGCGCGGGTGCGGCTGCGGTCGGCGCGGTCGCCGAGCTGGTCCACCACCAGGCGCACCACGGTCACGACGTCCGCGTCGTCGACGAAGTACACCTGGCGGCGGCCCTCGCGTCGGGAGCGCACCAGTCCGGCGAGCTTCAACTTGGTCAGATGCTGGCTCACGGCGGGCAGCGCGCCGCCGACGCGCTCGGCGAGTCCGGTGACATCGCTCTCGCCCTGGGCGAGCGCCCAGACGATGTGCAGTCGCGCGGGCGAGGCCAGCAGCCCGAACGCGGCGGCCGCTTCCGACCACACCTCGGCGGACGGATCCTCCGCGAAACCACCGCCACCTGCCGCCACCGTTGTCGTCCCCTTCCCGTCGCGGGTCTGCCCTTGAGAGTCGCCCCAGTTTAGGGGGGCGACTCCGGGGGCTCGGCCCCACGTGGGCACGGGCCGCCGACGAAGAATGCCGAGGGCCGTGACCGCTCCACGGATGACGGGTCGTCAGTCGTCCGGAGGGCGCGCCCCGTCGCCGGTGGTGGCCGTAGTGCCGGCGCCGGCCCGCCTCGGTGAGCAGATGGCCCTCGGCGAACTCCTGGGCGACCCTCGACGGCCTGAAGGCGCTGACCGGCACCCTGCAACCGCGCCGGGAGCGGCTGGTGCTGCGCACCCCGATCATCCGGCAGTCCCCGGAGCCGCGCGAGCGCGAACTGGTGAAGCTCGCGTCATGGGCGGCCGGGCTCGAGGCGATCCTGCGCTAGCGCGGCCTCGGCCCGGCGGAGGCCGCGTACGCCACCGAGACCGCGACGACGACGTTCCGCGTCGCCTTCGAACGCTGGACCGCCGAACCCCCCGTGGCCGACTCGCTGTTCGAACTCGTCCACGAGGGCTTCACCGCCGTGGGGCGGTTCCTGCGCCGGTGAGGGCGTCCGCAGCCCTGACGGCGCGGCACCTTCCTTACGCCGGCGCGGGCGTCGTACGCGGGCGGGTGGCCGTACGCGGGCGCGGGAGCCGTACGCCGGCCCAGACGTCGTACGCCGGCACGCGGACGCAGGTGCCGTAGACCGGCGCGGCCGTCGCACGCGGTCACAGGTGCCGTTTGCGGGCACGGGAACCGCACCCGGACGCAGGGACCGCACCCGGACGCGGGGACCGCACGCCGGCCCAGACGTCGTACGCCGGTGAAGTCGTCCTACGTCGACGGGTGCGCCCTACGCCGATGAAGGCGCCCACCCCTGCCGGCGCAGTACCGCCGAGACGTCCGGCGCGCGGTAGTGGTCGCCCTTGAGGACCTTCCCGTCCTCCCGCCGGGCGACCGTGCCGTCCGGGCCGATCTTGGTCATATTGGCGCGATGGATCTCGGCGATCACGGCGTCGAGGTCGATGCCGTGCACAAGGGCCGTGCCGTAGGCCACGTACACAAGGTCGGCCAGCTCATGCGCCAGCCGGTCCAGCGGTCCGGTGACGGCCACCTCGGCGACCTCGGCTGCCTCCTCGGCGAGCAGCTCGCTGCGGTGCGCGGCCAGCTCCGGGGAGACCTCGGTCGGCACGGTACGGGCGTCGAGGCCGAAGGCGAGGTGGAACTCCCGGACGAGGGAGACGGGTGAAGGGTGCATCCGCCAACCCTATCGGCCACCGCGGCCGCCTCTCTCCCGCGCGCCCGGCCCACCCCGCCCTGGTCAGCGGTGCCTGTGGCCTGGCAGGATCGCCCGCATGTTCCGAGCACTCCCCCGTATGAGCAGACGCCGTGCGCTGCTGGGCTCGACGGCCGCCCTCGCGGTCGTCGGGCTGCTGCTGTGGTGGCTGCTGCCCTTCGGCGAGGAGTCCCCCAGCGGCACGGTCACCTTCAGTACGGGCACCCCGACCGGCGTCTACCAGAAGTACGGCGCGCTGCTCCAGCACGCCATCGCCAAGGACCTGCCGCATCTGGACGTCCGGCTGCTGAACAGCGACGGCTCCCAGCAGAACGTGCGGCGGGTGGCCACGGGCCAGGCGGACTTCACGATCGCCGCGGCCGACGCGGTGGAGGCCTACCGGCTGGAGAGGCAGCCGGGCGCCGGGGGGCTGCGCGGCTGCGCGCGGCTGTACGACGACTATGTCCACCTGGTGGTGCCGCGCTCCTCCCGCGTGCAGTCCGTGGCGGACCTGAAGGGGCGGACCGTCGCCGTCGGGCCCGGCGGGTCCGGGGTGCGGCTGATAGCGGAGCATGTGCTCGCCGCGGCCGGGCTGGATCCGAAGAAGGACATCACCGCCCTGTCCGACGGCATCGGGACCATGCCCGACCTGCTCAAGCAGCACAAGATAGACGCGTTCTTCTGGTCGGGCGGACTTCCCACCAGCGCCATCACCCAGCTGTCGAACCAGTTCCAGATCCGCCTGGTGCCCATCGGCAGCGATCTGGTGGCCAAGCTGCACGCTCAGGGCGGCGCGTCACGCTACTACCGGGCCGCGGTGATGCCCGCCGACGCCTACCCGGACATAGAGCAGGGCTCCTCCGTGCAGACCGTGGCCGTCGCGAACCTCCTGATCACCCGGGAGGACATGAACGCGGACCTGACCGAGAAGCTCACCCGCACGGTGATCGACAGCCGGGACCGGATCGGCGCCCGGGTGCACGCGGCCCAGCTCGTGGACCTGCGGACGGCGATCTACACGGACCCGCTGGAGTTGCACGAGGGCGCCCGGCGGTACTACCAGTCGGTGAAGCCGTAGCCAGGGGACGCCGCGTAGCGCATCACCCGCCGGGCTCGGCCCTCACGAACCGGAGGACCGTCTCGAGTTGACCGTCCGCGGCACCGTGACCGTCACCTTCAGCCCGTGCGGCTCCTGGCGTGCGTACGCGATCGATCCCCCGCCCGCCGCCAGCAGTGTCCGTGAGATCGACAGCCCGAGTCCCGAGCCCTTGATGTTCTGGTGGGCCGCGCTGCGCCAGAAGCGGTCCCCGACCCGGGCCAGTTCCTCGTCGCTCAGCCCGGGCCCGCCGTCGGTCACCACCACCGTGGCCCACTCTCCGTCCGCCGCGACCGTGACCTCGACGCGCTCCCCCTCCGGAGTGAACTTCACCGCGTTGTCGATGACCGCGTCCAGGGCGCTGGCGAGCGTGACGGAGTCGGCCCAGGCGGTGGTGGCCGGGCAGTTCCCGGTCAGCCGTACGCCCTTGGCCTCGGCGGCCGGGCTCCAGGCCGCCACTCGCTCGGCGGCCAGCGCGCCCACGTCGGTGACCCGCAGGTCGGCCTCGGCGTGCTCGGCGAGCGCCAGGTCCAGCAGGTCGTCGAGGACCTGCGCGAGGCGCTTGCCCTCGGTGCGCACGGAGGCGATCTCCTCGTTGTCCTCGGGCAGTTCGAGGGCGAGCAGCTCGATACGCAGCAGCAGCGCGGAGAGTGGATTGCGCAGCTGATGGGAGGCGTCGGCGACGAACGCGCGCTGCTGCTCCAGGACTTCCTCGACGTTGTCCGCCATCTCGTTGAACGACCGTGCCAGACGCCGGAGTTCCGGCGGGCCGCCGGCGGCGGCGACCCGGGACTTCAGGCGCCCGGTCGCGATGTCGTGGGTCGTCGCGTCCAGTACCCGTACGGGCCTGAGCACCCAGCCCGTCAGACGCAGGGCCGCACCCACCGCCAGCAGCATCGCGGCGATCTCCCCGGCGCCGATGAGCACCCAGCCGTGCAGGATCCTCGACCGCATCTGTCCGGTGGGCGATTCGGTGACGACGACGGCGATGACGTCACCGTCGCGGATGACCGGGGAGGCGACCACGAGCCGGGTCCGCTGCCAGGGCCACACCTGCTCCGGGTCGTGGCTGCGGCGCCCGAGCAGGGCCTCGCTGAAGGCGTCGCGGCCGTCGCCCTCCTGCGGCAGATACCAGTCCTCCGGCGCGTTGGCCATGGGTACGTCGTCGCGGTAGAAGACGCCGGCCCGGATGCCGTAGACGCTGTAGTACATGGCGAGTTCCTTGCGCAGGGTCTCGCCGCGCTCGTCCTCGACCCCCACCCGGGAGCCGGTGGTGGGCCGGTCGGCGACGAACTGCGCGAGGGCCGCGAAGCGCGCCGTGTCATCGATCCGGTCGACGACGACCCGCTGCTGCTGCGCCGCGGCGAGGCTCACCGCGAGCGGGACACCGAGCGCCAGCAGCACGGCCGCCATCAGGACGATGAGCAGTGGAAGCAGTCGTGCGCCCACCCGTCCCCCGCTAGAGGGCCGGGGCGACGAGCCGGTACCCGACGCCTCGCACGGTCTCGATCAGCGCGGGCATCCGCAGCTTGGAGCGCAGCGAGGCGACATGCACCTCCAGGGTGCGCCCGGTCCCCTCCCAGCTGGTCTGCCAGACCTCGCTGATGATCTGTTCACGGCGGAACACCACGCCCGGGCGCTGGGCCAGCAGGGCGAGCAGATCGAACTCCTTGCGGGTCAGCTGGATCACCGAACCGTCCACGCTGACCCGGCGGGTGGGCAGTTCGATGTGCACCTGACCAAGGCGCAGCACGGTCTCGGTGGCGCCGGTGTCGTCCAGGTGCGGGATGCGCCTGGCGACGGCGTGGATGCGCGCGAGCAACTCCCCGGTGTCGTACGGCTTGACCACATAGTCGTCGGCGCCGAGGTTCAGGCCGTGGATCCGGGAGCGCACGTCGGAGCGCGCGGTGACCATGATCACTGGAATGTCGGCGCGCTTGCGGATCTTTCCGCAGACCTCGTAGCCGTCCTGGTCGGGCAGGCCCAGGTCGAGCAGGACGACGCCGAAGCCGGCGCCCTCGGGGACCAGCGCCCGCAGGGCCTCCTCGCCGTTGCGGGCGTGTGTGACCTCGAAGCCGTGCCGCGCCAGCACGGCGGACAGGGCGGCCGCGACGTGGTTGTCGTCCTCGACGAGAAGCAGTCTCATGCCGGCCCCCTCCGGATGTCTCGGTCCCACGGTCCCGTTCGATGTCGGCCTGTACAAGAGCCGACTCGCGCTCTGTACGGGAAAGGCGTCATCCACCGACGGTGGAAAACGTCATCCATGCGAACGTGTGCACGCGGGCGCGTGCACCAAGGCAGTCACGCCGATGAACAAGGACGGCGTCAAGAGGGATCCGGTTGCGGACGCCTTCCGTTATTCAGCCGGTACGCGGGCCGCGCACGGTGGCTACCCCATGTGAACGACCGCTACCGGATCGTGATGCTCAGATCTCCCTCAGATGTAATGACGCTGGTCGCACGGCGTCATTACTGTCCTCCGAAACCGAGTGAGGACGGAGCCAACCAGTAATGACCGCAGCATCGGTGGCCAAGGACTCGGTGGCCGCGACCGACGAACTGGTCGTCCTGAAGAGTGTCAACAAGCACTTCGGCGCGTTGCACGTGCTCCAGGACATCGACCTGACCATCACCCGTGGTGAGGTCGTCGTGGTGATCGGCCCCTCGGGGTCGGGAAAGTCCACCCTGTGCCGCACCATCAACCGCCTGGAGACGATCGACTCGGGCACCATCGCGATCGACGGCAAGCCGTTGCCGCAGGAGGGCAGGGAACTGGCCCGGCTGCGCGCCGATGTCGGCATGGTCTTCCAGTCCTTCAACCTCTTCGCACACAAGACCGTGCTCGAGAACGTGATGCTGGGCCAGGTCAAGGTCCGCAGGACGGACAAGGGCAAGGCCGAGGAGAAGGCCCGTGCCCTGCTCGACCGGGTCGGCGTCGGCACCCAGGCCGACAAGTACCCGGCGCAGCTCTCCGGCGGCCAGCAGCAGCGCGTCGCCATCGCCCGCGCGCTGGCGATGGATCCCAAGGTCATCCTCTTCGACGAGCCGACCTCGGCCCTGGACCCCGAGATGATCAACGAGGTCCTGGAGGTCATGCAGCAACTCGCCCGGGACGGCATGACCATGGTCGTCGTCACGCACGAGATGGGCTTCGCCCGCTCGGCCGCCAACCGGGTGGTGTTCATGGCCGACGGCCGCATCGTGGAAGAGGCCGCACCCGAGCAGTTCTTCAGCAACCCGCGCAGCGACCGCGCGAAGGACTTCCTCGCCAAGATCCTGCACCACTGACGGCCCTTCATGGCCTTTCACGGCCGTTCACGGCCCCGGCGATCCCCGACACCACGCCGCCACGACGTGTCTTCCTTCACCACCCAAAGGATGTTCACCATGAAGTTCCGCAAGGTCACCGCCGCCACGGCCGCCGTGCTCGCCCTCGCCACCGCCGCCACTGCCTGCGGCTCCGGCGACAAGAAGGACGGTGGATCGTCCTCCGGCGGCGGCAAGACCATCAAGATCGGCATCAAGTTCGACCAGCCCGGCATCGGCCAGAAGACGCCGCAGGGATACACCGGATTCGACGTGGACGTCGCCACGTACGTCGCCAAGCAGCTCGGCTACGACGCGAACCAGATCGAGTGGAAGGAGTCGAAGAGCGCCGACCGCGAGACCATGCTGCAGCGCGGTGATGTCGACTTCATCGCCGCCTCCTACTCGATCACCCCGGAGCGCCGGCAGAAGGTCGACTTCGCGGGCCCCTACCTGCTCGCCCACCAGGACGTGCTGCTGCGTGCGGACGACAACACGATCAAGTCGCCCTCGGACCTGAACTCGAAGAAGCTGTGCTCGGTGACGGGCTCGACCTCGGCGCAGAACGTCCACGACAGGCTCGCCCCGAAGGCCAAGCTGCAGCAGTACCCGACCTACTCGGCATGTCTGACGGGTCTGGAGAACGGTGCCATCGACGCACTGACCACCGACGACTCGATCCTCGCCGGCTACGCCTCGCAGGCCGCCTTCAAGGGCAAGTTCAAGCTCGGCGGCTTCAAGATGACCAACGAGAACTACGGCATCGGCGTCAAGAAGGGCAGCGACCTCAAGGCGAAGATCAACGCCGCCCTGGAGAAGATGGTCTCGGACGGCTCGTGGAAGAGCGCCGTGGAGAAGAACTTCGGCCCCGCCGGCTACAAGAACGAGCCCGCGCCGAAGATCGGCAACATCGTCCAGTAAGCAGGGCCTGACGATCGTGCGCCGCCCGCTGCGGGTGGCGCACCCGGCCTGTCCGACACGCGGAAGCGCGGGACCTCATGTTCGACTTTCTTGATCGCTACGACCTGCTGGGAGCGTTCTGGGGGACGGTGCAGCTCACCGTACTCTCCGCGATCGGCTCCCTGATCTGGGGCACTCTGCTGGCCGCGATGCGGGTCGGCCCGGTGCCGGTGATGCGCGGTTTCGGGACCGCCTACGTGAACATCGTGCGGAACATCCCGCTGACCGTGATCATCCTCTTCACCTCCCTGGGACTCAACCAGACCCTGGGGGTCAATCTCGGCGCCACGGACTTCGAGACCATCGACTTCCGGCTGGCGGTGCTCGGCCTGAGCGCCTACACCGCGACGTTCGTGTGCGAGGCGCTACGGGCCGGCATCAACACCGTGCCCGTCGGGCAGGCGGAGGCGGCTCGTGCTCTGGGGCTGACCTTCACTCAGGTCCTCACGCTCGTGGTCCTGCCGCAGGCGTTCCGCTCGGTCGTGATCCCGCTGACGAACGTGCTGATCGCGTTGACCAAGAACACCACGGTGGCGGCCGCGATCGGTGTCGCCGAGGCGGCCCTGCTGATGAAGAAGATGATCGAGAACGAGGCCCAGTTCCTGCTGATCGCCGGGGTGATCGGCTTCGGATTCGTGTGCCTGGTGCTGCCGACCGGCCTGATCTTCGGCTGGGTGGGCAAGAAGGTGGCGGTGAAGCGATGAGTTCCGTCCTCTACGACGCCCCGGGGCCCCGGGCCAAACGACGCAACGTCGTCTGGACCGTGCTGTTCCTCGCCGCCCTGGGCGGTCTGGCGTGGTGGGTGTTCACCAGCCTCGACGACAAGGGCCAGCTGGACTGGGAGAAGTGGAAGCCGTTCTTCGGCGGGACGGAGGCCTGGACGACGTATCTGTTGCCGGGTCTGCAGAACACGCTCGAGGCGGCGGCCCTGGCGGTGCTCATAGCATTGCCGCTGGGCGCGGTCCTGGGTATCGCCCGGCTCTCCGATCACGCATGGATCAGGGTTCCGGTCGCGATCGTGGTGGAATTCTTCCGAGCCATTCCGGTGCTCGTTCTGATGATCTTCGGCAACGCCCTCTTCGCCCAGTACACGAACGTCGCCTCGGACGATCGCCCGCTGTACGCGGTGGTCACCGGCCTGGTCCTCTACAACGCCTCCGTCCTCGCGGAGATCGTCCGCGCGGGCATTCTGGCCCAGCCGAAGGGCCAGTCCGAGGCAGCGCTGGCGATCGGTCTGCGCAAGAACCAGGTGATGCGGCTGATCCTGCTGCCGCAGGCGGTCACCGCGATGCTGCCGGCGATCGTCAGCCAGCTGGTGGTGACCGTGAAGGACACGGCACTCGGCGGCGCGCTCCTCACCTTCCCCGAACTGCTGTCCGCCGTCTCGCCGATGAGTTCCTACTACGGCGCCAACACCATCGCCAGCTTCACGATCGTGGCCTTCATGTTCCTTGTGGTCAACTTCGCTCTGTCGATGTTCGCGAGCTGGCTGGAGAAGCGGCTGCGGCGGGCCAAGAAGTCGACCGGAGCGATCCTGGCGCCGGCGGCCGTCGCGGGCGCGGAGGCGACGGGCGTCGCCGCCTGACGGCTCCTCAGTCATCCCTCCGCCGGTCCTCAGTCATCCCTCCGCCGGTCCGGGCTCGGCCCTCCGCCGGTCCGGGCTCGGCCCTCCGCCGGTCCTTGGTCGGTCCTCCGCCAGCCCTTGGTCGGTCCTCCACCGGTCCGGGCTCGGTCCTGGGCCGACCCGTCCGCCGGAGCGACGGCTGCTCGAACCGCCTGTCCCCCAGGGCAGTGGCGTCACGCCACTGCCCTGCTCGCTTGACGGGCGCAGCGGCAGTGGGTTGCATACGTTCTGTGATCGTGCACCCTGCTCCAACTGCCTGTTCCCGTACGTCCCTCAGGACACCGCTCAGGGCAGGGGGCGCCGCGCCGTGGATCCGGTGATCATCGTGGGAGCGGGGCCCGTGGGGCTCGCGCTCGCGCTCGCGCTGGCGCGTCAGGAGGTGCCGTCCGTCGTCCTCGACGAGGGCCCCGGCAAGGACGAGCAGCGCGCCGCGCGTACCGTCGTGTTGCGCGAGGACACCACCGCGCTGATGGAACGATTGGCCGGGGGGCCGCTCACCGGGGCCGGACTGCGCTGGACCGGGTGGCGGTCGATGCGGCGCAAGCACACGATGCGGGAGGTCGTGTTCGCACCGGCCGGTGGCACGGAGGAGCGCGGCGGCGGATACAGCGCCGCCGAGACCCGGAAGGGCATGGCCGGGGAGCCCGAGATCGCCGACGGGCCGGCCCCGCTGCACATCGCCCAGCATGTCCTCACCGGCGCCCTGCGCGCGGCCATCGCCCGCGAGGGGCTGGTCGAGGTCGCGGTGGAGAGCCGGCTGGACTCCGTGGAGCAGGAGCCGTCCGGGGTCACGGCACACACTCGTGGACCCCGGGGCACCTGGTGGCGCGGCAGTTATCTGGTCGGCTGCGACGGACCGCGCTCGACGGTGCGCAAGCTCCTGGACGTCCGCTTCCCCGGACGCACGGCCGTGGAACGCCATGCCGTGGCGGCGCTGCGCACCGAACTTCCCTGGCCCGGCGAGGCGTTGCTGCACCGGACGCCGCCGTGGCGGACCTCGGGTCCCTCGGTCGGTGAGATCGGCGCCCGCCCGCTGCCCGACGGCGTATGGCGCCTGGACTGGCTGCTGCCGCCGGGCAAGGACCTGGTCACTCCCGAGCTGCTGGTGACCCTCGTGCGGGAGACGCTCGCGGGCTGGCACGGGGGCTCCACCCCCGCCTACGACCTGCTGGACACGGGCGTGCACACCGTCCACCACCGGCTCGCCCGCCGCTGGCGCGTCGGCCGGGTCTTCCTCGCCGGGGACGCCGCGCATCTGCTCGGCGCGCTCGGCACCCAGGGCCTGGACGAGGGGCTCAGGGACGTGGACAACCTCGCCTGGAAGCTGGCGCTGGCCTGGCATCACGGCTCGCGCGAGGCACTGCTCGACAGCTATCAGACCGAGCGCCGCGCCGTGGTCGCCGCCCGCCTGCGCGCCGCCGATCAGGCACTGCCGGTGCTGCGCGGCGGCGGACCCCTGCGGGCCTACGTTCCCGGGGCCGCGCGCGGGCAGGACGCGCTGCTCGCGGACGGCCATCTGGGGCGCGGGGCGCTGGGCGCGCCGGGCACGTACGCCGGCTCACCGCTCCAGCCCGCGCCGAGCGAGTCGGAGGCGCAGGTGAACACCGAGCCCGGGGCGCCGGTCGCGGATGTGCGGGTGACGGCCGAGGACGGTTCGTTCGTACGGCTGCGGGACCGTCTCGGGCGCGGATCGCTGCTGGTGGTGCTCGTGGCGCCGGGCACCGGGGTGTGGGAGCGCAGGCATTGGGTGTCGGCCGGGATCATGCCCCGACTGGCGGCGGCCGTGACGGCCCTGCCGCATCCCGCGGAACTGCTGGTCGCCGAGAGCTATCCGGGCGCGGCCGCCCACACGGTGCTTCTGATCCGCCCGGACGGACACCTGGTGACGGCCCTGAGCGGGGTACGGCCGGCGGACCTGTACCAGGCGGCGGAGGCGACGCTGGGCGGCCCGGCGAAGGAACAGGCGGCGGCGAACGCGGGCTGAAGGGTATGGAACCGGGGCTCATGGGGCATTCCCGGCGGGCTGAGGGGTCGCGGAATGCCCTCCCTCGAACGCACGGTCACCGTGACGTCCACATGGTGACGGTGAGTTGACCGGCTGCCACCTCCATGGTCTACTCCGGATCGTGACCGACACCTGTGTGCGCCTGTGGCGGAGGGTCCATATGGACCTCGTCCGCTATGCGGGCTGCGTGTGTCGTCCGTCCTGCTGATCTCGCCACCCCTTCACCCGCGCGCGCCGTCTGGCACCACCGCGCCCCTCGCGAACCTCAGGACGGTCCCGTTGTCTGTGCACCCCTCTGTCTCCTCCGTCTCCCCTGTCCCTGCCACGCCCGTCTCCGTCCCCACCCAGGCGGAGTTGCTGGACTTCGCGCGCCGGACGGCCGCGAACACGGAGCTGGTCTCCTCGCTCCCGCTCGACCCCGAGGGCCGTACCTGGGTACGCCTCGAGGGTCCCGGCGGCAGCGAGGCATGGCTGATCGGCTGGCCGCCCGGCACGGGCACCGGCTGGCACGACCACGCCGACTCGGTGGGCGCCTTCGTCACCGCGTCGGGTGAACTCAAGGAGAACTCCCTCGCGGCCCGGCTGCCGTCCGACGGCTGGAGGACCCTGGAACTCACCGAGGGGGTGGACCGCGAGCGGCACCTGTCGGCGGGCAGCGGCCGCTCCTTCGGGCAGCACCATGTGCATGAGGTGCTCAACGAGTCCACCGAGCGGCACGCGATCTCGGTCCACGCCTATTACCCGCCCCTGCCGCAGATCCGCCGCTACAGTCGCACGGGGCAGGTACTGCGCCTGGAGCAGGTCGAGCGCCCGGAGGACTGGCAGTGACGTCGCTACCCGAATACCCCGTGGACATCGATACGTTGCTGGAGCGGGTCCGTGAGGACCTCGACCGCGTGGAGGCCCAGGAGGCCTACGATGCCGCACGCGCCGGAGAGGCCCTGCTCGTGGACATCCGGTACGCGGCCCTGCGCGACCGCGACGGGCTGATCCCGGGCGCTCTCGTCATCGAGCGGAACGAACTGGAGTGGCGCCTGGACCCCCAGGGCAGCCATCGCGTCCCCGAGGCCACGAGCCACGATCTGCGCGTGGTGATCGTCTGCAACGAGGGCTACGCGTCGAGCCTCGCCGCCGCCTCCCTGCGCCAACTGGGCCTGCACCGTGCCACGGACCTGGTGGGCGGCTTCCAGTCCTGGAAGGCGGCGGGGCTGCCGGTGGCACCGTAGGCCGGGCCTGACGGGCCGTCGAGCCCTGAACGCGATCGGCGCCCCCGCGCGTCCACCGTGTCCAGGGCTCGCGCCCCGTGCCCAGTCCCACCGGACCGCATGTCGCCCACGTACCACCGGGCCCCATGACGCTCGTCGCACCGGCCATGGGTCACCCGGTGAGACCGGACCACATCTCCCCCGCGCCAGCCGGGCCGTATCACAGCCCCGGGCCGCGGCCCCCTGGGCTCAGAACTCCCCGTCCCCCAACCCCTCCGTTTCCTCCCCCTCGTCCTCCAGCGCCTGGCGGACCACCCTGAGGGCCATCCCCTCGGGGTAGCCCTTGCGGGCGAGCATGCCCGCGAGGCGGCGCAGGCGCTTGTCACGGTCCAGGCCCCGTGTCGCGCGCAGTTTGCGGGCGATGAGTTCACGCGCGGTGGCCTCCTCCTGCTCCGTGTCGAGCTGTCCCACCGCTTCGTCGATCAACGCGGAGTCCACACCCTTGGTGCGCAGCTCCTGCGCGAGCGCCCGGCGGGCCAGGCCCCGGCCGTGATGCCGGGACTCCACCCAGGCGTCCGCGAAGGCACCGTCGTCGATGAGGCCGACCTCCTCGAACCTCGACAGCACCTCCTCCGCCACATCGTCGGGGATCTCCCGCTTGCGCAGGGCGTCCGCGAGCTGCTTGCGCGTGCGCGGGCTCCCGGTGAGCAGGCGCAGGCAGATCGCCCGCGCCCGCTCCACCGGGTCCGCCGGGGGCTCCCCCTTCTCGGCCCTCGACGAGAAAGAGGACCCTCCGTCCTGTGGGCCGTCGGCCGGCTCCCCGAAGCCGCGCCGCCGCCCTCGTCCGCGTCCCCCTCGGGCATGGCCGTCCTCACGCGGAGCGCCCGCCCCCTGGGCCTCCGCGTCGCCTCGCATGTCGTCGTACGCCCCGTCGCCGCTCCCGACCGCTCCCCCCACGCTCCGGCTCCCCCGCCCCTGCGGGGCCACCGGAAAGGCGTACTCGGCCCAGTCGGTTCGTCGTGTCACGGGCTAGCTCTTGGCCGCCGGGGCCTTGGCCTTGGTCGTCTTGGCCGTCGACGCGGGCGCTGTCTTGGCGGGGTCCTCGGCCGCGGGCGTGCCGCTCGCCGCGTCCGTGCCCGGCTCGGCGGCGGGCTCCTCGGGACGCACGCCGACGCCCAGCTTCTCCTTGATCTTCTTCTCGATCTCGTTGGCCAGGTCGGGGTTGTCCTTCAGGAAGTTGCGCGCGTTCTCCTTGCCCTGGCCGAGCTGGTCGCCCTCGTACGTGTACCAGGCGCCGGCCTTGCGGACGAAGCCGTGCTCGACACCCATGTCGATCAGGCCGCCCTCACGGCTGATGCCCTGTCCGTAGAGGATGTCGAACTCGGCCTGCTTGAAGGGCGGGGCGACCTTGTTCTTGACGACCTTGCAGCGGGTGCGGTTGCCGACCGCTTCCGTGCCGTCCTTCAGGGTCTCGATGCGGCGGATGTCGATACGCACCGAGGCGTAGAACTTCAGCGCCCGGCCACCGGTCGTGGTCTCCGGGGAGCCGAACATCACGCCGATCTTCTCGCGGAGCTGGTTGATGAAGATCGCGGTGGTCTTCGACTGGTTGAGCGCGCTGGTGATCTTCCGCAGGGCCTGGCTCATCAGACGGGCCTGCAGACCCACGTGGCTGTCGCCCATCTCGCCCTCGATCTCCGCACGCGGGACGAGCGCGGCGACGGAGTCGATGACGATGAGGTCGAGAGCACCGGAGCGGACCAGCATGTCCACGATCTCCAGCGCCTGTTCGCCGTTGTCCGGCTGGGAGAGGATCAGGTTGTCGATGTCGACGCCCAGCTTGCGCGCGTACTCGGGGTCGAGGGCGTGCTCGGCGTCCACGAAGGCGACCTGGCCGCCTGCCTTCTGCGCGTTCGCCACCGCGTGCAGGGTCAGGGTCGTCTTGCCGGAGGACTCCGGTCCGTAGATCTCCACCACTCGGCCGCGGGGGAGGCCGCCGACACCGAGGGCCACGTCGAGCGCGGTCGACCCGGTCGGGATGACCTCGATGGGCTCCTTGGACCGCTCGCCCATGCGCATGACCGCGCCCTTGCCGAATTGCCGTTCAATCTGTGCGAGCGCGGCGTCCAGGGCCTTCTCGCGGTCGGTACCTGCCATGGGTTCCACCCGGTTTGCTTGAGTCGATCGCTTCACGTCAAAGACGCTAACGCCTGCCACTGACAATGCGCCCTGACGCTCGTCCGGCCTGTGGATAACTCGGGCACTTCTCCACCAAACCCCTGTGGAAATCCCCGCGGAGAGCCGAGCCGGAGGCTCCATAAGAATGGATGTTCGATTTTCGTGTCAAGCGCACCGCGGGCGTATCCGAGCCTACGTTCAGGGACCGACAATGCCGGTGCCCGCCCGCGGTGGCGGGCGCTGCTTCCCGGGGCGTACGGCAGGAGTCTCCTGCGGTAGGACGACCCGGCCTCCCGTGGCCCCGACGCTGTCCCCATGGACCGACACGGAACCCGCCTCCACACCACCACCGCCCCGGACCGGACGGCCGCCACCGTCATCGCCACCGCCCCCGTCCCCGCCGGCCGGACGAGCGCCGTGTGGCACGCCGCCCGCCCCGGTGAACGCCTCTGTCTCGCGACCGGCACCACCCTCGTGCTGTCGGGGCTGGCCCATCTGCTGGTGTTCGCCGTCGACGGCGGCCCCTGGGACGGGCCGGTCTCCTGGCGCAAGCCCGTCACGTTCGGACTCTCGTTCGGGCTGACGCTGATCGCGGTCACCTGGGTGACCTCGTACGTGCGCATCGGTGGACGGCCGCGCACCGTGCTGCTCGTCGTCTTCGCCGCCGACTGCGTCGTGGAGGTCGCCGGGATCACCCTCCAGGCATGGCGTCACGTGCCCTCGCACCTCAACACCTCCACGCCCTTCGACACCGCGGTCGCGATGATGCTCGCGGTGGGCGGCGGCGTCCTGGTCGTCGTGCTCTCGGCGTTCGCCGCGGCCGCGTTCCGGCACCGGCCGGGCGGCCCCTCGGGCATGCCGCTCGCGCTGCGCTCCGGCTTCGCGATCCTGATGGTGGCGCTGCTGTCGGGGGCGGTGATGATCGCGCGCGGGGTCATGCTGTCCCGCACCGGGCACCAGGAGGCGGCGTACCACTCGACGGCCCCGCTCAAGCCCCTGCACGGCGTCAGCCTGCACGCCGTGCTGGTGCTGCCCGCGCTGGCCTGGCTGCTGTCCCGCACCGCCTGGAGCGCCGCCGCCAGGCGGCGCGTCCTGCGCGCGGCGGTCGGCGCCTACACGGCCGCCGTGCTCGGCGCGGGAGTCTGGGCGGCACTCACCTGGTGAGTCCCGGCGGTGTTCAGCGGGGGAAGAACCGCCGTAGACGCACGGCGGCGCTTCCGGAGCCCCGGGGCCGGTGCCCGTGGACTCGCGGGTCGTCCGTGACGGCGTACCGCTTCACATACGCCCCCAGGAACGCCTGGAGCGTCGCGACCGCCGGGATGGCGATCAGCGCGCCGACCGCGCCGAGCAGGGCGGTGCCCGCGATGACCGAGCCGAAGGCGACCGCGGGATGGATGTCCACGGACCGCGCGGTCAGCTTGGGCTGGAGCATGTAGTTCTCGAACTGCTGGTAGATCACGACGAAGACCAGCACCCACACCGCGTACCAGGGGTTCACGGTGAAGGCGATCAGCATCGGAAGGGCGCCCGCCAGATAGGTGCCGATGGTGGGAATGAACTGCGAGACCAGACCGACCCAGACGGCGAGCACGGGGGCGTACGGAATGCCCAGCGCCTCCAGCAGGACGTAGTGCGCTATGCCCGAGATGAGCGCCATCAGACCACGCGAGTACAGATAGCCGCCCGTCTTGTCGACCGCGATCTCCCAGGCACGCAGCACCTCGGCCTGCCGGGCCGGCGGCAGCACCGAGCACAGCGCGCGCCGCAGCCTCGGCCCGTCGGCGGCGAAGTAGAACGAGAACAGGGCGACGGTCAGCAGCCTGAAGAGGCCCCCCAGCACCTGCGCGGAGACGTCCAGCACACCGGTGGCACTGTTCTGGACGTACTTCCTGAGCCAGTCGGAGTGGACCAGGCTGTCCTGGACGTCCACGCGTCTGAGGTGGGTGTGGAACGTCGAGTTGATCCAGTTGATCAACGAGTCGAGATAGGCCGGGAAGCCCTCGACCATCTTGACGATCTGGCCCGCGAGCATCGAGCCGAGCAGGGTGACGAACCCGGCCACGGCGATCGTGAGACCGAGGAAGACCAGGAAGGTGGCCAGTCCCCGGCGCATGCCACGGGAGGCCATCCAGCTCACCGCGGGCTCGATGGCGAGCGCCAGGAAGAACGCGATGAGAACGTTGATCAGCAGGCTGGTGAGCTGGTGGAACGCCCAGCTGCCCAGCTGGAACACGGCGATGAGGGCGAGCGCCAGCACCATGGCGCGCGGCAGCCACCGCGGCATGCGCGCGGCCGGCACGGCGCCGTCACTCGCCGGGGTCCGGTCGGACGGGGGCGTGCCGAGCGGTGATTCCTGCCGGGGGACCTGTGCGGTCTCGTCTGTCGGGGCCACGGAGCAAGTCTCCCCGACGCGACCGACAACCGGAGACCGCCCTGCGGATCTTCGTGCGCCTTCAGCGCTTCTCGTGCGGTACGTTCATGGCCCCGCACACCACCCGCCACACGTCCTTGGCCTCCCAGCCGGCGTCCAGCGCCTGGTGCACCGTGCGACCTCCCAGCTCCGACATCACATGGTCGCGCGCGAAGGTCTCGGCGTACGCCGCACCGAAGTGATCCGCCATCCGCTGCCAGAAAACCGTCAACCGCATGACTCCAGTATCCAGCCCCTGAGAGTGGGCCCGGCCCGGGACCGCTTGCCAGGACGGCTTTCCGTCCTACGGTCTGACCATGGCCGAACCCGGAGCATCCCCACTCCCCGCTGCGCCCCCGGCGCACACCCCGCTCTCCCGCGCCGAGCAGTTCATCTGGCTCACCGCGCGCGTGCTGGAGCAGCGCCGCTTCGCTTATCACTTCCTGGGCGGCGGCGCCGACCCGGTGGAGACCGCGCTGGCCGCCTACCGCAACGAGGACGAGGGGTACGGTCATGCCCTCGAACCCGATCTGCGGGGCCCGGTCAGCCAGCCCCTGCACACCGCCCACGCGCTGCGCGTCCTGGACTCGATCGGGCGCTGCGGCGGACAGCGGGCCGAGCGCGTATGCCGTTACCTGACCGCCGTGTCGACATCGGACGGTGCCCTTCCGGCGATCCATCCCAGCCAGCGTGGCTACCCGGCCGCCCCCTTCGTGCCCGTTGTCGACGACCCGCCGAGCGACCTCCTCGCCACCGGCCCGGTGGTGGGCCTGCTGCACCGCAACGAGGTGTGGCACGCGTGGCTGTTCCGGGCCACCGACTTCTGCTGGCAGGCGGTCGAGTCCCTGCGCAAGACGCATCCCTACGAGGTGGAGGCGGCGGTGGCGTTCCTGGACTCGGCACCCGACCGGCCGCGCGCGCAGGCGGCCGCCGACCGGCTGGGCCGCCTGGTGCGGGAGGAACGGCTCGTGTGCCTGGACCCCGGCCGTCCGGAGGCGTACCCGGTCGCCCCCGGGTACGCGCCGGGCGAGCACCACTTCGCGTACGACTTCGCGCGGACACCGGACTCCCTCGCGCGCGCGTGGTTCACCGACGAGGAGATGGACCGCGCCCTGGACCACCTCACGGCCGAGCAGCAAGAGGACGGCGGCTGGCCCATCCGGTGGCGCCGGTGGGCTCCGGGCACGGCCCTGGAATGCCGCCCCATGGTGACCGTCGAGGCGCTGCTCACCCTCCGGGCTTACGGGCGGGCCATCGGCTGAGGCCCCGGGCCGGCTCGCCCGCCGGTTGCCGACGCCCCTGAGGGCGGGCGGGCCGCTCGTTCAGCCCGTGAGCGCGCGCAGCCCCGCCGTCACCACGACCGCGACGCCGACCACGACCAGGAAGGGGGCGCGCAGGAGCAGGGCGACGGCGGCCGCGGTGAGCCCCGCCGCCCTGGCGTCGAGTACGAGGGCACGGCCGTCGGCGAAGGTCTGCTGGGCCGTGAGGGCGGCCAGCAGGGCGACGGGCAGCAGGGCCGCGAGCCGCTGGACGAGCGGCCGCTCCAGGAGCCCGGCCGGCACGAGCAGTCCGAGGAGCTTGACGGCGTAGCAGCCGACGGCGGTGACGCCGATCGCGATCCAGACGTTCAACGGTTTTCTCCCCCTTGGGCCTGGTCGGCCCTCTTCACGGCCTCGGTCTGTGCGCCCCGCGCGTTCGCCGCCGTCCGCCGGCCCTCCAGGAAGAGGACGACCGGGGCCGCCAGCGCCGCCACCAGGACCGGCACACCGGCGGGCAGGACCGGCAGCAGCCCGAGCCCCAGCACGACGGCCGCGCCCGCCACGGCACGCTCCGTGGCCGTCCTCAGCATCGGCGCGAGCAGCGCCAGGAAGACCGCGGGCCCGGCGGCGTCCAGCCCCCATGCCCTGGTGTCGCCGATGGCCTGCGCGCCGAGGGCCCCCAGCAGCGTGGTCAGGTTCCACAGCACGTACAGGGTGAGCCCGGTCACGGTGAAGCCGAGGCGGACGCTCCGCCGGGTCGGCTGGGCGAGCGCCACGGCGGTGGTCTCGTCGATCACCCACTGCGCGGCGAACGGCCGCACCGCGCGCGGGAGGGCCAGCAACTGCGACAGCCGCAGCCCGTAGAACGCGTTCCGCACGCCCAGGAAGAAGGCGCCCGCGGCCGCCGTGAACGGGTTGCCGCCCGCCGCGAGCGCGCCCACGAGCGCGAACTGCGAGGCGCCGGTGAACACCAGGAGGCTGAGCGCGCAGGTCTGCAGCAGGGTGAGTCCACTGCCGGCCGACGTCACCCCGAAGGCGAAACCGGACAGGCCGACGGCCACCCCGACGCCGAGGGCGTCCCGGACGACGGCGGCGTCCGGCTTTTCACCGTCTCCCCTGTGGAGGGTCGCGAGAGCGCTCTGTTCTGCCACGCCGCGGAGGCTACGAGCGCTCACGCTCCCGGGTCTTGTACGTTCTTGCGCCCCGCGGCGCGGACACCGTCCCCCTGCGCTCGCGCTGGTACGCCCCCGGCGGGACGCCCACGATCCGCGTGAAGTGACGGTTGAGGTGGGGCTGGTCGGTGAAGCCCACCGCGACGGCCGCCTCGGCGGGCGTCGTCCCGGCGTCCAGCAGACGCCGGGCCCGGCGCACGCGGGCGTCGGTCAGCCAGGTGTGCGGCGGCATCCCATAGGCGTCGCGGAAGGCACGCAGCAGCGAGAAGGGACTGGCGCCGAGTTCGGCCGCGAGCCGTTCCAGGCTCGGGGGCTCCGCCATCCGCTCCTCGAGCACGGCACGCGCGCGTGCGGCGGCCCGGGCTCCCGCGGTGCGCACGGCCCGTTGCGGCATCGGCCCGCCGTTGAGCCTCAGCAGCCGGGTCACGGCGACCCGCAGCAGGGTGTCGGCGGCGAGCGCGTTGCCCTCGTCCGTGGCCCGGAGCACCTCGTGGACCAGGCCGGCCGCATACGGGTCCTCGAGGACGGGACTGGTGAAGCCGGGGGTGCCGCGGATGGCCGTGGTCTCGGCGGCGATCTCGGCCACCAGCTGCGGCGAGGGGTAGACGGCCCCGTACCGCCAGCCCTCCGGCACGCCGGCCCGGCCCGTGTGCGGGGTGTCGGGGTTGACCAGCGCCAGGGCTCCCGGGCCCGCGTACTGGTCCGAACCGCCGTGGTGGAAGATCTCGACGCCGTCGGCAATGGCCGCGATCACGAAGTTCTCGTGGGTGTGCCGCACGAACGTCTTGTGGATGTAGCGGGCCCGCAACAGGTCGACGCCCGGCAGTTCCTCGTACCGCCAGTGCCGTGCCCGCTCGCCGGAACCTGCCATGCCTCCATTCTGCGGCACGGCCCACACCTTCCGGCCGCCTGGCCGGGCTTTTGTGCAGGTCAGATGGGATTGTCAGTGGCCGGGTGCAGGATGGACGCATGCCCAGTCCTGCACACCGAGCCCTCGACGGCTTCTCCCCCGCGACCCGCGGCTGGTTCACGGGGGCGTTCTCCGCGCCCACCGCGGCCCAGGCCGGGGCGTGGCGCGCCATCGCCGAGGGCTCGGACGTGCTCGTGGTCGCCCCCACCGGCTCCGGCAAGACGCTGGCCGCGTTCCTCGCCGCGCTCGACCAGCTGGCGTCCACCCCGCCGCCCGCGGATCCCAAGAAGCGCTGCCGGGTGTTGTACGTGTCCCCGCTGAAGGCCCTCGCGGTCGACGTCGAGCGGAATCTGCGCAGTCCGCTGACGGGCATCCGCCAGGAGTCGGTCCGGCTCGGCCTGCCCGAGCCGGAGGTGAGGGTCGGCATCCGCTCCGGCGACACCCCGGCCTCGGAGCGCCGCGCCCTCGCCACGCGCCCGCCGGACATCCTGATCACGACACCGGAGTCGCTGTTCCTGATGCTGACGTCCGCCATGCGCGATGCGCTGACGGGCGTGGAGACCGTGATCCTGGACGAGGTGCACGCGGTGGCGGGCACCAAGCGGGGTGCGCATCTCGCCCTGTCCCTGGAGCGCCTCGACGAGCTGCTGCCGAAGCCCGCGCGCCGCATCGGCCTGTCGGCCACCGTCCGCCCGGTGGACGAGGTCGCGCGCTTCCTCTCTCCGCGCCGCAAGGTGGATATCGTCCAGCCGGAGTCCGGCAAGGAGTTCGACCTGTCCGTCGTGGTCCCCGTGGAGGATCTCGGTGAGCTGGGCGGCTCCCCGGTCAGCGACGGGTCGGAAGGCGCCGAGCGCCCGTCCATCTGGCCTCATGTCGAGGAGCGGATCACCGATCTGGTCCAGGCCCACCGCTCGACGATCGTGTTCGCCAACTCGCGCCGCCTCGCGGAGCGGCTGTGCAACCGGCTGAACGAGATCGCCTACGAGCGGGCCACCGGCGAGTCGCTGGACGAGCACCACTCCCCGGCCCAGCTGATGGGCGGCTCGGGTGCGGCGCAGGGAGCGCCGCCGGTGCTCGCGCGCGCCCACCACGGCTCGGTCTCCAAGGAGCAGCGTGCCCTCGTCGAGGAGGACCTGAAGGCGGGCCGGCTGCCCGCCGTGGTCGCCACCTCAAGCCTCGAGCTGGGCATCGACATGGGCGCGGTGGACCTCGTCGTCCAGGTGGAGTCACCGCCGTCCGTGGCCTCCGGGCTCCAGCGCGTGGGCCGTGCGGGGCACCAGGTCGGAGCGGTCTCCACGGGCGTGGTCTTCCCCAAGTACCGGGGCGACCTGGTCCAGGCGGCCGTGGTCACCGAGCGGATGCGTTCCGGCTCCATCGAGTCGCTCAGGATTCCGGCGAACCCGCTGGATGTGCTCGCCCAGCAGCTCGTCGCCATGACGGCGCTCGACACCTGGCAGTTCGACGACCTCCTCACCGCGGTCCGCCGGGCGGCCCCCTTCGCCTCGCTCCCCGAGTCGGCGTTCACCGCGGTCCTGGACATGCTGGCGGGCCGCTATCCCTCGGACGCCTTCGCGGAGCTGCGCCCGCGCGTGGTGTGGGACCGGGTGGCGGGCACGATCACCGGCCGCCCGGGCGCCCAGCGGCTCGCCGTCACCTCCGGGGGCACGATCCCGGACCGCGGGCTCTTCGGGGTCTTCCTGGCCGGAGCCGACCCGAAGAAGGGCGGCGGCCGGGTCGGTGAGCTGGACGAGGAGATGGTGTACGAGTCCCGGGTCGGGGACGTGTTCACCCTGGGCACCAGTTCCTGGCGGATCGAGGACATCACGCGCGACCGTGTGCTGGTCTCCCCGGCGCCCGGCGTCCCCGGCCGGCTGCCCTTCTGGAAGGGCGACCAGCTGGGCCGGCCGCTGGAACTGGGCCGTGCGGTGGGCGCGTTCCTGCGCGAGGTGGGCTCGCTGCCGAAGGAGGACGCGCGGCTGAGGCTGCTCGCGGCGGGACTCGACGCCTGGGCGGCGGACAATGTGCTGTCGTACCTGGCCGAGCAGCGCGAGGCCTGCGGCCATGTCCCGGACGACCGCACGATCGTCGTGGAGCGATTCCGTGACGAGCTGGGCGACTGGCGGGTCGTGGTGCACTCCCCGTTCGGGGCTCAGGTCCACGCCCCGTGGGCGCTCGCGCTGGGCGCCCGGCTGGCCGAGCGGTACGGCATGGACGCCCAGGTGATGCACGCCGACGACGGCATCGTGCTGCGCCTGCCGGACGCGGATCTGATGGGCCTGGACCTGCTCGACCAGGAGCCGGTGAAGGCGGGCGCACCCCTGTATACGGCGGCCGACGCCGAGCAGGCGCCGGTCGGCGCGGCGGACGTCGCCTTCGACAAGGGCGAGGTCGACCAGATCGTCACCGACCAGGTCGGCGGGTCGGCGCTGTTCGCGTCCCGGTTCCGCGAGTGCGCGGCCCGTGCGCTGCTGCTGCCGCGGCGCAACCCCGGCCGCCGCACTCCGCTGTGGCAGCAGCGTCAGCGCGCCGCCCAGCTGCTCCAGGTGGCCAGTGAGTTCGGCTCGTTCCCGATCGTCCTCGAAGCGGTCCGCGAGTGCCTGCAGGATGTCTTCGACGTTCCGGGTCTCGCCGAGCTGATGGGCGACATCGAGTCACGCAAGGTACGGCTCGTCGAGGTCACCACCCCGGAGCCGTCCCCGTTCGCCCGCTCACTGCTGTTCGGGTACGTCGCTCAGTTCCTCTACGAGGGGGACTCCCCGCTCGCCGAGCGGCGCGCCGCAGCGCTGTCGCTGGACTCCCGGCTGCTGGCGGAGCTGCTGGGCCAGGCGGAGCTGCGGGAGTTGCTCGACACCGAGGTGCTGACCGAGCTGGAGCGAGAGCTGCAGTGGCGCACGGAGGACCGGCGGGTCAAGGACATCGAGGGGGTCGCGGACGTCCTGCGGCTGCTGGGCCCGCTCACCGACGCCGAGCTGGTGGAGCGGGGAGCCGAGCCGCACTGGGCCCCGGAGCTGGCCGCCGCCCGCCGTGCGATCAAGGTCCGTATCGCGGGCACCGACCACTGGGCGGCGATCGAGGACGCCGGCCGGTTGCGGGACGCGCTGGGCACGGCACTGCCGGTGGGCGTCCCGGAGGCCTTCACCGAGCCGGTCAAGGACCCGCTCGGAGATCTTCTCGCGCGCTACGCGCGCACGCATGGCCCCTTCACATCGGCCATCGCGGCAGCGCGGTTCGGTCTCGGGGTGGCCGTCACCGAGGGCGCGCTGCAGCGGCTCGCGGCGTCCGGCCGAATCGTCCAGGGAGAGTTCCATCCCGCGGGGATCGGCCAGGAGTGGTGCGACGCGACCGTGCTGCGCAGGCTGCGGCGGCGTTCGCTGGCGGCGCTGCGGCACGAGCTGGAGCCGGTGCCTCCGGCTGCGCTGGCACAGTTCCTGCCGCAGTGGCAGCACGTCGGCAGCGGGCACGGTCTGCGGGGCGTGGACGGTCTGGTGCGCGCCATCGAACAGCTCCAGGGCGCGTCCGTGCCCGCGTCCGCCCTGGAGAAGCTCGTTCTGCCGTCCCGTGTCGCGAACTACACGCCCGCGATGCTGGACGAGCTGACCGCCGCCGGCGAGGTGGTGTGGGCAGGTGCGGGCGCGCTGCCCGGCAAGGACGGCTGGATCTCCCTCTTCCTCGCCGACGCGGCCCCCCTGCTGCTGCCCGACCCGCACCCCCTGGAGCTGACCGCGCTGCACCAGTCGGTCCTGGCCGCCCTCTCGGGGGGCTACGGCCTGTTCTTCCGGCAGATCGGCGACCAGGTCCGGGCCACGACGCACCCGGACGTCACGGACCCCCAGCTGGCCGACGCCATCTGGGACCTGGCCTGGTCGGGCCGGCTGACGAACGACACGCTGGCGCCGATGCGATCGCTGCTCGGCTCGGGCCGCACCGCGGGTTCCACCGCCCACCGCGCCAAGCGCGCGGTCCCGCGCGGGCGGTACGGATCGCTCACGGCCGCCGCCCGCCCCCAGTCCCGTACGGGACCGCCGACCGTCGCGGGCCGCTGGTCGCTGCTGCCCTCCCGTGAGGCGGACCCCACCGTCCGCGCCCACGCCCTGGCCCGGACACTGCTGGACCGGCACGGCGTCGTGACCCGGGGCGCGGTGGCGGCGGAAGGCGTGGAGGGCGGCTTCTCGGCCGTCTACCGCGTCCTGTCCGCCTTCGAGGACAGCGGCCAGGCCCGGCGTGGTTATGTGGTCGAGGGGCTGGGTGCGGCACAGTTCGCGATGGACGGCGCGGTGGACCGACTGCGCGCGGTGGCGAACGCCCGCGACCGAGGCGAACCGCTGCCCGGCGCGGCATCCGGCGCCGGCAACGGCTTCGCCGACGGCTTCACGAACGGGTTCCCGGGGGGCCACGCGCCCTCGCCGGAGAGCCCCTTCGGCACCGGCTACGACGACACCCCGGACGGCCCCTTCGGCACAGAAGACCACGACGGCTTCGAGGGCCCACCCACCGCCGGCTTCGGCGACCCCTTCGACACGGGCCCGGCGATCCCCGACCCGCTGTCCGCACCGGGTTTCGGAGGTCCGCGCTCCGGCTCCGGGGCGGGCGTGGAATCCGGCCTCCGTCCGCCGTACGGACAGCGCGGGCCGGGGCTGCCGCCGAACCGGACCCGCTCCACCGGCCCCGCCCGCGCGGTGGTCCTCGCGGCCGCCGACCCGGCCAACGCGTACGGCGCCGCGCTCGGCTGGCCCGAGCCGCCCACGGGCGCGGGGCACAAGCCGGGGCGCAAGGCGGGTTCGCTGGTGGTCCTGGTCGACGGCGAACTGGCGCTCTACATGGAGCGCGGCGGCAAGACCCTGCTGGCCTGGCCCGTGGACCCGGAGGGCAAGCCGACGGAGGACACGCGGCTGCGTGCGGCCGCCGAGGCCCTCGGGGCGGCAGCGCGGGCGGGCTCCCTGGGCACGGTCACGGTGGAGCGCGTCAACGGCGCCTCCGCCCTGTCGTCCCCCTTCGGCATCCTCCTGGAAGGAGCGGGTTTCATCGCGACTCCGCGGGGCCTGCGCATCCGCGCGTGAGCCCTGTGCGGCACCCCGGCGACAGTACGGGTCCGCTGCCCCGGCCATCGGCCCGCCACCGCGCCGTCCCGACGTGTCACCCTTGACCCATGCCCGAAGGCGACACCGTGTATCTGGCCGCGAAGCGTCTGCACGGGGCGCTCGCGGGGAAGGTGCTGACCCGCTCCGACCTCCGGGTGCCCAGGTACGCCACGGCCGACCTCACCGGCCGTACCGTCCTGGACGTCACCCCGCGCGGCAAACACCTGCTGACCCGGATCCAGGGCGGACTCACCCTGCACTCCCATCTGAAGATGGACGGCGCCTGGAAGATCTTCGCGGCAGGGCAGCGCTGGAGCGGCGGCCCGGCCCACCAGATCCGGGCGATCCTCGGCACCGCCGACCGTACGGCCGTCGGCTATCGCCTGCCCGTCCTGGAACTGCTCCGCACCGCCGACGAGGACCGCGCCGTGGGCCACCTCGGCCCCGACCTCCTCGGGCCGGACTGGGATCCCGCGCTGGCGCGGGAGAACCTGCTGCGCGACCCCGCCCGCTCCCTCGGCGAGGCCCTTTTGGACCAGCGCAATCTGGCCGGCATCGGCAATATCTACAAGAGCGAACTGTGCTTTCTGCTGCGGGTGACCCCGTGGCTGCCCGTCGGCGACCTCCCGGCCGAGCACGTCGCACAGCTCCCCGCCCTCGCCCGGCGGCTTCTGGAAGCCAACCGCGACCGCCCGGCGCGCAACACCACGGGGCGGCGCGGGCAGAACCTGTTCGTGTACGGGCGTGCGCCCCGTCCCTGTCTGTACTGCGGCACCCCGATCCGGGTGGCCGACCAGGGCGACGGCTCCCGCGACCGCCCCACCTACTGGTGCCCGGCCTGCCAGTGGGGCCCGGCTCCGCTGCCGCGCCCCGGGGACCTGCGCGGCAGCCGTTCCCGCACAGCTAATTGACGGCCCGTCAGAAATGCTCGTACCGTCGAGACCATGCCCGTCACGGCGTACGACCTCAGCGGACGCACCGCATTCGTCACCGGCGCCGCCAGCGGCATCGGCCGGGCCACGGCCGTGCTGTTCGCGGAGGCCGGAGCGACCGTGCACTGCGCGGACCGGGACGCACAGGGTCTGGACGAAACGGCGGCGTTGATCAAGAACCGCGGCGGCACGGCACATCCGCACCCGCTCGATGTGACGGACCGGGCGCGCCTGAAGCAGGCGGTCGAAGCCTGCGCCCGCCTGGACGCGATGGCGGCCGTCGCCGGGATCATGCACAGCAGCTTCGTGCTGGAGACCCGGGACGAGGACCTGGACCGGGTGCTGGCCGTCAACTTCAAGGGTGTGCTCTACGCCTGCCAGGAGGCGGCCCGTCGCATGATCGCGGACGGTACCCGCGGCAGCATCGTCACGATGGCGTCCGGCGCCGTCGACACCGGCGGTCCGGGGCTGCTGTGCTACGGCGCGGCAAAGGCGGCCGTGGTGCAGCTGACGAAGACGCTGGCGGCCGAGGTCGGGCGGCACGGGATCCGGGTCAATGCGGTGGCGCCGGGATGGACCCGCACGCCGATGACCGACCGGCACAGGGAGAGCCGGGCACGGACGGAGGCGTCCATGGCGCGGCTGTCACCGCTCGGCCGGGTCGGCGAACCACAGGACATCGCCCACGCGGTGCTGCACCTCGCCTCCGACGCCGCCTCGTTCACCACGGGCCAGATCCTCCGCCCCAACGGCGGTGTCGCGATGCCCTGGTGAGACCGTCGTCGCGACGCCCTGGAGATCCCCGTCGCAATGCCCTGGAGATCCCCGTCGCGACGCCCTGGTGAGGTCCCCGTCGCGACGCTCTGATGAAATCCCGTCGCGAGGCGGCCGCACGGCCCGCACGCAGGCCACAGGGCCTTGCGGTCCTCGGCGGCCGGGCCGGCCGTAAACCGCACCCAGGAGCCCCCTGAACGCCCCCGGACGCCGTCTCCAGCCGACCCGCTCGCCCCCCTCACCCCGGTTGCGCGCCCCTCCCGCGCCCCCTCGCGGTCCACCACCGGCGCCAGGACCCGGCCTGCTGGTCCGGCCCGGCCGCCCCCACGGCACGGGTCTTCGGCACACAGTGCACCGGCAGCAGGCTCAGCCCCCACCCCCCGGTCGCGACCGCACCCTCCAGCACCCCCGCATCGGGTGCCAGCACGAGTCGGAGTACCCCCCACCACCACAGCGCCCCCAGCGCCAGCGTCGCCCCCCAGCGCGCCGTGCGCCCCGCCATGGCCGTCACCTCCAACCCGAGGAACCAGACCCTAGACCGCCCTGTCACCACCAGGGAGGGCGCACCAGCGGCACACAGGCGCACTGGACCCAGCGCATGCCCCGGGCATCTGTCACACACGGCGCACCCCGCGCGCGCCCTCCCGCTCGCCCGGCCCCACCAGGCGATGCCGGAGCCTCTCGTCGCCCGTCCCGCTCGCCTGTTCGCCTCACCCGTTCTCCGCCTGGAACATCCAGTGGTGCTTCTCCAGGTCCGCGGTGATGCCGATGAGGAGGTCCTGGCTCACCGGGTCGGGCTCGGCGGTCGCCCGCACCCGCTCCCGCATCCGTGTGATGACCGCGCCGAGCGCGGAGACAAGCGTGCCCACCGCGTCCGTGTCCTTGACCCAGCCCTGGGGTACCGCCCCGATGCCGCTGCCCTGGGCGACGGTCGGGGCGCGCCCGTCCGGGGGCACGCCGAGCGCCGAGGCCCGTTCCGCCACGGTGTCGGAGTGGAGGCGCGCGCTGTCGACCACGTCGTCGAGTTGGAGGTGGATGGAGCGGAAGCGCGGCCCGATCACGTTCCAGTGGACCTGCTTGGCCACGAGGGAAAGGTCCACCAGATCGACCAGGGCTCCCTGGAGGGCCTCGGCCACGATCTTGAGGTGCGTGTCGGGCAGCGGGCTCTTCACGACGTACATCGGCATCCTTCGCAAGCGTGCGTACGGCCCCGAGCGCCCTTCCACGATGACCGCACCCCCCGGGCCCGGCAAACGGGACCGCGCGCCCGCCTGCGCCACCGCCCCCCAAGCGTCAGGGCCCGCCGCACCCGCCCGGTCCCGCGAGCAGCACGGCCACGGACGCACAAGAGCCCCGGCCGCGCCCTCCAGGTCTTCCCGGAGGGGCCCCGGCCGGGGCTCTCGTCCACATCGGCGCGTGCGCGCCCCTGTGGGGGGCTTCAGGCGGCGACCACGTCCACTGCCTCGGCGGGCGCCTTGATCGTGACGCGTTCCGGCGGGACACCGGTGACGGACACGGAATTGAGCATCGGGCGACGCACCGGTGCGGGCACCGGCTCGGTGGCCGCTGCAGACTGTGCCAGCTCGGCGAGTGCGAGCTCGTCGCTCACTTCCCGCATGAGCTCGGACATCCGTACGTCCAGCGCGTCGCAGATCGCGGAGAGCAGTTCGGAGGACGCCTCCTTCTGCCCCCGCTCCACCTCGGAGAGATAGCCGAGCGAAACTCGGGCGGACGAGGAGACTTCGCGCAGAGTACGGCCCTGGCGCTGGCGCTGCCGACGCAGCACGTCACCCAGCAGGCGACGGAGCAGAATCATCGGTGGCTCCCTCCTCGGACCGCGAAACCGCATCCTTCACGCCCCACCGTACCGCCTTGCGCCGCGGCCGTGCGGGGAGCGCTGTTGTGTTCACTCAGGGCTGCAAACATCAAGTCCCCCCGTTCTGTTCCGTATCCTGTGCCCGCTCATTCCCGGTCTGTTCGCCCGCAAGCTCCGCGAGAAGCAGTGCGAGTACGCTCCGTACACTCTCCATACGGATTTCCGCACGGTCGCCGTTCAACCGCAGCGCCGCCACTTTCCCGCCACCAAGTTCGTCGGAAACCTCTTCGAACGGCCCGTCCACGGCCACGAACACCGTGCCCACGGGCCGGCCGTCCTGCGGATCGGGGCCGGCCACGCCGGTCGTCGCGAGCCCCCAGTCCGCCCCGAGCGCCTTGCGTACGCCGGCCGCCATCTGGGTCGCGACCTGCGGATCCACCGCTCCCCGATCGGCCAGCAGAGTGCCGTCCACGCCGAGGACGTCCCGCTTCACATCGGTGGCGTAAGCGGTCACCGAGCCGCGGAAGGCCTTCGAAGCGCCGGCCACCGCCGTGATCTCCGCGGCCACCAGACCACCGGTCAGGGACTCGGCGACGGCGAGCGTCTCGCCTCTCACGGTCAGTAGTCGCAGCACTTCGGCGGCCAGCGATGTCAACGTTCCGCCTCCTCGGCCGCCGCGCGGCGCTCGGTGATGCCGTGCCTGCGCAGCACAATGGCCTGCCGTACGTAGTCGAGCCCGGTGACGACGGTCAGGACGAGCGCCGCGGCCATCACCCAGAACCTCAAGGTCGCCAGCCACCCCGTGAGCGACAGGACGTACATCCCGACCGCGACGCCCTGGGTCAGCGTCTTCAGCTTGCCGCCCCGGCTGGCCGGTATCACGCCGTAGCGGATGACCAGGAAACGCAGCAGGGTGATGCCCAGCTCACGCCCGAGGATCACACCCGTCACCCACCACGGCAGGTCGCCGAGCCAGGACAGACAGATGAGGGCCGCGCCCATGATCGCCTTGTCGGCGATGGGATCGGCGATCTTCCCGAAGTCGGTGACGAGGTTGTACGTGCGCGCCAGATGACCGTCGAACAGATCGGTGATCATGGCGATGGCGAAGGCAGCCCAGGCCAGCGAGCGCCACGCCGGGTCGTATCCGCCGCCCGCCAGCATCAGCGCGACGAAGCCCGGTACCAGGACCAGGCGGAGCATCGTCAGCAGGTTGGCGACGTTCCAGACACTGGCCTGGTTGACCGCGGCGGCCGTCAGCTTGCCGCCCCGCGGCGGCCGGACCCCGTCCGGGGAGCCGGAGGAACCGGGTGCGTCCTGGCTGTCGGCCGCCCGGGCGGCGGGGGTGCCGGACGGTCCCTTGCCCGCCTTGGAGCCGGACATGGCCGCGGTGCCGGGGACGCCCGGCACGGATGCCGCGCCCCGCGGACGGGAGGAGCCGCCCGCCGCGGATGCCGGGATTCCGGTCATCTGCCCGCCTCCTCAGGACACCCGAGCGAGCCCGTGAGCGGCTCGGCCACCAGGTCGACACCCTCCGTACCGACCACCTTCGCCTCGACGATACGGCCCACGCCCAGGCCTTCGCTCCCGGTGAACAGCACCTGGCCGTCCGTCTCGGGCGCCTGGTGCGCGGCGCGGCCGTAGGCCCCCTCCTCCGCGTCCACCGACTCCACGAGCACATGGACGGTCTCACCGACGCGCTCCTCGGCGCGCTGCGACACCAGCTCCTCGGCGAGCCGGGAGATATGGGCCAGTCGCTCGGCGACGACGTCCCCGTCGAGCTTGTCGTCGTACGTCGCGGCCTCCGTGCCCTCCTCGTCGGAGTAGCCGAAGACACCGATCGCGTCCAGCCGGGCGCCGTTCAGGAAGCGCTCCAGTTCGGCCAGGTCGGACTCGGTCTCGCCGGGGAAGCCCACGATGAAGTTGGACCGCACACCCGCTTCCGGTGCCTTGCTTCTGATGGTGTCCAGCAGCTCCAGGAAGCGGTCGGTGTCGCCGAAGCGCCGCATCGCGCGCAGCACACCGGGCGCGGAGTGCTGGAAGGACAGGTCGAAGTAGGGGGCGACCTTGGGGGTCGAGGTGAGCACGTCGATCAGTCCGGGCCGCATCTCGGCCGGCTGGAGGTAGCTGACGCGGACCCGCTCGATGCCGTCCACCTCGGCCAGCTCCGGCAGCAGGGACTCAAGGAGACGAATGTCACCGAGGTCCTTGCCGTAGGAGGTGTTGTTCTCGGAGACCAGCATGATCTCCTTGACGCCCTCCTCGGCCAGCCAGCGCGTCTCGTTCAGCACATCGCTCGGGCGGCGCGAGATGAACGAGCCGCGGAAGGACGGGATGGCGCAGAAGGAGCAGCGCCGGTCGCAGCCCGAGGCGAGCTTGACCGAGGCGACCGGGGAGCCGTCCAGCCGGCGGCGCAGCGGCGCACGGGGGCCCGAGGCCGGGGCGACGCCCTCCGGGAGGTCGGCCGGACCGTGACCCGGCAGCGCGATGCCCGCGGCGGACTCCTGCCGCTCCGCCGGGGTGATCGGCAGCAGCTTGCGCCGGTCGCGCGGGGTGTGGGAGGCGTGGATGCCGCCGTTCAGAATGGTCTGGAGGCGGTCAGAGATGTTCGCGTAGTCGTCGAAACCGAGCACGCCGTCGGCCTCGGGGAGGGCCTCGGCCAGTTCCTTGCCGTACCGCTCGGCCATGCAGCCCACCGCCACGACGGCCTGCGTTCTGCCCTGTCCCTTGAGGTCGTTGGCCTCCAGAAGGGCGTCGACGGAGTCCTTCTTCGCGGCCTCGACGAAGCCGCACGTGTTCACGACGGCGACGTCCGCGTTCTGGGCGTCCTCCACGAGCTCCCAGCCGTCCGCCTCCAAACGGCCTGCGAGCTCCTCCGAGTCCACCTCGTTGCGGGCGCAGCCAAGAGTGACGAGTGCGACGGTACGGCGTTCAGACATGGGCTCAAGACTACTTCGTCCCGCTGACAGCCCACGTCGACGGGGTTGGCCGATCTTGGCCAACCCCGTGTGCCCGTGCCCCTTGCGTACCGCTCGGTCACCGCTCGGGCGCCGAGGCCGTCCGTCACCCGGTGACGGGGTCGCCCTTCGTGTAGGTCAGGCGCTCGACCTGGCCGGGCTGGAAGGCGTCCTGGATCTTCTTGCCGTTGACGTAGAGCTGGATGGCGCCCGCGTCACCGAGGACCAGGTCGATCTTCTCCTTGTCCTGGAAGGTCTGCGAGTCGCCCTGCTTGAGCAGCCCGTCGAAGAGGGTGCGGCCGTTGTGGTCCTTTGCGGAGATCCAGCTGCGGCCCTCGGCGGCGCTGACCTGCACGGTCACCTTGTCGCCGGGCGCGGCCGCGATCGCGCTGTCGGACGGTTCGGGCGTCGGGCTGGCAGGCTTGCTGCTCTTGGGCGTGGCCGAGGCGGTCTTCCCGGTGCTCGCCTGGGGACCCTTGGCGACCGGTGTCTTGGCGCTCTGCTCGCCGTCACCCCCCTTGACCAGGGTGAAGCCGACGAAGCCGATCACCGCGACGATGGCCGCGACCATGGCCGCGGTCCAGTTGGGCCCCCGGCGCTCGGGGCGGATCCGCTCCGCCTCGAAGAGCGGGGCCGCCGGGGTCGGGGCGGGCCGTCCGCCGTGCTCTTCGGCGTACTGCTCGAGCAGCGGGGCGGGGTCGAGATGCACGGCTCGTGCAAGCGTACGAATGTGGCCGCGGGCGTAGACGTCGCCGCCGCACGGCGTGAAGTTGTCCTGTTCGATCGCGTGCACGATCGTGATGCGGACCCGGGTGGCGTTGCTGACGTCGTCGACGGTCAAGCCGGCCGCGATGCGCGCCTGCTGCAGGGCTCGGCCGATCGAGGGGCGCTCCGACGCGGGGGCGCCTTCGCGAGCGTCGTCGAAGGGAGGTACGTCCTCAGGGGAGTTGCCGTCTGGGGAGTTGCCGATGGACACGGGGGCGCCTTTCGAGCGTGTAGCCACCTGTGCTGGAAGTTCAGTCTAGGGGGGGTACGAAAGGGTGGGGCAACCGGGCGGTACGACTTTGTACGCCATCTGAATGGCCGGTCATCCTGATGGTGGGACATATTGCTGTCGTCTTGCTCAAGTTGACGTGCGCGGCGGGGGAACGGTTGCTCACGGATCACTTACGAGTGGGTCACGGTCGGATGCCGGGCGCGTCGCCGGGCGTGCCGGTGACGCGCCCGGGCGGCCCGCTCGTGCGGCGCTTCCGGGAACGTCCGATCCCTACGGGTGAGACTCCCCGCGAATGAGGGCGAGCACTCCGTCCAGCTCGTCGGGTTTCACCAGAACGTCGCGCGCCTTGGATCCCTCGCTGGGACCGACGATGTTGCGCGACTCCATGAGATCCATCAGACGGCCGGCCTTGGCGAAGCCGACGCGCAGCTTGCGCTGGAGCATCGAGGTGGATCCGAACTGCGTGGAGACGACCAGCTCGGCCGCCTGGCACAGCAGATCGAGATCGTCGCCGATGTCCTCGTCGATCTCCTTCTTCTGCTTGCCGCCGACGGTGACGTCCTCCCGGAAGACGGGCGCCATCTGGTCCTTGCAGTGCCGGACGACCGCCGCGACCTCCTCCTCGGTCACGAACGCGCCCTGCATACGGGTCGGCTTGTTCGCACCCATCGGCAGGAAGAGCCCGTCGCCCTTGCCGATCAGCTTCTCGGCGCCGGGCTGGTCGAGGATGACGCGCGAGTCGGCCAGGGAGGAGGTGGCGAAGGCCAGCCGGGAGGGCACGTTCGCCTTGATCAGACCGGTGACGACGTCCACCGACGGCCGCTGCGTGGCGAGCACCAGATGGATGCCCGCCGCGCGCGCGAGCTGCGTGATGCGCACGATCGCGTCCTCGACGTCGCGCGGCGCGACCATCATCAGGTCGGCCAGCTCGTCGACGATCACCAGCAGATACGGGTAGGGCTGCAGTTCGCGTTCGCTGCCCTCGGGCGGCTTGATCTTGCCGTTGCGGATCGCCTCGTTGAAGTCGTCGATGTGCCGGAAGCCGTACGCCGCGAGGTCGTCGTAGCGCAGGTCCATCTCCCGTACGACCCACTGGAGCGCCTCGGCGGCCCGCTTGGGGTTGGTGATGATCGGCGTGATCAGGTGCGGGATGCCCTCGTACGCGGTCAGCTCGACGCGCTTGGGGTCGACGAGGACCATGCGCACGTCCTCCGGGGTCGCCCGCATCATGATCGAGGTAATCAGGCAGTTGATGCAGGACGACTTGCCGGAACCGGTGGCACCGGCGACGAGGATGTGCGGCATCTTCGCGATGTTCGCCATCACATAGCCGCCCTCGACGTCCTTGCCGAGCGCGACCAGCATGGGGTGGTCGTCCTCGGCGGCCGCCGCGAGACGGAGCACATCGCCGAGGTTGACCATCTCCCGGTCGGTGTTGGGGATCTCGATGCCGACCGCGGACTTGCCCGGGATCGGGCTGATGATCCGGACATCGGGGCTGGCGACGGCGTACGCGATGTTCTTGGTGAGGGCTGTGATCCGCTCGACCTTCACGGCGGGGCCCAGCTCCACCTCGTAGCGGGTGACCGTCGGGCCTCGGGTGAAGCCGGTGACGGCCGCGTCGACCTTGAACTCGGTGAAGACGGTGGTGAGGGAGGCGACGACGGCGTCGTTGGCGGCGCTGCGCGCCTTGCCGGGGCCGCCGCGCTCCAGGAGGTCCAGGGAGGGCAGGGAGTAGGTGATGTCCCCGGAGAGCTGGAGCTGCTCGGCGCGCGGCGGCAGATCGCGGACCTCCTGCGGCGCCGCCTTGGTGAGGTCGGGCACCGCCGAGTCGGCCGGGAGCCTGTCCTGCTGGGGCCGTGCGGCCGGCACGGGCGTCGGCGTCGTCGGCTCGCGGTCCCCGGTGGCGACCCCCTGGGTGAGGTCGGCGACAAGCGGGGACGGCGGCATTCCGTGCAGGACGGCACCGTCCAGTGCGGCGGCCGCGGCCGCCGCGACGTCCACGGCGTCCATCTGCCGGCCCATGGCGGGCTGCTGCACGGCGGGGCGCCGGGAGCGGCCGCGTCGCCGGGCGATCGCCTCCTGCTCGGCCCCGTCCGGGTCGTAGGGCTCCTCGGCGGATCCTCGCCGGCGGGAGCGGGGCAGTGCCTCGCGCCACTGCTCGTCGTAGCGCTCGTCGTCCTCGCTGCGGAAGCCGTCGCCGTCGTCCGGGGCGTGCAGAAGGCCCAGCTTCACCCCCATCAGCCGCAGCCGCTGTGGAATGGCGGTGACGGGCGTGGCGGTGACGACGAGCAGCCCGAAGAAGGTGAGCAGGACGAGCAGGGCCACCGCGAGGGCATCGCCCATGGTGTACGTGAGCGGGGTGGCCGCGCCCCAGCCGATGAGGCCGCCGGCGTCCCTTATCGCCTGCATGCCCCCGCTGCGCGCGGGGTCGCCGCAGGCGATGTGCACCTGGCCGAGCACCCCGATGACGAGCGCCGACAGGCCGATCACGATACGGCCGTTGGCCTCCGGCCGCTCCGGGTGCAGGATCAGGCGCACGGCGATCGCGCCGAGCAGGATCGGCACGAGCAGATCCAGCCGGCCGAAGGCGCCGGTGACCAGCATCTCGACGAGGTCGCCCACAGGGCCGCGCAGACTGGCCCAGGTACCCGCGGCGGTGATCAGCGACAGACCTAGCAGCAGGAGCGCGAGGCCGTCCTTGCGGTGCGCCGGGTCGAGCCCCTGCGCGCCCCGTCCCAGGCCGCGGAGCATCGCTCCGACGGTGTGCGCCAGGCCGAGCCAGAGAGCGCGCACGAGGCGGTACACGCCCGCGGTCGGGTTGGGTGCCGGCGCGGGAGCCGGCTTCTTCGCCGCGGCTTTCCTGGCGGGGGCCTTCTTGGCGGCGGCTTTCTTCGCGGGGCCCTTCTTCGCCGGAGCCTGCCTCGGAGCGGCCGCCTTCTTCGCGGGCGACTTCTTGGCTGCGGGACGTGAGGCCATGAGTGTGAGATTACCGGTGGAGGCGACAGGGGACACGCGTGGCCACTGCTTCACCCGTTCGTGTCGCTCCGGGAGAGGCGCAAAACTGACGCGGGCTCAAGCGGACTGAGCCGCTTGGCGCAGAGGCGTGGCGCACCGGGCGGCAGACGGCAAAGGCCCGGGACCCCCCCCGTGTGTCACAAGGGGCGGTCACCGGGCCGTACGACCGGAATGCCGCCGCCTGAGCCCCCGCGGGAGCACGGCGTCAGCTCTGGGACGGCACCGGCGGGGTGCCGCTGCCCGTGCCCGGTTCCAGGGCGTCCAGGGCGCGGCGCAGCCCGGTGAGCTTACGCTCGAGATGGGCCGCGGTCGCCACTGCCGCCGCGTCCGCCGACTCGTCGTCGAGCTGTTTGGACAGCGCCTCGGCCTGCTCCTCCACCGCCGCGAGCCGCGCGGACAGCTCGGCGAGCAGCCCGGCCGGCTCCTTGCTCTCCCCGGCCGCGGACCTGCCGCCGCCCTCCAGCTGGAGCCGCAACAGGGCCGCCTGCTCGCGCAGCTGGCAGTTCTTCATGTACAGCTCGACGAACACGGAGACCTTCGCGCGCAGCACCCACGGGTCGAACGGCTTGGAGATGTAGTCCACCGCGCCTGCCGCGTACCCCCGGAAGGTGTGGTGCGGGCCGTGGTTGATGGCGGTCAGGAAGATGATCGGGATGTCGCGCGTCCGCTCCCGGCGCTTGATGTGCGCCGCGGTCTCGAATCCGTCCATGCCCGGCATCTGGACGTCCAGCAGAATGACCGCGAAGTCGTCCGTCAGCAGTGCCTTGAGCGCTTCCTCCCCGGACGATGCCCTGACCAGCGTCTGATCGAGCGCGGAGAGGATGGCCTCCAGCGCCAGCAGATTCTCCGGCCGGTCATCGACCAGGAGGATCTTGGCCTTCTGCACCATGGGCCGCCCTCCTCGCCCCGGCGTGGGGCCTCCCCTGTCCTCAGGACTCGGGGTGACGCCGCCCGACGCCACCCCAGGGGACGACTCCCTTGCGCCGCCCGTCCTTGTGCCGGTCATCGTAGCCGCACCCCGCCTGTCGCCACACCCTGTCACCGCGATGTCACTGTGCACGTAGCAGAAACGCGGCAGGAGACCAGAAGGTTCCCCGCGGACCGCACTTCCACACGGCTCCGTCCGCACTCAGTCGGCAACTCCGCGTGAACATTCGGAGCCCCCACCGCATCCGCATGCACATCACTCCCCACGCATCCACTGTTCCATCACGGACAGTAGGTGATCGGGGTCGACCGGCTTGGTCACATAGTCCGAGGCGCCCGACTCGATGGCCTTCTCACGGTCCCCCTTCATCGCCTTCGCCGTCAACGCGATGATCGGCAGCCCCGCGAACTGGGGCATCCGGCGAATCGCCGTAGTCGTGGCATAGCCGTCCATCTCGGGCATCATGATGTCCATCAGGACGACCGCGACATCATCGTGCTGTTCCAGCACCTCGATGCCCTCCCGGCCGTTCTCGGCGTACAGCACCGACAGGCCGTGCTGCTCCAGGACGCTGGTGAGGGCGAAGACGTTGCGGATGTCGTCGTCGACGATCAGCACCTTCTCGCTGTCGAAGCGCACGCCCCGCCGCGGCTGCGGCCCCTCCTGCTGCTCCCCGGGCCACGGCTCCTGCCCCCCGCCGGCGCCGCGCTGCACGCCCGCGGAGACGGCCCTGCGCCGGCGCCGGAAGAGCGCCGCGGGCCCGTTCTGGGTCTCCTGGTACGACTTCACCTCGGCCGGGGTCTCGATGTCCGGCGCGGACAACTCCGCCTCGGACGCCAGCAGCTCGTCGGCCTCCATGGCGGGCGCGAGCTGCGCGTAGCCCTGCGGCGGCAGTTCGATCGGGTGCAGCGGCAGATACAGGGTGAACGTGGAGCCGCGTCCGGGCTCGCTCTGCGCGTGGATCTCGCCGCCGAGCAGCCGCGCGATCTCACGCGAGATGGACAGTCCGAGGCCCGTACCGCCGTACTTGCGGCTCGTCGTGCCGTCCGCCTGCTTGAACGCCTCGAAGATCACCCGCATCTTGCTGGCCGCGATGCCGATACCGGTGTCGGCCACCGAGAACGCGATCAGCGCCGCGTCCGGTTCCCGCAGCGAGCCGGCCTCCAGCAGCTGCTCCCGGATGGCCATCGGCACATCGCCGCCCGCCGGACGGATGACCAGCTCGACGGCCCCGGTGTCGGTGAACTTCACCGCGTTGGACAGCAGATTGCGCAGCACCTGCAACAGGCGCTGCTCGTCCGTGTGCAGCGTGGCGGGCAGCTCCGGCGACACCCGTACGGAGAAGTCGAGCCCCTTCTCCGCGGTCAGCGGCCGGAAGGTGGCCTCCACGTAGTCGACGAGCTGCACGAGCGCGATGCGCGTCGGCGAGACGTCCATCTTGCCCGCCTCGACCTTCGACAGGTCCAGGATGTCGTTGATCAGCTGGAGCAGGTCGGAACCGGCGCCGTGGATGGTCTCGGCGAACTCGACCTGCTTCGGGGAGAGATTGCCCTCGGCGTTGTCGGCGAGCAACTTGGCCAGGATCAGCAGGGAGTTGAGCGGGGTGCGCAGTTCGTGCGACATGTTGGCCAGGAACTCGCTCTTGTAGCGCATGGAGACCGCAAGCTGCTCGGCGCGCTCCTCCAGGACCTGCCGCGCCTCCTCGATCTCGGTGTTCTTGACCTCGATGTCCCGGTTCTGCTGGGCCAGCAGCTCGGCCTTCTCCTCCAGTTCGGCGTTGGACGCCTGGAGGGCCTTCTGCCGCTGCTCCAGCTCCTCCGACCGCAGCCTGAGTTGCTCGGTCAGCTCCTGCGACTGCCTGAGCAGCACCTCGGTCTTGGTATTGACGGAGATGGTGTTGACGCTGGTCGCGATCATCTCGGCGATCTGGTTGAGGAAGTCCCGCTGGATCTGCGTGAACGGGGTGAAGGAGGCCAGCTCGATGACGCCGAGCACCTTCCCCTCGAACAGCACCGGCAGGACGATCACCTGCGCGGGGGGTGCCTCCCCGAGCCCGGAGGAGATCTTCAGATAGCCGCTGGGCGCGTTCTCCACGAGGATGGTGCGCTTCTCCTGGGCGGCCGTCCCGATCAGCGCTTCACCCGGCCGGAACGACGTCGGCATGGAGCCCATGGAGTAGCCGTAGGACCCCAGCATCCGCAGCTCGTACTGGTCTTCCGCGTCGGCCCCCCGGTCCTGGCCGTCCACCGGCTCCATCGCGAGGAAGAACGCGCCGTGCTGCGCGGAGACCACCGGCGTCAGCTCACTCATGATCAGCGAGGCCACGTCCTCCAGATCGCGGCGGCCCTGCATCAGAGCGGAGATACGGGCCAGGTTGCCCTTGAGCCAGTCCTGCTCCTTGTTGGCGATCGTGGTGTCGCGCAGGTTGGCGATCATCTTGTTGATGTAGTCCTGGAGCTCCTGGATCTCACCCGAGGCGTCCACATCGATCTTCAAATTGAGATCGCCGCGGGTCACCGCGGTCGCCACGCGCGCGATGGCGCGCACCTGCCGGGTCAGGTTCCCGGCCATCTCGTTCACCGACTCGGTCAGGTCACGCCAGGTGCCGTCCACGTCCCGGACCCGCGCCTGGCCGCCGAGCTGACCCTCCGTACCCACCTCACGGGCCACCCGGGTGACCTCCTCGGCGAAGGAGGAGAGCTGGTCGACCATCGTGTTGATGGTGGTCTTCAGCTCCAGGATCTCGCCGCGGGCGTCGATGTCGATCTTCTTGGTGAGATCACCCTTGGCGATGGCCGTGGTCACCATGGCGATGTTGCGCACCTGGCCGGTGAGGTTGGACGCCATCTGGTTCACGGACTCGGTGAGGTCCTTCCAGGTGCCGGCCACACCCGGTACATGCGCCTGACCGCCGAGGATGCCGTCCGTGCCCACCTCACGGGCCACCTTGGTGACCTGGTCGGCGAACGAACTCAGCGTCTTCACCATGGTGTTGAAGGTGTCGGCGAGCTGGGCGACCTCGCCGCGCGCCTCGATCGTCACCGTCCGCGTCAGGTCACCGTTGGCGACGGCCGCCGCGACCTGGGAGATGTTGCGCACCTGCATGGTCAGGTTGTTTGCCATGAGGTTGACGTTGTCGCTGAGGTCCTTCCAGATGCCCGTGACACCGGGGACGTGCGCCTGGCCGCCCAGGATGCCCTCGGTGCCCACCTCACGGGCCACCCGCGTCACCTGCTCGGCGAAGGACGACAGCTGGTCGACCATCGTGTTGACGGTGGTGACCAGTTCGAGGATCTCGCCCTTGGCGTCGACGGTGATCTTCTTGGACAGGTCGCCCTTGGCGACCGCGGTGGTGACCTCGGCGATGTTGCGCACCTGGATGGTCAGGTTGTTCGCCATGAAGTTCACGGACTGCGTGAGGTCCTTCCAGGTGCCGGATACACCCTGGACCTCGGCCTGCCCGCCGAGGATGCCCTCGGTGCCCACCTCACGGGCCACCCGCGTCACCTGCTCGGCGAAGTTGGAGAGCTGGTCGACCATCGTGTTGATGGTGTTCTTCAGCTCCAGGATCTCGCCGCGCGCGTCCACGTCGATCTTCTGCGACAGATCACCCCGCGCCACCGCCGTGGCGACCTGCGCGATGTTGCGCACCTGGGTGGTGAGGTTGCCGGCCATGCCGTTGACGGAGTCGGTCAGATCCCGCCACACACCGGCCACGCCCGGCACCTGCGCCTGACCGCCGAGCCGGCCCTCGGTGCCCACCTCACGGGCCACCCGCGTCACCTGCTCGGCGAACGCGGAGAGCTGGTCCACCAGGTTGTTGATGGTGTTCTTCAGCTCCAGGATCTCGCCGCGCGCGTCCACGTCGATCTTCTGCGACAGATCACCCCGCGCCACCGCCGTCGTCACCTGGGCGATCTGCCTCACCTGCGAGGTGAGATTGCCCGCCATGAAGTTGACGGAGTCGGTGAGTTCCTTCCAGGTGCCGGAGACCCCCGGCACCACGGCCTGGCCGCCCAGACGCCCTTCCGTGCCCACGTCCCGGGCCATGCGCGTGACCTGGTCGGCGAACGCGGAGAGCTGGTCCACCATCGTGTTCACGGTGTTCTTCAGCTGGAGCATCTCACCGGAGACGTCCACGGTGACCTTCTGCGACAGATCACCGTTGGCCACCGCCGTCGTCACCTGGGCGATGTTGCGGACCTGGCCGGTGAGGTTGCGGAACGCCGTGTTGACGGAGTCCGTGAGGTCCTTCCACGCTCCGGCCGCACCCGTCACCTGCGCCTGACCGCCCAGCTCGCCCTCGACGCCGATCTCCCGCGCCACCCGGGTGACCTCGGCGCCGAAGGCCGAGAGCTGGTCCACCATCCCGTTGACGGTGTTCTTCAGCTCCAGCATCTCGCCGGCGACATCGACGGTGACCTTCTGCGACAGATCACCGCTCGCCACCGCCGTCGTCACGGCGGCGATGTCCCGCACCTGAGTGGTCAGATTGCGGAAGACCGTGTTCACCGAATCGGTGAGGTCCTTCCACGTACCCGCCGCACCCGGCACATTCGCCTGCCCGCCGAGCCGGCCCTCGGCACCCACCTCGTTGGCCACCCGGGTGACCTCGTCCGCGAAGGTGCGCAGCGTCTCGGTCATCTGGTTGATCGTCTCGGCGAGCTGCGCCATCTCGCCGCGCGCCGACACGGTCACCTTCTGCGACAGATCACCGTTGGCGACCGCGGTCGTCACCTGGGCGATTCCGCGCACCTGGGCGGTCAGATTGCCGGCCATCAGGTTCACCGAGTCGGTGAGGTCCTTCCACACCCCCGACACACCCGGCACCTGGGCCTGGCCGCCCAGCTCGCCCTCGGTGCCGACCTCCCGGGCGACCCGGGTGACCTCGGAGGAGAAGGACGCGAGCTGGTCCACCATCGTGTTGACGGTGTTCTTCAGCTCCAGCATCTCGCCGGCCACGTGCACCGTGACCTTCCGGGACAGGTCGCCCTTCGCGACCGCCGTCGTCACCAGGGCGATGTCCCGCACCTGCGCGGTCAGCCGGTACGCCATCGTGTTGACCGAGTCCGTGAGATCCTTCCACGAACCGGACATACCGCGCACCCGGGCCTGACCGCCCAGCTTGCCCTCGGTGCCCACCTCGCTGGCCACCCGCGTGACCTCGTCGGTGAACGTCGACAGCTGGTCGACCAGGTTGTTCACCGTACGGCCGACCTTCAGGAACTCACCGCGCAGCGGATGCCCCGTACCGTCCTGCCCCGGCGTCCGCAGCTCCATGCGCGGCGACAGATCACCCTCGGCGACCGCCGACAGCACCCGGCTGACCTCGGAGACGGGGCGTACGAGATCCTCCACGAGCGCGTTGGACGCGTCGATCGCGCTCGCCCAGGAGCCCTCGCAGGCCCCCGTCTCCAGCCGCTCCGTGAGTTTTCCCTCACGTCCGACCACGCGGCGCACCCGCGCCAGCTCTCCGGTCAGATGCAGATTCCGGTCCGCCACCTCGTTGAAGACGGCGGCGATCTCCGCCATCACTCCGTCGCCGGAGACCGTCAGCCGCTTCCGGAAATTGCCGTCCCTCATCGACACCAGGGCCGCCAGCAACCGGTTCAGGGCCGCCGTGTCCACCGCGGTCGTTCCGTTGCGCGCCGTGCGCTGGTTGCTCAGGGACTGTCCGCCTTTCGCGCGCGCCTTAGTGCCCCGCGTCGCTGCGCCAGACTCCACTGTGTCCCTCCCGCAAGGGTCGACCATCACTGCTGTGCTCAGGGGTACTGCTCGACGTACCGGTTACTCGTGCGTAAGCGTGCCCGTTCCACCGGGCGCGCCCGGTGCTCCTGCCCGGCCCGGCAGGAGACACTCGGCCTGCCCGGACCTCCGTAGGAAGCTTGCCCAGTGTTTCACCATGCCCGAACCAGGCCATAACAGTTCGGCAGCTTCGCACACGCTCCGCACACCCTCCGGACGTAAACACCGGCGACCGGCATCCGCATGGACGGCGAAGGTAAGTAACCTTGCATGCGGCTGTCCAGCCGCGCCGGTCCGACCGGCCTGGGCGGTGGCACGAGCACGAGCGGGCAGGCATCGGAGGGGCACCGCACCATGACCACCGGACTGCGTCCCGGGGGACACCCCCAGGATCCCCGGCAGAGGGGGAACGAGCCCCTGCCCTGGCAGGAGGGGGTCGGCCCGGGCACCCCGCACGTCGAGAACAGGACAGGGAGATCCGTGATCACCGCGCGCGCGGCCGCCAGCTTCGAGCCCGTAGGACGATCGGTGGCGACCGCCCGGTCCTTCGTCCGTGACACCCTCCAGGGCTGGGGCTTCGCGGACATCGTCGACGATGCCGTGGTGCTCACCAGCGAGCTGGTCACCAATGCCGTCGTGCACGCGGGCACCGCCGCGGACGTCCTGTGCCTGCGCAGCGACGACGGCGTACGCGTCGAGGTCGCCGACCGGTATCCGGAACGCGAGATCCCGCTCCAGTCGAGTGCCGTGAACATGGGCAGCCCGGACCGGGAGGGCGGCCGCGGCCTCCAGCTCTGCGCCGCCCTGGCCAACCGCTGGGGCGTCGAGTACACCCCCACGCACAAACAGGTCTGGTTCCAACTGCACCTTCCCGAACGCCCTGTGGGCACGCGCGCGGCGGGCCCCTCGCTCCCCGCGGACCTCCTGCCGCTCGCCGACGGCCGGGTCCGGGTCGCGGTCGTCCAGATCGACCGCACGGGCACCATCACCGCCTGGAACGAGGACGCGGAGGACCTCTTCGGATACGCGGCCGAGCAGGTCACCGGCAAACCGCTCACCGACCTCGCCGCCTGGCCGCACACCCCCGGCACCGGCACCGGGATCGCCGAGGCCCTCCGCCTCTCGCGCTGGGAGGGCAGCTACGGCATCCGCGGCGCCGACGGCCGGGTGATCCCCGTCTACGCCTCCCACCTGCGCGTACGCGACACGGCGGGCGAACCCTCCACGGTCTGCCTGCTGGTGCGCGACGATGAGCGGGCCGTGCTCCAGACCCCCCTGCGTGGGTCCGCCGCCGACTCGACGACCGCCCAGGACGGCCAGGTCCCGGATCCCTTCGAGGTCTTCATCGGCTCCCCGGCCCCCGACGATCTCGACGGCCTCCTCCAGCGCACGGTGGAGCGCGCCCGCGACATGCTCGACGGCGACGCCGCCTTCCTCCTGCTGGCCACCGACGACGAGACGGAACTGGAGGTGCGTGCCTCGACCGGCCTGCCCTCCGCCCGCCAGCGCTTCGCCCGCGTCCCGGTCGAGGCGGGCCCCGGCCGCTACGGCTCGGCCCGTATGCCCGCCGTCCACGACGACCTGGCCGCCGTGCCGGGCGCGGTGCCCCTGCTCGGCGGCACGGGCATGCGCTCCGTCGTGACGGTCCCGCTGAAGGTGGAGGGCCGGCTGACCGGCTCCCTCGGCGTCGCGGCCGAGTCGCCCTCCCGGTACTCCAACGAGGAGGCACTGCGCCTCCAGTTCGCGGCCGACCGGATCGCCCTGGCCGTGGAGTCGGCCCGCCTCGGTGAGCTGGAGCGGCTGCGCCGCGGCTCGCTGAGCTTCCTCGTCGAGGCCTCCGACCTCCTCGCGGGCACCCTGGACCGGGACCAGACCCTGGCGCTGATGGCCCAGATGACGATCCCGACGCTGGCCACGTGGTGCGCGGTGTACACGATCGCGGACCAGGCCTCGGAGCCGTACCTCTCCTACGTCCTGCACGAGGACGAGGAACGCATCGACGGCCTCAAGGCGCTCCTGTCGAAGATCGCCCCGCCGGAGCCCATCCCCGCGCCGGGCGCCCGGGTCTGGACGGCCCCGGCGGAGGCCGCCCACCGAGCGGCGCTGCGCACCTCCATGCGGAGCCTCGGCCTGGGCGAGACGCCCCCGGTCAGCTCGGGGATCGGCACGACGCTGGCGACGGCCGGGGCGGTCGGCGGCGAAACGGTCGTACTGCCGCTCGTCGCCCGCAACCGCGTCATCGGCATGCTGACCCTGGGCAAGCCGGCGGACGAACACTTCCGCCAGGAGATCCTGGAACTGGCCGAGGACCTGAGCCGCCGGGCCGCCCTGGCCCTCGACAACGCCCGGCTGTACTCGGAGCGCACGGCCATCAGCCAGTCCCTCCAGCGCAGCCTGCTCCCGCCGGAGCTCCCGGACATCGACGGTGTCGAGGTCGAGGTGATCTACCGCGCGGCCGGCGAGGGCAACGAGGTCGGCGGCGACTTCTACGACCTGTTCCCGATCCGCGACGGGGCCTACGGCTTCGCCATCGGCGACGTCTGCGGTACGGGTCCGGAGGCGGCCGCGGTCACCGGCCTGGCCCGCCATGCCCTGCGCCTGCTGGCCCGCGAGGGCTTCGGCGGGCCGGCCGTGCTGGAGCGCCTGAACTCCGCGATCCTCGACGAGGGCGCCCGCAGCCGCTTCCTGACCCTGCTCTACGGCGAGCTGTGGCCCCAGGAGGACGGCAGCGCCGTGCTGAAGGTGGTCTGCGCCGGCCATCCGCTCCCGCTCCGTCTACGCCAGGACGGCTCGGTGGAGCCGGCGGCCGAACCGCAGCCGCTCCTCGGCGTCATGGAGGATCTGGAGCTGTACGAGCAGACGGTGACGCTTGACCCCGGGGACGTCCTGCTGTGCGTCACGGACGGCGTCACGGAGCGCCGCGAGGGCACGCGCATGTTGGGCGACGACGGCCTCGCGGAGGTCCTCACGACCTGTACGGGCCTCACCGCGGGAGCGGTGGCGGCCCGCATCATGCGGGCGGTCGAACGCTTCGCCTCGGATGCCCCATCGGACGACATGGCGATTCTGGCGATGCGCGTGCCGGGCCTTCCGAAGGATTGAAGTCCCAGGAACGCCCGGGCCCCCGGCCGCAGTCGGGGCGTGAAAAAGGCCCCGCCCAGATGGGCGGGGCCTTTTCTCGGAGCCCCCAAACGGAATCGAACCGTTGACCTTCTCCTTACCATGGAGACGCTCTGCCGACTGAGCTATAGGGGCCTGTCGCCTTTTCGGAGTTTCCCTCGCGGCAACGGAATAGATCATACCCCGAACTGGCGTGTGTTCCCAAACAGGAGAGCCGGGGCTCAGAATGCGGCCTGCAGCAGGCCGCCCAGGGCGTTGCACGCCGAGACGATCCGGTTCATCTCACGCTTCGTCAGCGAGGCGTCCACGGGCAGCGCGAGCGTCTCGTCGGCGGCCCGCTCGGTCTCGGGCAGACACACGTCCCGTCGGAACCCCGGCATACGGTGGACGGGGGTCTTCACCGGGACCCGGCACTCGACTCCCCTGGCCTGTACGGCTCGTGCGAAGGCATCGCGGTCCGGCCGGCCGTTGCCCGGCACCCGCACGACGTACTGCTGGTAGGTGTGGCCGCCGCTGCCATCGGGCGGACGCACGCCGCGCAGCCGCCGGTCCAGATACGCCGCCCGCTCACGACGCTGGGCCACCTCTGCGTACGGCGTCTCGGACTCTCCCTGCTCCAGCACCAGGAGACCGCGCCGCTGCCCGACCTCGTGCAGATGCGCCACGTCGGCGGGCCGGCCGAAGCGGTGCACGACGACGACCGCGGCGGTCTGCGGGCTCACCACGTCTTCGACGGCGGACGGATCAAGGCAGTACGTCACCGGGTCTATGTCGGCGAACACCGGGGTCGCGCCCGCCAGGGTCACGGCCTCGGCCACCTCGATGTTCCCGAAGGCCGGCACGATGACCTCGTCACCGTGGCCGATGCCTGCGGCCCTGAGCATTCCTGCAGTACCCATGGCTCGGATGCTCGTGCGGCAAAGTGAACGCAAAGTGACGCGCAACGCAAAAGAGCTGGTCCCCGAACCGAAGTTCGGGGACCAGCTCTGAAGAATCGTTCGGCGGCGTCCTACTCTCCCACAGGGTCCCCCCTGCAGTACCATCGGCGCTGTAAGGCTTAGCTTCCGGGTTCGGAATGTAACCGGGCGTTT